>JBHJJE010000035.1:0-104356 GCA_050042865.1 Mastigocoleus sp.
GCATCCCAAATGTGTAAAAATATAATTTGTCATTGCGAGCGTAATGTAATGGAGCGAAGCAATCGCAGCAGCTAGACTTTGCGATTGCTTCATTCCGCTGCGCTACATTCGCAATGACAATCAATATTTTGGTCAATTTGCCTTCATTGGGATGCTCCCTTATAAACACGCTTTTAGATTAAGATTAAAATTTATCCCCAGTTTCTGACTGAGGATAAATCCGGTTATTTAAACCTTTAGTTCTTCTGTAGATTCAGAAACCTTTTCAAGTAATGGTGAATCATCTGGGTAGGTATTTGGACGAGGTTTTCCTGGAGCGGATTTATCCATTTCTATACGTAAATTACCATTATCAGTAAATTCAAAAATTGTCTTAACTGTTTCATCTGTACCTATCAAATTTATATCCAGATGCATTGGTTGAGCTTTCGAGTTAATTTCATATTGCGTTTTATAGAGATTTCCATCAATACTTAGAAAAAGTTTGCCTGATGGTGTAAATACAAAGCTTGTTTTCTCTCCGGGTAGTTTTGGGTCTTTCAAATTCCAAGTTCCTTGCAACTTTTTCACTATTGGATTATTTAAATCCGGTGCTTGAAATTTACTGGTTAGACTTTCTGGTACTTTTGTAGAGTCAGATATTTTAGAAAAAGTATATATTTTGGAAGTAAAGTCCTTTGGTCTAGGTTCTCCAGGAGAGGAACTAGCAATTCTTAATTCACCTTTTTTTGTGAATTCTATAATTGCTTTTACGTCTTCATCTCCCTCAAGCGGAGAAGTTAAATCTAAATGTATTTGTTGCGAATTTAAACTAATTTTATATTTTCCTATAAGATTTTGAGATTTTTCCTTAGAAAAGAAAACATGAAATATATTATTTGATGCAAATACTATACGTATATCTCCAAAATTTGAAAAATCCGGGTCTGTGTTCTTTAAATCCCAAGTACCATACAATTTTTGCAAGACGGAGTTTTCTACTTGGGAAACTTGAGAAACTTGAGAAACTTGAAGAGTTTCTTGCAAAGAGGTTTCTGCGAATGCTGGATATGCAGATGTAGCTATCATTCCAATAAGTAAACTATTAGAAACTATTTTTAATGGGTTTTTAAAAATTGTATTTCTAACTATATTTATAACTGTATTTTTACAAGTTATATTTTTGAATATGAATTTATATGTTTTTGACTGATACATTTTGAAATATATTTATGAATTGACTCTAATTTAAATATCTATCTACTAAATTTATGTGCTTAAAAAAATACCTAAAAAATCAGTAGATGTGTCAAATATATCAGTTTACTTTAAGCAATAGCCTTAGTAAGAATACGACTAATTCAATAAATATTTAATGAATTCAATAGACCTATTTAAATAAGCCAACTACATAAATATTTATATAAATATTTTCATTTGAGTTAAATATAATCTTGTTGAATGAAAACTCCTCACAGTCGTAATTCACAAATCTATTTTGATTGCAGTCAACTGAAAAACCCTATATACACGTTAATTTGAAGAGATTATGATTTTTTATACCAAAATCTCTAAAGTGCGAAAACAGAAAGATTATTTTAAAAACTTATTTTTAAAAACTTATTCCAAATAAATAAGACCATTCGGTCTTATTTATGCTAATCTTGATTTCGTTTCTGTTTTGCTTTTGTAAAACCTGAGATTGATTACATAGCAAAATTAAATAGCGATCGCACTATTGCGCGGAGTAAAAATAAGGTTATGCTGAAATTCTATTACAATCCTCTTTCCCCTATGGCACGGAGGGTATGGCGATATTTGTTAGAGAAGGAAATTGCTTTTGAACCTGTATTGATGCAATTAAATGGTGACCAGATGGAAGCAGAGTATTTAAAAATTAATCCCTTCCATCATATCCCGGTAATAGATGATGAAGGTTTTAGGATGGTGGAATCATTAGCAATTTTAGATTATTTAGAGGTCAAATATCCCACACCGGAATTATTACCAAAGAATCCCTCAGCTTTGGGTACAGTCAGCATGGTGAAAATGGTTTCTACCAATGAATTGTTACCGAAAGTCATTTCTTTGTTATTTGAAAATGAAGAATCAGTTAAATATTTACAAGCAAAGCAACATATACATACAGTTTTAAAATTTTTGAATGGAATCTTAAAAGGTAATTCTTATTTTGGTGGGGATACTTTGAGCATTGCAGATATTGTTCTAGGGACAGATATGTCTTTACTACCTAGACTAGGAGTTAATTTTGAAGAATATCCTGAAATTGACGGATGGTTTTCTAGATTAATGAAACGTCAAGTATGGACAGAAACTGACCTGAGCGATGATGATTTTGAGCTATTTAAGCGACGGATAGAGGTTATTGCAAAGATGCGTAAGCGGGAATTGATGCGTGAGAGTAAGTGAGGGTGGAGGGGGAAGGAAACAGATAAGATAGCTCTTCGGGAAAAATCTCTATTCAACACATATCTTTTAACGTATATTCAATACTATTTTATGTCTTAAATTTATGTCTGAAGATAATAAAAAAAAATAACAAATCCTTAGCGATCGCTTGTGCTTCTGGTAGCTTCAAAGGTGCTTTTGCTCACGGTGTTTTAAGTGGTTTAGAAAGTGCTGGGATTGTCGCAAATGCTTATGCTGCATGTTCTTCTTCTGTTATACCTGCTGCTTGGGCTACTTTGGGTAAAGTAAATGATTTGGGTGTTGATTATTGGTTAGCAGGTTTGAGAGTTCTTGGGGAACCAGATGCAACCATGAGTAAAGTTGTTTTGGGAGGAATCGAATCTTTTTGTCCCCCCAAGCAAGAATTATTTTTACCAGAAGCTCCAGTATATTTTGTTGCTGCTAGTGCTGTAGTAACTCCTGAAGCAGAATCTGAGACTCAGGGTGAAAAAGCTAAGCGTTTGGGTCGAAAACTATTAGTTTCGGCTGGGAAAAAAGACCGTAGCTGGGTCGATAAAAACTTGCGTTTAGAGATATTTAGTTCTAAGAATATTGTTAATTTGAGTAAATATTCTAATAATGTGATTATTAATGAATTAAATTCTAATAACTTTGGTGAAGTTGCTTATGCAAGTTCGAGAATGCTTCATGGTTGGGAGATTCCTGCTTGGATTGAAGGAAAACCCTATGTAGATGCTTCTTATACTTGTTTGTGTCCGGTTATAGAAATGGTGGAAGCTGGTTATCAAAGAGTTATTGCTATCAGTAATGAACCTGGAATTTTAAGCCGGGATATGTTTGGATTAGAAGAAATTCCAGAAAATTATCGAAGTGCTGATATTCATATTGTCAGACCAGATATGAGTTCCACAGAGTTTGGAGTTGATTTCACAAGTGCAACCCCATCCGGTTTATCTGCTTTTTATCAGCACGGGATAGAAAAAGCAGAAGATGTAGCTGCAAAATTGGAAATGTTAGTTTGAAATGTTACTTTGAAACATTAAGCGATCGCTATTATTCTCCCCACTAATACTGCAATAGTACTTAAACCAAAACATGAATTTCTCGTATCAAAATGAACTATTACAGCTTCTGAATTAAATCTGAATAAATAATAACGAGTTTCTAATTTTCATAGGTTATAACAAATTAACAGCTCAGTATATTAATATTTCAGAAAGAAAAAAATATGACAGTTCAGCGTTTTTTACCCCTGGTGGCAACTGGTTTAATATTGACAGGATTTGCTGGTGTTGAAATGTATTCCTCACCAGTCGCTTTATCAAATCAAGCGAAATCCCAATGGAGAGCATTTACCAGCCCAGATGGTAGTTTTAGAGTTTTAATGCCGGGTAATCCGAAAAAATTATCAGAGACTCAAAATACTTTTATGGGAAAAATTAACTTACGAATATTTCTTGCAACACCTCCTAAGCAACAAGTCTCTTACGTAGTTGCATATAATGACTTTCCTAATAGCTATGGTAAATTAGCGAACCCACAAGAAGTTTTAGCAAATGCAACCAAAGCAGCATTAAAAACTACCCAAAGTAGTTTGGTCAGTCAAACTAATATTCGCAGTTCCAACGGACATCCTGGTAAAGAAATCGAATATATTAACAGTGCTGGGAAAGTTACTAGAAACAGGATGTTTTTTGCTAACGGACGTTTATATCAAGCAATGGTGATTACCACTAGAAAACAAGAAAAGTATCTCACAAAAAGTATTAGAGGCTATTTAAATTCCTTTCAAGTGGTTTATAAGAAGTGATGGGAATGGGAAGGGGAATCTAGGGAAGACAAAGCTGTGCTTATTTAATGAAATAGCTCGTGAAAACGCTATCATTTCCTGATTTGTCCTGGTTTTGTGTTTCCTCATCTATTTTGTCTTTTCATCTTGCTGATGTATAATCCTTCTCATCCCGTTCATAATATCGTCGGTAAAGTAATTCCAACTGTCCGCCGTATTCTTGTATAAGTGCGATTTGACGCTGGTAAAGTCCGCGGAAGGTATTTGCAAAAAATAAGGTAAAAATTGCTACGGTTAGACCAAAAGCTGTAGAAACCAATGCTTCGCTGATACCCCCAGTGACTCCTTGAGTTCGAGTACCACCAACATCACCAAGATTGAGAGAGGAAAAAGCCCCAATTAGTCCTAAAATAGTTCCTAGCAATCCTAATAATGGCGATAAACCAACAACAGTTTCAAATACAGTTTGAAAGCGTTTTAGTATAGGTATTTCTGCCTGAGCTTCACTTTCTAAAGCTAAACGAAACTCTTCTGGATTTGGTTCTTCTAATTCTAAAGCTGCTAAAAATATACGAGCAATGGGTAAATCCCGATTTTTCCGCAGAGTTTCCATTGTACTAACCAGATTATCCCGACGATAAAAAGTCAAGGCTTCCTGGACTACTTTTCTTTGACGAGTATTGAGTTTAATCCAAAACAAAATACGTTCGATGATTAACGCGATCGCTAGAATCGAAAAACTTATCAGAGGTATCATAACGATACCACCAGCTTGCAGTAATTTTGAAATATCCATACAAAATTATTTTCACTCCTCTAAGTTTGAAAGCATACCAGTTTCAATTATTAGTTACTAGTCTTTATTAAGCAGCATGTAAATAAGCTCTCCCTGCTAACCCTGCTTTCTATCCCTCTGGGATTGAGAGAGTTATAGTCCTGTCCTAAAGTTAAACGTTGTATAAATCCTTTTGTCGCAAAGAAAATAACTTTAAATCGGTAAACTTGTCTTGCTGAAATTCATATTCTCTAAGTACCCCTTCCTCAATAAATCCTAATTTATTTAAAAGTGATATTGAAGCTAAGTTATTACAATTTACTGTTGCTTCTATCAGGGTTAGCTCTATTACTTTAAAGCCAAATTGAATAATTGCATTTAGTGCTTCACTGATAATTCCTTGTCGTCTATATTCTGCAAATATTTCATAACCAATTTCCGCTCTTCTATGATTTTTGATGATTTTTTTATATCCACAGGAACCAATAATTGCATCTTCTCCTTTTATTGTTATTCCCCAACGAATTACTTGCTGTTTTGTAAACCCTTGTTGCCATTTCTCAATCATTTTCTGAACCTTTTCTAAACTCGGAGGTTCAACTGTATTAGAGTATATAATTGTCTGGTAATCCGAGAGATTACGATGTACTAACTGTGCATCTGAGATGTGAATTGCTCTTAAGATGAGACGGGAAGTTTTCAATATCGGAAAATCAGAAAGCATAGCTGTTAAGTTTATTAACCAAATTTTATAAAGATTAAATAGAGATTAAAACTATCTAAATAAAAAGTTCAATTTATAACTTTCTCACGTTTTTATAGCTACATATATATTCTGTAAAGGAAGACAGTATTGATTAGATGTGTCATTCTACTTAAGATTGCATTCTACCAGAGGAAACAATAATGGCAGCAGGACATAGTTTAATTTTGGATTTAACTATTGTACTGGGAGCTTCAGCTTCGGGAGGATATCTGGCAAATCGCTTGCGTCAACCTGTTTTACTGGGTTATTTAGCTGGTGGATTGATTGTTGGACCTTTCGGTTTTAAGTTGTTGAATGATGTGGAGTTAATTAAATCTTTAGCAGAAATTGGGGTTGCTTTCTTATTATTTGCTCTGGGTGTGGAGTTTTCGGTTGCAGAACTCAAACGAGTCAAAGATATTGCGATCGCCGGAAGTTTGCTACAAATTGGATTAACGACTACTCTGGTGGCAATTATTACGATTGCTTTGGGCTGGGTATCGGGCTTGACTCAAGGTATTTTTTTGGGAGCGGTGCTTTCTCTTTCTTCCACTGCTGTGGTGTTGAAAACACTGACTGAGAGGGGAGAGGTAAATACATTCCACGGTCAAATTATGCTGGCAATTTTGATTGCTCAGGATTTGGCTTTGGGTGTCATTTTGGCGGTTTTACCTGCTCTTAATCAGCCAGAAAATATGATTGTGACTTTAGGTACTGCCTTCCTAAAAATTACCATTTTTGCGGCTTGTGCTTTTGCTCTGAGTCGGTGGATTGTACCTAGTTTAATTAGTCAAGTTGCTGCCACGGAAAACAATGAGTTATTTTTACTTGTGGTTATTGCCTTATGTTTGGGAGTAGCTTTAGTTACAGCATTTCTAGGACTTTCTATCGAAATGGGAGCCTTTATCGCCGGATTGATGATTGCGGAAATTGATTATGCAGACCAAGCTTTAGCTAAAATTTTACCCTTGAGGGACACTTTTGCTTGTCTGTTTTTTGCATCTATCGGAATGCTAATTAATCCTAATATTCTGATTAGTAATTTTGGAATTATTTTGGGTTTAGTAATCTTAGTAATGTTGGGTAAAGCTACCATTATATTTCCCATTGTCCTTAAATTTGGCTATTCCCTGAAAACTGCTGTAAATGCTGCTTTTGGTATCAATCAAATTGGTGAGTTTTCCTTTGTTTTAGCTCTAGTAGGTTCCGAACTAGGGTTAATTCCCCAAGATACTTATTTACTATTATTGGGGACAACTGCTATCACCTTAGTTTTAACCCCGATTTGCTTACAACACGCCCCTGATTTTGCTCTAAAATTAACTCGTATACCGTTTTTATTTAAATATTTGCAGCAATTTGAAGAACCCAAAAGTCTTTCTATTCCAGAAACCATCAAAAACCACGTAGTTGTTGCAGGTTATGGTAGAGTTGGACAAGTCATAGTTCAAATGTTACTTGACCAGAATCATCTTGTAATCGTTATGGACAGTAGCGAAGCTGCAATCAGAAGACTAAGAGTGCGAAAAATTCCTTACATCTTTGGAGATGCAGATTCACAGCTAGTCCTAGAAAAAGCCCACATAGAAAAAGCCAAAGCATTAGCGATCGCTCTACCAGACCCCAACAGCACCAGATTCTTATTGCAACAGGCTTTATCCATAAATCCCAATTTAGATACAATAGCCCGTTCTCACTCTGACAAAGAAATTGATATCTTAACTAAAATGGGAGCAAAAGAAGTAGTACAACCAGAGTTTGAAGCTGCATTAGAACTCGGAAGTCATTTACTCAATACTTTAGGAGAACCCGAAGATAAAGTCCGCAATATCGTTCATACCATGCGGATGGCAAGGTAGATATTCTTAATCAAATAAAATGATACCTGTAGACATATACGTTAGGAGAATGTGCTTCCCTCAAAGGGAAATTGAATAGGGGATATGAAATGAAATATGTCTTAACCATATAACGGTTGCTATACATTAATTTCGTTCATTGGATTATGGTGTGAAGTTTTATGATAACTTGTCAACCCCGCAGGCTATACGAAAACCAAAACAGCTGCGGGGTAAGTCGTTGTTACGTAAACCATCATCTTTTCTATCCCAATACATGCGAGATGCACAACGGCAGGTTGGATAAACCGAATTCCAGCCACCGGAGCGCATCACGGCAACTCCAAGTTTTTGAGCGAGAGGCTCGTTACTATCAAACCAAGGGCTACCATCCGTCGGTGCACCTTGGTAATTATCGTGCCAATCATCAAGACACCATTCCATAACGTTTCCATGCATGTCGTATAAGCCAAAATTATTAGCTCCACCCAAACTACCTACGGGTGTTGTTTCCCCACGATCTTTTCCACAGGGTTCGTCGGCAAAAGTATCGTCAGAACGAGTATTCGCTAAATCGGTGGTAATTGTTTCGCCAAAATGAAATGGTGTAGTAGTACCAGCACGACAAGCATATTCCCATTCAGCTTCGCTACACAGACGGTAAGGTTTGCCTGTATGTTGGCTTAAGCGATCGCAAAATTCAATGGCATCGTACCAAGAGGCATCTTCTACTGGTAAATTATCTCCTAAATTTGTTGGTTCTAAATCCCGGTTAACTTTGGGTAGTGCGGCTACAGTTCTCCATTGTTGCTGGGTAACTGGGTATTTACCGATAAAAAAAGAGGAAACTGTTACTTGATGGTGGGGTTTTTCCGCGTTGTAAATGAAATCGAAATTAACTTGTCGAATCGCATATTCTACTTCTTCATCTGTTGAACCCATAATAAAGGTACCGCCCGGAATGTAAACCATATCCAAGCTGATGCTCTTACCTCCACTATCGGAGCAAATATTTTCAGTAAAACAGTTGGCTTGTTTAGTTCCTCGAAAAATAATTTCCCCTCTGCGGTTGACGGTAACTACCTCAAAGGAAAATGAATGCTGTCTGATTTTATTCACCATCCGGTTTTAAAGCAATTCAACTATATTAACCGATTAAAAAAATGGCGTTGCTGAGTTAAGCCATGAATTATAAATACTTACACTTTGTATTAAATAGGACTTACGCAAAATCAACGTAATTCCGTCATTACGTTCGCGTAGCGTGTCCGCTAGGACAAACGATAGCGACGTATAAGCTCTATCGAGCACGCTAACGCGAACGCATAGTTCTTGAGATTGCTTCCCTACACTACGTTCCGGTCGCAATGACAAATCTTCGTTGCGTAAGTCCTGTTAAACATCAAACTTATGTAGAGACCTAGCAATGCACTTTCCGATGTTTTAGCAGGGTATTTTTGGATATAATCAAAGATAATACATATTTTTGAACGAATATGGTAGATTGCTCATTTTACTTTCTGCCATTTTTTTGTGTCTAGATTATATATTGATTAGGCGGGTCTAATTAATGGATGGAGCGAAACTTTGGGAGTAGAACTACGCAGTTATGTTTATCTGGACAACTTACAACCCCAACACGCAGCGTATATGGGAACAGTAGCCCAAGGTTTTTTACCATTACCAGGAGATACATCTTTATGGATTGAAATCTCTCCAGGGATAGAAATTAATCGTATCACTGATGTTGCCCTCAAGTCTGCTTCTGTTCGTCCTGGAGTACAGGTAGTGGAAAGACTTTATGGTTTACTAGAAATACACTCTAGTTCCCAGGGAGAGATTCGTTCAGCAGGTAAAGCAATTTTGGAAGCATTAGGAGTTAGTAGAGAAGATTGTTTGAAACCCAGGGTCATCTCTAGCCAAATTATCCGTAATATCGATCCCTATCATACACAATTGATCAATCGCACCCGACAAGGGCAAATGTTGCTTGCAGGACAAACTTTATATGTACTAGAAGTAGAACCTGCTGCTTACGCTGCATTAGCTGCAAATCAAGCTGAAAAGGCAGCCTTAATTAATATACTCACAGTCCAAGCTGTAGGTAGCTTTGGTAGATTATATTTAGGTGGAGAAGAACAAGATATCATAGCAGGTGCAGATGGAGCATTGACAGCAATGGAAAGGGTTGCAGGTAGGGAAAATCCCCTTGCAAAGCGTCAAGAATAAGGGTTGGAAAGAGTTGGAGAAATGGCAAATATCGAACATTTAGCTTTATTAAAAGCTAGCATCAGCGTGAAAAACTCGTATTCTGCAATATTGCATAAAGAAAACGGGAATCGAGTTAATGCATGGTTGGAGTGGAGAAATAATCATCCTCAAATTGAACCAGATTTAAGCGATGCATATCTGTATGCTCTGGATTTAAGGGATATCAATCTTTCAGGAGTTAATCTTAGTCAAGTTAATTTTGAGAATACAGTACTTTTGGGAGCCAATTTGAGTTGTGCAAATCTTAGTGGTGCCAATTTACGTAATGCTATCTTAATTGAGGCTAATCTAACTGAAGCTGATTTTAGTTTAGCTGATTTGAGCGGGGCAAAATTGAACTGTGCAGATTTAACAAATGCTAATCTGATTGGGGCAAAGTTAAATCAAGCATCCTTGAAAGAAGCGACTTTAGCTTCTGCGAATCTGATTGGTACTGATTTGAGCTATGCAAATTTTAGAAACGCCGATTTAGGGGAAGTAAAATTAAATCGAGCAATTTTATGTTACACAAATCTGATTGAAGCTAATTTAATTGCAGCAGATTTGAGCGGTGCAAATCTTTTTGAAGTTGAAGGTATGGGTGCTTATCTTTATAAAGCGAACTTATGTAACGTTAACTTGAATCGCGCTCATTTTACTAGTACCTGCTTAATGAAAGCTGATTTGATTAATGCTGACTTAACGGGAGCAGACTTGAGTTGGAGTAATCTCAGAAGTGCAAACTTTACCGGAGCAAATCTTCAGTTGACAAATCTTAGAGGTGCGAATTTATTTGCAACCAATTTTCATCAAGCTAATCTTCAGGAAACTATTATTCCTGCAAACTGAGTTTATATTCTAAGTTCTTATGTCCAGCTTAATTAAACATTTTCTATGGGTTATGAATAGTCCATAGTGAATAGGAAGCGATTATATAACCACAGAAGTTGGGAATTTGGTCACGTTCTGGTAAAACAAGACTAAACAAAATTTTGGATCTATCTTGGTGTCATTTGATTCTGAAACCAAACGGAAATAACAAAAAAATGATAAAAAACAAACCTTAAAACTGTCTCATAGCTGCCCAATAATAAAAAGTATAAAAAATAAAATAAATACTGTCTAACAAGGAAAAGTATTCTTGTAAGGAGCTAATTCCATGAGTTCATCCAAAATAGCAGTAGTAGTAGGTGTAGGTGAAGGTCTAGGTTCATCAATTGCCCATCGTTTCGCATCAGAAGATTTTGACGTAGCACTCATAGCTAGAAATGAAGATAAATTAACAGCAATTCAGTCTAGCATTGAAAAAGAAAAATTAGGGGTGAAGGCTCTATCGATAGCTGCCGATGTTACCGAAACAGAATCAATTATATCGGCTTTCGATAAAATCAAGTCAGATTTAGGTGCACCTAATGTATTAATTTATAACGCTGGAATTTTTAAGATTAAAGGTATTTTAGAACTAACTCCTGAAGAATTTGAATACTGCTGGCAAGTTAATTGTAGCGGTGCCTTTATTGCTGCACAACAGGTTTTACCAGCTATGGTAGAACAAAAAAAAGGTACTATCTTACTTACTGGTGCAACAGCTGGACTTAGAGGTTCTGCTAACTTTGCAGCTTTAGCTGTAGGTAAATTTGGTTTACGCGCTCTGTCTCAGTCTTTAGCACGGGAATTTGCACCGCAGGGTATTCACGTAGCTCATGTGATTATTGATGGTTTAATTAATACTAAAAAAGTGCAAGAAATGGCACCAAATAGACAAGAACATGAACTACTCTCACCTGATGCGATCGCCGAAAATTATTGGAACCTACATCAACAGCATCCTACAACCTGGACTTTGGAACTAGATTTACGTCCAGCTGTCGAAAAGTTTTAATTTTTTAGTATTAAATTTTTTAGTGTTAAATCTTTAGTAAATTAGTTATAGCCAAAATTTTTGAGTTCAAATTACTGGACTACAATCACTGAACTAAAATTACTGAACCATAATAAAGGAAGCATACAAGTGAAAAGCTGGCTGCAACCCCCTAAATTACGTATTGGAGCAGAAGCAGAAGAAGAAAATCGTCGTGCAACCTGGCTAGAACTATTTTATGACTTAGTATTTGTTGTTGCTGTTTCCCAAGTCGCTCACTACTTACATTCACATCTTAGCTTACAGGGGTTCTTAGGATTTATATTTCTATTTGCACCTATTTGGTGGGCATGGATTGGTAACACATTTTACTCGAACCGATTTGATAGCGATGATTTTGGACATCGTTTATTCACTGGTTTACAGATGTTAGCGATCGCATCTCTTGCGGTGAATGTTCATCATGGTTTAAGCGATAGTTCTGCTGGTTTTGCCTTGTCTTACGCAGCAACTAGAATCTTGTTAGTAATTGAATATTTGCGTGTTGCAAAACATATTCCTGTAGCAAAAGGATTAGCAAATCATTACTCTATAGGTTTTGCGATCGCTGCAATTTTTTGGTTAATCTCTGCATTTGCTCCTATTCCGATACGCTTTGCTCTATGGGTATTAGGTTTAGCTATTGATTTTGTAACTCCTCTGAGTGCAAAACGTCACCAAAGTATTTTATTACCCCACACAGAACACCTTCCAGAACGTTTTGGATTGTTCACTATCATTGTACTTGGGGAAGCGATTATTGCTGTTGTGAATGGAGTTTCGGAAAAAAACTGGGATGTTAGTAGTGCTATATCGGCAATATTGGGTTTTATAATTGCTTTTAGTTTGTGGTGGATATACTTTGAAAATGTTAGCGGTTCTGTTCTGAAAAAAGCTGGGGAAGAAGGAAAATTAGCAATTTACCAAGTTTGGTTATTTGCACATTTACCCCTAGTTCTGGGACTTACTGCAACGGGGGTAGGGGTAGAAAAAATTATCTTATCTCCTGGGTCAGAATTTTTACCTGCTCCTGAACGCTGGTTAATTTGTGGTGCAGTAGCAATGTGCTTAATTAGTCTGAGTATTTTACATGCTACGGGTTTGATATTTCGGTGTAAAGTTAGAGCTAAGTATAGAATTATTGCAGCTGCGGTTTTATTGACCATTGCGATCGCTGGTACAACTTTCACCCCTACAATCGTCATTGGATTAGTAACTATCATCTCTATTACTCAAGTCATACAAGATTTATATCAAAGTGGCTCATTTTCCTACCAAAAAGGTTATTAATTGATATTTATTAATTAATAGCTCTTAGTTAACCATACTTTTCTACTCATTACTTTCATTACTTCTCATTACCTGTGAAAAATCTCTTCCAGCTACCTATCATCACATTCTAGAGAGGGTGTGGGGGACGCATTTTTCACCCCAAAAAGGATTTTGGACAGAAGTCCCCCAACTCTTAAAATATACAGAAATTTTTGCTTATTCCAACCTTATTCAGTCTACTTCTTCTTAACGCTTCGACTACGCTCGATGTAAAAAAATTCTTAATCCGAAAGCTTACTTATTTGCATTTGCTTTCTTAGATTGCAAAAATAGGAATTAACCCCATTCCCATAGCTTTACTGCCTAATTTTTCAGCTTCTTTTTCTTCTAAATCAAATTGATTACTTTATGAACTCTTTTCATAAATATGAAATTTTTGGCTATCATGAATACCAAGGAAATTAAATCCAGCTTGTTTTAAAATTTCTTCTTTTTTCTCTTGTCTAATAAATTTCAATCTTAATTTTTGTTGAGCAAGAATTTCATTATCTTTCTTAAAAAAATAACTTTTCTCAAAGACTTCAATTCCATTGTTGTCGATTAATTGTTTAACATCCTGAGAATATAAAATTCCCGATGGTAGACTTTGTTCATATTTTTTTTGATCTCCTTGAACGCTTAGAAGCAATAAACCATGTTCACGCAGATGTTTACAAACGTTAGTTAATCCCTTAAGATCCCGTTCAAAATTATTATCATGAGTTCCTAAATCGAACCGATCATCTCGTTGGTTTATTACCCACACACCTCCACTGGAAACAGCCATATCAAAGGTTTCTTGGAGATTCATATCAATTACATCAGCTTCTACTAATTTGCCCCATTTTCCCAACCTTTTTCTAGCAACATCGAGCATAGATGATGTAATGTCCACTCCTGTAAATTCAGATTCAGGAGCAAGTAATAATAATTTTTCAGCTAGTAGTCCCGTTCCTACACCAATTTCAAGTATTTTCTGACGATTTTTCATCAGGGAATATACCGCGTCAGCCATCCCTTGGTAATCATAATAACCTTGAGTCATCAAAAGATCGTAATAATCAGTGATACTAGTATATTGACTCATGATTAATTTCTCTCAAAAGTATAAAGAATGAAAAAATTTTATCATGAATAGGAAAGATTACTTTTCTTGCTATTTATTGCAAGATTTATCCCTCTTTTAAACTAGAATTAATCACCTTTTTACTTATTAGTACTTATTTATTATTAATTACCCTCAAAGGAAGTCGAGATATTAAAAACATTAATATTTCAACTCTATTTCAACTATTTTCCACAATTATTTTCGCTACAAATCGCATCGTTCCAATTCGCTTCTCTCTAAAGTAAGTATTGTACTCAGAATCTAACTCAGAATCTATATTTACCACAGGAAATTATTATGCTAGAACTCATCAATTACTATGACTATAAACTGCATTTATAGAACATACCCAAATACAAGGTAAGAAAAATTTCTCTAGCCGCACTTAGAACCAACAATGTCTCCCTAACAGAGCGAATAGCGGGCAGAGACTCCCTCAATTCAAAGTTTTTAAAAACCTATCAGGTTAAGGAGAGAATAGCTGAATCAAGAATTTCCAGAATGAAAAATAGTGATTAAAAATCGCGGGGAGTCTCAGTACTGTCCTATGATTTACCTGAATTTTCAGCAAGAAGCTTTTTCAAATAAAGATAAGCTTCTTCTGGTGTAAAAATATCAGAAGCATCCACAGCAGGAATAGAAAACTGCCAAACGTCTGGATAATAACGAATTGCAAAGCTAGGAATTAACCCCATTTCCATAGCTTTCTTGCCTAATTTCTCAGCTTCTTCTTCTAAATCAAGTTGATTACTAATTTTAACTTCATTATTAGATTGCATAATTAATATTCTTACTTTCTAAAAATGTAAAAGATGAGATAGCCTTTAGCAGAGTAGTTGATTGGATATCACTTCTACATCTGTCCATAGATGATTAACAATTTCTTGTTAACTAAGAAGATTATCTCACCCTTCGGATAAAAATACTCAGCTCTCAACCAAAAATTATCAAGATGCAACCAAACCTTATTTCCCAGAAGTCATAGAATGAGATGGCTGTGTATCCTGTAAAGTAGATTTGCGATCGCTTTTTTGATCTTCCTTTCTCGGTTGCAAGGTTTCTCTGAGAGAAACAATAGTTATATAGAGTATGGGGACAATAAATAAACTCAAGAAAGTTGCAACCAACATCCCCCCAAATACTGCCGTACCTAGAGACCAACGACTTGCAGCACCCGCACCTCTCGCAATCAATAGAGGGAAAATTCCGAGTAAGGTAGAAAAGGCTGTCATCAAAATAGGACGCAATCGTTCTTGAGAAGCTTTCACAGCAGCCTTCGTAATTGACATCCCATACTCATCCCGCAATTGATTAGCAAATTCCACAATCAAAATTGCGTTTTTGGAAGCCAAACCAATCAGCATCACCAAACCAACCTGACAGAATATATCATTAGGCAAACCCCGCAATGATTGCGCTGCTAATGCTCCTAAAATAGCCAAAGGAACTGCAAGCATAATAATAAGCGGGTCTACAAAGTTTTCATACTGGGCTGCAAGTACCAGAAATACGAATATCATACCCAGACCGAAAATTAATGGTGCTTGTCCCCCAGACTCTTGCTCTTCAGCTGAAATTCCAGCCCATTCATAACCCATAGAAGCAGGTAATACTTGAGAAGCAGCTCTCTCCATTGCTTTAATTGCGTCTGAGGAACTGTAACCCTCTTTGGCAGAACCACTCACTTCAATTGAACGGTATAGGTTGTAATGATTAATAGTTTGTGCTCCAACTTTAGGAGTAATTTTCACTAGATTACTCAGAGGAATCATTTGGTCATTATTAGAACGAACGTATAGCTGACCAATATCTTCGGGATTCGAGCGATACTTTGCATCAGCTTGAATATACACCCGATAGGTACGCTGTTCTAAGTTAAAGTCATTGACATAGCGCGAACCCAAATAAGACTGTAGAGTACCAAAAATATCATCTACAGGAACCTGTAAAGATTTAGCTCTATTACGGTCTACTTCTATTTCTAATATGGGCATATCTGCTGCGTAAGTACTAAACACAGCCCCTAATTCTGGTTGCTGACTAGATGCACCAAGTAGCTGCCCCATGACTTGCAGCATAGTATCCAAGCTAGTATTTCCCCTCCTATCTTGGAGTTGAAATTGAAAACCGCTAAAACTACCTAAACCTTGGATAGCTGGAGGATTCACCGGAAATACCCTAGAATCGGTAATCGTAAAAAATTTCTGTCTTAATTTATTAATAAGTGCTTGAGAAGTCTGTTCTTTACCGGTTCTTTCTCCCCAAGGTTTGAGAGTTGTAAAAATTACACCATTATTAGCTGTATTACCGCTAAAACCAAAACCACCGATGGCAAAAGTAGCTACCACTTCCGGCATTTTGAGAATTTCTTCTTCTACTTGACGCATCACATTAGAAGTGTAGTTCAGAGATACACCTTCTTTACCCTGAATCAAAGTAATAAAATAGCCCTGGTCTTCATCTGGTAAAAACGCTCCGGGTACAACAGTGTAAAGCCAAGCAGTTATACATAGTAAAAAAGCAAATATACCTAAAACAATTGGCTTAAAGCGAACTAACTGCCGCAGTGCTTTTTCATAATTTTCCCGTAATGCGTCCAAAAATCTATTGATTTGGTTAAATATCCAACCAATAAAACCTCTTTTGGGGGGAGACTTACGCAACAGTAAAGCTGATAGTGCAGGAGTCAGAGTCAGAGCTAAAAATGTGGAGATGGTAATTGAAAAAGCAATCGTGAGAGCAAACTGACGGTAAATTTTACCTGCAGTTCCGGGGAAAAATGCTACAGGGACAAACACTGCCATCAGTACCAAAGAAGTCGCAATCACTGCTCCTGACAACTCTTCCATAGTTGTGATTGCAGCCTCATCGGGAGACATATTTTTGTCTTGAATCCGGCGAGAAATATCTTCTACTACCACAATGGCATCATCTACCACCATTCCCGTTGCTAAAGTTAGACCAAACAAAGTCAGAGTGTTGATAGAGAAACCGAAAACTTTTACAAAACCAAAAGTTCCAATTAAAGCTAGGGGAATTGTTACTACTGGAACAATAGTAGTCCGCCAATCCTGCAAGAAGACAAAAATAACTAGTACAACTAAAGCGATGGATAGTAATAATGTTTTAATTACTTCCGATAAGGATTCTTCTATAAACATGGTGGTATCAAATGCCACCTTGTAATTCATACCTTCAGGAAAATCCTTTGCCAGATCCGCCATTGTTTCCTTTACTGCTTGGGAAACTTCAATAGCATTACTACCTGGTGTCGGAAAGATACCTATACCAACTCCTTCTTGAGCGTTAAATCTCAGGAAAGAATTATAACTCTGAGCTCCTAATTCTGCCCTACCAACATCTTTTAGTCTAATTAAAGAACCATCTGCACTAGTTCTAATAACAATTTCTTCAAATTCCTTTGCAGTTTTCAACCTACCGTTTACCCGCAAATCGATTTGATACATTTGGTCTGATGGTGCTGGTTGCTGACCAATTTGTCCGGCACCGACCTGTAAGTTTTGCTCATTAATAGCATCTACTACATCTTGAGCAGCAATATTTCGGCTCGCTAAAAGTTTTGGACTTAGCCATATCCGCATTGCATAACGTCTTTCCCCAAAGATTTGAGCATTACTTACCCCCTCAATTTTTCTTAGGGTATCTACCATGTACAGGTCAACGTAATTGCTCAAAAATACGTTATCAAATTTATTGCCCTCGCTATATATACCCATTCCTAGGAGTATATTGCTTGACTGTTTACTAACAGTTACTCCAGTACGCTGTACAGCTTCGGGTAGCTGCGGTTCAGCTAGGGATACCCGATTTTGTACGTCAACTGCGGCAATATCCTTATCTCGTGAAGAGTCAAAGGTGGCTGTAATACTACTTGTACCATCGTTACTACTTGAAGAAGTAATATACTTTAAACCTTCAACACCATTGATTTGACGTTCAATAACTGTGGTGACAGTTTTCTCTACCACCTCAGCACTAGCGCCAACATAATTGGCTGTTACGCTAATTTGAGTGGGACTAATAGACGGATATCTATCAGTAGGAAGGGTCGGAATACTAATACCTCCAATTAGCAATACGATGATTGCACATACAGCGGTTAGTACAGGACGTTTAATGAAGAAGTTAGCAAACATAATTATGAGTATAGGTAGTGGGTAGTGAGTAATAAATAATTGAGATTTACCTATTACCGATTACCAATAACCAATAAATTGTTGACCAGAAAATACCACTTAGGGACTTCCAATTAAAAAATAATCAATCGTTTTGGTGAGCAGAGGAAGCAGGGGAAGCAGAGGGAGCAGCGGTGCGAAGAACGCGCTTCTTACAAAAGTTGTACATGGAGAGAAGTTGCGTGCGGAGGTTCCCTCTGTTGAGCAAACTTCGGGGGGAAACCCCCTTGGCGCTAGCCTCTCCCTTTGGGAGAAGACCACAATGAAAGCGCTTTTTCAAAGGGCTAGGGAATGCGCACCAAGAGAGAGGGAGAAAAAATCTGATAGTTGTATTAGATGCGGAAATTGAGTCATTTAATTTTTGGATGTCCCTTATAATCACTCTGCTCTGATACGGCACAGTAAAATTGATGACTTATAGCGGTAAATTACTGCTGTGAATTAGAACTTTCTGAATTAGAACTTTCTGAATTATTCTTTTCCATATTTGACATACCAGAACCTCCTTTAGGATTAATCGGCATTCCTTCTGTCAAATTTAAAAGTCCGGAAACAATAATCCTTTCTCCTACCTCTAAACCACTAATCACCTGATACTTGTTATTTTTGATATCTCCTAGTTCAACTCTCTTTTGTTTTGCCACAAGCTGAGTCTTGCCGTCTTTTGATTGCTGTCTTTGGGTGACAAATACAAAAGGTTTTCCTGCAAGTCTAAATACTGAATTAACTGGAATTAATACCCCAGGTCGTCTATCCCAAATAATTCTGGCATCAACCGATTCACCTGCCCGCAATAAATTCTTAGAATTGTCAAATAATGTTTTTACTAGTATTTGCTGGTCTCCACTCCTAGCACTCGGTGAAATAAAGAATACTCTACTAGTACCAATCACTTTACCAGACCCGTCAAGAATTTCGACCGGCATTCCCTTTCGTAATTCTGGAGCTCGTTGGATTGGTACAGCAACTTCAACTTCTAAAGGTTGGTTTTCCGTGACCGTTGCTAATTGGGTAGAAGTATTAACGAAATCGCCAACTTTCACAGGAATATTACCTACTGTACCTGTAAAAGGAGCTTCTATTTTGTAATATTGCAACTGTACCTGTTGTTGCTTTGCATTAGCCTGAGATTGAACCAATGCATCTTTTGCTTGGGATACTGCCGCTTTTTGGGCTTCAATCTGAGCATTAATAGTTCCTAAGCTAGCTTTAGCTGAAGCTAATCTATTATTAAATTGGTCTAAAGTTTGACGAGATTCAGCCCCTTCTCTAACTAAAGCCAAGTAACGTTGATATTCCTGCTCATTTAAACGTACATCAGCTACTTTCGATATTCTGTCCGCTTCCAGAGACTTTAAAGTCGCTTGAGAATTTGCTAATTGCGATCGCGCTGCTGAAACTGCTGCTTTTAGACCGCTTAGTCCTAATTGCTGTTCTCTAGAATCAATTTGCATAATCTCTGTACCAGCAGGAACTCTTGTTCCAGGTCTAACCAAAATCTGGGTCACTTGTCCTTGAATTCTTGGTTGTAAAGTTACAGACCTTCGTGACTCCAAAGTTGCTCTATAAGTATGGCTGGTTTGTAGTATCCCTGTTTCTACTGGTGAGAGTTCAACCAAAGTTGGAGGTCGTTGATTTGTCTGAGTTTGCCCCTGTCCTCCTGATGGTGTTAGAATTCTCCATGCGATAATACCGCCTCCTCCTATTAAAAGTAAGGATAGCAATAACCAAAGCCATTTCTTTTTATCTGATGGTGGCTTAGAAGATTTATGTGAATCTTGTTGGGCAACGGTGTTTTCCTCGTTGTGAGATTCTTGCCCTATGATAATTTTATCTCGAGGATAGGATTCCATGTGATTAACAACTAGTCACTGTCTAGTCAGTGTGATTATAAACAAGTATTCATACTCTGCCCAAAATTCATTTTAAGGAAGTTATAAATTACACTAATTGAGTGTAGATAGTAGTAATAGATAAAAAACAATTTAATTCCAATTAATGTACAACCTTTTTGTTCGCGGCTAACTCTATCTTAAGGTGAATAAGATATATCCTAACAGGCTATAAGATTTATTTGCATTGTCAATTCTTGCGATAAATATCATATTCTTGCTTCAGAGAGTCAAGTTAACAGTTACTAACCTAATTTGTGACTATTATTTTAGCAACTAATAGAATTCGTATTTGATGGTTGTTGGCGTAGCCAGCCTACCTACAGGAAATGTTCTTAACTGAAATATCAAGTTTCTCAAAGGTAATAAGGTAGCAAGAAAATTATATCTGGGATTTGTTACAGGCTGGAGAATATTCTTAATCCAGTCTTCTGTGTTTTTGTTTGCTCATTTTGTAGGGCTTAGCACTTGCCGGAGGTTAATTAGAGCAGAGTGACTGAACTGCGTAAGGAATTTGATATGACTTTTTACTCTCAAAATTAATCACAAATTCAATAGCCTAATCTTAGGGTAATAAAAATAAAATAATTTGACTTTTATTTAATTATTATCTAAAAAATATCTTGAATAAATAATAGTTGATAATTACATCCAACATCTAACAAATATAATTGTTAAACAGCGTTGAGACTGTATATTTAACTTATATTTGTTTGTATTTATTTATATTTACCTACATTTAAATGAACTGTTATATTCTTATTGAAAATAGAAGTAAATTCTTAGAAACTGCTACCCTCCCACGGATTCATAATTACCACACACCCTAGGAGTATAGACTTATTACAGATTTATCACAGAATCATAACAGAGTTTAGAGGAGTATCAAAGACTGTGAAGCGTAAATCTCGAAAACGCCAACAAAAACTTCGACGTAAACCAGTGGGATTATTTATCATTATCCTGGTTTGGAGTTTAGGTATGGGCTTTTTGCTAGCTTTAGCAACTAATGTACAAGGTGCAACACCTATATCAACTACTACATCAAATATCGGAACAGTTGATGCGGTACCTGCAAAATATAACCTTGGACAGAAACTTTATCTAGAAAATTGCTCTACTTGCCATCTTGGCATACCTCCAGCAGTATTACCTACTCAAACATGGAAAAATCTGATCCAAGATTCAGAGCATTATGGTGCAACACTCAAACCTCTTGTAGACCCAGAACGTCTTTTAGTATGGCGTTACATTTCTACCTTTTCCCGTCCCCGGAAACAAGATGAACGCACACCTTACCGTCTAAATAACTCGCGTTTCCTCAAAGCTTTACATCCGAGGGTAGAACTACCATCACCCGTAAAAATGGGTAGCTGTGTTACCTGTCATCCTGGTGCTGAGAAATACAACTTCCGTACCCTGACTTCAGAATGGGACAACTCAAATTAAGTAACAAAGCAAGATAGTAATTAATACGAAATTAATACAAAATTACCTATTACCGATTAATTTTCATTCCTTATCCCTTCTCTAGATAATTAATCAAGAGTGAAAGGGACGGAAAACGCTACCTTCTAATGGGTGAAACTCACTGCTTTAGACAAGGCTGAAATGATACTATATATTAACGTTAATAATATAAGTTCATAATTAAGACTAGTCATAAAGTAAGCTATTTATCTTATTCATGTGACAACTTTGAGTTAATGATCTTGGAAAACCCATTGAAAGTTAACCATAGATTAAACCAATCCATAATTTCTGAAGGCGTGGCTGGATATGGTTAGGTATTTATGATCGTAAGCCTGCCTTAATTGCTTATATATTCTATAATTTTTGTTCTGTTAACCTGCCATGCTAAAAAAATTATTGGGCGACCCCAACGCTCGTAAACTAAAAAAATATAAGCCCTATGTTGCTGAGGTTAATCTCGCAGAGGAAGATATTTTATCCCTCTCTGATGAAGAGTTAAGAGGTAAAACCACAGAATTTCAAGAACGCTTAAAAGATGGTGAATCATTAGATGATATCTTGCCTGAAGCTTTCGCAGTAGTTAGAGAAGCTGGAAAACGAGTTTTAGGTTTAAGACACTTTGATGTACAGCTACTAGGTGGCGTTATTTTACACATCGGTCAAATTGCAGAAATGAAGACCGGTGAAGGAAAAACCTTGGTAGCAACTTTACCCAGTTACTTGAACGCTTTGACCAAAAAAGGCGTACACGTAATTACTGTAAACGATTACCTTGCCCGTAGAGACGCGGAATGGATGGGGCAGGTACACCGTTTCTTGGGTTTAAGTGTGGGGCTAATTCAAGCGAGTATGACTCCCCAAGAGAGAAAGAAAAACTATGACTGCGACATTACCTATGTAACTAATAGTGAAGTCGGTTTTGATTATCTACGGGATAATATGGCTACAGATATTAAAGATGTAGTGCAGCGTCCCTTACATTATTGCGTAATTGACGAAGTAGATTCAATTCTGATTGATGAAGCACGGACACCTTTGATTATTTCTGGTCAGGTAGAGCGTCCGACTGAGAAGTATTTAAAGGCAGCAGAAATAGCTATGTCTTTAGACAAAGAAGAGCATTATGAAGTAGATGAGAAAGCTCGTAATGTTTTACTGACTGACGAAGGTTTTGCCAAAGCAGAAGAATTGTTAGGAGTTACAGATTTATTTGACCCAGAAGACCCTTGGGCACACTTTGTATTTAATGCGATTAAGGCAAAAGAATTATTTGTGACAGATGTTAACTACATTGTCCGTAATGGAGAAGTAGTTATTGTAGACGAATTTACAGGTAGGGTATTACCTGGAAGACGCTGGAGTGATGGATTACACCAAGCCATTGAGGCAAAAGAGCGGGTTGATATCCAGCCAGAAACTCAAACCTTGGCTTCTATTACCTATCAAAACCTGTTTTTACTTTATGACAAGCTCGGTGGAATGACCGGAACTGCAAAAACAGAAGAAGCAGAATTTGAAAAGATTTATAAGCGAGAAGTTACTGTCATACCTACCAACAGAATTAGACAGCGTAAAGACCTGTCTGATATGGTCTTTAAAACAGAACCTGGAAAATGGAAAGCGATCGCTAAAGAATGTGCCGAGATGCACGAGACCGGTAGACCAGTGTTAGTAGGTACTACCAGCGTTGAAAAATCTGAATATCTGAGCGAATTATTAAAACAGTTAGAAATTCCCCACGAGTTATTGAATGCTAAACCTGAGAACGTAGAGCGGGAAGCAGAAATTGTCGCTCAAGCTGGTCGTAGCGGTTCGGTGACAATTGCCACAAATATGGCTGGTAGAGGTACTGATATTATTTTGGGTGGTAACTCAGAATATATGGCACGTCTCAAGCTACGGGAATATTTTATGCCCAAATTAGCAAAACCAGAAGACGAAGATAGTTTTGGTGTAAATGGCGTTGCTGGTTTATCTCACGGTTCTGGGGGTGGTGAAGGTTTTGTCCCCGGTAAAAAAGTGAAAACCTGGAAAGCTTCTCCTCAAGTATTTCCAACTCAACTAAGTAAACAAACTGAAAGTTTGCTCAAAGAAGCTGTGCAAGTTGCAGTCCGTGAATATGGAGAGCGTAGCTTAACAGAGTTAGAAGCAGAAGACAAGATAGCTGTTGCAGCAGAAAAAGCACCTACAGAGGACCCCGTAATTCAAAAATTGCGGGAAGCTTACAAACAAGTCAAAGAAAAGTACGAAGAATTTACCAGTGCAGAACACGACAAAGTAATTTCCTTGGGTGGTTTACATGTTATTGGTACAGAACGTCACGAATCCAGACGTGTAGATAACCAGCTCAGAGGACGCGCAGGAAGACAGGGAGACCCCGGTTCTACCAGATTTTTCCTCAGCTTAGAAGATAACCTGATGCGGATTTTCGGAGGCGATCGCGTTGCAGGTTTGATGAATATGTTTAATGTAGAGGAAGATATGCCCATCGAATCGGGTATGTTAACTCGTAGTTTAGAAGGTGCTCAGAAGAAGGTTGAAACTTACTATTACGATATCCGTAAGCAGGTATTTGAGTATGATGAGGTGATGAACAATCAGCGTCGTGCTATTTACGCTGAACGTCGTCGCGCTTTAGAAGGGGAAGACCTCAAGGAGAAGGTAATTAACTTTGCAGAGAAAACTATGGACGACATTGTTAATTACTACGTCGATCCAGATTTACCTTCGGAAGAATGGGAATTAGACAAGTTAGTTGAGAAAGTTAAGGAATTTGTTTATCTCTTATCAGATTTACAGCCTTCTCAACTGGAAGATATGACAATGGGTGAAATCAAAGCTTTCTTACACGAACAGGTAAGAATAGCTTACGACATGAAGGAAGCTCAAATTGATCAATATCAACCAGGATTAATGCGTCAAGCAGAGCGTTTCTTTATTTTGCAGCGTATTGATACTTTGTGGAGAGAACACCTACAGCAAATGGATGCTCTGCGGGAATCTGTAGGATTGAGGGGTTATGGTCAGAAAGACCCATTAATCGAGTACAAGAGCGAAGGCTACGAGTTATTCTTAGAAATGATGACCAATATCCGTCGCGACGTAGTTTATTCTTTATTCATGTTCCAACCCCAACCACAAGAAGCTGTGGAAGCACCATCAGAGTTGGTTTAAGAATTAATTGCAATTAATTGCAAAATTGATTAATAAAATTTAATGTAATTTGATTTATTTGGGTGTGTTAAGGGTTAGCCTTAATACACCATATTTTTATATTTCCGGCTTTGGAGGGGGTTTGGGGGAGAATCCCCCAAGTCTTTCTTCTTTAGGACTTACGCAACAGAGATTTGTCATTGCGACCGTAACGTAGTGTAGGGAAGCAATCCCAAGATTTCGGCGATTACGTCGCTATCGCTTGTAATGACGGAATTACGTGGGTTTTGCGTAAGTCCTGTTCTTGTGAAAAAACGTCCTAACCCGAAAGCGTCCCGATATAAATAAGCATTATTCCAATTTTATACAACATTTAATGATTGATTAATTTTTCGGTGTAATGACGCCGATTTTTCTTTATTATTGACTTTCGGTAAAGCTTTTTATTTGATAAATGGTAGAAGGTCGAAATCTTGACGTATTTCTAGCAGAGAGCGATTGAGTAAAGATTCACCCATGAGAAAAGGGTAATATTTTCTCGTACCGCGAGTCTTGAACCAGATGGTTATAACTTCTGGTAGCAGTCGCGGTAACACGAACAAAATTGAGCTATAAAGCCATAAAACCCCATGTTGTTTAATTAAATCGTCATACATAATATCTATTGCAGGTCTAATTTTGGGATCTTTTCGAGTACCTATGTAATCACCAAATTTGTAGTCACTTGTCCAAAAACCTAATGGTAATAATTTAATTTCGTCATACATATTGGTATCGCAACCAAGAACAACATGAGAAATATCATGTGCTAACAAGATTTGGGCAAATTCTGGGGGCAATTCTCTAGGGTCAGTAATACTAGAATTTATCTCGTAATACTCTTCTAATCCTTGCTGAAGGGTCTGATTACTATATCTACTAGTGTAATTAGGACGAGGACGCTTATTCATTTAAATCGATACGATACCGTTTCGTAAACTATAATAACATTTATGAGTAAAACGAATAAAAAAATACCAGGAAGACCCCGCAGTGCTGAATCTCATCAAGCAATTTTGAAGGCTACTCTGGAATTACTAGGAGAAGTTGGATTTGAATCTATGAGTATTGAAGCAATTTCTAGCCGTGCAGGGGTAGGCAAAACCACTATTTATCGACGCTACAAAAGTAAAGAAGAATTGGTAGCTGATGCGATTGAAAGTATTAGACAAGATGTAGTTATTCCTAATACTGGTAATCTAGAAAGCGATCTTGATGAGCTTATTGAAAATGCTGCACAGATTACTGTAACTCCTTTAGGAAGAAAAACTGTAGCTATGATTATGAGTAGCGCTTCTAGTAATTCCCAATTTGCTCAAATTTATTGGACAAAATATCTACAACCACGAAGAGAAGCCTTTGGTGTGGTAATCGAAAGAGCCAAAATCAGAAAGGAAATTCAGCCCGATATTGATTCCAATCTAGTCTTTGACTCTATGAGTGGAATTATGCTTTATACTCTTATCTTCCCACCTAAAACTGAATCTTGGACAGATTATGTCCGGCGTGCATTAAATTTGTTATTTAAAGGAAATGCACGTCAGTCTTCATCAGAATAATATTCCAGGAACTAACCAGAGGCTGCAAAAGTAGCTGTTTCACTAGCTTTTTCTACAATTAAGGTAAAGACAAACAATTGAAGGAGGGTGAGTAATGAGTAATTTAACTGCCCCAAGCACTGAAAGCTGCAATGTTGTTCGTCGTGACCATCTTACTGCTTCGGAAGTGAGGCTTTTGATTGAAGCTATGAAAAATCAAGATGGATGGTATTCTTTCAGAAATATTTCTCTATTCAAGTTTATATTTTTGCGTAATATTCCAAATCGCATATGTAACTAATACAGTCGAAGAAAAATACAATTGCTTAAAAATTTTTCTAACTGACTCTAATTTAATTTTGATAGAAATGCAATCTTTGTAAGAAAGATTTGAGCATCATAGTAAGATTAGCTCTGTAAATATTTCTAATATGTTAATCGCTCTTTCTTATGGTCAAAGGTCATTCTAAATTGTTGGAATCAGCGGCTAAAAACTTAATATCAAATAATCAGCAAGTTATATGTTTAACTATTCTCCAAACATTTTATCATCGGTGCAATTTAATCTTTTTCAAACCTCAAAAAATATAGATTTTAAATTGTTCTCAGACACAGGAATTAAAACAGTTCTGATTGCCGACGAAGAAGCCGAAGTTAGAGATGCTTTATCAGTAGCCGTTCGACGATGGGCACAAGAAGAACAAAGAAACCTAGACACGATTATGGTTGAGAATGGTCAGAGAGCAGTAGATTATGTACAAAAAATCAGCAACCAAAATCAACTATTTTTGACAATTCTTGACTTACGCATGCCCAAAATGAATGGGCTAGAAGCAGCTAAAACAATCAATAAGCTTTACCCACAAATACCGATTATTATAACCGCATCATATGATGAGATTGATAAACAATTAATCCAAGAAGCAGATGATTTTGCCAATCAAAACTCTCACATAGGCTTCGTGATTCGTGCTAAAAGCTCTCCTCTTTTAAAAGTAGCTTTGGAATTTGAAATTAGGCAACTACTATCCTCAGAAAAAGATTATGAGGAAGAAAATATAGATTTATTAGTTAATTTAAAAGGAAAGCTTAGTAATCTATTACTGAAAGCATTTTAATGTAAGGAAGAAGCTTATAGGTTTGAGAATTTAAAAGTATTCGACCCCAGCGTTGCATATTGCTATACATCATAGACGGTTTGTAAAAACGTTTCCAAAGATAGTTTTTTAAATTATTTATACCAATTCTATAAGTGGGTACGCAAAATTATTTGTGTCCGCAGCATTTACGTAGCATGTCCATTAGGACACTTAGATAATGATTTTTGAAAATTATTTGGACTCATAAATATGTTTAAAGTCAAAGTTTTGAATAGAAATAAAATCTCTAAGAAAAATCTCACAAATAGAGATAAAAAACAAAAAAGTAATCCCTTGCAAACCTCTATACTTACCATCGGAATACTAGTAAGCCTCACATTAGTCAGTTGTAACAAAAAAGATGATTCCTCTCCTAAGATAAGTGATTCATCACCATCAGTTTCTGTGAATGAAAATAAGAGTGAAATTAAACAATCACTACTTTGTGAATCTAGTAACAACTTTGTCGCTTCTTTTGAAACAAAACAATATTTGATTAATATCTGTCGTCAAGGGAACCAATCATTTTTTGTTAGACAACACAAATCAGAACCCAATCAATTAATTCGACTTCCTGCTGTTTGGAATAAAAACACTAGAGCTTTTTCAGCTAACAGTGGCAATACTATCTATGCTGTTAATGGAAAAGGCTTAATGGTTTGGCAAGACGGTAATACAATCCTTGC
Organism: Mastigocoleus sp.; assembly: GCA_050042865.1. Lineage (GTDB taxonomy): Bacteria > Cyanobacteriota > Cyanobacteriia > Cyanobacteriales > Nostocaceae > JBCCDM01. Next base: position 28,242 of record JBHJJE010000035.1, read on the forward strand.
AGACCCCATAATTAATGACTCTAGTTCAAAGTTCACACTTTTAGAATACCTGAATAGAGAAGAAATCAACAAGGCTATCGTCAATAACCTGGGCAACATACTCAAGGCTATCACCGTAGGCATAATTTTAAGCGTTTTATATATCTTTGGTAAACCTTATATTCATAAACTAGGCAGCAATGGTAGAGCGATCGCTTATGTGGTTAGTATAGTTGCTTGGCCTGGTATTGCGGTTGCTTGTCTGGCGATCGCTGAGATTCCTCTAGGTTTGCTTGCTCCTTTAGCTGGTGCATTAGCTCTTGGTTTTTCCTTTGGTGCAAAACAAGTGGTCGAAAATGCTGCTACTGTTGCTTTAAATTTGCGGGATGATGTTTATGAGGTAGACGATATCATTGGTTTTTTTGGTGATAATGATTTCTATCAAGTTAATGCAATTCAAACCTCTAGTGTAAAACTCCTCTCTGTAGGAGCAAATGCAGGTCGTATCCTGAATATATCGCCTAGTGTACTAGCACAGAAGGAGTTTGTTAACTATACCCAACAAGGTCCTGGTACTTTATGTAAATGGATGTTCCCTATCTCCTTGAAAGCCCAAATAGCCCAACCTGGTAAGGGAGATATAAATAAGATGGAAGATGCATTGCTTAAAGCAGCCAAAGAAGTTCAAAATTGGATTATTTACAATACTAAACATCCAGAAGCTAAAGCGAATTTTGCCGCTCAAGCAACTAAAGATAGCGGTCGTCAGGATATTCCTGCTGGAGTATTCTTAACTAAAGTAGAAAAATTTATTCATCACTATGTTATTGCTCTGTGGGTTCCAGGTATCGAAATTTACAGAGTTGCTTCTATAAGTAATGAGCTACTTCATCATGCCTGGTATTATGCAGTCGAGCATCATAACTTAGAATTAGCTACACTCAACACCGTAGATGATACAGATATTGTGGATGCAACTCAAGCGATCGCTAAATCTCTCAGAGAAGGATTGGGTAAGGTGCATGAACTCAATGGAACTGAGTATGTTAAGGCTGAAAATTAACGCTCTTGTGGGAACCTATCTGAAAACCCCTTTGAAAAAGGGGTAAAAGACTATGGTTCAATCGATGGAAAATAACTTCAAAACAACCTCAAAACAACCTCAAAATAACTTCAAAACAAATCACTTATCAAATCAATTAGTCTGCAAAGGAGCATCCAACACCTTATTTATCCGCTCGCGAGTTTCTAGAAGATGAGCTTTGGTATATTGGTCTTTATCCTCAACTTTACCATCAGCATCCTTAAGTTTTTCCTTTAACTGACGTAACTTATACCAAGCTAAAGTCCGAGCATCCTCTGGTACATATTGCTTGCGTAACACCATAGAACTAAGTAAATCTACATACTGACGCTGCAAACCCCGACGCAGACTGGAAATTTTGATATCTTTTTCGGGTTTAATTACTTCTGTCCAGATACCCGAATGCAAATTATCGAATAACTCTGGTAAAGTCAATGCTTCCCCAGTCTTACTTTTAAGTTCAATATCCTTGAGTCGAGAAATGCGATCGCTTGAAAGTAAATCCCTCAACACCAGAGATTGCATAAATAATACTAGGTCGTGGATGGGATAATCCAAACGACCTACTTGGGGGTTACTACCCCAGTGTCTCCATCTTGAAGGTGCTAATTTATTCAGGAGCTCGGGAGAAAATTCCATCGCATCTTCAGCAAAGACATATTTTTGTAAAGTTTCTAGTGCTTGTCTTTGCTTTTCTACAGGTATGGATTGAAATGGTAATTTTCCTTGGGAGTTACCAGGACGAACTCTGTAAAAAGATTGCCCACCAATATATTTTGTAGTGTAATAAACGTGTTGGAAGTAGTGACCAAGTACAGTACCAAAACGGTCTTTCACATCGCTGTAAGTTTCACCCTCTAAACCTGAAAACTTATCTAGACGTTTCCACATCAAGCGAGCATTTTTCAATTGTCCCTGAGAATACCCAAGTACATCACCACTGTTATCCCAAGCGTCTGCGGTAGGATCTAGGTCGTATACATCCTCATCTGTAGCGTAACTTAACTCAGGTCTGTAAGACTGATTAGCAATTTTCGCTAAAAATGATTTTTCGGCAGTCGGGGATGCAGCATTGATGGGAATATAGCCATATAAAATCGCCCAATCATCATATACTCCAACTTGACTAGGAAAATAATCTCCCTGAGTGGTACCGTGGGGAGCAATATTTGGTGGGAGGTAATCCATTACAGAAGTAGTCAAACCCCTGCTACGAGTTATACCTTTATCGTGCATTTGCTCTGGTGTCAGCAAAGTACTACCGCGAAAGTTATGTCTCAACCCCAGAGTATGTCCGACTTCATGGGCGATAATTAATCTTAGATACTGATCGGTATATTCCTTAATGCGATCGCTTAGAGCGGGTGCTTTCGCACCATCGCTTTGTGTAATTCCCTTGGGGTTATCGCGTACAGATTTCTGATTGTGTAATAAATCTAGCGCTAAAGAACCGTAAGCAAACTGATTTGCAGCTTCTATTCCGTAACAAAGGTCGTAGCGTTCGGCTAAGTTAGATAAACGACTAATAAAACTTTTGGCAAAAGCAAATTTATTTGTTTCCCTGTTTTGGCTATTCTGGCTATTTTCAGCAACATTATTTCCCGTCAAATCATTTTTCGCGCACAACATCCGATTTCGCATCATTGCTGTCAAAGAAGTGCGCTGAGAAAATTGTACTGGCTGTACTTTTTGACGATACTCATTTTTGAGCGCTCGCACAAAACTTGCATCTACTAAAATATCCGCATCCAATATCTCTCCAGTCAAGGGATTAACCCGGGATGGTCCCATAGCAAAATAGCCGTCTACCGTATTAATCCAGCGAATAGTATTGTAGCGAATATCGGCTGGATCCCAAGTCGCATTATCCGGCATTTGACGTACTTCGATGGCATTTTTGAATCCAGCTTTTTCAAAAGCTCTATTCCACATCAAAACGCCTTCTTTAATTGCATTCCGATATTCAAAAGGTACTGCATTATCTATCCAGAAAACAATCGGTTTTTTGGGACGAGAAAGAGCAGCTTTCGGGTTTTGTTTTTCTAAATTCCAGCGATTAATGTAGCGAATAAAAGGGTCACGTCGATTCAGATTAGATAAATTTTGATAAGCAGTAATAAAGTATCCTACTCTCTCATCTGCTAAACGTGGCTGATAGCTATTATTTGGTAGTTCCGAAAGACTGTAATGAACCCTCAAAGTAAAACCACGATTATCAGCTAAAGTACCAAACTTGGGACTTCTACTGCCAGCACTCCCCGGAGTACCAACAAAGTTCATAATTGATTCTACTTCTACATTCTTGGGAAAAGCTTTAGCCCCACCAAAATAAGATTGTTCGGGTCCTCCTCCCGAAACCCCCAAACTAGCTGAGAGTCCAGCTAAATCATTCAGTAAAATATCACCCAAATCTACTAATATGGTTTTTCGTTCTGGGTGAATGCTCTTAATTTTGATCGTGTAAAGCACCGAATCACTAAAAGAACGAGCAAGCGATCGCACTTGTGGATCTCCCTCACGAGTCCGAAAATTTACGTTACGAACAATAAAGTGGAGCTTTTTATTTACCCTACGGAAGTAGAATAAAAAGTCAGATAAGGGCATTCCGCTATAAATACCCGCTTCACCTATACCGGACTCTAGAGTTGCAGTCGCTAAAAAGTTTTTATTTAACTGCGCGGGATCGATTTCTATATAAACCTTATTTTTCTCTTTATTCTTGTATAAAGTAAATAATCCTGGAATTTTTTCTGTATCTTTAGTTACTTTATCAAAGGATTCAAACCCATTCTCTGGGGATTTTTTTTCATCTTTTTTGGGGGTAACCTTTGATTTATTAGGTTTACTTGACTTATTCTCTACTTGCAAAAACGGCTGTTGAAATTTATTTTTAACGTCATCTACTACCCACATAAAAGGCTGACGTTTAACCTGACTATTTTTATCTATTGTCCATACTTTGGAAACAGGCAACAGTGTTCTCTTACTACTTTCTTGATTATTACTTTTCTGATTAGATTTATTCAGTAATGATGACTTTTCCTTCTCCTGAGACAATTCACCATTTGCACTTTTTCCTATCTTTGATGCAGTCCGATCACTTTCTACTGCATAAGCCCTATAAGCTTCGGGGTTAGTAAATGCTGTGCCCACCACTGAAAAAAAACCCTGTAAACAAATAAGATATAAAGCAAATCTCTTCATTCTATATATCCCCGACAGCTATTCTCAAGTATTTAGTAACCTATGCGAACCATTAGACTTGTTAGTTATCTAACTTGACTTAAAACATATATCGTTGCTTAATATCAAGCACTTAGCTTTTAAAGCAATTTTTATCATCTTTTTTTATTTATATTGCACTGTTTTAATGTAGTATTTTTTCTAATTACTATCTAATATCTTGGTAAAAAACAGTACGTATTATTTTTACGTTAATTATTTTGACATTAATTAAAATTAGTCGAATGTTGATGATCCTGCTGTGAACTTCCTTACCAAGAGTTAGAGGTAAGAGGAAATCGAAAGCCGGCGTTGGCGGATATTCTCATTTGTATAGAAAACTTCAACCAGTAACTTGGGAGTAATAATAACCGACATAGTCTTTCACAGACTGTTCTAATTAATACTAGCTTATTTATTAATTAAAAGTATAAACCCGTGAAAAATCTTTAATTGAGCCAGATGTCATCAGTATTTTTAAGTAGTAATCTGTATAACAATGTCATATTTTACTAAAGTTTGGAGACAGCTAAAAAAATACACCCAAGGCACACCAAAAAAAGAGGTTGTTACAGGTGAGGGTGGAGTCAATAGAATAGTTCTTCCTGAAGAGAAAGTGAAGCTAATAGGAGAAAATACATACAAGCTATTACCCAACCAACCTGAAATATCAGTAACACAGACGAAGAATTTTCCTCCCTCAAATCAAAACCCAAGTAGTTGTGAAACATTTTTACTTCAAGATAAGTTAAAAATTAGTTTACACAAATGGGTGCAAGATTGCGGTAGTGTAAGCTGCAATCAACAAGACCTTTCAATGTGTCAGCAAATATACGATTTGCTGGGTAATGATACATTGAGAGCAGAAATTGCCTCAGAACTCATAGGTAAGTTAGCAAAAGAAGATAAATTATTATACGTTCAAGTATTTGAGCGTCTCGAAGATTTTTATCAGCGTTGGTGTCAAGGAGAATTTATTGATGCACCACCCAAAAGCAATTTACCTCAGCAAAAAATGCTGCAACTCAAAAAAGTATCCAATATTTCTATCGGATTGCGTCAGATAGATATAAATACTGGTTTAAACGTGATGATTTTGCTGTTTGAGCTACACCGCATAGCCCAGAAAAACGATGCTCTTAAAAATAGAATCAAATTTTACCCCTCCGGAAAACCAGACCCAGAACAAGAAAACTTTTTTACATCCCGACTGTTGCAAGTCATAAATTACAGCGAAGCGATCGCAATCGGTAATTTCAGCAATCTAGTTGGAGAGTTTCTGTATGGAAATGATTTTAGTAGAGCTTATTTGGGGGATGCAAATTTAATTAGCGTTAATTTTTCCAACGCGAATCTCAGTCATAGCTACTTAGGGGATACAAACCTAACAGGTGCTAATCTTAGCTATGCCGATCTTAGTTTTGCCAACTTCGGAGACGCAAATTTAAGTGGTGCCGATCTCAGGGGTGCAAACCTTGAAAACGCAGACCTAAGCGGTGCAGACCTAAGCGGTGCGGATCTAAGCGGTGCAAACCTTAGTAATGCAAATCTAAGTACTGCCGATCTTAATAGCACTAAACTAAATGCAGCGAATCTCAATCACGCGAATCTCACTAACACCATTATTAGAGATGCACAGCTTAATAACACAGACTTAAGTCATGCTATTTTATTTAGTGCCAATCTCAGCGATACTTTACTTGAGCGGGCTAATCTTCAATATGCCGATCTATGTCGCACCGATTTAAGTGGAGCTAATCTTCAATATGCCAATATCAAAGGTGCGAACATCAGCGATAGTATTTTATTTAGTACCAATCTTGAACATGCTGTCCTCCTATCTACAGACCTCAGTTATGCCAAACTTAACGGAGCTCAGCTTGCAGAAAGTAATTTGCAGAATGCTATTCTCATTGGTGCAGATTTGAGCGGTGCAAATCTAATTAGAGCAGTTCTTCATCAAGGTGATTTGAGTGGAGTAAATCTGAGCGAAGCTGATTTAACTCAAGCTGATTTAAGGGAAGTAGTTTTGCTTGGTACAGACCTTAGCTCAACGAAATTGAATGAAGCCAATCTTAGTGCAAGCAATCTATGTGGTGCAATACTCAATCATGCCGACCTCACCCATGCAAATCTTACTCAATCTATTCTTAGTGATGCAGATTTTAGCTATGCAAACCTAGAACAAATTATATGGAATGAGCAGCAAGAATGGCAAGAAGTCAGGGGCTTGGGAAAGGCAATTAATGTACCATCAGCACTACAAAATCCAATGGACTCAGATTAAAACAGGGGAAAGCAAATGAATAGTGTTCCCAATCAATCTTCAGGAGTATCTCCATAAAAAGATGATTTGTAAGTACTTTGGCGTTTACCAAAAATCTCATAACGATTATCGCGAATATAATCGTAAAAATTATCGCCCATAGATTTCATACCGGGCAAAGCACGATAAGCATCTACAAAAATTTTCCCAAAAGGTAACAATCTACCAATCTCCTCTGCTGCATCACTTCCTTGCCATCGTTTCTCGGGAGCATTAGTATCAATTAAAATCATCCCCATTTCACAGTTATTTGGTGTAATACCCCACTCAGAAAGCATTTTCTCATCTTGCATGGGTAGATAAGTAAATAAATTTCCTCTATCTATATTTTCCAAAATTTGCACAAGAGTCACACAGAGGTTGCAATTCCCATCGTATATAACTTGATAATTCATTACAAAGAATAGTCCTTATTTTTATATCTTCATATTTATTGAGTATGAACTATAGTAACTTTATAGGCAAAATTATCAAATAATTATAATTAACTGCCTATGCTAATCAAGATGTCTAGGTCGCAATTCTCTTTATTTCTGATAAAAATCTAGTCGATAAAAATAAGAAAAGATACAAATGATTTGTATGTAGAATTTTCTCGTACTATTGATATGAGAATATGGTTTTTGGAAGCTCATTTGCAAGCGGCTGAGATTAAGTCTAATAATGGGGTTTCTCAAGGCATTCCAATGAAACAGCCTGCTGGTGTAAGATAAGAATATTTTCAGAATTTAAATTACTAAGACACTGTAAAGATATTGTATGGGCACAAAGTTTGTGCCCTGTTTATTAGTAAAACTATTTTCTGTTAACCAATACTTAGGGGATAGGAACAGACCTCAATAACCTTTCTATTACTGTTCTTGCACTACGTCCCCCTGTAGGTATGAGACGGTGACATAGAACGTGAGGGGCAAGAAATTTAATATCATCAGGAATAACGTAATCCCGATCGTTAATAAATGCTAATGCTTGGGCTGCTTTTTGTAGTGCTAAGCTTCCTCTAGGACTGATACCCAAAGTTATTTCCTCATCACATCTAGTTGCTCTGACTAGATCAATAATATATTGTTGTAAATCGCTCTCTATTCTAACTTGAGCGCAGATCTGACGAATTTCCTGTAAATCTTCTAAGCTGATGCAGGGTTGTAATTGATTGACTTTAACTCCCTTTTGCTGATGCTGAAGCATTTTTAACTCTTCTGCTTCTGAGGGATAACCCAAACTTAATGAAAGCATGAATCTGTCCATTTGGGCTTCTGGAAGAGGAAAAGTACCTTGATATTCAACAGGATTCTGAGTTGCAATCACGAAAAAAGGCTGAGGTACTTGACGAGATACACCATCAACAGTTACTTGATTTTCTTCCATGACCTCTAGTAAAGCAGACTGGGTTCTTGGTGTCGCACGGTTGATTTCATCAGCCAAGACTACGTTACCGAATATTGGACCAGGAAGGAAAGTAAATTCACCACTCTGAGGATTCCAAATATTAGTTCCTGTAATATCTGTTGGTAATAAATCGGGAGTACATTGAACTCGATAAAATTTCCCATCTATAGAACAAGCTAAAGATTTTGCAAGTAAGGTTTTACCTACTCCTGGAACATCTTCTAATAAAACATGACCATTGGAAAGTAAAGCTACTATTACTAGGCGAATAGAATCATTTTTACCGACTATGGAAATAGCTAAGTTTTGTATAAGAGCGTCTATATTTTCTCTCATGCACCAGTTTAATTAGGTAATAGGATAATTAGAATAGAAAATATATAGACAAAATTATAGAACGATATAAACTCCCTATGTATTTCTATTCAGATTAGTTTTCCTTAGTATTCCCATTATTCAATTCAAAATCCAATCTGATTGAATTGACCTCAATTAAAAATTCCCACTTAGTAATTCCCACTTAGTAATTGATAATTCATAACTCATAATTAAAGAAAGCGATCGCGGTTGAACAATCTTTTTGAATTTGTGTTTTCAATGCTTCTAGGGAAGAAAACTTTTTTTCTGGTCGCAAAAATTTTAAAAGTTTCACTTCCAGGATTTTACTGTATAAGTCTCCTGACCAATTTAGTAAATGTATTTCCACTGATAAGTTATTACCGTTGAGAGTGGGACGATTTCCGATATTCATCACACCATCATAGATATTTTCTTGGTGATCACTTCTTTGTTCACTATTTTCCCAATCTATCTTTTCTTTATCTACAGCTTCAGTGCGATTTAACTTATAATCATCAACTATCACACGAACAGCATATACACCTTTTGAGGGTATAAACTTTTTATGTGGTAATTCTAAATTTGCAGTCGGAAAACCTATGGTTCTACCAACTTGCTGCCCCAAGATAACTTTTCCTGTGAGAGTATAAGGTCGTCCTAATAAGATATTTGCTTGTTGAATATCACCAGTTTCTAGAAGCTGTCTGATCAAAGAAGTACTGATATTCATCTTTTCTGAATGACTTTCGCTAGACATTTCCAGAGGTACTATCGTTACAGGAATGTCATATTTTGATGCGATCGCTTGTAAATCTTGAGCGGTTCCTGTTCGTCCGGAACCAAAGCGAAAGTCTTCTCCTACACTGATGCAAGCAGCTTGTAATTGTTGAAGGAGAATTTTTTCTACAAAGTCTTCAGGACTTAAGTTACATAAAACTTGATTGAAGGGTAATAGTACTAATTGTTCGACACCAAAGGTACCCAATTGTTCTATTTTTTCATCTAATGGTGTCAATAATGCTCTTGGTTTTCCCGTAAAGTATTCCTGGGGGTGAGGGTCGAAGGTGACAACCGTTGAATAGATATGTTGTTTCTTAATCAGACTACTTTTATTATTCTGCAAAGCTCGAGATGCAGATAAAATTGGCTCAATAACCCGTTGATGACCGCGATGAACGCCGTCAAACTTACCTAAAGCAACCAAAGTAGGCGTTAACGCCAAATTATTTGAAGATATAACTCGCACAGAACATTCATTTGGAGACAGATTGCGCACATTGATAACTGGGATTGGATTGAAGTCGAACCACCAGTAGCTATAAGCTATACTACCGCTAGATTAAACTTCGACAAAGTTAGATGCTTACTTAAAATTGTTGCTTAAAGATAATTATTATATCAAGCTACCTAATATTAATGGTTAATAGCAGTAACCTGATTAAACAAAAATATAATTGTGTAGTATATTTAAATACATTTTATCCACCTTGATATTTCCAAGGTTATTCATCTTAGATAATAGACTTGAAAACACCGAATGTTAACATTGAACTGACTGGAATTTTTAATTTCTAATTTCTAATTAGAGTATAAAGCCGCTTCACCATAGCTACGCTTTAAAGGTAGTTTCTCGTAAAGAAGCGACTGACTAAGGAAAGTCTGTAAATATCTATCCCCTACAACTTTTATACAAAGGTACAGAAACGGGAACTGTTAAAACCATTCCTTCCTTTGCCATAACTGCACCAGGAAAACTTGCTGCTGCCTCTTCTCCAACTTTATATAAAAATTCATCATCATGGGCAGGATCGTGATGAAATATTACTAAAGTTTTGACATTAGCAGCTTTAGCTATTTTCACAGCTTCTTGCCAAGTAGAATGTCCCCAACCGACTTTAGGGAATTTAGGATGATAATACTCTTCATTAGTATAAGTAGAATCATAAATTAGAATATCGGCATTTCGCGACAACTTCAGTACATTTTCATCCAATCTATCGGCGAAATGTTCAGTGTCGGTAATGTAAACCGCAGACCCATCACGCCAATTTAATCTGTATCCTAAAGCTTCACCAGGATGATTTAATGCTGCTGTTTCTATACTCACATCATCAACTTTGATGAATTCATCAGCTTTAATGCTGTGAAAATGCAAATCTGCTTGCATTATTTGTAGAGGTACCGGAAAGTTCGGGTGCAACATTTGATCGTTAAGACGCTGCTCTATAGTAGAGCCATCAGGAGCGATCGCGCCATAAATATGAAAGGTGTTTCCTTTGACAAAAGCTGGGGTAAAAAAGGGAAAACCCTGCATATGGTCCCAATGAGAATGGGTAAAGAATAAATGAGCATCCAAAGGCATCTTACTCAATAAACTTTGACCTAAAACATGTAGTCCAGTACCACCATCAAATATAAAGCGTTTACCACCTGCTTGCATTTCTACACAAGAGGTATTGCCACCGTAGCAAACGGTTTCTTTTCCTGGACAAGGAATACTGCCGCGAACGCCCCAAAACTGTACGGTAAATTTTTCTTCTTTGCTATACATGGGTGTTGATTGCCGGACTAAGCGGGCAACTGATACTAAAAATTGTTACTCCTGAGTTTTCAGTTTATGCTGTCTTATTACAAACTGTGTGAGAGTAAAATTACTGGTAAGAATATAACTCCATAGGAGAAGTTTCTTCCAGTTAAATGATGCTCTTATGGTCTAGAGACTAGAGCTTTTTGGATATTATTTTTTAACTTAATAGCACAAGTGTCTTTACTTTATAGCGTAAAATTACACGTATTGCATTTTACTTTTTTTATGTGACAAAGAGGGAATATCAAATTTTACAAATTTTACTAGATTTGAAATTTCCACCCAGACAGATTTCTTAACCCGTTCATATGAGTAAGGTTGTATTGCAAAGGTGTAATACTGATATAGCGATCGCGGATAAGATGAACATCAAGAGGAATATTTTCATCAGCATTCACGGATGTAGGTGGTTCTATATCTTCAAGAACTTCACCAGTCAACCAATAGTAATTCTTACCTCTAGGATCGACACGTTTGTCAAAGACATCGACATAACGACGTACTCCCTGACGGGCGATCGCGACTCCAGCAATTTCTGATGATGGTAAAGCTGGAATATTTATATTAAGTAACATTAAATCTGGTAAAGGATTGTCGGAAATTTGCGCAACCAATGACTTAGCAAAATTTGCTGCCGGTTGAAATTCTCCAGAGGTGTAGCTAGTCAAGCTAAAAGCTAGGCTAGGAATACCTTCAATGAGACCTTCCATTGCCGCAGAAACTGTACCAGAATAGAGAATTTCTGTACCTAAATTAGCCCCCTGATTAATTCCAGAAAGCACCAAATCCGGGGGAGAGTCTAACAAAGCCCAAATAGCTAACTTGACGCAGTCAGCAGGAGTCCCATCACAAGCCCAAGCCTTAACGGTAGGATGAAAAAGTGACTCTATAATTTCAGCGCGAATTGGTTGATGTAAAGTTAAACCATGTCCGGTTGCAGAGCGTTCTCGATCGGGGCAAACTACAAAAACGCTATGACCCTCAGCAGCTAAAGTATCAGCAAGGGCACGAATACCAGCTGCGTAAATACCGTCATCATTACTGATTAACAATTTCATAAATTTAAATGATAAGAATTAATTTCCTTTATTTATATAGCCAATAATCTGCCTAGAAACTATATTTAGTCAATATTTATCTTGAAATGTCAGTGTCCCTGCTCACAACAAATTCCATAAAGAATATTTATCAAATCTAGTTGTTTTTGCTAAATGTTTTTACTAAATGCTTTTACACTGATTGTAAGAAGAGCTATCAGAGATGATAAGACAGGTAGAAAAAATAGCTAATCTTTTACTAATTACCCAAAAACCAAGAATAATAACTATTGAATATTAATTATTTCTAGAAATGACAAATCCGCCCAGCAATTTAGAAACTCAACTTGTAGAACTGCAACAGACAGCAGAAAAAGCGATCGCCAATGCCGAAACTTTAGAAAGCTTAGAAGAACTTAGAATCAGCTATCTAGGTAAAAAAGGGCAGCTGGGTATGCTGTTGCGGAGTATGGGAAAATTGAGTGCCGAGGAACGTCCAAAAGTTGGAGCGGTAGCTAATACTGTTAAAGAAGCACTCCAATTCAGTTTAGATAAACAGCGTCAAGCTTTAGAAACAGAGAAAATTCAGGCACAATTAGAGGCAGAAACTCTGGATGTGACAATGCCAGGCATTTATCGTCCCCAAGGTAGCATACACCCTCTTAACGGCATCATTGATAAAGCTTTTGATATTTTTGTCGGTTTAGGTTATACGATAGCGGATGGTCCAGAAATGGAAACTGACTATTACAATTTTGAAGCATTAAATACACCACCTGACCATCCAGCACGGGATATGCAGGATACCTTTTATCTACCTGACGGCAATTTATTAAGAACTCATACTTCCAGCGTCCAAATTCGCTACATGGAAGCAGAAGAACCCCCCATTCGCATTATTGCTCCAGGAAGAGTTTATCGTCGGGATGATGTGGATGCAACCCATGCTGCGGTATTCCATCAAATAGAATTATTAGCAGTAGATGAAGATTTAACTTTTACAGACCTAAAAGGCACCGTAAAAGAGTTTTTACAGCAGATGTTTGGTGAATTACCTATTCGTTTTCGTGCTAGCTATTTTCCTTTTACCGAACCATCAGCAGAAGTAGATTTACAGTGGAATGGACGCTGGTTAGAGGTGATGGGTTGCGGTATGGTAGACCCCAATGTCTTAAAAGCAGTAGGATACGACCCAGAAGTCTATACTGGTTTTGCTGCTGGTTTCGGTGTAGAGCGTTTTGCTATGGTACTACACCAATTAGATGATATTAGAAGGGTTTATGCTAGCGATTTAAGGTTCTTGAAGCAGTTTTAGGAATTTATTTATTGATGGTAAATTGTGAATGGTTGATGGTGAACGGTGAACGGTTTGTATTGTAATCTCAGTACAGACAGTTCAGGGCTACTAAAAGCCCACACTGTACCCATCGGTCAGTGTGGGTAGTTTACTCTTCTAAATCTTGCAATTATCACAGTGTCCGCAGTTCCAGTTTTTTGCGTCTTGAGTAAAACCAAAACTATCTAGCAAAAACTGCCATCGACAAGCCTTCGTTGTAATGTATTTATTCATCTGCCTAGCGGCACGAGTTTGATTTTTAAAAGGAGAACTCGTGTCAGATTTTTGTGTATTGTTTTCCCGTTTAATATGATATTGGAAAGGATCTAGCCATTCTAGCTTACCCATACTATGTAGTAACGAAAGAGCGATCGCACTATCATGAAATTTTTCAGAGACTGCTGCGACATTTCCCGTAGGAGGCAATTTTTTGATTAATTCTTCAGCCCTTAGCAATTGCGATCGCGCTCTATTTGTAAAAAAATTTTGTCTTTGCTTATCTTCTGGGTCTAACCATCCTGTAGGTTCACTGACAAGCATGAGTGCTTCTGATGGTAAACCATCCCTACCAGCACGTCCAATTTCTTGCACGTACTCTGACAGTAGCGATGGTGGATGGAAATGAATTACCCAGCGTACATTTGACTTGTTAATCCCCATGCCGAAAGCAGATGTACAAACTACAAAGGGTATTTCTCCATCCAACCATTTACTTTCGATTCGGCGACGTTCCTCTGCATGTAATCCGGCATGGTAACTAGTTGTAGGATAACCTTTTTTTTCTAACCATGTTGCTATATTTTCACTGTCACGCCTAGTTCTAACATATACCAGTCCGGGGTTTGGTAATTTTTCCCGCACAAAATTTAATAATTTTTGCTTTCTTCCTTTTGGTGTCCAAGCAATACAAACTTTAGGACTAAGGTTGGAACGATAAGGATTGAGACGATAAATTTCTGGTTGTCTTAACTCTAAAGTTTCTTTAATTATCTTTTGAGCTTCCCTGTCAGCAGTAGCTGTAAAGGCTGCAATACTTATTTTTTCTGCTGGTGCTTTTGATGTTAACAAGGCTTTGCGTACAGCACCCAAACGACGATAAGCTGGTCTAAATGTGTCACCCCACTGCACTAAGCAATGAGCTTCATCCAAAATCAAAGCATTAATTTTTAATTCTGGTTCAGATATAGTTTTCCACACTGGGGGACTTAATAAAGTTTCTGGTGATAAATATAGTAATCTTAATTTTTGTTCTGCTACTTTTACTAAAGTTTTTCGTTTCTCCAAAGAAGATAATTCATTATGTAAAAGAGCCGCAGATAATTTCTTTTCCTGTAGTTCCTTGACTTGGTTTTCCATTAATGCAACCAAAGGAGAAATTACTATAGTTAAACCAGTTTTTAAAAGTGCAGGGAGTTGAAAACAAATAGATTTTCCGCCACCTGTAGGCATAATAATTAATGCATCTTTGCCCATCAGCAAATTATGCACAATTTCACCTTGTGGTTTGCGAAAGTCGTCATAACCCCAAATTTCTTGAAATACAGATAATATGTATTTCCAAGAAGTTTTATCTACTTGATTCATAACTCATTATTGGATAGTAAATGCACCCAATCTCCTTGCACGCTTTCTTATGACGTTGTTCTAAATATAATTGTATAATTTAAGTTTATGGTTCAGTATTTTCATCAAATTTATCTAAATTTTCAGTAGAGATATTTATTTATAATTGATATTTGTCTAAATATTAAACACAATGTTTACTTTCTCAGTATTTTTATATGTAACCTACAAATAAATGATTTATAAATAAACATATTATAGAAACTACTTAACAATAAATATTGACTACAGATTTTACTTTATGAATTATTTTAAACTGGTTTATATAATTTCAGCACTTACGCAAAATCAACATAATTCTGTCCGAGACCGTTTGCGTAGCATGTCCGTGCTTGACGAACGATAGCGAAGTATAAGCTCTGTCGCGCAATAAACCCTGCGTTCGCGCTAGGGTGTCTGATAGGACTTATGCTTCCCTACACTAAGTGACCGTCGCTTCGGACAAATCTTCGTTGCGTAAGTCCTGAATTTTTTAATTTAAATAATCAATATATTTAGTAAAAATTTAATAGAACCAGAAAAAACTATGATACTTTTGAATTGTAAATTTTGTTGTTAGCAACAAGCACAACGATAAGCAGATTACAATATATACAGTTTCTACATGACTAGAGTCCTTTTTCAGGGATGATAAAGCGCAAATCAATAATATTCTTAATTTTCCGAGTAGCAGTTTTGTGCTTAATGATATTGCTACTATGGAGTGGTAGTAGCTATGCACAAATCACTACAGACAGTAAGATTGAACCTTTAATCGAAAAATTAGCAGCTAGAAATAATCGCTTCACTGATGCTGCTGATGCTTTAGTAAATATTGGGTCTCCTGCTGTACCAGCACTTATTGAAGCTCTACATAATGAAGATAATAATCTACGTTGGCGAGTAGCTTCCGTACTCAGCGACATGGGTGTTGAAGCTACACCAGCAGTGAACGCTCTAACATCGGCACTGCAAGATGAAGATGGACAAGTACGACTTTATGCGACCATAGCTTTAGGTAATATCGGGGAAGCTGCAAAACCTGCTGTACCTGCCTTGATGGCAGCTTTACAAGACAAAGAGCAATACGTACGGATTTATGCTCCCTCTGCTCTGCGTAAAATTGGTGCTGAAGCAAAAGTTGCAGTACCAGCACTTATTGGTGCTTTAAAAGATCTGAATGCGGGAGTACGTTTGAATGCAGCTTATGCTTTAGGAGCTATGGGTAAAGATGCATCATCAGCAATACCAGACTTAATTAAACTTTTAAACGACCAGAAATCTTATGTCCGCTACGGTGCAGTTAAAGGTTTGTCTGGTATTGTTGCAGGATTTCAAGATGAAGCACATCAGCTTTCTAGTAGTAAGTTAAATAAGCTTGTATCAGACTTTGAACCTGTTCTGAAAATTTTAGAAGATGATAAAAATGATGGTAAAAACAAGTTTACAGAGGCAGAAATTGCCCGTATCCGTCGTCCTCTAAATGCTATCAAAGCTGAAAAAGAAACCCGTCTGCTTGATAAGTCCTGGGAATGGGTACTCAAGCACAAGTTAGTTTTAGGAATAGCAGCTTACATTACCTTATTACCTACGCTATGGTTAATTTTGCTGCGATTTGCACCTCTGTGGTTATTAAAAATAAATAACGCTCTCAAACCTTACACAGATTTTTCTCTTCCACTTATCAGTATCAATGTTCCCCTTAGATATGTCTTATTCGTGGGGTTTTTCCATTACCATCCCAAAGTATTAGATGCTTGGGTAAAAAAATATATTAACTTAGCTAGGGAACAGTTTCCTAAAAAAGATACAGTCAATTCTCGTAGCACCTATATCCCTATTCCCGTGGTTTTTGAAGGTTCCACCATACCCCAGCTACAACCACAGGATTTACGCTCAATTTTTGATAAAAAGCGTACTTGTCTGCTAATTCAGGGAGAAGGTGGTATTGGTAAAACTAGTTTAGCCTGTAAGCTAGCTGCTTGGGGAATGGTCGAAGATAAGGAGCAGCGCTTATGCGATCGCTTAATGTTACCGGTACTTTTAGAAGAAGAATTTCGGGAAGTTGAAGACAAATCAAAATTACTCGAAGCTATTCGGGGTCAGTTACAAGCTTTAATTGATGAACCGGAACCTATATGTGAGGAATTGCTAATACCTCTGTTACGAAAGCAACGTATCTTAGTAATAATAGATCGTTTTTCTGAATTAAACTCTGATACACGAGAAGCGATTCAGCCAGATTCACCAGATTTTCCCATAAATGCCTTAATAATCACATCTCGTTTGGAAGAAAAGTTAGGTAGGATCAATAAAACAGTCATTAAACCCCTGCGTATCGAAGCTAATAAACTTTCTTCATTTATGGAAGCTTACTTAATGCAGCGAGGTAAAAGAGAAGAATTTACCGACCAAGAATTTTTCGATGCTTGTAATCGTCTTTCTTCAATGGTGAATCAGCGTAATATTACAGTTCTATTAGCTAAACTTTACGCTGAACAACTCATCGCTAACATCGAAGCACCTCAGAAAATATTACCTGACAATGTTCCTAGCTTGATGTTGGGATATTTAAATGAAGTCAATCGAGATGTAACTGGTGATACTTTAGATGATAGAACAGTCCATCAAGACATGAAAGCGATCGCTTGGGAGTGTTTGCAGCAAAATTATCAACCGGGAAATGCAAAGTTAACCAGTGCAATAGATGTTTTGTCAGATTTAGGTGTAGATGAACCGGAAGCACATTTAAAGTATTTGGAACATCGCTTACATTTAATCCAGACTATAGGTTATGCAAAAGACGAAATTCGTTTTTGCTTAGATCCTTTAACTGAATACCTTGCGGGTTTATATGCTGTGGAGCTTTTTGGTACGAATGATGGGAAATGGCGTTCTACATTTTTTAAGAAAGCTGATGAGCTAATAAGTAAAGGTGGAGGCGATAATATTAAAGGTTTTCTTTTAGCTGTCAGGGATTGTTATTTATCAAAAATTGATGGTGCAAAAGAATCTGATTTTGTACCACAAAAATTAAAAAAAATATCAGGTATAGGAAGTTCGGGGAAGAATTCGGCAAAAACTATTCAATCAGCTACACCTTAATTTGAATTGACACTTTCAAGAGTTCAAGCTTGTTAAACAAGGTCGTAGACTGTTGATATACAGCACTTTGCAGTTACATGAGGTACATTCTCCCTGCTCCCTGCCCCCTGATCCCTGCCTTACAACGATATGAACTGTACCTCAATCAGATGAAATTGGCTGTAAATAGGATTTGGCGGTTTTTAATTCAGAGAATTTTTATGTATTTATAGCACTACTAGGATATGTTGGGACATTTTTATATTTCCGACTTTGGAGGGGGTTTGGGGGACGCAACCGTCATCCCAATCGGGGGTTTGGGGGAGAATCTCCAAGTCTTTATTCTTGTGAAAAAACGTCCTAACCCGAAAGCGTACCGCTATAAATAATAACCTTACTCCCTTCTCGCTAAAAGTTTTTAGAAACAGGGTTAAACTTATTATTCAAACTAATTACTCATCAAAAATAATCAAGATTAAATATAGAACAGAAAAATTAATTAAAAAGAATGTTACTTTCAGAAAAGCCGATGGATTATCGTGTTGATTTTGCGTAAGTTCTGTAAGTAAATGCTTAAATTAAATGCTTAAATTTCAAATATAAATATTAGGAAATTGGCACAGTAAAAATAGAAAATAACCAACCTAGAATTGCACCACCCATAACCAAGAATGCAGCATTGATACGGAAACGAATGACCGCAATAAGAGCCATACCACTTATTAAAAGAGCTATTAAATCAACTGGAAGTCCGAATTTAGTCTGAAGAAAAATATTTCGCGCTAGCTGTAGAGTCACATACCCCATTAAAGCAACAGCACTTACATTGACTGCATCTAAAAATGATGAAGCCCAAGAAGATTGTCGCAGTTTAGGAATCAGAGGATTAATCATCGCAACAAATAAAAATGAAGGTAGAAAAATACCGATAGTTGCTACAATAGCCCCCGGAAAACCAGCTATTACATAACCAATAAAGCTGGAAGTTGATAGAATAGGTCCAGGAGTAAACTGACCAATAGCGATCGCATCTAAGAGTTGTTGTTGAGTTAACCACCCATATTGATTCACCAATTCTCCTTCAAGGAAAGCAATTAATACATAACCACTACCAAATAATACTGTTCCGACCTTCAAGAAAAATAGCCCTAACTGCCATATGGATGGTGTAACTGTTCCTACAGTCTGCGCTGCAACAGCGACGCTACTTTTCCAGATAGCACTCAAGTTCAACCCAGCTATAATCATTTGAACTGTTTGGTTCGGGGGATTTTTGCGATCGCGATTTGCTTGTAACCAAAACATTCCCAGAATTCCCCCTAAAAGTAAAGCAAAAGCTTCATTAATTCCTAAAATTAGTAAGGGTATAACTCCAAAAGCTATTAATAAAAGTTGAGTATTCTTGAATGCTTTTTTCCCTAATCGCCATAAAGCACCGATAATTACAGCTAATACGGCAGGTTTAATTCCGTAAAGTAAAGGTTGTAAAGCACTTAGAGTTCCAAAAGTCGTATATATCCAAGCAAATAAAGTTGTGATTAAAACTGCAGGCAAAATAAAACAGATACCAGCAACTATTAAACCAGGAATTCCAGCATAGGAATAACCCACATGAATTGCCATTTCTGTAGAGTTAGGACCGGGAATTAAGTTAGTTGCTCCAATTAGGTCGAGAAAATGTTCGCGACTTATCCATTTTCGCTTTTCAACGACTTCCTCTTCCATCATTGCAATATGTGCAGCAGGTCCACCGAAACCAATAATCCCCTGCTTGAGAAATAATTTTGCCAGTTCGCTCAAACGTAATGGGGTACTCTGGTTCATAAATAGGTTTGATATAGCTATAATGTCATCTTATCTGAGGAAGGTGGATAGTGGTTTCAGGATTTGTCAGTTATTTGACAAGGTTGTTATTCCAAATTAAGCAGAAGTAGTTAAAAACTTTTATTTCTCTTTAGATGTACTTTAAACAGTCTTTACAAAAATTTGCAAGTATTTGTTAATAAAAAAACCTCAATAGCGATCGCTCTGATACTCAATTACCCCGGCAAGTCATGTTAAACCATTAGTTATGGACTCAAATTTTTCTGCAAGAGAAAATAGTACAGCAGCAATAGCCAGAGTCATCGGTACAGCCTGCAACGTCGGGGGTGCCTGCAATGAGCGGTTTTCACCGGTCGAGCTACCAAAAAATCAAGGACTTACACTAAAATAATTTTTTCTCCTTGTTTTTTTAGAGATAAGGCTTAAAAAGCCTTTAATAAAGAGTTCCACATAGAGATTCCCAGGTTAGAGCGAAAAGGGAAAGTTAACTTAGGAGAACCACTATAATGTTTTCCAAACGCACTGTTTGGCAGTTCTTATTCAGCGCATTGATATTGCCTGTTTTTGTAGGAATTGAAGCAGCTTCAGCGTCTGTACCCGAACAGACAGAAGAGTCTTCCTACATACAGCAGACAAATCAAAGTCTGGTTGAGATTGAAGATAACACAATCGAAGAAGACTTGACACTTCCTCAAGTGCAATTTGTCAATATTGATGTTGATAGCAATGAAATTGATAACGACGAAATAGACCAAAGAAAAAACGGCTATTACCAAAAGCCACGTCGTCAGAAAAGATCTTACTACAAACGTAGTAGCTACAAGAGATACAACCGTCCCTGTCGGACCTATTATCGTCCCAAAAAAAGTTATCGCAGAGTCCGCAACAATAGATACAAGTATGGGAATGCTGGTTATCAACGCTATCCCAAGCGCAATTACAACAACGGCTATGGCTATTAATATTACGAATACTAGGTAATATTTACAACTAGTTGTTTGATTAGTAGGGTGGATTTATTAAATAGACCACCTTACTTTTCTTTTAATTTTTTTGCCACTTACAAATTAGTAATTACTAATTACCAATTACCAAACTCCATAAATATAAGAAATATTCCGGTGGATTAGATATTACCTGATTCATCCCAAAAGCTAAAGCTGCACTACCTATAGGAACAGTCAGATTATCAATACCTAAAATAGAGAAAGCTTCTAAAGCTGTAGCGACTATGGCAGTAATAAAAGATATTAATCCAACTTGTCCTATATTACCTTCTGAAATTAATAAAACTAGAAAGCTGATTATATAGCTAATCACTGCCATTGTTAAAGAACCTTCCCAGCTTTTGTAAGTACCTAAAAATTCATACTTGTGAGTACCAAAACCCTTTCCGATAATTGCAGCGAAACCGTCACCCCATGCCATAATCAGGATACCTAAAGCAGCATATTGGGGCTTATGTAAATACCAGAACCAAGCAACTAATACACCTATACTAACAGCATAGAAGAAAGTCCCTAGGCTTTTTCTCCCCACACTATTAATTCCGGGTAATATAGGTAAACGATAAGATAGCAAAGTAATAACACCAGCAATGACTGAAGCGCTAATTCCTATAAATGCCGGAATATTCAGCCACCATGCCAGAATAATCACATTTCCTGTACCAATATGAACTATTTTACGAATGACTTCAGAGTCAGCTTTGGTAAAACGCTTCACTACCCATGCAATAAACAGTATGAGTAGTACCCAAATGGCTGCGATGGTGATTGATAGCCAAAAGGGTGAGTTGAATTCGGAATTTGTAGATAAACTCAACAATTAAATAAAAGGCAATAACATTTTTTCCTAGTTACTAATTTATTACATTAAGGTTATATATCGTTAACTGTTAATAATAAGTTGGAAATATGAGACCATATCATAGGTTTTCTATTGTTGAATGTTATGAAAATCTAGTCCAAATACCTTTAGACAAATTTGCTGTAGAATCTCCTCATCCCTATGAAAAATTGGGTGCACCTTACGGGAGTCATTCTCCTTACTTTTTACGTCAAGGTGTGGTTGAAAGGCTAGTTCAAGCCCAGAATTATCTCTGTGAGTTATGTCCTAACTGGTTTATTCAAATTTTTGATGCTTATCGTCCAGTTGCTGTTCAAAATTTTATGGTCAATTATGCTTTTGGGGAAGCGATCGCTAAAAGAGGACTTGATGGTGTAGAGTTATCTGAAGTACAAACACAAGAAATTTGGCAAGAGGTACATAAAATTTGGGCTGAACCCAGTTTAAATGAAAAAACACCACCTCCTCATTCTACTGGTGCAGCAGTAGACGTAACTTTAGTTGATCATAGGGGTAGTATCCTTAAGATGGGTTCCCCTATTGATGAGATGTCTGATAGGTCTCTTCCAGATTACTACCTTCAGAATGATGACCCCCAAGCATCGGTTTATCAAAATAATCGTCAACTACTGTATGATGTAATGAAACAAGCTGGATTTTGTCGAAATCCTAGAGAATGGTGGCACTTTTCCTACGGGGATCAGATGTGGGCTTGGTTGAATAGTGAAGGTAATGGTGGGAATCAGCTGGTTGCTAAATATGGTAGATATAGTTAGGTAATAGATAATTATCTAATCGATAGTTTAAAAGATAGGTGCCATGAGCACCATTATCTTAAACTGACCAGAGTTGATTAGATATCTGGGGTACGCGGTAGGGATGACTAATTTGAAACTCTGTAGGGTCTATACAATCATTTTCTTCCATATATGTTTGTACACTTTCACGATAAACTCGCCACTGTTTTTGTAGATTTATCATCAAATCGGTCTGCATTGTAATCACGTCGGTTTTTTCAAAACCAGCCCTTGCTAACCATTCACTAATACTTAATGTTTCACCGTCACAAAAGCGCATAAATCCTCCTGATGTAATCCCTGAAATCGAAAAAAGAAACAAAAACACACATTTTTGTAGCTGAAAAAATTAGCTACAGAGTTGAAATTTTGTCATCTTACAGTAAGACAACATATTTAGACCGGCTTTGTTGATAAGAATGCTCGGTTACATTTCGATCGATATTAACTATTCTATTAATATCGATCGAAATTGATATCAACTGAAACTATTTCATTTTCTATTAAGGTTCTTTGAAACATTGACCATTATAAGTTTCAAACAACTGTCTCACACAAAATACAGGTATCCTCAATTCAGACTGTTTATACCTGCAAACTCTTATGAGTTATTTGAGCGAACGCTGACAATTCACCATAAGATAAATTATGATATCTTGTCTTTGCTACAATTTGCATCGGTAAGAATATTGATAAGAAATAAACAGACTCATAATAAATTTTGCCAAAATATACTGAAAAAAACATCTACTGATGGTTGTATATGTACGGCAATATATGAAGCAATATTTATCTTGTCCAGAATCTAATATCTAGCATACACGTGGATAAAAATTTACCCATTGTATTTGACTGCATTGCCTTTATCTAAACACTTCTAAGCATTATTTTTTCTCGCCACTGATACGCAAACATTTGCCTCTAGACAGCCACACTGCAATTGCTTATAGCCAAAACAAACAACGTTTTCATTGCTTATTTTCTAAATTATTTTGTTACTTACGTAAGTAAATTTGCGTGGCTTTTATCTAAGTATTAAATTAAGCTTTTTCAGTATTTTTTATATCAATATAATTTGATATAATATTGATATTACAACATAACAAGAAAGATGGAAATACCTGAAAACGATTTAGTTCATTCGTATAAGTTAAATCAACTATTTTTTACCAATTTTTTCAAAAATTAACTTTTTTCGCTATTCGTAGATATTTGCAGATATTTAATAAGTTTAGTTAACCTTTAGAGATACATTCGGTTGAAAGTAAGATTAAATTCTCCTTTGAGCTTTTTGGTTGGTAAGCAGAGCATTTTAGCAATTTTGATAGTGCGGGAATTTCTCCTTGTTTTTTCCCCTGTTTCTCAATTTGTTTTAAGATATTCGATGCTTGAGTTGTAATTTTTACAAGCTCATCCTCAGGAAACTTGTTGGTAAAATACTGTTTTAAGAAAGAATGATTTTGGATGTATCCTATTTCAAATGCATTGGTATCTAAGAGCCACCAATCAATACCATAAGTTTCAATCAATTGTTTTGCATCATCTAAGTTGGGACTATACTGAGCCTGCACTAAATTACCTAAGCGTTGACGTATTTGACTGTAGTAAGCAGTATGGTAAGGAATAGCGTGTTCCGGACTGACTAACACCGAACGTTGAGCAAAGCTGGGTAAATTACTGCTCTCAGGAGATATAGATGCAATCAGAGTATCAAATGGTTGTTTTTGTAAGAACTTGTATAGTTGTTCATGCTTCCCAACGATATAGCTCGTAGCTGGGAATTTAGTTTTCCAAATTAACGGAGGATAGAGAATTATTACTACTACTACAGCAGTTGTTAACAGAGTAGATAATTTTTTTGAAGACTTTGAAGACTTTGAATACTTGGAACTAACTGGTTTATTAGTACCATTAACCATATCAAGCAGTAGAACAATTGAAATACTAGATGCGATCGCAAAAATAATTCTCAGAGTATGTACCGTGTAGCGACTAGGAAGATATAGTCTAAAAAGCAAGATATGAGCGGCGAAAAATAGGGTACAAGAAACAATTAAGATATAAAGCAATATGTAAATACGAGCATCTACTTGTTTGGCTAGCTTAAACAATTTGGGAAATCTCAATTGTACAGGTAAAAGCAAACCCAAAGCTAAAAAAGGAGGGTTAAAAGCCAAACGAAAACCAGTACGACTTGCACTGAACCAATATCTACTGGGATTATCGTCATTAAAAAAGCTGGTACGTCCACCAGAAAAGAACTCTGGTAAATTTCTGGCTTCAGAAACACTAATCAAAGAACCATAAGCTGATAACTTAAATACTGAAGGTAGAAGGGCTATCACTGAAACTGCTAAAATACTACCGTAGAATATGTATTTCTGAGGATTTTTCGTGAGACGCAAAGGTCCAAAGCATAAAAAAAACCACTTTCTCGGATAGTTAAATAAAGACTTGAAATTATTCCCTTTCTCCGTTCCCCTAATCTTCTTTTGATATTCAATTTGATATTCAAACAGATATAAAAATGTTACACCGGCACTAATGAGAACAAAAGGCGGATAAAAAAGTCCTAACAATATAGTCGTCACTAGACAACCGATTAAGGAATATCGCAGTAGATAGTAAATAAAAGCACAAAAAAGAGGATATAGAAAAGCTCTAGAAGTCGCTGATGCAAAATCATCATGAATCCATATACACTGATTAGCTAACAGAGAAGCTAAAAAAGCTGCAATCGGCATCCGAATGATTTGCTTGGTAATACCAAATATATACCCTGTAGTAACAAGACAAAGAATTATTGGTATAAACTTACTCACTATGATTGGTGAAATTCCCAGTACTGCCATAAAATTATAAAAAGCAGCATACCCCAAAGGAGCCAAAGACTGGAAATAATCAGCAATTATATCCTTAGGAAAAGCCCCAGAATCGATAAATCTCTGCATCCAAAATAGATGCTGACGAGCATCATCTGCAATCACATATTCAGCTTGAAATGCTTGTTGCAGTGCAATTAGACTATAAATAGCTGCAAAACTTAAACTTAAACAAAACCAAAAACATATCTGAGGACGAGATTCTTGGTCAATGGTACCGTCAAAAAAGTTACTAATAGAAGAAATTTTCATGAAGCAAAATACTGAAGAGAGACTTGTACTGTACTAATATGGAATGTACATTATTTGACCACGAATTCCAAACTGCTAATGCAAACCGATGAAGTTACTCAGTCACAGTCGAAGAAATCAGAATCTTTCTGTCCAAGCTTCTCCTTAGTTTTACCAGCTTATAACGAAGAAAAGAGTATTCTTTCTACCGTAAATAATATTCGTCAATACTTAGATATGGCGAATTGTGAGTATGAAATTATTGTGGTCAACGATGGGTCTACAGATGATACTGGAGATATTTTGCGATCGCAGCTTGATATCAAACTTATTGAGCATCCCAGGAATCGCGGTTATGGTGCAGCGTTAAAAACAGGTATTCGTCATGCTAAATACTCTTTAATTGTAATCACGGATGCTGATGGGACTTACCCTAATCAAAGGATTCCAGAACTGGTATCCTTAAGCTGGCAGGCTGATATGGTCGTAGGTGCAAGAATTGGAGCAAATGTTAAATACTCTACCCTGCGCAAAATACCTAAATGGTTTTTGGCACGTTTTGCAGAATGGATTACAATGTCTTCAATTCCTGACTTGAATAGTGGATTGAGAGTTTTTAAGAAAAGTATATTAGAAGAGTTTCTGAATATTCTACCCAATTCTTTCAGCTTCACTACTACTATCACTATGGCGATGTTGACTAACAACTATATAGTTCATTATGAGCCAATTGATTACCATGATCGGGTGGGGAAAAGTAAGATTAAACCAATCCGTGATACTTTAAGGTTTGTGCAATTAATTCTACGGACGGGAGTTTACTTTGCACCTCTGCGTATATTTTTACCGGTTGCGGGTTTATTTTTTGCAGCTTTTCTATTTACCTTAGCCCAAGATATATTTGTCCGCAAAGACCTTACAGAAAGAACATTATTACTATTATTCAGTTCTACTCAACTAGGAATGTTTGCTCTACTTGCTGATATGGTAGACAAACGGAATAGGAAGTAATAAAAAAAATATGATGAAGATATTAATTTATTAGAACGAGGATATTTATTGTATATCTTACTGATGGTTGATGGGTAAAAAGTAATTAATTATGAATTTGGAATTTGGAATTTATTACTACTCTTCCACTCGATAACCTAACTCTGCTAACCTAATGCGCGAGTGTCTCCATTTTGGCTGTACTTTCACAAATAACTCTAAATAGACCTTACCAGCAATTAGCTTTTGAATTTGTATTCGCGCTTCGCTCCCAATTGCCTTAAGCATACTACCACTCTTACCAATAATGATTCCTTTTTGAGAATCTCGTTCTACATTAATAGTAGCGATAACTCTAGTCAGAGCAGGAGTTTCCTCTACTTTTTCAATTGCGATCGCAACTGAATGAGGAACTTCTTCACGGGTCAGTAATAGTATTTGTTCGCGGATTAACTCACCCATGATAAACCTTTCTGGCTGGTCAGTTACCAGTTCTGGGGGGTAATAATATGGTCCGGTTTCTAAGTTACTAACTAATTTTTCTTGTAATTGTGTTAGATTTTCACCTGTTTTAGCAGAAAATTTGACTGTTTCCCATTTATTTACTTTTGCTAAGCTAATGTAGCCATTATCTATCTCCTCAGAGTTCTTAGCTTGTTGCTGATCGAGTTTATTTAAACCTAATATGACTGGTGTTTGAATACCTTCTAACAGATCTACAATATAGCGATCGCCAACACCGCAGTGACTAGTTACATCTACGACTAATAGGACTAAATCTACAGACTCAATAGCTATTTTGGTGTTTTGTACTAATACCTTTCCTAACTGATGATGAGGTTTATGAATTCCTGGAGTATCTACAAAAATTAATTGTGCTCCAGGAGTAGTTACAATACCACGTAAGCGATTGCGTGTGGTCTGTGCTACTGGAGAAGTAATAGCTATTTTCTGCCCTACAAGTTGATTCATCAAGGTAGATTTACCAACATTAGGACGACCGATAATGCCGATAAAACCTGACTTAAAATTAGGAGGAGCTTGCGGGATGGTTACTTCTCTTGGAATGGAGAGTATGTCCTCGTCGGTACTATTCACTTTCAGTTCCATCCTAATGTTTGAATTTTCAAATTAATTTTTTTTCATAGTGTAAAAACCTAACACGAAATCATCCCAAATTTATCAGTATTTTTCAGCCTTTAAGCTCGTACTTAGTTAAATATATTTAGCAAATAAAATGTCAAAAAGGAGCTTACTTAGGCAAAAAATTCGTATTTTTAAATTTTAAACTGAATGATTATAGTAAATCAGTGGATTTCACCACTTTATTAAAAATATTAGATGTTTATTCCATATTACACGGTTGCATAGTATTAAATAATATATTTCAAATCGGTATTGTACTGTTAACAAATATGATCAAATCAATACTTTTATAGGGATCTAGAAGAAAAATCATTGATTCATTATATACAAAGTTACATTACACAAACTCTGTTAAAAAACATTCTGATACAAGACTTATAAAATGAAATATATCAAATCAAATACAGGCAAACATCGCTATTATTTTATACATTTATCTTTGTGATAAATTCCAGTTACAGATAAAAAAATGTAGAGGTAAAGACAGATTAGCTCAGAGCATGATTTAGAGATTTCCATTCTAAGCGATCGCTCCTGAATAATCCCTAAAATATATTTGCCTTGGTTTACAGACTTAATTAAGAAGGGAGCCATAAGCGAAACCGAAGCAACTCTGCAAATGTTTACGTAACTGTGGCTGACTTATCCCCTTTATTCAAGCCTAGCAGCTTATTTTAACTCATGCAGTTCATGCACCTTTTCTTCTGTTTCAAATTCTTTAGCTAGTTCTATATCTGGATGAATTATTCCTCTATCTATTGCATATTACGGGTAAATTTTATTTCGTTGCCAAATTACATGAATACGTAGCTAACTGCCGTAAAGACTAGCACTTCAAGTTATATTATCAATCCTGCGATAACCTGGAGATGATATTTGTAGAAGATTTAAACCTAGTACAACACGGCGTAAATAAATGTATACAACAAAGGCAGCAAAGCTTTCAGGGATTATTTTTTACTTATAGATTAGACATAAGTCTAAATAGAAGCAAGGATGTCTAAATAAATGATATGGATTTGTAAAGAATCAACAACAAAAATTTAAAGGATAGTTAATAAAATTTGAACTTCTCAAAGAAATAGCTAGGATAAAGATAGAGAGGCGATAAATTAACCAATTTCAAAGACAATAATCTATAAAATCCAATATTTTCAGCCAAAAAAACGACTCAAATAAAATGTAAAGCTACATTGCAGTTGCCATAAGGCTATAGTAAAGAGAGAATAGGAAACAACTAAGAGAATTTACTGTACTTCTTTAGTACGGTAAGTACTATTAATTTATATGCTAGATATAAGAATTATATATTTACCGCTGTAAATATTTCTATTTATTATAGGCATTTTCAGTTAATACTCTATGTTTTATTACAGAAAGTAAATTTTTGTATCTATTATGTAAAGACATCATGGATTTTTAAAATAAAAATGTAAGTAAATAAAGAAAATATTAAATTTTTGCTAATCTGGATAACTATGATAGTTTACCCATTGATACTTTTATAAGTGTGTCTAAGATAGCCATTTGTAAATCATCCAAAAGTGAGAGATTGATTTTTACCGACAATTTTATTTTATTATTAAGATTTTCGGCTGGGTCTTGTACCCACTAGTAGAAAGAAGCAGGTAATTAATCTCCTGTATTTTTGCTGGTTTTGATTAATTCTCTATTTAGTGTTACTACTAAAGCCTCAAAAGTTGGTAGCGATGCCTTGTATTCGCGTTGAGCAATTTTTGTTACCTTTATTTAGATAGCTTCCCAAGAAAACTTATAATACGCTGAGGAGTCGCATTATTATGCAGCTACTTCCACGACCTCAGAATAATAATCATAATCCATTATCTGAGAAACTAGAGTTAGAGGAACGTTTTGAACAACCTCAACCTTTACTAAAAGTCGTTGATAGACCAGATGTTAGTAGCGAAGTTTATTCGCCTAAGTACGATCTGCACAATTATGATGAGTCGAAATTAAGTCCGAAAGTCGCCATTTTCATTGATGGTGCAAACCTGTTTTATGCAGCAATGCATCTTGGTTTAGAAATTGACTATACTAAGTTGCTGCGTCGTTTAACTAAAGAACGTCAATTGATGCGGGCTTACTTTTACACTGGTGTAGATCGTACTAATGAAAAGCAGCAGGGTTTCTTGCTGTGGATGAGTCGTAATGGTTATCGAGTCGTCACCAAAGAATTAGTACAGTTTCCAGATGGCTCGAAAAAAGCTAATCTCGACGTAGAGATTGCCATTGATATGATGAACTTCGCCAGATATTGCGATACTCTCATTCTTCTGAGTGGAGACGGAGACCTAGCATATGCTGTTGATACCATTACTTATCGAGGCGTACATGTCGAAGTTGTCAGCTTAGCTTCCATGACAAGTGAAAGTCTGATTAGAGTCGCTGATTTTTACACTGATTTAGAGCACATCAAGGAAGAAATTCAAAAAGCACCCCACGAATAAATCTACCAAACAAACCTGAAGAAGGCTATTTCGGAGGTCATTTGTGAAGGAAAGTTCTCGGTGAAACCTGCAATTAAATGTTTATTATGATGCTGGATTTGGGACTTCACTCATTTAATAAAAACTAATCTTAGTTTCAGAGTGTTATAAAACTAACTCATGAAATTTTTTGCTTTGTTTTCACCAGAATTTCTAGCTATATAGCTATACTTTCACTACTGTGATTTTGCCTAAATCTACCACCTCTGGTTACTGCGATCGCTCAATATTTGATAATTTAATTAAAGCTTTCAGAAAGTTGTCACTGAATTTGATAATTTATAATGTGGAGCGTCCTTAACTGGGATAGTGCTTTGAGTTTCTAGCTCAGATTATTTAAAGGGATTAAAGATTCAGACTGATTTAACATTCAAACTTAAGATACAGGGTTCCTGGAATTTTCAACTTTGGTTAAATAGCTGCTGGAATTAGTTTTTTAGTTTTCCTAACTTTGTAAGAGTAGTTATTCAACTCGCGTACCTTCTAGTTGAAAACTAAGGGTTTATGAAGTCTAGGGAAGCTAATTAAATTACTGAATATCCCGACCGGATAACAGCCTATATTATCAATATTTACATCTCAATTAGAAAAAGTAATGCCAATTTGGAAAATAATTTGGTGTTATTCGTAAATATCATCTTAGGAGTAATATTTGAGCTTAAGAGCTAAAAACCCGGTTCTCTAAGTACCGGGTTATTTTATGTCTATCTATTTCAAGATATTTGACTTTCAGATATTTGATTCCAAGATGTTTTACCTGTAATGCTACTATCCTCCAAAGAATCAATACTGAAAAAATTAATTCTGAAAAGAAATGTGTACATAACCAAGCTTCTTGACCTGAGTTGAATTTAATCGAGAAAACCCATCAAAGTATAAGTCTCTTCGATTTCATTGGGTGCAACAGGTCTATTACCTATAATCTCAGCTATTTGAATATCGCTAGTTGCAATTGGACGAACCCCTGAAAGATTCATTGTGTGAGCAATTTCTAAGGTGTTTACAGCAATGGGACGTTTGCCCATAATATCCATTGTCCCTGCGATTTCAATGGCACTAGTACTAATGGGACGGGAACCAGAAACGGTCAATTTACTAGCTACATCTAAATCGCTAGAACCGATGGGACGGTTCCCAGCAATTACCATTTTGCCACTATCTTCTGTTTTCTTGGTAGATTCTTCTTTAGCTGTCATCTTTTGAGTCTTCTCTCCACTATTATCTTTACTCTCACTTTCACTCTGAGTATTATCAACCGTACGAGTCGACTCTTCTTTCGGTTTAATCTCAAGTTTAGGGGCAGTTACCGGTTTACCATTACTGGGTGTACTCATAGCATCAACGACCTCAATATTAATTAATGAATTTCACAATGATGAGAAGATCGGTATTTTATCTTAATTAATAAAATTTTAACTTTAAAAAACCTCGTATAGGTATAAGTATCTTAAAGACTGCAACATAAGTCAATCTTAATTATTATTTGGTTGTAAATCTTTTTAATAGAGGAATTTAAGACACAAAGAAAATAATAGTAAACTCATAACCTATCGGACATTAACTAATGACCAGTATTCGCTACTATAAAATAGGTCAAATGTATTATGTAGCGTCAAGATGGATTTTTCTTTACAAGCTCCTTTTCAACCCACAGGTGACCAACCGAAGGCGATCGCGCAGTTAATTAGCAGTATTGAGGCGAAAAATAGGTTTCAAACTTTACTAGGTGCGACCGGTACTGGTAAGACTTATACTATAGCTAAAGTTATTGAGAAGATTGGTAGACCAGCTTTAGTATTAGCTCATAATAAAACTTTAGCGGCACAGCTTTGTAACGAGTTACGTTCGTTTTTTCCAAAGAATGCTGTTGAATATTTTATTAGTTATTACGATTATTATCAGCCGGAAGCCTATATTCCCGTTACAGATACTTATATAGAGAAGACTGCACAGATTAATGATGAAATAGATATGTTACGACATTCGGCAACGCGATCGCTTTTTGAAAGACGTGATGTGATAGTTGTAGCTTCTATTAGTTGTATATATGGTTTGGGAATGCCAGCAGAATACCTCAAAGCGGCGATTCCTTTCAAGGTGGGTATGGAGGTGAATCAGAGGGAACTAATTCGTAGTCTGGTATCGGTGCAGTATAGTCGTAATGATTTGGAGATGGGACGGGGTAAATTTCGCGTCCGGGGTGATGTGCTCGAAATTGGACCAGCTTATGAAGATAGGATAGTCCGGATTGAGTTTTTTGGAGATGAGATAGACGCAATTCGTTACGTTGACCCGGTGAGTGGAGAAATTCTTCAAAGTTTAGAAGCTTTGAGTATCTATCCTGCACGTCACTTTGTCACCCCGGAGGAAAGATTAGAGTTTGCTTGTCAAGAAATTTCTGATGAGTTGAAGCTACATAGGGCTTATCTGGAAGGATCTGGAAGTCTTTTAGAAGCACAGCGTATCGACCAACGTACCCGCTATGATTTAGAAATGTTACAAGAAGTCGGTTATTGTAACGGGGTGGAAAACTATTCTCGTCATCTTGCAGGTAGACAACCAGGGGAACCACCAGAGTGTTTGGTTGATTATTTTCCCAAAGATTGGTTATTAGTGGTAGATGAGTCTCACGTGAGCGTACCACAAATTAGGGGTATGTATAATGGCGACCAAGCCCGGAAGAGGGTATTAATAGAACACGGGTTTCGTCTTCCTAGTGCAGCTGATAATCGTCCTCTAAAATCAGAAGAGTTTTGGGATAAAGTAAATCAATGTATTTTTGTTTCTGCGACTCCGGGAAATTGGGAAATGGAGATATCGGAAGATAATATTGCTGAGCAAATAATTCGACCTACTGGGGTAATTGACCCAGAGATATTTGTCCGTCCAACAGAGGGACAAATTGATGATTTATTGGGAGAGATTAAAGACAGAGTTGATTTACATGAGCGGGTGTTAATAACCACTTTAACTAAAAGAATGGCGGAGGATTTGACCGAATATTTGGAAGAAAGAAGCATTCGGGTCAAGTATTTACATTCTGAAATTAGCTCGATTCAAAGAATAGAAATTATTCAAGATTTAAGAGAGGGTGTTTTTGATGTTTTGGTGGGTGTAAACTTGTTACGTGAAGGTTTAGACTTACCGGAAGTATCTTTAGTGGCGATTTTGGATGCTGATAAAGAAGGCTTTTTGCGTGCCGAACGTTCTTTAATTCAAACAATAGGTAGAGCTGCGCGTCATATCCGGGGAAAGGCAATTATGTACGCCGATAGAATGACTGATAGTATGGCAAAGGCTATTGAAGAAACCGAACGTCGTCGTGAGATTCAGATTGCATATAATCAGGAGCACAATATTACACCCCAGCCGATTATTAAAAAGTCGAGTAATTCAATTTTGTCATTTTTAGAAGTTTCTCGCAGATTAAATGCTCAAGATTTAGAGGTTGTAGATACAAGTATTAATGAACTCTCTTTAGAAGACATTCCTAATTTAATTACAAAATTAGAAGAACAGATGAAAGAAGCATCAGAAAAACTAGAATTTGAAGACGCAGCAAAATTTAGAGATAAAATCAAGAAATTAAGAGATAAATTAGTTGGAAGAAGTTAAGAGTTATGAATAGGAGTATAACAATGTTGAAAAATACAGGACTTACCCTGCATTTCTTACAAGTTTAGGGATGAGTTTTGAAAAGCCTTGACTAAACTATATTTCCGAAGTTTTGGACTTCTAGCTATAGTGCAGAAGAAAATTAGAAACCTAGATTTTATAGGGGTTTGAAAATGTTGTGAGAAATCCGGGTTACGCAACTAAGATTTTTTATTGCTTCCCCATACTACGTTCTGATCGCAATGACAAATCTTCCTTGCGTAAATCCTGAATTTATTTAACGTAAATGACTAGCTCCATTCACATCTACGATACCCCCACTCAAAAATTCTGCTTTCTCTGAAGCTAGAAACACAATGGTATTTGCAACTTCCTCTGGACGTGCAATCCTATTAAAAGGACTTTGCTGACGAATTTCTTCCCCTGAAGTACTTTCTAATATTTCCTTTGTCATCTCGGTTTCTACAAACCCTGGTGCAACTGCTATGACAGCGATACCGTATGGTGCTAAATATTGTGCTAAAGATTGACTAAAAGAGTTGAGAGCAGCTTTACTAGCTCCGTAAGCTGTAGCTAATGGTTCCCCACGAAATGCTCCCCGACTGGTAACGTTGATTATGCGTCCTTGATTACCTACAATCATATGCTGAGCAACGCAATAACTAGTGTTAACTGCACCCATTAAGTTAATATTTAAGGTTTTTTGCCAAATTTGCTGCCAATCCTGGTAATTTGTTCTATTGAGGGGATGTTCTTCATAGATTCCGGCGTTATTTACCAAAATATCAATATGTCCTATTTTTTTGATAACTCCTTTCACCATCTTTTCTACTGCAACAGAATCAGAGATATCTGCATCAATGATCATATGTCCGGAATTTGGTAAAGAATTTAGAACTTTTTCAGCTTCAAGCTGTTTTTTATAATAGTGAATTGCAACCCTTACACCAACATTTGCAAATGCGATCGCTGTTGCTTGACCAATACCACCAGAAGCTCCGGTTATTAAAACTGTTTTATCTTGCATCATAATATTTACTAAGCTGCTACGCATTTAATTTGTATATTTATGATTACATGAGCCGAATGTGGGAAAATCTTATTCCTTCTGCCTCCTGCCTTGCTGTTGTGCATTTTTAATGCGCGACAGCTTATAAATCTTGAGTATTGTCGTATAATTTTCCTTCTGCAAATAAAAATAAATAAAAAATATAGATACAAAAAACGCTACTGAATTAGTAGCGTTTGTTAGATCCTAATGTGACATAAGAGAAGGTTAAGAGGTTTTTGAGAATTTCACTTATTGTGTGTTTTGCGCTTTACTAAAGTTATCTTCATATTTAGATAAAATTATAAAGCTAGTATTAAGAAGAATTATTATTCCTTTATTATTACTTGCCAGTTACCCAAGTACATATTTTTTGTGATCTAGATCATTGACTAACTAAGATTTGAAGACAGTGGAAGTTCAAAACTTTAACAGCTATTGGTTTTGCTTCTATATAAATTTCTGTATAAATGTATTTCATCAAAAAAAACAATCAGCATTTCCTTAAAAAACCTTGAAAAATACTGACTTTTAGTTATAATCTTTATTCAGTTGAATACATCATTTATCGTGCTTCATCCACCGAATGAAGTACGTTTTTTTACGACAATATATATTAAATTGTAAATAATTATACTACTGCAAGCCGTTATAAGCAATAAACTTGTGACATTTTAAGATTTTTTCCATAATCAAAGCCCAGATAAAACATTTCTATGCATTTAAGTATATACTGATATTAAATAGTTGCAAATAAAACAAAAATATACGTATATACGTAAGATACTGCAATGAATTAAATAAATAAATATGTTATTTGAATTGCTATTTGCAGAGGCTTAGACAGAGTGGGATAATTAATCTTGATAGATATTCAGCAAGCCCTAAATAAGGATTTACCTCTTTGTAATCTCCCCTAATATTATTTTCGTTGAAACACTTATAATAAAACGGGCTGAGAGCTGGGAACTGGGAACAACTTTTCAAGACAGGGAGCAGGGGGAAAGAGGATTTCTAGTTTTTCGCACAGATGCGAGAATAATAATTAATCATCCGGACATAATATAACTTATAACTCCTGGTTCGCTCATTTTTTTAGAGTTAGAGAAATTGGCTAAAAACGTTAGAATCTAAGTCTAGTGATAGTTATAGCGATTTAGTTAAAATAATCTAGAATTAACACCCCGGTTTAAAAACTCTATTTTTATGCGATGGTCGAAGACCACTCCTTCGGAGTATCGCACAAAGTTAGGACAAGAGTACATTTGAATCAAAGGCTAAAACCCTGATTAAATCCTTCAGCTTTTTTATAACTCAATTTAAAATAGGCGAACTGTACGTTATAACTCTTAATATATCTTACTTGTTATTATTTCCTGACAAATAAAGATTACACCAATTCACCATTTCCCACAGGGTGTGTTTAACAGCTTCACGGGACTGATAGGAATGACGTTCTAGGGGTAGGGAAACGTATCGTACATTTGCTCCTAGTCCCTTGAGAGCTAGATATAATCTTTCAGTTTGAATCGGGTATGTACTGTGATGGTCGTCTCCTGCTCCGTGAATTAATAATAGTGGTGCTTTAATTTTATCTGCGTGGGTGAAGGGTGACATTTGAATGTAGGTTTCCTTTGCTTCCCAAAAGCTGCGATATTCATTTTGAAAGCCGAAGGGTGTTAATGTACGATTATAAGCTCCACTTCTGGCTATACCCATCTGAAATAGGTCGGTATGAGCTAGTAAGTTAACGGTGTTTTTACCACCATAGGAATGTCCTCCGACACCAATCCGTTTCGGGTCGGAGATACCTCTTTCTACTAAGTAGTTAACTGCTGCTTGTGCTCCAGTTATTAGCTGTTCTGTATAGGTGTCGTTGGGTTCTGCGTCTCCTTCACCGATAATTGGTAGGCTGGGATTTGCTAATATTGCATATCCTTGGGTAAGTAAGTATAGAACATCAGCTCTTCCTCCGGGACGAATGAATATATTTTCGGGAATGGTTGATTGTCCTGCAAATTCTGAGTCTTTAAATTCTTCGGGATATATCCAAAGTAGTGTAGGTAAGGTTCCGTCACGTTCTGGTTTATAAGTGGGGGGTAGATATAATTTTGCTCTGAGTTTTACACCATCACAACGGTTGTATTGAACTAACTCCCTGGTCATTCCCTTTAATTGGGGAGCTTTATCTTGGTAATTGGTAATTGCTATTTTCTTAGAGGATATATTTGAAGATATATTCGAGGATATAATTCTTGAGCTATCTTCACGATTACAGAGAAAATAATTGTTTGGTTCGGTTTTCGACTGACGAGCAGTAATAAAGGTATTTACTTCATCATCAAGCAAATAATATATCTGTTCAAAGTAAGGGTCTTCACATTGCCATAAACGTTCTTTTTCTCCCGTTTCTAAATTAAACTTATCTAGGAAAGGGTAAACTCCTTTTTGGGATGCTCCGTAACCATTCAAATAGATATTATTACCCTCCAGAGCAAATCTTAAGACCCTGTAACCATAAGAATTGAGCTTTGTTAATGGTGTACCGGGATTACTGTATTTATCCTCCGTCGAGCGATCGCACAATAATTTCGCAGATGTTTCTGGTTGTTGAGGAAAAATCCTCCATGTCCTAGTCTTTCTGGTGTCGTACCATCCTTCTACTGTCAGAGCTAGGTTTTCTTTACCCCAGTAAATTCCTCGGAAGCGATATTCTGATTTCCAAAGTAGTGTAGGTCGGTCAGTGAAGGGAAAATCTAATTGATATAAAGCGTCTCTAAAAGGTACCTGTTTTTGAGGATCACCTTCATCTAAAGCTTCAACCCAGTATAAAGTAGAAGGAACATCTCCCCGCCAAGAAATTCTTCTACGTCCTGTTGGGACAGTTTCCCGCTTCGTGGAAGGTTTTTCATAAGTGGGTAAATCAGCAACTTGATAGATAAAATTACCACTACTATCAATTACTTGAATTTTTCTGGGGAAAGAACCAGCTAAAACTTCGTAGGAAAAAGGTTTATGTAAGGTTTTTAATAAAATAAAATTACCATCAGGGGAAGGTGAAGCTCCATAAATCAAGTTTGGGGATGTTACTACCGTTTGTTCTCCATCTAAACTAACTTTCACTAAAACTGATGACAGATAGTAACTAAATAAATCTTCATCATAAGAATTTTGTAATAAACTTGTAGGTGTAAGGTAAGGTCTTTTTTCCCCGAAATTTTCCTTAATTAGAGGAGCATTTGGTACCAGAGGTTTTACAGGAGCTTCTCCACGCTCTTGTGGAACACATTTACAAAGCAAAGTATTTTTATTTAACCAAGAGTAGGGAGAACCACAAATTCCATTTAAAACCGGTTCGGTTAAACGTCGAGTTGTTCCTGTTTCTACATCTAAAACCCATAGTTCTAAACCGTTTGCTTGGGTGAGAGTAAATGCTAATTTTTTACTATCATCGGACCATTTGATATAACCGATACGAGCATCTTTGGGTAAATCTACAGTTTGATAAGTTTTTTGATGGGTTGTTTGATGGGTGGTTTGATAAACTTCTGTATCGATATCTGAAGCTGCATCAAAACTTATTCGTCGATACTTTAAACTACAGTTGGGATAATAATGTAATGGCGAATTAGTCTCAGGATTAAAACGATATCCTGCCAAAGAGAGTTTGGGTTGCGTCAATTCCGATATTGCAGGCAAAGGAATCCATTCCCACTCCACCATCCACTTTCTATCGGGAGATAAGATTATTTTGGAAGCTGGTAAATTATCTAAAATTTGATTTATCGGTTCCGGAGGAGATTTCCAAGTTTGTTCCATATTAATTTGTTCTATATCAAATTGTTCCATATCGAAAGATTTTCTCATTTAAAGAAAAGTCAAAATATATTTCAAAGTATCCTTATAAATTTTATCGACCTATACCTATACTGTTTAATTTATTCTTTATCTTGATTCCTTATCTTGAACTGCAAACCAGTAATGCAACCAGTAATGTACTTAAACACTACTAAGCACCTTTAAAATTAATTTAAATGTTAAATGCGCTCTTTAGGAGAGATGTAAATGACCGTAAAATTGCTCAGACGGAAATTTACAGTCGAACAATTCCATAAAATGGCAGAATCTGGCATCCTAAATGAAGATGACAGGGTGGAATTGATTCGGGGTGAAATAATTGAAATGGCAGCTATCGGATTAAAACACGCTGCTTGCGTAAATCGTTTGAATAATTTATTGCCTCAGAAATTAGGTGATAAAGTGATTATCAGCATTCAAAATCCTGTAGGATTGGATGATAGTTCTCAGCTACAACCTGACGTAGCTTTATTACAACCCCGTGAGGATTTTTACGCATCAGCCCATCCTCAACCAAAAGATGTTTTTCTGATTATAGAAGTCGCAGATAGTACTATTAAATATGACCGAGAAGTAAAGGTTCCTCTGTATTCCCAAAAAGGTATCACAGAAGTTTGGTTAGTTGATATTACCTCCGAATGTGTAGAAGTGTATCGAGAACCTATAAATGGTGATTATAAAGAAGTGCAGAAGTTTTCCAGGAATGAAAGTTTAGTTATTAATGCTTTTAATCATATAAATATTAGCGTCAATGAGATATTAGGAAATATTCTCAAGTAACCTATCAATCAATACCGTTGTCGTTAAGAGTATTGTAGGTTGGGTTAAGCGATCGCAACCCAACTTTGCGGTTGATAATGTTGGGTTATCCTAGGCTAACCCATCCTACATTTAGTTAAACTTGAGCGTTATCCAACTTTGTGGTTGATAATGTTGGGTTACGCTACGCTAACCCAACCTACGCTATTTCTTTTTGCTTATTATTTTTTAGTTATCTTATTTTTTTAAGTATTGTAGGTTGGGTTAAGCGATCGCAACCCAACTTTGTGGTTGATAATGTAGGGTTACGCGATAGCAACCCAACCTACGCGATATCTGTGTAGATATTTATCATCAAACCAAAAAGTTATGGGAATATCCCAGTGAAAGAAGAAATATCTTAACCCGACACCTTCATGGCTCATAATTATTCTAGCTCCAGGTTTCCAACTGCGGGCTTTTTTTAAATGAATATATGTCCCTATTAAGGGTAAAATCGATGAGAATATACTACTGTTAAAATTTCTTCTGCTTTATTCCGTGCTTCTTGAATCGGAGAAAATGCAAATGCAAGAGAAAGATATTCAAGAGAAAGATATTCAAAACTATATTAAGAAAATAATATTAGATGAGAAAACATTAGATAAAAAACCAGAAATTCTGGTCAGTTATCCAGAAAAGACAGATGAAAAAGGACATATAACGGTAATTTGTGGAAAAAATCATAGTGGGAAGAGTTATGTACTTAAAAAAATTAGTGAAGCACTAACGAAAACAGAAGAGCGTAAAAAATATAACAAGGATGAGGGTATATTACAATGTGCAGAAACTAATTTGAAAGTAGAATTTTCAAGCTTAGGTGATGATTTACCAGAAGTGGGAAAAATACTGTCTATTGGGGATTCAACTTCTACTAAAAGAATTTACGAGCAAATAAATTCTATCACCTTCAAAGAACTGCGAGATAACAAAATTTTTACTTGCGCATTATACTTTAACGATGATAAAAATAGTTTTTTAAAAATATTAACCTCAACAAATTTGAAAGAAAATTTTAGATTTTCCAGTATTCATCCTCCAGTATTATATAGTAATAAATTCTTTGATACACTTCTTAAAAATAGATGTCAACAATATTTGGAACAATATTTTCAACAATATTTTCAACAATATTTGAAGCACTATTTGAAACGATATTTACAGCAAAATTTCCGACAAGATTTTAAACAATATTTGAAACAATATTTGAAACAATATTTGAAACAAAATTTCCAACAAGATTTTAAACAATATTTCCAACAAGATTTGAAACAAGATTTGAAACAATATTTTCAACAATATTTTCAACAATATTTGAAACAAAATTTCCAACAAGATTTTAAACAATATTTTCAACAATATTTGAAACAAGATTTGAAACAATATTTGAAAAAATATTTTAAACAAAATTTTAAACAAAAAGAAGTAGGACAATGTTATCCACAAAAAGAAGTAGAACAGATTATAGAACAATATTATCCACAACAAGAAGTGGAACAGATTGTAAAACAATATTATCCACAACAAGAAGTGGAAAAAATTGTAGAACAATATTTCTCACAAGAAAATTTCACTGAATTTCCTTCCAAAATGTTCTCTAATTTTTTTAATTCAGTTTTAATACAAGAAGACAAAGGGAATGAAGGTAGCAATATATTTACAGAAATCAAAAATGATTTTGATGGATATATTAAGAGTACCAACGAAAATAGTTATTTTGATAACCACATTTATTTATGCAGACAAGATGATTTATTAGTGCAAAAATTCCAGGAAGCTGTTAAAGGATATTTATATTTTGGAGCAGCTATAAACGAAAAAAGCCTACCAACATTCGTCATACGCTCTTATGATGGTAATCGGACACTCAGGTACACAGATTGGAGTGATGGTCAGAAAACTCTATTTACTTCCCTACTAGAAATAAATTATATAAAACCGGAAATTCTCTTAATTGATGAAATAGAGACTCACTACCATCCAAACTATATCACTAAACTATTGGAATTTATAAAAGAAACAGCTCGACAATCTATAATTGTCACTCACCATCCTCATGTAATATTTTCTAAGCTTGTTGATAAAGTGATTTATATCGATACAAAAGATGGTGAAAAACAAGAACCAGAAAAAATAATAGAAATAAAAGAAGGATTCTTTAATACATACATAGCTCCACGTACAATTGAAGAATTAAATACAGATTTTGAAAAAATTAATTCAGCATACAGTTTATTCGACCAGAAAGACCATCAAATTTTGCAACTTAATTCCTTTTTTACAGGTGATGATTGGAATAAACCTCTAGAGGATGGTTGTAAGCAACAATCTCCAAAAGATAAACTATTTGAGAAAGTTAGAGATTCTGGAATTGATGAACAGTTATTTTTAAATTTTACAGAGTTTATGACTTTACTAAGTCATACAAAATACGAGAAAAGTTATATATCACCTGCTTTGGTTCTTAAAACAGTAGATGACACTAATATTCATAGTGAAATTGAAAAATATAATATCAATCAAGACGACAGAAATCTTTTGTTTGAATATTGTATTCAAAACATCAAAGAGAAAGCTTTGAATGTCAATCAAGAAAATCAAACTTTTATAGTTTTACAAAATGACAGAAAGTTCTCAATAGGTATAGATAAACTACAGGAAATCAAAAATAATACAAATACCCAAAATTCTAGCAATGATTCACATGAGTCACAAATGTATGATTTTCATCCTATTCAAGACCTGACTCAAAAATTTGGGTGTGCATGGGTATTATCTGGAGAATCAAGTATTCAACTTTATGTCAAAGGAGAGCTTGTAGCAAACTATCGTGCTGGTAAATGGAAACCTAGAGATTTTTATTATTACGACTCAAAGATTCAGGATTTAGCTAATAACTTAAATAATAATGATGATAATCTGGAAAAAGTTTTACTAGAGGCATTTAAAATATGTTTATTATCTGCCAAAAAGAAATGTGGAATGACATTAGCAATTGAGCTAGAGAAAGAAGAGATTATAAAGCGATGTGACAGTAACTTCGAGAAACTGAATGAACACAAGGAAAATGAAATTACAAAACATAATCAAGAAACTCGAAAAATATATCTAAATCGTATAGCTGGTGATGGTGCTGCGATTTTAAATAGGGATGGGAAAACTATTGCAATTAAAGCTATTTTTCAACCCAAAGTAGAAACTACAATAGAACCAGTGAAAAAAGGTACAAGACACATCAATTCACAAAAAATTTCCCAAGAGTTAGGAAATCGAGCAATTATTTTTGTAGTCTCAACAGATGGACCGATTACAGTTTTTCATAAAGGTGAAGCATTATTTCGTGTACTTTAAATTTGGTTAGACTTAAATTGAATCAACTTAAATTAACTTAACTTAACTTAACTTAAACTAGTAATCCGCCACATTAATTATGATAGGTTATTTCGCTCACCCGCCTGGGGTTGAAAACCCCATTCTAATAGCTCAAGTCCTATAAATAGGACTGGGAAGCAATTCATCAAAACGGCTGGGGACAGACCACTAGGAATAGATACACAATTATCACAATATTCGGATGGTGCGTGACACTAAAAACATTATTACTAGGTTTTAAATTAGTGAGTGTACGAGCACCCTACAATAAAAATATACCTTCCTGCTAAGTCCTATTAAATTAAATCAAATCAAATTAAATTAAATTAAATTAAATTAAATTAAACTCAAATATCATGCACGCATATGCAACAAACGCTTCAGAGCGGGAATCAATACCAGTTTGGTTAGCATCTATTGCAATAGTTGGTGCAATACTCCTGAGTTCTACTTTAAAAAGCATGAACTTAGAAGCTCCTTGGTGGATTGATGCTCCTTCAGTAATGGGCTTGTATGGTATGGTTTACCAATGGTTTGATAAATCTTTATGGTGTCAAAAATTCGCATCCATATGTTTTTCATCTATACCCAATCTGAA
Source organism: Mastigocoleus sp. (assembly GCA_050042865.1). Taxonomy (GTDB): domain Bacteria; phylum Cyanobacteriota; class Cyanobacteriia; order Cyanobacteriales; family Nostocaceae; genus JBCCDM01. Next base: position 71,741 of record JBHJJE010000035.1, read on the forward strand.
GGGTACATGGGTGGGGGTTATCCATTCATCTTATGGTGGTGGTACTGATGTTCCAGGAGTTATGTTACATATTCGGCAAACTTGGACAAGTATTAATATAAGATTATTTACACAAACCTCCAGTTCATATTCGATTATGGCAGCAGTCAATACCTATAACTCTTCTGAACCAAGTTTGAAATACGAGTATATGAATGAACCGTCAGCATTGAGTGTTGATACAATGAATTCTCACAGAGGAACAGCGAATTTACAACTATCCCCAGATGGAAAAGAATTGACAGGAGATTACTTTACTGGACGTGGTAGACAAAGTCTGGGAACTATGGAATTTAGACTCATTTCTCGCAAGTATCTTAAAAGAGAAGAAGCTCTGAGACAAGTTGTACAACCTTGAGTGCAAAAACTTGAGTGCAAAAACTTATTTATCTTCAGGACTTACGCAATTGTCACAATACCCGGTTGGTGCGTGACACTACAAAAGAATATCAAGTTGCGTAAGTCCTAATCTTGTAACTTTTTGAAAAGTATTTTTTACAAAAGTTGATAATTAAATATAAAAAGACTCATATACAAATTCCTTTAAAAGACAATAGGTTCAGTTAAGAGTATTATAGGTTGGGTTGAGTTTGAGGATTACCCAACTTTGTGGTTGATAATGTTGGGTTTCGTACCTCAACCCAACCTACGCTAACTTATATACAAAGTCCTTTAACGGGACTTAGACAAAAAAGAAAAGATGTCAAAAATAAATAATAAAGCTTATTTGGTGAGTGTTTGACATCGATTTACCTGTTTCCTTGATATATCTGGGTTTGAGCCATTTTAAGCTCCTTGAGGTTTTTCCCTTACACAGCAATGATTTAAGGTCATTTTTAGCCCCTAAAATATCAAAGTCCCATTAAAAGACAATAGGTTCAGTTAAGAGTATTGTAGATTGGGTTGAGTTTGAGGGTTATCCAACTTTGTGGTTGATAATTTTGGGTTTCGTACCTCAACCCAAGACGCTAACCCATCCTACATTTAGTTAAACTTGAGCGTAACCGAACTTTGTGGTTGATAATGTTGGGTTACGTACCTTAACCCAACCTACGCTATTTCTTTTTACTTATTATTTTTAAGTTCTTGTTACTTTTTAGTTATTATTTGCGGAATGTGGGATAAATACTTTTGAAGCTTTGTGAACAAATAAAAACTATTGCTGTTGTTACTTCTTTAAAGTCGGAAGTTTTGCGACAATCAGAAACAACCTAGAAATAACCTATATGTAACTATTTCTTGTTAACTTAATGGTTGTCTTTTAGCCCAGTGAGAAGGGGAATATCCCAATTTTACACAAAGCCCATAGGCTAGAAACCTGGAGCTGAGATATCTCTTTTCCCATTAGATTACCCCCACTCAAAAGTGCTTATAGCTAATTCTTAAAAAAGAAATAAACATTAAATCTTTAAACCACCACAGGAGAATATTTGAAATGAAGCTAGCTTATTGGATGTACGCAGGTCCTGCACACATTGGTACTTTGAGAGTCGCAAGTTCCTTTAAAAACGTCCATGCGATTATGCACGCTCCCCTAGGAGATGATTATTTTAATGTGATGCGTTCTATGTTGGAACGGGAGCGTAACTTCACACCAGTAACTACCAGCGTCGTAGACCGTCATGTTCTAGCTCGTGGTTCTCAGGAAAAGGTGGTTGATAACATCACCCGTAAGGATGCTGAAGAAAATCCCGATTTAATCGTTCTTACTCCTACCTGTACCTCCAGTATTCTACAAGAAGATTTAGAAAACTTTGTAGATAGAGCGCAGATGGAATCCAAAGGTGATGTGATGCTTGCGGATGTCAATCACTACCGAGTTAACGAATTGCAGGCAGCAGATAGAACCTTGCAGCAGATAGTACAATACTATATTAAGAAAGCCCGCAAGCAGGAAAATTTAGGTGAAGGTAAGACAGAGAAACCTTCCGTAAACATCATCGGTATCTCAACCCTGGGTTTCCACAATCAACATGACTGCACCGAGTTGAAAAAACTGATGTCAGACCTGGGTATTGAAATCAATACCGTAGTCCCCGATGGTGCTTCCGTACACGAGTTGAAAAATCTACCCCGTGCTTGGTTTAACTTAGTTCCTTACCGGGAAATGGGTCTACTTGCAGCTCAATATTTACAAGAAGAATTTGGCACTCCCTACGTAGATATTACCCCCATGGGTGTAGTAGAAACTGCTCGCTGCATCCGTAAAATTCAGCAGGTACTCAATACTCAAGGAGCCGATATCAACTACGAAGAATTTATTGAAAATCAAACCATACACGTATCTCAAGCAGCTTGGTTCTCCCGTTCCATTGACTGTCAGAACTTAACTGGTAAAAAAGCCGTGGTATTTGGCGATAATACCCATGCAGCAGCAATGACCAAAGTATTAGCGCGGGAAATGGGTATTCATGTAGTATGGGCTGGAACCTACTGTAAATATGACGCTGACTGGTTCCGGGAGCAAGTTAGCGAATACTGCGATGAAGTTCTGATTAGTGAAGACCACGGAGAAATCGCTGATGCGATCGCACGGGTGGAACCTTCTGCAATTTTTGGAACCCAAATGGAACGTCATGTCGGTAAACGTTTAAATATACCTTGTGGTGTGATAGCTGCACCGATCCATATCCAAAATTTCCCCATCGGTTACAAACCATTTTTAGGTTATGAAGGTACAAATCAAGTTGCCGATTTGGTATATAATTCCTTCACTTTGGGAATGGAAGACCATCTCTTAGAGATATTTGGGGGACACGATACCAAGGAAGTTATCACTAAGGGTGTTTCTGCGGACTCCGATTTGAATTGGACAAAAGATGGAGTCATAGAATTAAACAAGATTCCCGGTTTTGTCCGAGGTAAGGTGAAGCGCAATACTGAGAAATTTGCTCGGGAAAGGGGAATTAAAGACATTAATGTAGAAGTACTTTATGCAGCGAAGGAAGCTGTAGGTGCTTAAAGGCTGCAAGTAAATATTATCTTCCCTTATTTACTTATAAAATTTACTCATAAATTAATCTGTAGAGACGTTATATGTTTATATGTAACGTCTCTACTTCTAAAAGCGCTGTCCACAACTGATGTTATGGCAGTATTTCATGAAAATTATACTTGCAAGATTTATATTAGTAATGTAAAAGTCATTTTTTATTCATTAAAAAGCTTAGAAAATTAAAAATATTAAATTTCTTCCAGAGAATATTTCTTGAAGAAAAATAGTGTTTTTGATAATTATATAATTGAGCGATAATTGAAAAACAAACATTTATTTTACTGAATATTAACTAATATAAATCAATGAATAAATCACTAAAAATTCAAGAATTTTCTATTGCGATCGCTGCCAAGAATCTGAACCCTGCGGCAATTAATTTAGATTTCCTGAAGTATAGTGGGGTAGTCCCTGGGGACTGGGAATTAGTTCGTAATCCTATATATACTAAGGGTTTAGTTCAGATATTTTTTAAAAATGGAGTTGGTATAGTTGCTCAGCCAAACCAATTATCCTTTCTAGAGGTAATAAATAATAAGTCTCATCAGGATATACAGATTGTACAGCTAGCAAATGCTTGCGTCGATAAATTACCTAACATGGATTATTTAGGAGCAAGCATTAATCCCAAAGGCTTTGTGATGTGTGAAAGTAGAGAAGAAGCTTATGGGTTTGTTCATAACAAGTTGTTATCTCCAGGTCCGTGGATGGAATTTGGTGATACTCCCGTAAAAGCCGCTTTACAATTTTCCTATAACCTCGAAGGTGGTCAGCTAAATTTATCAGTAAATGAAGCTGATGCTAAAACACCTGAAGGTAAAAATTTATCATTGATATTGTTCTCTGGTAGTTTTAACCGTGCAAATAAAGGTGAAACAGTAGAGGAAAAGTTGTCAAACATGCATCAAATTATCAACAATTGGATGCAAGATATGGAAATCTACGTTAATTTAGTTGACCAACGTTTTTTAAAGCAGTCAGAACAAGTCCTGCAAATACGAGATGCAGTTATCTAGGATTTAATCACAGATGATTTGATGCATGTTTTACTTCAAATAGAAATTTCTGATAAATTTATAGTAAATTTCTAACAAATTTCTAATAATTATATGAATGAGTAGGAAATATATGAATAATTGTGAATTATCCTGAACTACTTATTTATCAACCTTTGGGTTAAATGTATATTTACTCACACTCTCTTGATTAGGAAGTAAAAAAAGAGCATTGATTGATACCTTTTCAATGTCACCCCCTCTTGCTATAAAGAGGGGATTTTGCTTTTATCCAAAAATGGGTTTGAGGAAATGTTAAGCGATCGCTCTAACTCATCGAGTTACTCTTCAATTTATCCGTGGTGGATTCTGTTCTATTTACTTAATTAAGACAATTAATCAAGATACTGGAAATAAACAGTTTAATAAATATAAATCTAGATAGTTTACTCTACAGCTTTTTAAGGCATTAATCCCTAAAGACGGCAAACACCACTCCATAGTTACGGTTCACCCCAATGGCTCCATAGTATTAATTCTCATACATTAGACAAAGTAAAAGCAATTAAATTTTGAGCCAAACGATAACTTATGAAGCATGACCGTCCTCAAATAGGTTCGGGAAACCACCCTTCATCGACTGGCTGCTCAGGCTCAGTATATATATCAGCATAGATTGGATAGCCAGTGGCTAGGAAAAATAAACCCCAGTAACATTTTTATGTATTTTTGAACTGGTAATTTCCATAAGCCAGTTAATTGAAAATTTAGCCTTTTATAATCTGATTAATTCATTTGTAGTTATACGGAGCCGACATATAACATGGCAAAAGTAGTTGGAATAGACTTAGGTACAACTAACTCCTGCGTTGCAGTCATCGAAGGTGGGAAACCTACGGTTATTGCAAATGCAGAGGGTTTTCGCACAACTCCCAGTGTGGTCGCTTTTGCGAAGAATGGCGATCGCTTGGTGGGACAAATTGCTAAGCGTCAAGCAGTGATGAATCCCGACAACACTTTTTATTCTGTCAAGCGTTTTATCGGTAGTAAGTTTGAAGAAGTTACTAACGAAACTACAGAGGTTTCTTATAAAGTTCTCAAGGATTCTAACGGTAACGTCAAATTAGATTGTCCCCAAGCTGGTAAGCAGTTTGCACCAGAAGAAATTTCGGCATTAGTACTTCGCAAATTAGTTGATGATGCTAGCAAGTACATTGGTGAAACCGTCACTCAAGCAGTAATCACCGTTCCCGCTTACTTCAACGATTCTCAGCGTCAAGCAACTAAGGATGCTGGAAAAATTGCGGGTGTCGAAGTTTTAAGAATTATCAACGAACCAACTGCTGCTTCTCTAGCTTATGGGTTGGATAAGAAAAGTAATGAAACGATTTTAGTATTTGACCTTGGTGGTGGTACTTTCGACGTTTCCACCTTGGAAGTAGGTGATGGTGTATTTGAAGTACTATCCACATCTGGAGATACCCACCTTGGTGGTGATGACTTCGATAAAAAGATTGTTGACTTTTTAGCAGCAGAATTTAAAAGTCAAGAAGGTGTCGATTTACGTAAAGATAAGCAAGCTTTACAACGCTTAACGGAAGCTGCTGAGAAAGCAAAAATTGAACTTTCTAGTGTTACTCAAGCAGAAATTAACTTACCCTTCATTACCGCAACTCAAGACGGTCCGAAGCATTTAGACACAACTCTGACAAGAGCGAAGTTTGAAGAAATATGCGCAGATTTGATAGATCGTTGTCGTATTCCTGTAGAGAATGCTCTGAAGGACGCGAAGCTAAGCAAAGAGAATATTGACGAAGTAGTACTAGTTGGTGGTTCTACTCGTATTCCAGCGGTCCAGCAGATAGTTGAGAAAGTTTTAGGTAAGGAACCCAATCAAAGTGTTAACCCTGACGAAGTAGTTGCTGTTGGTGCAGCAATTCAAGCAGGTGTACTTGGTGGAGATGTTACCGGCATTCTACTATTAGATGTGACTCCTTTGTCCTTGGGTGTGGAAACCTTGGGTGGGGTAATGACCAAAATTATTCCTCGTAACACTACAATTCCTACCAAGAAGTCCGAGGTATTCTCTACTGCGGTAGATAGTCAAAGTAATGTGGAAATTCACGTCCTCCAAGGAGAACGGGAAATGTCCAACGACAACAAGAGCTTGGGAACTTTCCGTTTGGATGGTATTCCTCCTGCTCCCCGTGGTGTACCCCAAATTGAGGTAACCTTCGATATCGATGCTAATGGTATTCTTAGTGTGACTGCGAAGGATAAAGGTACTGGTAAGGAGCAGTCTATTAGTATCACTGGTGCTTCGACTCTGGACAAAACCGAAGTAGATCGGATGGTAAACGAAGCAGAGAAACATGCTTCTACCGACAAAGAGCGTCGCGAACAAATCGATCGTAAAAACGAAGCGGATTCTCTTACCTACCAAGCTGAAAAGCAAATTCAAGAGTTGGGAGATAAAGTTCCAGAAGAAGATAAGACTAAAATTGAGGGTCTAATCAAGGAATTGCGCGAAGCTATAGGTAAGGAAGATGATGAGCAAATTCAGAAGTTCATGCCAGAATTACAGCAAGCTCTATTCTCTGTAAGCAGTAATATCTATCAGCAAGCAGGTGCAACTGGTGCTCCTGATGGTGATGTTCCTGGTGGTGATACTCCTCCAGATCCTGCTAGTGATGCTAGTTCCTCTGCTAATTCCGGTGGTAGTGATGATGTAATTGATGCTGACTTCACCGAAAGCAAATAATATATTTTCTACATCTTTATAGTTTGAATGGAAATCTCACCTAGTTGATTTAGGTGGGATTTTTATTTTCAAAAATTAAACCGAATTATATAGTGGTATGCTTTCGGGTGAGGACGTTTTTTCACAAGAATAAAGACTTGGTGTAGAATACCCCAAAACCCTTCCAAAGAGGGAAATATAAAGAATTTATTACTCATTACTCATTACTCACCCAATTAGTGCTTGACTAATGCAGACGCAGAATTGAAAGATATACGACATATCCCTTTAGTAACTAGTATGGTAGTCACTAAATTAGCAAAAGCGATCGCTATCATAATTAAAATTTGGTAAGACGCAGCTTCATCGGGGTCTATTCCACTCAATAACTGTCCAGAAAAGATTGCTGGGAGAGTCACCATACCAATGAGAGTCATTTGGTTGATGGTGGGAATTAAACCCACTCGAATTGCATCCTGACGGTACTGTTTTACAGCTTGTTGGGGAGTTGCACCTAAGCTAAGGTGAGTTTCTATTTCTAGATGACTAGAATTAATGCTTTTTAAAAACCTTTCTCCTGATACCGCACCTGCATTCATTGCATTAGCTAAAATTATCCCGCTTAAGGGGACTATATACTGGGGTTGAAACCACGGTTCGGGTTGAATAATCAAGAAATTTACATACACGACCGTTATTGCAGTACTGATCAACATCGCTCCACCAACTAAAGGAAGCATTTTTGCAATCCTCTTATCGATACGATTTCTGGCAATAATCGCCGATATCATCAGCAAAACTGCTAAAATCGCCAAAACTGCAATAGGGTTATTCTGCTTAAATATAAAATCAAAAATATATCCCAAAACAGTTAGCTGCAAAATAGTTCTGCATGTCACATTCAAGAGTCTTAACTCCAGTCCTAACCTTTCCCATGCAGATAAACCAATAGCAACACCTATCAAGGCGATCGCGCTTACTAAATCAGCAAAATCTAGGGGGATGAGTTTCATTGTCTAACCTTGTTTAAAAATTAACTCTCAGATATCAAGTCCTGATCAAGATAGAAAAACACAATTTAGAAATATAAAATCTGAATTTAAACACCAAAATATACGGTTTCAAATATTTATCTGCTGTATATTATCTAAAAATATATACAAGTATTTCCTCTTGTATCTTTTTTGTATTAGTACTTGCTGTGTAAATTTAATACGTATTGAGAATAGAGACTGACCAATATCAGTAACCCAACAATCGAATAACCAAACAATTGCATAACTAAACATTGAATTGAGCATCTATCTTTTTACATTCACATAAGAAATTATGATCCAAACTGTAAATTCTGTTCCAGCATTTGATATTAAACAACAATACGCTCAGATTGAAGCTGAAATTAGTACTTCAGTTCTACAAATTTTGTCTTCTGGACGTTACATAGGTGGTCCGGTTGTAGAGGAATTTGAGCAGAACCTAGCTAAATATATAGGTACATCACACTGCATTGGCTGCAATTCTGGTACGGACGCGCTATTTCTGGCTTTAAAAGCGAGTGGTATTGGTGCTGGTGATGAAGTTATTACTACTCCCTTCACATTTATTGCTACATCTGAAGTTATTAGTTCTGTAGGTGCTAAACCTGTTTTCGTTGATATTAATGCCGATACATTTAATCTAGATTTACAGCAGATTAGAACCGCAATTACTCCCCAAACAAAAGCTATCATTCCAGTGCATCTATTTGGTCAACCTGTTGATATGACTGCATTAATGGACTTAGCTGCATCCCATAACTTAATTGTTATTGAAGATTGTGCCCAATCAACAGGAGCTATTTGGCAGGAGGAAAAAGTCGGTAGTATTGGACATTTTGGCTGTTTTAGTTTTTACCCCACTAAAAATCTTGGGGGTTGTGGTGATGGGGGTGCAATTACTACCAACAATCCAGAATTAGCAGCAAAATTACGGATGTTTAAAGAGCATGGACAGAAAATTAGATATCAGTATGAAGAAGTAGGGGTCAACAGTCGTTTAGATGCAATTCAAGCTGCAATCTTAAAAATTAAATTGCGTTATCTAGACACTTGGAATCGTCAAAGACAGCAAATCGCTTTTCGTTACCATAAAGCACTAGCTCCAATAGACGGTATTGTCATTCCCCAACAGCTATCTTCTGGGGAAGGTGTCTGGAATCAATATACCATTCAAGTACTCGATGGCAAAAGAGACTGGTTGCGGGAAAAATTACAGCAAAAGGGTGTAAATACAATGATTTACTACCCTTATCCTTTGCATTTGCAGCCAGTGTACCAAGACTTAGGTTACAAAACAGGGGAATTACCTGTTTCTGAGGAAATTTGCGATCGCGTCCTTTCCTTACCAATGTTTCCCGAACTTTCTTGCGAACAGCAAAACCAGGTTATTACCAGTTTGCAAGAATGTTTGAGTTAAATATAAGCTATTACTGGAAATCTTTAACCAAGTCAGGAAAGCATAGAGGGAAGATAGGGAGAAAAGTCTCCTTTCCAGTTTCTATTAGGACACAGTACCGTCAAAACTCATCACCTCTACAGTTCCCAATGCTTCCACTAAACTACGAACCGCAGCAACCATAGCAACTTCACTATTAAGTTGATTGACAGCAGAACCGACACCAACACCAGCTGCACCAGATGCGATCGCAAGAGGTGCAGTGACGTTTGATATACCAGAAGCACAGAGGACGGGGACAGATACAGTACGAGAAATTTCGTAAGCTGCTGCTAAAGTGGGAGCAGCTTTTTCAATTAAACCTAAGGTTCCTGGATGAGTAGGGTGAGTGCTAATACCACCTTCTGTCTGGATAATATCTGCACCAGATTTCACTAATTCCTCTGCTAAGTGTACTTGTTTATCTAAGGTTAAAATATGAGGAACAGTCACAGACAAGGTAACCTCTGGTAATAATGCTCTGGTCTCTCTAGTCAGTGCTAATACTTCAGATGCTTCAAAGCGTCTTCCCTGAGCATAGAAACTATCAAAATTACCTATTTCAATCAAGTCAGCACCAGCTTTGACGCTTTGCACAAATTTTTCGGGTTCTACAGCAGAAACGCAAATAGGTAAATTAGTCAAAGATTTTGCTATTTCTACTAAAGAGACATCAGCAGCAATGTCAATAAAAGTAGCACCTCCCAAGTCCGCAGCTTTCACAGTTGCTGCAACCCTCTCAGGATTGAAATTATTTAAACCACTGATGATTTTTAATACGCAGTGATTTGTGAATGCATTTTCTAAAGCATTATGCATTGTCATAATTCTGTTCTCGCAGAAGTAAAAATACGAATATTTTAACGTCTAGCTGTGATTAAAGATAGAATGACTAGGTGCAAAATATATATTCCTAAATATATTCCTAAAATATTTTTAGGAATATATAGGTAGGGTAGGTGGAAAAATTTATAACTGTGTCTGAATCCGAGTGAAGCGTAGGGAAATAAAGCGATCGCCTACAGCGGTTGCTTACATACCATCGCTTCTCTACGAGAGACTACATCTTAAGCGTTAGCTATACCGGAACGGCTTTACGTGCAACCCCCTTGGGGTCATCGCAACTATTTTATTTATTTTTTTACATTTCGTTATATAGTTAGGTTTATTATTGCCTACCTACTTAGAACTAGGGTTTTTTAATATTTCAATATTTTTATTTGGAAAGGGTGTGGAGGACAGCACATTTCCACTTAATCAAGAATTTAGAGTATGATTCCTTAATTCTTTCTTTTTTTCTTTTCTTTTTTCTTCTAATTTTAATTTTAGCGTCAGCCCTTAGTGGAGATGCTAAAAAATGTCTGAAGCTGAAAGCCTAATCCTATATTTAAAATATATATGAGATATATATTTAATATTTATAGATATTTAATATCTAAATATATATAGAATCGTATTTATATTTTATTTTAAAGAAGTTAATTTCCATAAGATATGTAGGAATTACACTAATCCTGGTTAGTTATGGCAGCATTTAGCTTCCAAATAGAGTACCTTGGCATGGAGAACTTCTAAGTCAATTGGTTTCTCAACCACCTCATTGACATAGTTTCGACACTTTTTAGTTATTCGGGATGAAGAACTCGTAGTTATCAAGAGTACGGGGAGAGATTTAAATGAAGGATGCTTGCGGATAAAGCGAGCTACATCGTATCCATTCATTCCGGGCATGAATAAATCTAAAATCAATAGGTCAGGAATCTCAACTTCTATCCGGTTGAGCACTTCTTCTCCATTAGAAGCAATATCTACGTGATATCCAAATTCCTCTAAAATAGTGTGAAGTAAAAATAAATTATCTGGATTATCATCACACAGCAAAACGTTTCTAATCATGTTTATTCAGCCAAACTCACCAGCTTTTTTATCAGAAGATACCTTGGAATATATAAGTGTTTACACAAGAAAATTTACATATTTACTACTCAGTTATATGACTATTATCTGTTAGAAAGTTTTGTAATTATCTACGACTTGCACCACTAACTAAACTCCCCTGGCTGGCTGGTTAGTTAGGGTTATACTTCGTAAATATATGATGTAAAGGCAATTAACCCATGCTAGGCAACGAAGTACCTATTATCTGTTTAAAAGAAATTGTAGATTAATACAAGTATATATACTTTTTATTGCCTTAAATCATAGATACTCAAACAATATTCAAATATTATTGAAACTATTATTTCAAATATTATTTGAACGTAGTTTAAAGTATGTTTGAGTATTGCTGGGGTATATATTTTCTAATTATGCACGAATACTTAATCTTTTATATTTATCTTTAGAGGTATTTATCCATATCTAATATATTTTTTTTATATACTTCACGACATATTTAAATAATTGTTAATAAAAAATTTTGTTTATAAAGATTTAATGATTTTATTTTATTACTGAGCTTAATAATTATTTTAGATTATTGATTTATAAAAATTTAGATGTAAATAAAAATAAATATCGATTCAATATCAACCAAGTAGATAGCAAACGGTTTCTTATTGCATCTATACAAGGTATTAAAACATTAACAGAGAGCTTCACTAATATACAGCCTTTTTTATATCTATGAGGTATGGCACTACTAGGATATGTTAAAAAATCTTTATACTTCCGGCTTTGGAGGGGGTTTGGATTAATCAATCCCAAGTCTTTCTTCTTGTAAAAAATGTCCTACCCGAAAGTTTACCTTATTCAAGTGAAATCTGCTGTAAATTCTTTCTTAACTTCTCATTTTTGCCGCGATAATTCCCAGCAGTCCTAGATTCGTAATTTACAATACTAAAGTTTTCCGAAAAGCCCGAATAAATATCTGTATTAATTTCATATAAAGAAAACTGTTAGAAAACACATTGGTTATGTCTAGCAGTAAACATGATATCTAATGAGGGAAAACAATGTTAAAGGCACTTCCGGTTTATCAATACTACGCTCAGCAGCCTGATAATGGTTATCGTTACTTTTATTCAACGGATAAAAACGTAGAGCAGGGCTGGACTCTAGATGATAACTACAATGATGCGATCGCTTTCTATGCTTTTAAGTATCATTTTCCTGGGACTGTTCCAGTATACCAATATTACTATCAACAAAAAGATGGTATTCGTTATTTTTATTCTACAGACCGTAATGTTGAAGCCTGTTGGAATTTAGATGAAAGCTATCAAAATGGTATTGCTTTCTATGTTTGCGATAGGTCTATACCTGGTACAGAGCCAATTTATCAATATTACTATCAGCAAAAATCAGGAGACTTCCGACATTTTTATTCCAAAGATTGCAATGTTAATCATGGATGGAAATTAGATAAAGAATATAAAAACGGTATTGCTTTCTATGCATTTTAGACAAAGTATGAGACGATATGAATTTTTATATTAACTTTACTTTATTCAGTATCATTTTTCCTCTATACTCTATTTAATTCATAGAAACTTTCATTAGAGATGCAGTATCGTTAATATCATTGCATCTCTATATTTTTTGAAAATTTCATAAAATGTCTTGTTCACTAATATAGTATTAATTATTCTCTAATCAAAACCTTATCTAACTCAACGCTTTTAAGATTTTCCAACATCAATTCATCTCTTTGCTGCCACACATTAAAAATTTCATTCCTTCCATCATCAAGGTGCTTGAAATCTATTTCATAATCCTGTGAATTGCGCTTCAGCTTCAGACCAAGTAAACCCATTAACTTATTGAGAATTTTAATTTCACTAACCTGTTCTTGCTGAGTTACTAAGTTAATACCAAGGGCTCTTTTTATATGCTGACTGCATTGAATCGCAGTGTTTTTTAGTAGAATCAAGTCCGCATCATTTTCTCGAAACTTTCTTCCGGACTCTAAAAATTGTAGCATTCCCAAAGCTCGTAAAGCTTCTACTTTCAAGGTATAAGTCTTTAAGTCCGGTAGAAAAACTTCTCCTTCTCCCCAAAATAACTGTTGTTTAAGTTCTTCCTTATCTCGATTGCGGAAAAATTCGCTTTCGTGAGTCAAATAATAATGTATTAATAATTGACAATAATAACCTTTGTCGTCTTTTAACTTTAATTGTGGAGTAACTGCAACACCATAACGCTGTCGTAACAAATATTTCTTAATTTGATAGCGTTCTGCTTCTGTCAGGGAGTGTTTAAATGATATGGTCTCATATTCTACGTAATCAATATTTTCGGCATTTGCAACATAATTTGCTGTATCTATCTGCTTTTGCTGTTTAATTTTTCTAATTTTTCGATTAATCTCTTTATTTTTTTCTCTGCTCTTTTCCCAATCTTTTCTAGCTTTAACTATTTCAATAATCAATCTTTTGCGAGTTTCTACTTCCTGTGCTTCTGTAGCTAAAAATGCATGACGCAAGTCTCTAATTATATTACTGTAAGTATCATTACTGCGGACTAAAACTTTGTGTCCATCAGCAATCAAACCCTCTTTCATAGATTGACGATAAATACAGATAGAAGTATTGACTCTTGCTGATAATTTAGCCCATGTCCTTAAATGTATTGGGTCATAAGCTAGAGGTAAATCTACATCTATTCTATGTAAAGGACTTAAAAGGGCTAAATTTTCCTTTTGATTCTCCTGATACCAATGAGATAACAATCTATAGTTACCGCTACCGCTACCGATTAATCCAATACCACGTTTAGCACACCAGACAATACGGGGTATATCATCCCTTACCCTTGCTAAAGCTTGTCGTGCTTCCGAGTCGGGAATTACCCCTTGGAAGATACCGTAAACCCGGTCAAAATGCTGAACATCAATACTAACTCCCGTACCCAAACTAGGAGTGACAAAAACAGCTTCGTAATCCGTTATTTTCTGATTAATTTCTGCAACAAAATCTACAGCTTCATGTCCGGGTGTATTTGTGGTTTGAGAACTAATTACTAAGCTATTAGGAAACTGCATCCGCAATTTAGCAAAACGTTCTCTCAAATAACGTTCTACTGTCTCACAACTATAGCGTCCAGAGCGACTATCGGTAGTTACATAACATTTACGTCCTGCCATTAAGTCTACTTCTAACTGTTGAATTAATGGTGTAGGGTTGGGAGAATCATAAAAAGTTACATCCCAACCATTATCAGGTTTCCACTCATTGACAACCAGCCAAGGCTGAAACTGATTGCCGACTAATGCTTGTAAATATTGTAGAGAAATATCTGATAAATCAGCATCTTGAGCAATTACTAATCCCCCAGTTGTTAAAACAGTAGAAATCAATTCTCCGAAGTATTTTAAAACTTTTACTCGCTTATCTTTACAGGTACTACTATGGAGTAAATGCCATATTGATTGTTCTACTTCATCTAAAATTACTATTGCACCTTTCCAGTCTTGGGGATTGAGTTTCCAGATAGAATCAACGCATAAACCTACGTAGCGATAGTTTAATATTTGTTGTTTTCCAGCTATTCCCCAGTTAATACCAATTTGTTCGCATAAAAATTTTCCTAACTGAATCCTATGGGTAATTAGCAAAACTGGTCGATTGCTATTTTTTGCTTCTGTAACAATTCCTTGTAAAGAAGTGGTTTTACCAGTCCCTTTAGCGGATTTGACTCCCACTAATCCCGAGGTCGGAAAGCTAATTTCTCCTAAATAGCGACGGTTAAAAGTCAGATTCGGTGAGATAGTTAAAGAATTATGAGGTTTAGTTTTAGCAAAGTAAATCTCTAAATCGATACTTTGACGATAAAGCTTTTCAAAATTTACTGCACCTTTAGCCACAATAAACTCATCAACCCCCTTTTCCAATCCTGGGAGTTCAATTACCTGTACCGGACAATCTTTTTCTTGAAACAAAAAACCCAACTGGGAAATTGCATTACTGACTGCATTAATCTTTTTTTGTTCAGTTTCAAAGTCAAAACAGATGTAAATACTGCGTTTTGTAATAGTAAAAGCTGCTAAATCAGGAATTAATTGACGATTTACCACCCTACCAAAATCATCCCTGGTGACTCGATAACCACTATTTATACCCGGAATTGCGATCGCTGCGTATCCTTGAGATAACAAAGTCGCTGCTTTCTTGACTCCTTCACAAATAACTAAGGGGATATTGTACTGCATTACCCATCTCCAGAAACCTCTTGCTTCGGTGTCTGGGAGTCCTTCGTAAGTACAAATATCGAATGGTATAGCTATATTGTAACGCTCTGCAACCTGCCGCCAAATATCTGAAGTCACCCGTAAGCAAAATACTCGTGTAGGGGTAATGGGTGGATGTTCGTATTTGATTGCTTTACCCTTATCATTGAATCGTGGTTGATTTGGTTTAAAGCATCCCCATTCCATCCCTTGATCATCTTTTAATGGATCGACACCACTACACCACCAACCACCATAGGTCGTATGAGCATATCGCTGCAACCAGCCACCTTTAATCATTCCTGTATTAGTGCGAGGAATAGACTCAGAGACCAACAAATATTCATAAGCTGCTTCCTCTTTCAAGGTCTGAAAATTTAAATTAGCTAAGTGTAAATTTATGCCACTGCTATTGACTAATTCCTCAAAATGTTGTGGGTGGAGTTGCATGGGTATGGAGGGAAGAGGACAACAAGATTAGAAATCTACCATGCATCTACGGTGTTGAATAGAGGTAATTTTGACTGGTTAGAGCAGCCTTTTTGTACTATGTATTCGTAAATACACTTATTTTCCAGACAACCCTTGCTTTCATCTAGCTTTAAACTGGCATTAATATTCATGTATTGTGATTTTTGTAAAAAAAATATCTGAATAAATCAGTAATTTACACATGATGAGAATTGATAAAATATTTAACATACTAGACTAATTATATTTTTAAACAAAAAAATAAGCGAAAAAATCTAGCTTGTAAGCTTCCAATCTCTTGATTGAATTACTACTTAAATTTGCAGTTACTTTTTACCATTTTTTAAACAAAATATGATGATATTTGATGCCAAAAAACGTTCTAAAAGGCGTAGTGTTATAAATGCATCTAAATAATACAGACACTATAAATTACAGACACTCAAAAATGTTTCCTACACCTTTAGAAGCCGAAAACTACTTGCATCAAAATATTCCGCTATCCAAATATATGAAGGTTTCGGTAAAACAGTTAGATAAGGAGGGTGTCAGCTTACAAGCACCGCTAGAGACAAACATTAATCATCGTTCCACAGCATTTGGTGGTAGCATTAGTGCGATCGCTATTCTTTCGGGTTGGACTTTAGTTCATGCGAATTTGCGCAAAATATCTTTATCTCCCCGCATAGTCATACAGCGTAACTGTATAGAATATCTTCAGCCTATTGATGATGAATTTTATGCTTTTTGTCCCTTCCCATCAGCTCAAAAATGGCAAAAATTTATTAATATGTTGCAAAAAAAATCTAAAAGTCGAATTGAATTACAAGCTGATATTTTAGCAAATGGACATAAAGTCGGAAGCTTTACTGGCGTATATGTAGCTTTGGTTTAATAAATATTTTTAATAAATATTTTTAATAAATGGTTTGAACAAAAATTTTGAATCTATTTCAACCGGAATCATTGACTCTCCTAAAATAGAAATAAAGGCAGCCAAGCCCAACTATATATAACTTCAAAACGTAACACCAAAAAAATATCAACTTTTACATTTTAACCAATTGGAATGTCCCCAAACCTAAATCTTTAGGAGTTAAAAAACGAGCTTCAAATAATGCCATCATATCTTTTAACTGTGGATTTCCACGAGCTGCCCCTGTAAGTCCGCGAGCAATAATTAAGCCGCAATAACCCTTCGTATTGTTACACCTTTTATCCCATTTTTCCCTTGCCTCAGTGTGTGTAGGGTCGCTATCAGCAAACTCACCAAACAAAAATAACTCGCTGTTCTTAGTTTGTAATAAACCTAAATCATAGCGATCGCCATGGTCAGGGTCTGCTCCTGGATTAAAACAAATACCCCTGAGTCCCTTCGCTTGCTCTATTTTTTCAATAATTACTTTAGCTTTCGGACGGGAAGTTTGCACTAAAATAACTGGTAAACCCTCTCCAGCTTGTTCAAATTCCGCACCCTGGTAACTTTTAACACTCTCACGGAGATTTGCTAGCATTTCCCAAGAAACTACACCCAAACTCAGAAAAGAATCAGCTGGTATCAAATCATCCCGCAATGAAGAATTAAGCACTGGTAACATTTGCGACTCATCATCCTCTTCTGCTAACAAACCAGTTATAGATTCAAGTTCAGTAGCTAATTTCGGCATTGTAGAAACTTTTACCGACAACGGCTTTATATTTTCCTGGGATTGGGGTAAAGCAATTTTGTAACGATGACTCAGGTGAGAAAATGCATATTGATCGAACTGGGGACGAAAATCTTCTAGAAAGTGAGAAAAAGCTTCTAAAGCAACTAAAACAATTAAAGCTTCCTCCTCATATAAAATAGAGCGCAGACCCTCTAAAGGATGAATATTGCCAAAAGTAGGCTTGATTTCAGTAAATGATAGCTCTGGAACCTCAGTATACATTTCGTCATCAACTTCATCTTCTGTTTCAAAGGTAATAAACAAACAATCTTGTTTTAGAAAAGCTTCTTCCAAACTTTCCTGGGACTCTTCCTCAGTCAGAACTGTAGCTCGGAAACGCTTTAAAGACTCTTCAGAACGATACAGCAAAATACCATATTCCATTCCCAGCATCCCCATTACAGAAGCATAAAGAGTACCAATATCCCATTGATTAATTTCTATTGATATTATTTGCTGCTCTTCTAAAAGCTCCCAGGGAGCAGCTTCCCAAACAGCCATGGCTTTCTCATTAAGGAGGTTAGAATATTGGGGTGGTAAATCTGGAGTTGCTTCTTGTGTAATATCAGAGAAACTGCGAAATAGTTCATCAATTAACGGTAATTGTGGAGCATAATCAATTGCTATATCTAAATCTTGCAGTACTCCCCGTAAATAAAACTGAATTTCTCTATCTCTGACAACAATTTTCTGTGGTAGTCCTGGTTTACCTGGTGATTGCGGAGCTTCCATTGCTCGCATTAAAGTGCGTACTATCGCTTCCGGACCGCTCTGAGGAGATACCACATCCATACTCCGAATTACACCCTCAGAACCGTCTACCCAGAGAATACACTCACCTTTTTCCTCCAAGTCCAAACGCTGACTCTGGGTCGGTGACAATGGACGGCGATCGCCCTCCCAAACAGAAGGAATTCTGGTTAATTTCTGTAACCGACGACTGGTAGAGCGATGAAAACTTGTCATATACTCAGATTTAAAAAACTAATTTACTAAAAGCTAATTAACAGTTGGTCTTCTTAGTTTATAACTACGCTCTGAATAAACTCGACCAACATTAAATTTATAAATATAGTTGAAGGAGATAGTTGAAGGAGCAGGGAGCAAGTGAGCTAGTAAGGTACTAAGTTAGTCAGGTAGTGAGGGATAAAATTGTTAACTATACCCACTCACCATTCCCCCACTCACCATTCCCCATCCAGCATTAATCTCTCAATTTTAGGATAAAGCATTTGTGTTTTTTGTTTGGTTTATTGAAAAATCAATAATCTAATTACCAACAAATAATTCTTGCTATCGCTAGAATGAATACTAAAAGTCCCAATGTCAAACCTGAAAACCGTCCTTATATATCTGAGGTTTTCTTGGGATAATTATTTTATAGATTGGCGACAATAAAAAAGGTAGGGAGCTAGATAAAACAAATGACACAAGTACAAACATCTCAACAAAAAGGAATTCAACTGACACCCTCAGCCCTTGAACAAGTTAAATTTCTACGAGACAAGCAACAAGAAGACCTATGTTTACGGGTAGGAGTCCGTCAGGGTGGATGTTCTGGAATGTCTTACTCAATGGATTTTGAAAATTCTAGTAAGATTACTCCAGAAGATGAAGTTTTTGATTATGATGGCTTCCGAATAGTTTGCGATCGCAAAAGCTTACTATATTTATACGGCTTAGTACTTGATTACAGCAACTCAATGATTGGTGGTGGTTTCCAGTTTACCAACCCAAATGCCAACCAAACCTGTGGCTGTGGTAAGTCCTTCGGCGTTTAAGTCTTTTGGTATTTAAGTCTTTTAGTGTTTAATATGTTGCAGGTCAGTTGTTAATTCTTGGCAGGTCAGTACTATTTTAGTATCTGAATACTGCCTGAGGATTTAACATCTGACAGCTATTTATTGAAACTTTACTTTCCAAGAAAATGACTGAAACAGTAGATTCAATTTTTGAAAAAGGTTTAGAACGCTATAAAGCTGGAGAATCAGCAGCTACATTAATTCCTGTATTTAAAGAAGTTTGCGATCGTTCCCCTAAAAGTAGTGCTGCATGGACTTGTTTAGCTTGGCTATACCTATTAGAAGATAAAGCTACTCTAGCTTATAAGGCAGCCCTCAAAGCAGTTAAAACTAATCCCCAAGATCCCCAAGCCAGAGTAAACTTATCTATAGCCATGCTCGAAGATGGTCAAAAAGGAGTCAGACAGCACATTGACATAACGCAACAGTTAATGATTGCAAACTCAGAATGGCAAGATGAAATTAAAAGCAGCATCGAAGACGGATTAAGCAGAAAGCCAGGATGGAAAAGTATGGAAAAAGTCAAAGGCTGGCTATTTGATTAATTTATTTTGAATAATTTATTTAGTAGAAGATTCAGAGGGAGTAATTAACAGAGTAATTAATTCCAAATTATCTACACAACAAAATTAATTACCCATTCTCTTATAGCATCCCCATTAGCTCTGACCATCAACCATCATCAGAATTAAATATTACATTTTATGAAAGAAAAAATTTTAAATTGGTTAAATCTGATTTTAGTTGCGGACGTATTTTTAGTTCTTGCAGGTTTCATTTGGTTTGCGATCGCAATAGTAGGCAAAGCATCAGGAATACCTTTAGGTTTGGATTTATGGTATCGCTTATGGCAACCACTATTTAACCCCGCAATTGGTCTTCTCATGGGTGGAGCTTTACTTAGTGGAGTTATTAACTGGGTATCTCGCAAATTTCAGACTGATACTGATTAGAAATTAGATACCACATTCTGCATCCTTTTCTATCCCCACTCACCACTCACCACTCCACACTCCCTCTCAAACTACTTAACAATCTCACTCAGAGCCGACTCTATCTGTGAATATTGATAATTAAACCCTGCTTTCTCAGTACGTAAAGGAAGCACTTTTTGTCCCTCGAGCACCACCTTAGAACCTTCTCCTAACATTGCTTCTAGGGCAAATCCTGGGACTGGTAACCATGACGGACGATTCATTACCTTGCCCATCGTATCGCACAGCTGGTTCATTCTCACTGGCTGAGGAGCAGTGGCATTATATACGCCTTCCATCTGTGTATTATTTAAAGCTTCAATTATTAAATTGACTAGATCATCTTGATGAATCCAAGAGAACCATTGATTCCCACTACCAATAGGACCACCAGCAAATAACTTGAATGGAGGAATCATTTTAGCTAAAGCTCCTCCCATACCCAAAACAATCCCTAGTCTGAGTATAACTAATCTTGTACCCGATTCTTTCACCTTTTGAGCCTCGGCTTCCCAAGCTTGACAAACCTCTGCCAAAAAATCATTTCCCGCTTTACTACTCTCATTAAAGGTTGCACTTTCGCTGGTACCATAAAAACCGACAGCAGAAGCGTTAACTAATACACTAGGTCTTGAACTTTCTGCCTTTATAGCTTCTACAATTTTCTGAGTTCCAAGTTTGCGACTATCAAGAATGGACTGCTTGCGTTCTGGAGTCCACCGTGATTCTGCGATAGGTTCTCCCGCTAAATTTACTACCCCATCACAACCTGAAATCGCATTTTGCCAATCACCTGTTTGGGTTGGAGTGTATCCAAAAATCTCTACATTTGGAAAAGCCGTTTGAGGAAAAATTTTTCGAGCGCGAGCAACACTGCGAGAAAATATTAATACCTGCTTGCCTCCAGAGTGCAGTCTTTCTACCAAACGACTGCCCACAAAACCTGTTGCTCCAGTAACTGCGACTTTCATAAATTACCAATTTACACCCAACTTCAGCGAGATTACTATTCTACAAAATTTAGTTCACAAATTTCTTTTTCAACCCAGAGTATTATTTATTTGAGGTGAATGGTGAGGGCTACACAAAGATGCTTTTTGGTTATATAGTCGTTTCAAATAAAAAACACATCGAATTAAATTTACTTTTCATCTCGATGATATTGTTTGGAGGGGGTTCGGGGGACGTGTTCGTCCCTAAATCGGGGTTATGAGGGAGAAACCCCCAGTTCTTGGATTTTATCCACGTCTAAGATATCTAACGGAAATTAATTGGAATTACTGTATAACAATTCGCTACTCCCTTAGTCCCTACTCACAACTTCCCTCTCTTCAACATACTGCGAGTTAAAAAGTACATAAATTGTGTAATAAAATCCACATTTATTTGGTACTAAGAGGGTTGCATATTATAGTATGGACGGAGTATTGCAAGGCTTGGGGCTAAGATGGCTCGATATACCTGTTCTTTCTATTTATCTATTGCTTTTGATCAACTTCAACCGCTACTTGTAGATATGCTGCAAGATTATAATTTAAATGTAATGTATTGTGCATCTACATTTGATTACATTATGGCGCGAGAAGTTCCTGGAACTGTTCCTTTTTCTAAACTGGTGACTGTAGAAATTCTTATTGATAAGAGCACTGCTACTGAAACCGAAACCCGCATGAGTATTGTAATGAAAAATGAAGAGTTGCCATTACAACTGGAAAATCATTGCAGACAGGTCTATGAGTACATTAAAGAAGCGATAGAACATAGTCGTCATTGGCATTTAATTGAAACCATCGCTGGTTAGTTAATCCCTTTGCTCTAATGAAGGCATTAGAAATAAAAAATTCTTTCTTATCAGTATTGCTATGCAAACTTTTTTTGTATATCGGTATTTTGTTAGTTGAAAATGTTCTTCTAGGGTATGCAGGAATTGTTTCGGTCAGGAGGTTAATATCTTTATATTTTTTGAGGAAATATCTTATGGGTTAGATAAGTACTACCTATATAAATCTTGTGCTCTAGCAATTGAGCTAGAGCTTTTATGATCAGTTCTGTAATTATCAATTCTGATCTATTAAGTATTTTTAACTTTATTTACAAATTTAGTGAAAGCTCTGGTGAAAAATTTGGTAATGTCTGAAGTTCTTGACAACAAATAAAATAAATAAATCAGAAACAATGTATTCCCTGTTGCTTGTATTTGATTCGATGACTCTCGGTCTATATATTCGCTTCTGGGAAAAAATATCCGAGACTCTAACCGACCAAACAAAATAATAATTAATAAAGAGATATTTATCTCAATATTTCTATTTAATCTATATCTTCAGTCATCCCAGGGTTGATGAGGGTAATATCATATTCACTAGAATCCGTTTGACCTGGTAAGTCTACATCTTCTTTTAATAGGTAGTAAACAGCTTTTACTTGGGGACTAAACACTATCTCATCTTCATTCTTCAACTCGTGAGAAACGGATTTGCGTCCATTAATCATCAGACCGTTAGAACTGTGTTTTCCTTGAGCATCGCCATCTAAAATACGATAGGTATAACTATCTGTACCCTCCTCTTGTGATACTTTTACCAATGTTGCATGGCGACGAGAGACAAATTGCGATATCAGACGGATATCACATTCACGGTCTCTACCAATTGAATATCTAGAGCGATCTAGAATAAATTCTTTACGCCCTTGGGAATCTTCAATAATTAGTAAATGTGTGTGCTGATTGTTTTCTGCTGACATTGACAGTTCAGGAATAATATTAGTGTAATTACTGTTGCTATGTCCAGAAGCGGCACTCTTTGTTACCATTTTTATATCTTTTGTACGTAAGAACTATTCTAAGAGAATTTCCAAAATATTGAGATCCCAATGTGTTCTACAAGCATTAAAAAATGAATGAGTCGGTCTTTATGAGAGATGAATCTTGATTTAGTTAACCAGAAAGATAAGAACAAGTATTCTACTGACTCACTCTTGGAGAAGCTAGTTCTGTAAAAGTTTTTCTCAACCGACTTCTCTCAACTTGGGGATTAAGTTTCCACCAGACAAATGTTTGCAAGAAACAGAACATTAAATATAAGAACGGGGTGGAAATTTGAACTACCGCTTCCTTAATAGTCAAGATGCACAGCCTGAATTCTTGCGATAAACAGGCAACAAGCAGTTATAGAACTATGCTTTTTACAAGATTTTATGACAAGATTCTAAGAGATCAGTTTAACCCGATATGGGTAAAGGCAATATTTGTCACAGCAGTTAATCTTTCTTTAGAGGTATATGAGTGCTGCTAGAAAGAACGTCTAAGTAAAAGAGAATTAGTGACAACGCTGACTGAACTAAAAGCCATAAAAGCAGCAGCAGCAGCAGGACTTAGAGCGAAACCAAAACTGGGTAGAAGTATACCTGCTGCTAAGGGAACTCCCAATGTATTATAAGCAAAAGCCCAAAATAAATTTTGGCGGATTTTATTAAAGGTAGCCTGACTCAATTCAAGTGAGTCTAAAACATCTGTTAGGCAATCTCCCATGAGAATAACATCGGCAGTTTCCATTGCGACATCTGTTCCAGATAGTACAGCAATACCCACATCCGCTTGAGATAATGCTGGTGCATCGTTGATTCCATCTCCTACCATTGCAACTACCTGTTTTTCTGCTTGTAGAGATTGAATTGCAGCAGCTTTCTTGGCTGGTAGTACACCCGCTATAACATCATTTTGATCTAGATTTAGCTGAGAAGCGATCGCCTCAGCTGCCTTTTGGGTATCTCCACTCAATAAGATTACTCGCAAACCTTTATCCTGTAGTTTTTGGACTAAAGATTTGGCTTCAGGACGTAGAGTGTCAGCTACGGCAATAATACCCGCGATCGCACCATCTACGGCAACATAAATAACTGTTTTTCCTTCTGCTGCTAAACTTTGTGCTTGCTTATTTATATACTGCTTGAAGTGGGAATTTTGCTCATTTACTTGATTATTTAAGAAATCATCAGAAATTCCCTGGGAAAAAAGCCAATCTTGATTACCTAAGCTAACTGTTTTATCTCCAACTTTCCCAGATACCCCCAAACCTGCCTCTGTATACAATTCTTGGGCTGGGGGAATAGTTAATTCTTGTTTTAGAGCTGATTCTATAATTGCATTTGCAAGTGGGTGAGTAGTACCTTTTTCCACTGCGGCAGCTAAAGTTATAATTTGGGAGGATGAGTAATTGCTATGATAATTATCAGATTTTTCTATGGATACAGGTACACAATCTGTAAGAATAGGCTTACCGGTGGTTAAGGTTCCGGTTTTATCAAAGACAATTGTGTCAAGTTTATAAATAGTTTCTAGAATATCTCCACCTTTGACCAACAAACCTTTTTCTGCGGCTAAAGCGGTTCCCACTAAAATTGCTGTAGGTGTAGCTAACCCCAGAGCACAAGGACAAGCGACAACCATCACAGCGATCGCTAACTTTAAGCTGATCAAGAACCCTGGTTGATAAGCTGAATTCTGAGTTACTGTGTGATGCAGCATATCCATGCTGCTAGAAATGCTGATATTCTGCCATAGATTAGTGCCAATGAAATACCAAAACAGGAATGTTAACAGCGCTGTTGTCAATATGCCATAGGTAAAGTATCCCGATACTGTATCAGCTAAGTTCTGTACTGGTGCTTTGCGAGTCTGAGCATCTTCAACCAATTTTACAATCTGGGCTAAGGTAGTTTCGCTAGCTTTACGTTCGGTAGATATTACTAGGACTCCTGAGAGATTAATTGTTCCTGCTGATACTTTATCTCCTGTTTGTTTAATAACGGGTACAGATTCCCCTGTCAGCATAGATTCATCAACTGTTGTTTTACCATCTACCACTTCTCCATCAAGGGGTATTTTTTCTCCAGGTAAAACCTGTAACCATTCACCGACTTTTACCTGTTCTGCGGGAATAATTACTGTGGAGGTATCATCTACTTGCTTTTGAGAATTAGCATGAGAGTTAGCAATTAATCTAGCTGTAAGTGGTTGGAGGTTAAGTAATTTTTGAAATGCTGATGAAGCTCTGTTTCGAGCACGCTTTTCTAAAGTGCGTCCTAGTAAAATAAAGCCTAGCATCATCACTGGTTCATCAAAGAAGCATTCCCATCCCAAGTTAGGAAATATTAATGCGACCACGCTGGTAGTATAAGCACTTAAAGTACCTAAACCCACCAAAGTGTTCATATTTGGTGCATTACGTCGTAAACCTTTAAAACCATCCAGCAAAATTGGACGACCGGGTATTAATATGGCAATGGTTGCAAGTCCGAAATGGAACCAGATATTACCTATTATCGGTACCCGATAACCTGTAAAATGTTCTAAGTGACCAACAAATGAGAACAATAGCAATGATGCGGCGATCGCTAATTGGTTAAATGCTGAGCGCATTTCTTGGCGATGTTTAATTTCGGCATCTAAGACAGAATTGGTTTTACTCACGCGATCGCGAGGTTGAGAGGGAAAACCTGCATCTGTTAACTTTTTTGCTAACTCATTTGTCAATCCATTTGCATCAACTGCATCAGATTTGTATTCTACAACTGCTACTTCTGTGGCTAAATTAACGCAAGCACTATCAACTGCGGGATGTTGTAATAATTGCTTCTCTACAGCTTTGACGCAACCAGCACACTTCATTCCACCAACATCTATAGTAATATTATCTTTAGTGGTGGTGGCTTTTTTAGTGGCATCTTTATGTTGAATGGTTTGCATACAGAATCTTTCCTAATGCCTTTGTGTGATTTAACGTCTGGTAAAAACGTCTCTTACTTGAGGTTAGAATAAATTTCTTTATTTTACAGTTCGTAAAACTAGTTATTTTTCTTAAGTTGCTTATAAATCTCAAGTTTATGATTTTACTAGATCTGATACATGTAAGGAAAATTCAAGATGGCAAACCGGAAGTTTTTTTAAAGATTACAGGTGTAGTTTGACAGGAAAATATACACGTAGTAATTTGATAGCAGTTTATCTATTTAATTTGTTTCAGTTTTTTAGTTGTTTAATCTGTTTCTAACGGATCATTCGCAAATAAGTTATATAAGTTACGCACGCTATCTGTATTGGGATAAAAACTATTTGACTTCTCAAAAAATTATCAATTGGGATTAGGGATACACTACTAAAGTAAATCAAGCCAAATAGTGAGAGTAATATAAATAGTGTATATTTATGTTTGGATAAAATCATAGTTGTTTAATGTTTTATTGAATGAAGAAATAATTTTTTAAGATTTTTTATATTAATATAGTAAATGTTAGATAATAAATATTAAAAAATAGTAAATAGAAATAGTAAATAGAAATAGACTGTAACTTATTTTAAATTTTATTTAGAAGCACCCAAAAATAAGTAAATAATCATCAAATCTAAAGACAGAAAAGCAGTTTTCTAAAACCAGCCTTGACGATTTACAAAATATGAATTGATAAAGTCTTCATGGTTCTTATTTAAGTAAATCATTCCTTCAATTAATCCAATTAGCTGCATAATTAATAGAGGAATTCCATAAGCAAAAATTAGACCCATAATCGAAACAGCAAGCATAACTGTACCTTCAATTGCATATCCTAAAATAAATTTGTGAAGACCAAAACCACCAAATATAATCCCGCAGTATCCTCCTAAAAGTTGTTTGGTAGCGTAACTGGTATTTAGTTTTGTCATAGTTTTATTCTCCTTTTTTGTATTTTGAATAATTAGAGTTATTGAATAATAATTGCGGGGAAAAATATTAGTAGATAAAATAGGCTAATATTCTTAAGTAAATAGTCTCAAAAGTTGTCAAAATGATACAACTAAAATTAGCTGTACTTTAATAAATATGATTTCAATAATTTTAGGAAAAATACACTCAGAAAAATATCTTTAGAGAATCAATCACTAAATATATGATGTTAAAGATGTTGAATGACTACAGCTTACTAAGAAAGCTAGGTGCTAAGTCTTAATTATTTAGTTATTATTAGTTAGAGCATATTAATTTTGAATTTACAGAAATTATAGATTATAGATTTTAGACTACAAATTTTATAGCTACAGATTTGGAGCTATAGGTCGGAAACTATAAGTATTTCATTATTAATTGCATTAATTATTGATTTGAAATAATAACTAATCAAAAATTAGCTGACAACTAATAAAAACCTTTTTTAAAGATTTGCAAATATTTTTTAAAGATTATGTTCATCGAGTAACTGCAAAACATCTTCTTAAAGTTAAAGAATGAAATCCGAATAATATTGAGATACTCCCGGTTAATTTACTATCTAGATTTTCTACAAGGAGTGAGCAAGATATGCAAGAAACGAAAATTCTATCCCCTCAAATCATATACATGCTACTCAATGATCAGCTATGAAATTTTACGAT
This sequence comes from Mastigocoleus sp., assembly GCA_050042865.1. GTDB lineage: Bacteria > Cyanobacteriota > Cyanobacteriia > Cyanobacteriales > Nostocaceae > JBCCDM01. The sequence continues at coordinate 99,512 of JBHJJE010000035.1, forward strand.
TATCTATCTGATAACTAATTAATAATAAATAAGAAGCTATTTAAAAGAAGCTATTTAATTTTTATAAGCTTATTTCATAAGCTTGAGAAGATTTCGCAGCAGATTTTCCCTTGTTTCGAGATTTAGCATAAATTTCCTTTACAGCTAACCCCAGTACCTTCTACAGTTGTAGAGTTATTCACTCCGGATAATTTATCAGTCGAATGCTAGATTCCCAAGGATTTCAGCAAATTAAAAGTGTAACTGAAGACAATATACTCTATCAATTTTTAATGCTTAATAAAATACATCTATCGAACATACGACTTATTTAGATTTACTGAGAATAATTGACTACTATTTATCCTAAATAAAATGAAAAGAATATAAGATAAGTATTACCGCTCATTAAGAATTTAATCTTAATCTACAAATATAGTTAAAAACAAAATCTATATAACAAACTACACATTCGTTATACTTAATCTTAGTATAAACAGATATAAATGAGTTAAAGATAAAACTATACTTGAGTACCTCACTAAATCGATTATAGTTGATATCTTTATTGCTGACATGCTTGATTTAAAATTTGTAATCTATTTTGACAATAAATTTACCGATAATAACAATAGAAATTACTATAAAAATTATTTAACAACTGTACCTGTACCAACTATGTCAGGATTTAAGCAATTGTCACAATATCTGACTGGTTTGTTACTACGTTCAAAATTATTCCAATTCTCACGTGCTCCTACAAGAAAAATGTCAAGTTGCGTAAGTCCTATATAGATTAAAATGAACTACTAGCTATTTCAAAATACTTAACAGGACTTACGCAAAAGCTACCTAAATTCGTTATTACGTTAGCTAGCGCTAAACTATGTCTATGCTCTACTGAGTGCTACTACCTAAAATGAATAAACTCATCAAAGTACCACTATTCCAAAGACTATGAAGAAGCATTGGAGCTAAAAGATTGCGCGATCGCACATAAACAAAACCGAGAATCATCCCTAATGCTGTGAGGGGGAGTATTTCTGACAAGCTCAAATGAACTGCTGCAAAAATAAAGCTGCTCAAAAGAATTGATCCCCAGGTAGGAATATAGCGAGTCAGAGAGGGTAAAAGAAAACCGCGAAACAAAAATTCTTCAAACAACGGTGCAGCGATCGCAGCAGTGGAGAAAAATATTCCTAGTGCTAAAGAATCATGACTATTAAGTACTAATTGTAATAAAGGATTGCTCCCCCCCTGTCCTTGCCAAAGCTGTTGATTTAATGCCGATACTAATAATACAATTGGTAGGGCTGCGCAGTAACCACCAAATCCCCATAAAAACCATTTATCTTTAAAATTGAAGCGAAATAAATCTGATTTTAAAGGTAAGAAAGGTTTGATAGAAAAGTAAAGTACTATTAAGCTTCCTGCTGCTACTAACAGATAGCTAAGTAATACAAAAAAAGCTTGTAAGCGGACATTTGTTAAAGGAATTATCTTTGATAAAGTTAATCCCAAAATTGGCATGACAAATTTACCAATCATGATTTGTCCAGCGAAGAAGAACCCAATTACAAAAACCTGTAAGATGATTTCACTATCCCAAGGAATAGTCCAAGATACATCGCTATTTTGTCCGAGAATAGAGTTTTTACCTTTAATAATGCGTTGAGCGATCGCAAAAATCAATATCCCTATACCAGTAACTCCAGCCATTCCTGGTAAGGAAACTACGATCCCCAGTTTGAGTAAAGATTGTTTTGCAGACTTCTGAGCTTTTTGCTGTACTTGTATTAAAGGTTCGTTTAACTGTTGGGATTTGTATAGTTGAGTTAAAGAAGTATCGCGAAACCAACCTTCTAGATCTGTCTTGATTAAGTTTTTAGCATTATCTAAAATCTGTGGGGGTTCGCTCCAAAGAGCAGATAAAACATTTGCAGTTTCGCTATATTCGGGTTCAATTTCCGGAATTGATTGTAGTTCTGACCAAGTTTCAATTGCAGTTTCCGTATTTCCTTCTTTTGCTTGTAAAATTCCTAAACGTAAATCTAAAAGAGCAACTAGTTCTCTCAAATCTTTTAAAGATTTCTGTAACTGTATTTTTTGGGGTGAAGTTCTTTGGATTGAAGTTTGGTCATTTGAAGTTTGATTATTGGAAGTTTGGTTTTCTAAAGATAATTTATCTAACTCCGTTTCTATTTTAGCCACATTTGCCTTTGCAGATTCTCGTACCTCCTGATACTGCTTGGTCGCAGCTTCAAAAGGTTTCTCACCAGTTAAAGACTTCTGCAAAGTCTCAAAGTTAGAATCATCTCCAGAATCATCCGGTTTCCAAGAAGCAGCTTGTAGCTGAATATCCGTTTGGTATAGTTCAATACGGCTTTGAAACTGAGGTTTTTGAAAACTCTCATATAAATCTAGACCAGAGGATGCGATCGCAACCAAGGTCAATAAAATTAAAAATATCCTTTTAAGTGTCATCTATATCTCTTTACGAAAAACAGGGTACGGCATAGTTCCCTATCAATTATGTACGTTATTGTGTATTACTGTGCCATTTTCCTAGATTTAGACTGGAGAAACCTTTATCAGAGAAAGATTTAGTTTAATTGAGGGACTTTAGTAAAGATATTTCTTCATATACATTTCTTTACCCAAGTACGAAAGGACTTTAATAGAGCTATTTCACCGTTAGTTTTACTTTTTTCAATAAATTCGCTCATTTTACTTACAGATACCACAGGGAAAGCAATACTCTTTTCTATTTGAATATATTTCTCTTCCACCAACTGATAAAACTGCAAATTTTTGCCGTCATATCTCCACAACTCATTTACACTCAAAGCAGAGTAGATATCTAACTTATCTATAGAACTGCTGGTAATATCAATTTCGATTGCTAAATCTGGGGGTGGGTCTGTTTCTAAATCCAGAGTTTCGTTTCCTCTCACGGATAATTCACTCTGAATGTAGTAACAGTTATCTGGTTCTATGGCTTTTCTAGCTATTTTTCTTTTTAAAGTTGTAGAACCAGCACTTTTAATTTCAATTTCCAACTCTTCAGCTAAGATGAATATAAAACGGTCGAAGCTTATTTTGGGATTTTCGTGTTCAAATCGCGGAGTCATTATCTCTAGATTACATCCATCATAGGCAAAGCGAGAATCCCTATCCTCACCAGTTTCTTTTAATAAGATTTTAAATGTTTCCCAACTGATATTTTTAAGTAAGGTTCGCTGTTCTGCGGGTAAGGTAGTTGTAATCATGATTTATCGCTTCAATTAGCCTGAAGAATCAGAGCTGATATATTAATTTAATAAGTATTCAAGCCTGAATGCTTATAAAGAAGTATTTTCTGCCCTGTATCGTCTGAGAATAGAAATTGCATCATTATTATTCCAGTTTTTCACCCCTAAAAAACGGCGATCGCGTAAAGCAAAGGGAAACCAAAATTCATCATTGAGATGACTTTCATTGGTTTGGTTTTTACCAAATTTTTGTTGTTCTAAACAATTACTCCAACTTATATAGCGCTTTCTATCTTTAGTACCAAAGGAATACCAGGTTTTCCATGTTGCTTTTAGGAAGCTTGGTTCTGTATTTATTGTGTAGTCCCAAGCTGGATTTCCTCCATTTTGAGCAGCAAAAGCAATGATATTTGCAGTATTCAGAAATTGAGCGATCGCGGTTCTTCCATAAATTCCTGTCTTGTATGTATGTTCCCAGGTAAGTCCTGTGATATTAGTTCTGATATTAGAGCTAATATTAGAATTAATAAACTTATTACATGCAGCGTTGGGTAGAAAGTTGAAGAAGGATGAGAATTTATTGTAAAATCCCCGTTCTTTGTCGTGAAAGTAGGTTTCAAACAGTTTTTTATCCTGCAATACCAAAGCAATTAAATGTGCTTGAGAATAGCGACTTACACCGCGATTATGTTTGAAGGGGAAACTACGGTCATTCCACATTTTATTTGCAATATCACCCATCCAAGTATCAATTTTTTGGCGATTATCTTTTGATAAATCTCTGCGAATCATATTATAGGAAGGTATAGTTCCAGACAGCCATTTTCTCAGAGTAATATCACCTTCATACCAACCTATATTTTCTTTACAAGTGTTACCAGAGTGTTTTACATCAGATAAGTTGATATCAAAAGAATCTGTCCATTTATTAGCAGGTGCTCGATTTAGTACTTCCAACCATAACTGTTTTGCGTTATCTAGATAGATATTTAGGTTCTGATGATGATTTCCGTTGTATTTCCCATGTTTGAGAGTAAAGTAAGTAACGCTCAGAAGTTCTATTCCTCTACGTAATTCTTTTTCTACTCCAGAATCCGCTTTTAAACATTCTTGAGGAAGGGTTTGCAATCCATTCAGATGATTTTTATCGGTTTCAGTTTTAATTTTCTGAAAAGTGGATGAGCGATAAAATTGTGCAGCTTGAGATGGAGTGAAATACATCCACCATTTTTTGGAATTATCTGAATTATCTGAATTATTTGAATGATTTAATTGAGGAATATTTGATTTAGGAATCTTTAATTTAGGGTGCGGAATATGGGATATCAAGCAAAAAATTACGATAGCAAACAGTAACATAAGAATAAGTCTGTAGTAATATTTATTACATTTAAATAAATTATTGCTGATATATCATGATTATGATTAAGAGATCAGATAAGTTATTAACAAAATATGGAAATTGTTAAGCAAACGGGAGCATCCACTTTTGGCAGAACTACTCAAATAGTAAGTAAACCATTAAGATAAGCACAGCGAACAGAAAGAATTTGACTTACACTTTCAACATTCCATTGCGCCCCAGAAATTTTAACCCTTGCTCCAATTTGTTTAA
>JBHJJE010000036.1:0-103151 GCA_050042865.1 Mastigocoleus sp.
TGGTGATGACGATATTTTCGGTAGTTCCGATGGTGAGGTAATCTACGCAGGAGATGGGAACGATAATATCTTTGCTAATGGTGGTGGAGACTTTATCGACACAGGTGCTGGTGATGACTATATCTGGTTAGGAACAAACACTTCTACTGTTTTCTTAGAAACTGGTACTGGTTATGACACTATTGATAATTTCCAGTTAGGTGCAACAAAGTTACAACTAGGTAGTTTAGACAATATCAGCTTGACTGATAACAATAATGGAGTAGAAATATTCCAGGAGGGAGACTTACTGGCATTTATCTCATGGCAATCCGTGAGTAGTTTTAGTAGCAATTTTAACAATATTTTTATCTCTTAGGTCTTAGATTATTTGTAACTAATGTTTTTAAAATTAATTTGATTTTGTATCAAAAATAGTATTGTGAAAATGCCGACTGATGTCGGTATTTTCTTTGAAGAGATAATTTTAAAATTCCTATCATACCTATATTAAATGAGTATTAGGCTATATAGAGATATTATTTTAATCACATAAAAACAGTTCTCAGACTTTTTTAAATTTTCACTTTTATCACCTGCTAATTTCAGAAATATACTTTAGAACAAGTGTATATAAAATTATCGTAATTTTTCTAATTTTTGCTTTTCTCTGGTGCCGGATACTACAATAATTTACTGTAGAAATAGAGACAACCTTTTACTATAGGTTTAATCTGAAGGTATCTGTCTTACTACATATATTTTTATTTAACTTTTTATGAAGTATAGAAACAAATTAAACCAACTGCTTGACAAAAATCTGATCATTAATCTTGCAGTATCAAGATTAGGGTTAAATAATTACATTAAAACCGACTCAGATAAAAGTTTTAATCAAGACTCCAATTTAGATAAGTCTTCCTCCTGCATGTCCTCAAATACATCCTTCACTCAAGGGTTAGAGTTTGAGACTTTAAGCGATGACACCACGCTATCCTCTAGGACTCATAGCTTATCGAATACTGAAGAAAGCACCGTACAAGTAATTATCTTTCATTTAGAAAATGCTGTATTGAGTATCAAAGCATCAGAAAGTAGCGCTACATCTTCTCAGAAGAAGAGATATTTAGCTCAAACAATTTTTCACCTACATGAAGCTAACAATAATTTGTCTAATCTAGGAAAATGTGACCTGCAAAGCGATATTAACCAGATTATCCAAAGTATCCATACTCCTGATAATGTAGAAAAAATCTACCAGAAAAAACATGATGGTTCATTCTCAAATTATCTAGAAGAAATAAATCGGATTTTAATTGCCATTGATAGCTCTATAGATAGTTTTGATGAAACTTTCGACAAGACTGTAGTAACGAATATAAGTTATGACAACTTCCTCTCCAGACAGTCTTATTTTAGTGCGAAGGAAGTTTCTTTTTAAGACAAGACTTGCGCAATAAGCTCCCAGGTCAGGGATTTCCAGAAAATAAATATACGGTAGATTATTTATTTTTTCCCTTCCCCCTGCTTTGGGAGTAGTTAGCGGGAGCTATATATACCGTAAACCCAAAAATGACATTGTTGCAGACTAAATAATTTTGGTATCCCAATTAATATTTATGTCCCCCACAATACCCGCTAATAAAGTGGGGGTTTGGTTTGGATAAACTCTAATTTTGAGAAAAAATAGGGTGAGAAAATGAATCTATCCCATTCTTATTTAATATTTTTCTACCAACTGACTCTGCAACAGGTCTCAAAACATTTACTAATTCTCTCATCTGTATAAGGGATAGTGTTTGACGAGCATCAGAAACGGATTTTTTCGGTTCTGGATGACATTCAATAATCAATCCATCTGCACCACAAGCAACAGCAGCTTTTGCTAAAGGAAGGACTAATTCTGATTTGCCTACTGCATGGGAAGGATCTACAATCACAGGTAGGTGAGTAATTTGTTTAAGAGCAGCTACGGCAGCTAAATCTAAAACATTGCGAGTATAGTTATCAAAACTACGGATACCCCGTTCACATAAAACCACATTCTGGTTTCCGTTACTGAGAATATATTCAGCAGCCATCACAAATTCTTCGATTGTTGAGGCTAGACCACGTTTGAGGAGGATAGGTTTCTCAGTTCTACCTAATGCTTTAAGCAAATCAAAATTTTGCATATTTCGACTACCTACTTGCAGCATATCTACATACTCAGACATTACTCCAATCTGGTCAATAGCCATCACTTCCGTAACAATAGGAATGTTGTATTGCGATTTTAATTTGGCAAAAATTTCTAATCCAGCTTCCCCTAATCCTTGAAAAGCGTATGGAGAAGTACGGGGTTTGTAGACACCACCCCTGAAAGCATGAATACAATCTGGAGATAACTCTTGAGCGATCGCGTTCATTTGTTCGTAATTTTCTACAGCACAAGGTCCTCCGATAATTGGTAATTCGTTACCACCAAAAACAACTTGTTGACCAATTTGGACTTTGGTTTGCTCTTGAGGATAGGATTTAGTTGCTAATTTAGCGTTTTTCATTTACTGATTCTCCAATGGATATGTTTGAGTGCGTTTAAGAAGTAAGTTATGTCTGAGAAGTGTTGACTACCGTGGTTTGGATATTTAGGTAAGCAATAAAAAACCCGGAACTTATAAAGTTCCGGGTAAAAGCCTTTAGTCAACACGACACTATCTACCCAGAACTAGTTCTGAGCCAAAAGTAAAAACCGTAAAATAGTTGGGTTAGATGAGTCATGGAAGTAAGAATTTACTCAAAATACAATTTAATGAAAATAAAGCTTTGATTTTTTGATTCTTTTGAGGACGGGCATTACTCAAATCACAGTTTAAAAAAATTTAGTGGTAAGAGCAATAATTTGACAAATACAAATATCTAAATATAAGTCTAAAACTAGCAGAGGCTAATAAAAACGTCAAGAACCCGGATAATTTTTCACTGACACCCCTAAAATTTATATATTGTATCTATAAGTACAAATAGTCAAAAAATAATATAAAGTAATAGACATTACTTTTATCTAAGTTATTAATTTAGTCCTTGATAAAGAGAAATTTGTCTATTTTACTTATTGAGAACAATTTAGGCGATTACTTACGGCAGGGCGAAAGCACATCGCTTAAAGCCTAAGAAAGTAAGCTAAAAGTTAATAAAGAGAAGTATTATTAATATCTAATTTTACGAGTTACACATAAATATTATCAACAATTTAGAAATCTATAAATTAACCTAAAAATTGAGTGTAAAAATCCTATTTTGCCTATTATTGTGACTTTTCTTACAGTAATTTATAAAAATGTCGTAGATATTGTCAATCTTAGTAATGATAATTTATAAGTTGTTAACTCAAAAGTGAGAACTTAACTTAAATGGATTTTTCCAATTATCATTTATGAGTTGAGCTTCATTTCGAAGATGGATTATTAGTTGGGAGTAAACTTTTACTATGCCTAAATCAAAGTCAGTTAACTCACCACTCAACTATCAAGAGTCTTATCCTTGCCCATTGTGTAGAGTAGGTGAAATATCTCATATGCCATTGATGGAGGCAATGTCATGTGATTTTTGCCAGCAAATCTTTACAGTTAACTTAGATAAGCAGCAATTGATTATGCCATCCAGACAACCACCTTTAACATGGCGTTGGAGTGGATCAAGTTGGAAACAAGCTCATTTAGAAGGTGTTGAACTAGGTTGGGGTTATGTGGTAGCTGCAATACTATTTATTGCTTTTCCTAGCACATTGATGGGAGTTATTGCCTACTGTTTTCCCCCAAAACCTAATTTTCCTATCAGTTGGGTGCCATATCTTTGGACTGTTTTGACGTTTCTATCTCATTTGTCAATTATTATTTGGCTATTAATAGAAATTTATCAAATTCCTATTAACTCCTATATCAGAGCATTTAGGCAACGAATTTTAAATTAAGCTACATTAAAATATTTTAAGCAAATAATAAAAAATATGAAGGGATGCAAAATGAAAATATCAACTAACTATTATTAATACAATGAATAATCAAGAATTAATAATGTGCAATTAACTATCTGAAATTAATTATCAGTCAGTTAAATTTAACTGTCTAAATATTGGCTTAATAAAATCTAATTAAAAAGTAAGGTTTTCGCAAAAATTATGATTGAATAGTCTAATAAGATTTTAATTAAAAAGATTCATAATTCAATTTTAATTTAGCTAATACTTAAAATAAATAATGTATCCAAAAATACAATTAACTGTAACTAGAATCAAAAATAATCTTGACTTTTATCAGAAATTGTCTAAAAGTAAAAAGATTTGAAAATTATATCAGTTAATGTATACAAGCCAATACAGATAAGCTAATAAGAAAGTAGCATCACTCATAATCAAAAGTAATTTGTAAGCGTAAATCGGGTGGAGACAGATGGAGCGGTACTATAGGGTTTTAGAATTAGAGCCTGGAGCAACACTTGAGGAGGTTAACCAGGCTTACAAAGATTTAGCTTTTGTTTGGCATCCAGACCGCATCCCGAAGGATAATCATCGCTTGCAGCAAAAAGCACATAAGAAGCTACGTGAAATAAATGAAGCGCGAGAAGTATTGCGATCGCAAAACGATCAACCCCAAAAAAGTAAGTTTTCTAGGGATACAACACAATCATATCAGTCGTCTAGAAATCAGTCCGTAAACCATCAACCACCAAAATACCAGCAATCGAGAACTCAGACTTCCAACACATCAGCACCAAAAAATCCATCCTACAAAAAATATTCACCCTCTTCTTATTACAGACAACCAGCTCGAAAACCAGTTCCTAAGAGTCCTTATCCACCAAAACCAGATAAAGATTTGAGTGGTAAGGACTTTAGTGAAGCGAAGTTAAGTAATAAGGATTTATCTGGACGAAACTTAAGTTACGCGAACTTGAGCAAAGCTGACCTGAGTGATACTTTTATGCACAAAGTTATTCTCAGGGGGGCAAATTTATCGGAAGCAAATTTATTTAGAGCAAATTTATTATTAGCAGACCTCAGAGAAGCTGATTTGTCTGCTGCTAATTTAATTGGTGCGGATTTGAGTGGAGCGGATCTACGGGGTGCAAATCTTACAGGTGCAAGAGTTCGTTCTGGCGATCGCCTACTTGTGAAGTTGATTGGTGCGAACCTCGCAGGTGCTATCATGCCTGATGGGTCTGTTCATGATTGATATCAAATTCGTTAGTACATAAATGATGGAGGTTTCCAAACTACCGGATAATCCCTATGATTTTTATGTCTAACTTTTAATAGCAAGTCCTGCTCATGAATCTGGCAATCATTGGTTGTGGTTATGTTGGTCGTGCAGTAGCCCAATATTGGCATCACAAAGTAGTTTTTATTGTTTCTGTGACTACTACGACAGCAGAGAAAGTTCCTCTTCTGCAAACTGTGTCACAAAAGGTTACAGTTTTAAATACTGAAGATACACAGGCATTAAAGTCATTTTTACAAAATCAAGATGTAGTCCTTGTAAGTGTGGCGAGGAAAGGTAAGAGTAGTTATGAGGATACATATTTAGGTACTGCTTGCAATCTAGTTTCTGTAATTACGGAAACTAGTGTGAGACAAGTTATATATACTTCTACTTGTTCGGTGTATGGCAATTTGAATGGAGCATTGGTAACTGAAGAAACTCCAGTGAATGCAGTTAGTGACGCAGAAAAAGTTTTAAAACGAACTGAGGAGACATGGCTTGGTGCCAGTAGCGATAAACTAAGAGTATGTATTCTTAGATTAGGGGGAATTTATGGAAATGGAAGAGAACTTGTAAAAATATATTCCCGTCTTGCTGGTAAAACTCGTCCTGGAGACGGTAGCAGACCTATAAATTGGATTCATCTTGAGGATATTGTGGGAGCAATAGAATTTGTTCGCGAGCATCAACTTAGGGGTATATATAATTTAGTTGATGATTCTCAATTTACCAATAAAGAATTGATTCAAAATGTCTGTGAAAAATATAATTTAGACCCAGTGAGTTGGGACCCCTCTGTTCAAAGCGATCGCTCTAGCGTCAAACTTTCTAACCAAAAAATTAAGAATGCTGGTTATAAGTTAATTCATCCGCAAATTATTTTTTGAATGAGTGTAACTAAATGACTGCAAAATATACAGCATCCTCGACCTTATTTTATCAGTGGCATCAGTATCGTTGTGCTTATAATGTTTCTCAAATAGATCATTCTCCGTTGGAAGAACCAAGTTTATTTTTGATTCATCCGATTGGTGTAGGGTTATCAAGAGTGTTTTGGCAAAGGTTTTCTCAAGAATGGTATCAACAAGGAAACACAAATACTATTTATAATCCCGACTTACTTGGGTGTGGTGAAAGCGATAAACCCCGGATTGCTTATAATCCGGAAGATTGGGCAGAACAGTTACGGTATTTTTTACAAAATGTGGTAAAGAAACCGGTAATTGTGATAGTCCAGGGAGCTTTATTTCCGGTTGCAATTGAATTAGTCAAAATAGAACCAAATTTAATTGCAGGTGCAATCCTTGCAGGACCACCTGCTTGGAAAATTATGACTAACGATATACCCGAAAGTAGGAAAAAGGTAATTTGGAATATCTTGGATTCTCCCGTGGGAAATTTATTTTATCGTTATGCACGAAGGGAACAGTTTCTGGAAAATTTTTCTACCTTACAGTTATTTGGTTCTAGTGAGAATGTAGATAAAGAATGGTTACAAACTCTAGAAGCAGGTGCAGCAGATATGTCCACCCGTCACGGAGTCTTTTCCTTTCTTGCCGGTTTTTGGCGTAAAGATTATGCTCAGGATATTGCAGCTATTGATAAACCCGTACTGGTGGTATTTGGTGAAGCTGCATCGAGTATTAATAAAATGGGTGAAGCAGAAACTCCAGACCAACGGGTACAAAAATACGCTGAAGTTTTACCCCAAGGACGTAGTATCAAAATTCCTGGGAGAAACGTTTTACCATATGAATCGACCACAGAATTTGTAGGAGCGATCGCACCTTTTGTTAAGGAGTTATCTATGACTAACACTTGAAAAAGTAATTAATCAAGCTCATAACTGTGATGGGTCTATTCCCAACTCTCGTAATTTCGCAGCTAAGGGTTCAGTTCTTGCGCGTTCCTGCTCTGCTCTTGTATGCCCCTGTATAGCGCGTTCTGCTGGTATGATTACAAATCTCCATTTGTATGATCCCAGGGCAGCCATAAGCCTTGTACATTGTGATAATAGCCCTGCCAAATTCCTCAATTTAAATGAATTTCATTCAAATTTTGAATTGGTATAACTTAAAAAAAGTTATCTAACAACCTTTGTTCCAGTATTTTGTTCCAGTATTTTGCTCCAGTATTATGCTACAGTATTTTGCTCCAGTATATTTCTTCGAGTTTAAAACAAAGCCTTATTTGATTGTGTTGTAAATTTTATTGTGCTGTAGTTGCTGCGGTTGAATTTTCCTTGTTAGGTAAAAGATAAATACCACCCGAAATTAATGTCAGAGCTACAGAGACCCAAAACATAGATATAGAAGCAATTTGCCATTGCGGTGATAAAGGTGCAATTAAAAGAGCGATCGCAATAATTTGGGTCACAGTTTTGAGCTTTCCCCAAATATTTGCACCAGAAATCTTTGGTTGATTTACCCTCCAACCAGCGATCGCTAATTCTCGTGCCAAAATTAGGAATACACCCCACCCTGGAATTTCTCCTAATTCAATTAATGCTAATAAAGGTGCGAGTACCAGTAATTTATCAACTAAAGGGTCAAGAAATTTCCCCATTTCGCTGACTTGATTGAGTTTTCGTGCTAAGTAACCATCCAACCAATCAGTACCAGCAGCAACCAGAAAAATCCCCAAACATATCCATCTAGTTTTATCTGTCGGCTCGTGTAAAGTATACAAAATAAAGGGTATACCCAAAAGACGAGAAAAAGTAATCCAATTCGGTATAGTCATGTTAGCCTCCTTCGGAGGAATTCAAAATTCAAAATTCAAAATTCAAAATTCAAAATTATTACCCCATCGATAAATCGAGGGATTTGAATGTTTTTTCTTTTTTCCACGGATATAGTTTACTTCCCTAAAGAGGTATCCGGGGACTTGCATCCATTTTATTTTTTGGTCAGTTATTTACAGGATTTAGCGCAAAGCCCACTATTTATCAACCATCATCCATTATCTATCATCTAATTATGGGAGGATTTGTTTTTGAGGTTATAGACAAAATACGATGACACAAAATACAGAATCCCAATTCCGTACTGAAAAAGATTCAATGGGCGATCGCCAAATACCTAGTAGTGCTTACTATGGTATCCAAACTTTGCGAGCTACGGAAAATTTTCCCATAAGCGGAATTAAGCCTTTAGATACTTACGTAGATGCTTGTATTCTGATAAAAAAGGCTACTGCTTTAACTAACGGAGAATTAGGATGTATTCCCATAGAATTTCAAAAAGCAATTGTCAAAGCTGCCGATGAAGTACTTAGCGGCAAACTCCGCGACCAATTTATTGTAGATATTTATCAAGCAGGTGCTGGAACTTCTCACCACATGAATGTCAATGAAGTCCTAGCAAATCGAGCCTTAGAAATTTTAGGAGATATTAAAGGTAATTATCAACACTTGAGTCCCAATGACCACGTCAATTACGGTCAGTCTACCAATGATGTAATTCCCACAGCAATTAGAATAGGTGGCTTGCTAGCCTTATCAAGAACACTATATCCAGCCTTAGAAAAAGCTATCAAGACTCTCAATTATAAAGCTCTGGAGTTTCAAAATATCATTAAATCCGGCAGGACTCATATGCAGGACGCAGTCCCCGTTAGATTAGGAGAAAATTTTCGAGCTTGGGCACAAATTCTAGTAGAGCATCAGAATCGCATATACACAGCATCAGAAGATTTAATGAATCTGGGTTTAGGAGGTAGTGCAACAGGTACGGGGTTAAACACCCATCCTCAATATCGCTCCCGCGTGGTAAAAATTCTTTCAGAGCTAATTGAAGCTCCATTAAAACCTGCAACTCATCTCATGGCTGCAATGCAAAGTATGGCACCATTCGTTAATTTATCCGGTGCCCTGCGTAATCTAGCGCAGGATTTAGTCAAAGTTTCCCATGACCTCAGACTAATGGATTCTGGTCCTGCAACCGGTTTCAAGGAAATTCAACTACCACCCGTACAGCCTGGTTCTTCTATTATGCCGGGTAAATACAACCCAGTAATGGCGGAAATGACATCAATGGTTTGTTTCCAAGTGATGGGTTATGATAGCGCGATCGCTTTAGCTGCCCAAGCAGGTCAATTAGAACTGAATGTGATGATGCCTTTAATTGCCTACAATTTGATTCACAGCATTGAGATATTAGGTAATACCATTACAGCATTAAGCGATCGCGCTTTGACAGAGATTACTGCAAACAAACAACGTTGTTTAAAATATGCAGAAGGTAGTTTAGCTTTAGTTACAGCTTTGAACACCCGTATAGGTTATCTGAATGCAGCTTCAGTCGCAAAAGAATCTTTAGAAACCGGTAAGTCTTTAAGACAAATTGTTTTAGAAAGGGAATTGATTGATGAGGCTGAGCTTGCTGAAATACTAGATTTGGAGAAACTTAGCACTATTAAACCTTTAAGCACTTCTATTGAATAATGTTGATTGAATGTGCAACAACTTTAAACTACAACGACTTTCAAACTACAACGACTTTGAAAATTGCACATTCATTTCTTTTTATCTAAACTTTATTCCCGAACTTCACATATCCAAAATTAAACTTAATATCAGACTTTATTTATCCACCTTTAGTTCCAGAGAATTATTTTCCTATAAGTATCTGATAAAAGCCCTTGATATGACGTTTTTTCAGTATTGTGGCACCATTATAAAGCACTATTTTTTTAGAACCTATAAAAACTTGCAAAATAAATATGTCTGCAAAACATCAGGAATCAAACAATAACTTAAGTCAGCCCCAAAATTTAGGAAAGCGGTACCCCAATGATCGCCATAGCAAAGCTATCGCCAAAGTCCTGGGAAATTTTGTGATCAAGATTGGTTTTCTTTCCCTAGGGTTAGGACTCATTGTATCTTGTCAAACCGAATCTTCTCAAAAAGCTTCTGATGCATCAAAGCAAAATTCTGCTGCAACTCCGGAAGTTACTATTGGGTCTCAAGAAACAGCTATTATTCCACCATCTACAACTGAATCTATCAAACCTAATCGGGAAAGTAGTTCCAGTTCTGCCAAAAAACAACCGGAAGTTGCAGTTCCGGTGGTTCCTCCCCTACCCCCAAGGTCTCAAAACAATGCTTCTAATCCCAACTCCCAAGACAGAAATTTTTCTGGTCAAAATACAGAGAATCTTCCAGTAAATCCTCAACCTAGTAACGAATTTCCTCTTCCTGCTCCTACATCAGAGGAATCAGTTCCCAAACAAGCAAATAATAAATTTAATAAGTATGCTGAATATGGGAGAAAACCACGAGGACAAAATACCTATCAGAATAAGCAACTAGGCTTTAGCTTCAAATATCCCAAGGGTTATATTGTTGGCAAAAGTCAAGCAAATTTTGGTGCAAAACCTGGGGTCTCTAAGCAGAAATTAGATGTGTGGACTGACGAAGATTATCAAGCAATTAAAGCAGGAAAATTCCGAGGTACGGAATTACCAGCAAGTGTCAGTATTTCTGTAGAAAAGAATCCTAAAGGTCTGGATGCACAACAATGGTTACAAGAAAATGCCGATGAATTTGGTTCAACAGCCAATCAGACTACTCGTCTAGTTGCCGGTCAAAAAGCAATGGCTTTTAACACAGCAGATTTATATGAATCGGAAAATGTCGTATTACCAACTAAAGATAATTCTAATATTATCATCATTAGTCTTGCCCAAAATAGAAATAATTTAGACAAAGAATATAAGCAAGCCTTTGAAAAAGTTATTTCCAGCTTTAATTTACGGAATTAGTGACTGTAGTTATGGTTGTACTAAATAGCTGTATTAATAAATTTTTATGCTATATGGTCAATCAAAAACTGATTTTCCTGAGCTAAGAATAGAATGATAATAAGGGTTTCGACTAATTTTAGGATTTGGGTAAATTTAAACCCAGCACTCAAGGTTAGCAAGAGGAATCAATAGGGTTTTTGATTTTTTACTCACACACATTTACCTAATCCCTATGTTCCAGCTTAAAAACTGTACCTATCCTTAAAAACACTTTTACGAATAAAATTAGGATTAAAATATGCAAACCCAACCGCCATCTGTAAGTTTAGTCAAGGCAAATTCCTACGAACGGCAGATATTACGAGAGTCATTAAATTCATTGCTAGAACCTTTAGGTGGCATGAAGACATTCGTAAAACCTGGACAAACTGTCTTGCTTAAACCCAATTTACTTACAGCTTCTCGTCCCGGTAAAGAGTGTACAACTCGTCGAGAAGTAGTACATGAAGTTGCAAAGATGGTTATAGAAGTTGGTGGAAAGCCTTTTATTGGAGATAGTCCGGCTTTTGGTAGTGCTAGAGGAGTAGCGATCGCAAATGGCTATCAGACAATTTTAGATGAATTAGAATTACCGATAGTTGATTTCCACGGTCAACGTTATCAAGTAGTAAATGAGAAATTTAATCATTTATTACTTTCCAAAGAAGCGATGAATGCAGATGTAGTAATCAACCTACCAAAGGTTAAATCTCACGTCCAGTTAGTGTTAACTTTGGGAGTAAAAAACTTATTTGGTTGCGTTCCAGGAAAGATGAAAGCCTGGTGGCACATGGAAGCGGGGAAAGATAGCAAGCGTTTTGGGGATATGTTGGTAGAAACTGCTCAAGCTATCAATCCGGATTTAACTATTTTAGACGGAATTATAGGTCATCAAGGAAATGGTCCTAGCGGTGGAGAACCACGTGATTTAGGAGTTTTAGCAGCTTCTGCTAATGTGTATGCCTTGGATCGAGCAATGATAGAAATTTTGAATGTTCCTCCCATGCAAGTTCCTACAGTTGCAGCATCTATACGAGGAAACCTTTGTCCACCTTTAGATACTATTTTTTTCCCGGGATTACATCCTAATATATTGAAAATAGAAGATTGGCAATTACCTGATAATTTTGTACCTATTGATTTTGGTATGCCCAGAGTAGTTAAATCAACATTTAAACACCTTTATATTAGATTTATTAAAGAACCTATAAAAGCCTATGGGCAACGTTAGTCTGTGCTAATTAATTATTTTTTTGTAAGTGCAAACTTTGTTACAACAAAATACAAACTAGCAAAGTAATCTGTAAATACCCTCCGATTACTTAACTAGACCGCCCTAATTTTAGTGGCGGTTTTTTCGTCACTATTACCATTTATTTAAGTACTAATATTTTAAATGATTGTTCTTGAAAAGAACTTATATATATAACTTATATATTTATAGTTATCATTACAACAATATCTTTTCTCCCATCACAAAGAATCTCTGCCTAACTTCAATAATTCGCTGTTGACGAATTATATATTCAATCATTTAGATTTAATATATATTATTATCTAAAATTTAAATTTATGTTTGGGTGTTATTACGGGCATCTAGAGACTTATCAGACTCTCAGGGCGTACTTCATCTGTAGACATTATGCATTGAAAATTATATATACCTGTAATTTTATTTGATCTATTTTTTATCAAGTATAATTACTAAGATAAGTTTATAAAAAACAAAGATATTTAAGTAGTTGTGCGGTTGATATATCCGGTATAAAATATTTTTTAAAAATCTTAAAGCCAAGCATTAGTAGGCTTTTTTAGAAAAAACGCCATAAATATTGCTTGAGAATCATTTCGGTATTACTATAAGATAGTATAGTGTTGAGTAATTTTTAATGCTATTTTTTCCACCAGTGCTGAACTAGATAATTACATTGTCTATCGTTGAATATTGGCAAATTGGCAACATAGATCCATGGGAATAGTTTTATTATTATTTGGTATCAACAAATAAAAGTACAAATTAGACTTTATTAAGTAAGTTAAAATGCCATAAAAAATTAGTAATTACCTTACCTTTTCATCTGAAAAAGTGGCTAAAATAAGAACAGGACTCTCGGTAAGATAGTCAATTTAAAATAGACCAGACAAACTTAAACTTTTTATGGACTCAAATAGTCAGTCTCCTAATTCTGCCGACCCACATTCTCATCGAATGGTAGACATTCTAGGAGCTGCGATCGCTCTTTTAACCTTGACCCTACCGTTATTTGTTATCGGCAGTTATTCTTCAGCACCAATTGAGAATCGACCACCTCTTACCTATAACGCTAGGAATAAGTAACAATGTATTAAAAATATATGAAAAATTGACCAAGCTTTGATAAGTATTGATTGAAAAAATATTTTAATCAAAGACAATATCTGTCTGTGATTAAAACTAGTTAAAAATTTTGAAACAATTGTGAAATTCAAGTTGCATAAGCTTTCAGCAACAAAAACTGTATTGAGTCTAATTAATTAACTAAGAGAAATTCCAAATTAAGGAGACCATATCTATCTAACTGAGTATCTAGTCTTAGTAACTCATATAATGTCCGCCAAATCATCCATAATATGTCGTAGCCTTCATCGAAGATGTACCGAAGGCATGTATAACGGAGTGAAATGTTAACAACCGCCAGGTTTTGAGATTGTTAGTCTTCGACCACCCTTGTCTGCAGATGCTTCCTTGGGAATGATGGTTGTTTAAACGGACTTGATATCAAGAAGAAAAATGCCAGGTCTCCATATAAAAACGTAAATTGTTTAATGAAAGTCAGAGAGAATTATTTTTCTCTCTGACTTTCATATTTATAATTTTTTAAAAATTTTTCTATGACTAGAGGAAAATCGAAATCCCAGATACCCGCCAGATATTAAAGCTTTCGGCGTTACTTCGGAGGTCTTTTTGCTCCCCGTTCAAAAGTTTCCTATCTAAATCCAGGCAGGGTCTTTACGAGGAATTTTACTACCCAAGGAACTTCAGCGACATAGTTCTTTGAGAAAGTACTTTGAGAGACTACCATATTAGCCTAAAATTCTACACGGGGAAGCTTTAAAGTACCCGTAACTTTAGCCTAGGAGTGAACTGTGGACTTATCTCTTATTCCTGCTCAGCCTAAATCAGGTCTGATTAATGTTCTTATAGAAATAGTTGGTGGTAGTAAAAATAAATATGAGTTTGACAAAGATATAAATGCTTTTGCCTTAGACAGAGTATTATATTCTTCAGTGAAATACCCATATGATTATGGTTTTGTACCCAATACTCTAGCTGACGATGGCGACCCTTTGGATGGAATGGTGCTTATGGATGAACCAACATTTCCTGGGTGTGTAATTACAGCCAGACCAATAGGAATGTTAGAAATGATTGATGGTGGCGATCGCGATGAAAAAATTCTCTGCGTTCCTGACAAAGATCCTCGTTATGTAGATGTAAAATCTCTCAAAGACCTTGCTACTCATCGTCTAGATGAAATCGCTGAATTTTTCCGCACATATAAAAATTTAGAAAAAAAAGAAACAGAAATCTTAGGCTGGAAAGATGTTGATGCAGTCAAACCTCTAGTAGATAAATGTATTGCTGCTGGAAAATAGAAGATTAGTGAAATTTACTATTATCTTTTAATCAGAGCATTAGTCAAAAAGGGAATATTCTTATTTTCCTTCTTGACTGGCTCATTTTTACAGATAAACGAAAATACGCAAGTAAGAATAAAATATAGTTGCTTTCTTACATTTGAAATCAGATGCAGCGCACCCTTCTTTTTGCCAAGATTCATAATTGCACTTTAACTTCAGCTAATATTAACTACGTAGGTAGTATTAGTATTGACTCAGTGCTGCTAGATAAATCTGGTATTATGCCATTTGAACAGGTACAAGTAGTAAATGTCACGAATGGTCAGCGTTTCATTACTTATGCTATACCTGCTAAAGCCGAGTCTGGAGCTATTGAACTAAATGGGGCTGCCGCACGTCTAGCCACTATTGGTGATCGCCTGATTATAATGGCATACGGGCAGTTTTCTCAAGAAGAATTATGTGCCTACTCTCCTACAGTGGTGATTGTAAATCAATCAAATCAAGTTTTGGAAGTACGGTGCTATAGCGATTTGCTCGGTAATGTCTAATTTCAAAGAATTATGTCTAATTTCGAGCTGTCCCATCCTAGCAAATTGAAAAGCAAGGGAAACAAGGGTTTTCAAAATTCACCGGGACAATTTTTTGCCCGATTCTGGGGTGTCAGGGGTTTGATTCCCACACCTGGTTCTCAGAATAGCTGCTACGGAGGAAATACCGCCTGTGTAGAAATAAATGTTAATGGGAAATATCTGATATTTGATGGTGGTACGGGTTTACGTATCTTGGGAAAAAGCTTAGAGAAACGGAATGAGTCCATAGAAGCACACCTGTTTTTTACTAACTCTCAGACTAATCGCATCCAGGGATTTCCTTTTTTTGCACCCGCATTTACTCCAGAAAATTGCTTGTATGTATATGGTACAGCAGCATCTAATGGAGCTTCTATCAAACAAAGCTTATGTGACCAGATGTTGCAACCACTTTTTCCATATCCCTTGCAAGTTATGCAATCCCAACTGCATTTCTATAATCTTAATGTTGGTAAAGCGATCGCTCTGGATGATATTACAGTTAATACTGGATTAATCAATAGGAATCAGAAGTCTGTTGGATATAGAGTAAGCTGGAAAGAATACAGTATTGCCTACATTACAGATTTAAGTGCAAATATTAATCAATTGGAAAGAGAAGAAATCATTAGTCTAACTCAGGGAGTTGACTTACTAATTGCGAATACCACATTTACCCCCCCCAGAGAAATTAGTAATCAAGATTTATACTGGAACAATGCTATTGATTTAGCCCAACAGATGGAAGTTAAATACCTAGCTATTTCTCAGCATCACCCAGATAATGATGACGAATATCTTGATCAAGCAGAGTTGAAAATTAAATCTGCTTTTCCTCAAGGGATTATTGCTCGTGAAGGTTCGGTCGTAAATATTGCTTAATTATTTGCTTAATTATTTGCTGAATATCTACTCTCTTTGTATATTTTAATAATTAGAATTGGTGACGGTGTTAAAAAATCAAGGATTTTCGGAGGATGTGGGACGTTGTGAGACCTGCTTCGGTAGCAGCTTTCGTAATGAAAAGCATGGCGTTGGCTAAATTATGGATTCAAGGCTTGTTCACATTTTGTTACAAGCCAAGAGACTCATTTGTGTATCAGAAACTTAATCAGCGATCGCTAATTAGCAGAAGTCATAATAATTGACCACTATCGGGACATCATTAATATCTATCCACATCTTTAAACTGGGAATTCACTTCAAACTTACTTCTAGCAGCTTCTCCACAAGTACGTGGTGTTGGGAAAATCTTTTCTGGATTCGCTAAACCTTGAGGATTAAATACTCCTCTTAACCATTGCATAGTTTCCATATCAGCATCGCTGAACATCGAAGACATATAACATCTTTTTTCAGCTCCAATACCATGTTCTCCAGAAATACTACCACCAACTCTCACACATAGTTTCAGTATTTCCCCTCCTACTTCTTCTACTTTTTCGAGTTCCCCGGGGACAGAGTTATTGTAAAGAATTAGTGGATGTAAATTACCATCACCAGCGTGAAAGACATTAGCAATTCTATACCCAGATTTCTGACTTAATTCCTCAATTTCTTTTAATACATAGGGTAGCTGAGTACGAGGAATTACCCCATCCTGTACATAATAATCGGGACTTAAATGCCCTGCTGCTGCAAAGGCTGCCTTTCTACCCTTCCACAACTTTAAGCGTTGCTCTGGTTCGCTCTCAACAACAACATCACGCGCTCCATTTCGTTTACAAATCTCAATTACTCGCTGTTTGCTTCCCTTAACTTCTATATCCAATCCATCAATTTCTATCAACAAAATGGCTTCTGCATCTCTGGGATAACAGTTTAAGGCGGTTACATCCTCTACAGCATTAATACTTAAGTTATCCATAATTTCCATACCACCAGGAATAATTCCAGAACTGATAATATCTGAAACCGCTCCACCAGCGGCTTCCACACTGGTAAAATCTGCAAGCAATACACAGATTGACTCTGGTGTTTTCAAAATTCTGAGAGTAATTTCTGTTGCAATACCTAAAGTCCCTTCAGAACCAACGAAAATACCTGTCAGATCATATCCTGGGGTTTCTGGAATTTGTCCGCCTAAATCGACAATTTCTCCAGTTGCAGTCACAACTTTCAGAGACATCACATGGTTGGTTGTGACACCATACTTTAGACAATGTACACCCCCAGAATTTTCTGCGACATTACCCCCAATAGAACAAATAATTTGGCTAGAAGGGTCAGGAGCGTAGTAAAAGCCAGCACCACTAACGGTTTGAGTTACCCAATTGTTAATAACTCCCGGTTGTACTACTACGCGCTGATTGTCTAAATCTACGTTTAAAATTTGTCGCATCAAAGAAGTGACAATCAGAACACAATCTTCTATAGGTAGAGCACCACCGGATAAACCCGTACCGGAACCCCTAGCGATAAAAGGAATTGAATATTTGTTACATATCTTTACAACAGATGCAACTTGCTCTGTTGTTCTAGGTAATACAGCTAAGGAAGGACGTTGACGGTAACTAGTTAATCCATCGCATTCATAGGTAATTAATTCTTCACGACGCTGTACCACTCCTTTTTTACCAAGTACAGCTTCAAATTCTTTAATTATAGGTTTCCAGTGACGCTTTTTTTTATCTTCAGCAAGCATAGTCTTTATATTAAGTAGATTTTGCCGATAAATGCTAGTAACAGGTGTTAATAATATTGTGACAGGTGAAGAGTGAGGTGAACAACCAGAAGATAAGTTTTGTGTCAGTCGCTTCTTTGCGAGAGACTAAGTCTAAGCGTTAGCTATTGGGTGTAAGGTTTTACGCTCCAATTCAAAGCTCAAAAGCGGTGCGACTCCGCTCTTCTTACAAAAGTTGTTCATGGGGGAAACCCCCTTGACGCTAGCCTCTCCCTTTGGGAGAAGATCACACTTTTGCGCTTTCTCAAAGCACTAGGGAACGTGTACCAAGAGAATTCAAAATTACGTCAACAGGACTTACGCACTAACTACGTATTTACGTCATTACGAGCGAAGCGAAGTAATCGCAAAACCTTATTTTCCGTTACGATTGCGTAGATCCTGGTCAATATACCTTTAACCCTTTACTTTTGCGTAAGTCCTATAATTAATGCATTTAATGAATGCATTTTCATTGCACTGCAACATAATTTTCCACAACTTCTTTCCAAATCAGATAAGCTTTTCCATTTAAATGAACTCCATCTGTAGTGTATTTAGCATCTAACTGATTTTCAGAATCTGCTAAGCGAGAAAATATATCTATATATTGACAGTTAAACTGTTTCGCTATCTCTTGTAGTTCTAAATTGAATTGAACTAAATCATTATTATTTTGTAAAAATAATTGTATATCGTTATTTACTGGCAAAATACTTTGAATAAATATTTCTGTCTGTGGAGTTTGAATTTGTAATTCTCTTAATATATCTTTATACCCTTTTAGAACTTCCTGAATTGATTTTTTCTCATTCACCAAATCGTTAATACCAACCATCAAGAAAATCTTTTTTGGCTTTGTTTGAGCGATCGCATCTAAACGGTTAAAAACTCTCCAGGTTGTATCGCCAGAAATTCCTCGATTTTTAATGTTAGGGTTTCCTAATAATTCTACCCATTCCCCTTCATCAGTTAAACTATCACCTAAAAATATAATAGAATCATTTGATTTAGCAAGAATTTCAAATTGACTCTTTTTATGCTTATAGTAAGAATTTATTCCCCAACTACTTTTATTAGAGTCTTTTCCAGTATTTAAAATAGAACTTTTAATATAAGATATTCCACCTTTACGATAAATAAAGAATACAGCAAATAACAGACATAAAATATTCAAGCCTATAGAAAATAAGAATAATACGTTATTGTTTTTATCACTCATAACTTTCAATTGCGATTGCCTATAATGCTGGAAATTATATTTCTATTTTTTCTGGAACTAAATTATCTAATTGTTATCAGTGAGAAACTTTTGGATTCGTAACCAAACTTTTTCTAATAAGTCTATACATTCAGTATCAAACCACTCTATTTGATCTACTTTTCTAAACCAAGTACGTTGACGCTTAGCAAATTGACGCGTATGTAAAACAATTAATTCTTTAGCCTCATCTAAAGAAATATTCCCAGCTAGATAAAGATTTATTTCTTGATATCCCAAAGTATTGAGTAAAGGTAAATCACCTCCATATTTCTGAACAAGATATTTTACTTCCTCAACAAAACCATCCTTGATCATTTGTTCAGTCCGATGTGCAATGCGATTTGTCAAATGCTTAACTTCACAATCTAAACCTATCTGAAGAATAGGATAGTCTGGTGGGTTTTCTCCCTGCAAAGCAGAAATCGGAATTCCAGTAGTATAAAACACTTCCAAAGCTCTTAGTGTACGTACTAAATCCCGGTGATGAATTTTTTGAGCGGCAACCTCATCTACCTGCTGTAACATCTGATATAGTTGAACCTGACCAATAAATTCAAGCTGCGATCGCAGTTGTGGTTGTGGTGCGACTCTAGGTATTTTCATACCTCTAGTAATGGATTTAATATACAAGCCAGTACCTCCAACCAAAAAAGGTGGAGAAGAGAAAGGTAAAGAATCAGGAGGAAAGGATATAATTTTTTGTGCCTTCTGCTGATAATCTG
This sequence comes from Mastigocoleus sp., assembly GCA_050042865.1. Lineage (GTDB taxonomy): Bacteria > Cyanobacteriota > Cyanobacteriia > Cyanobacteriales > Nostocaceae > JBCCDM01. Next base: position 19,845 of record JBHJJE010000036.1, read on the forward strand.
CAACTGTCAGAGTATCTGTGGGGTCGCATATATTTATCAAGTAGTGCGGTACTTGGTTTTGCTCTATCAAATTAGGTTTTGCAGTACCAATATTAAATTCTCGATAAACTTGACGAGAATCCGCACTAATAATTATTGAACCAAGTCTTTTTGCTAAGTTTAATGCTAATCCCGATTTACCAGTTGCTGTTGCACCACAAATCACAATTAATTTAGTCATCCGCTATCAGTTGACAGGTATTTTAGTGAGATTAATAAAAAGATATGTAAATAATTATGAATAATTAGCAGTCATGTTTGACTGGAAAATACTGGTCACTTGAATTCTCAGCAATACCATATCAAGAACAATAGAGACAAATAATTTTTTCATAGCTGAGCATATTAAAAACTTAGTAAAGTTTATAAAGTTATTTGTTAGTGACTTGACAAGTTTATTTTGTACAAGTGGAAAAAATGTGGGACTTCTCATTATCAAGGATAGAAAAGTCTAAAATTTGAGTATGTCAACGTAAATGAGCACAGATAGTTGTATTGTACTGAAAATCTTAGAATATAAGCTAATAAAAGAGTTAAATAATAAATTAGGGGCTATATGTCCTAAAAAAACGTATTTTGATTTATCTTCCAAGGAGTGTATTTAGAAATTATTTAATTTTAGTAATGAGATTATTGATTAAATTTTGTTAATTAAATTCATATTGACAACTTTTTTATCAATTTCAACTAGCACAAGAGCGCTAGTTAATTATTTTTAAACTGGTATAACCCCTTTATTTTTTTCTTGTTAAAAAGCCCTACAGTCGCCATCAAGGCTTTTATGTTAGAATTTTGGAGTATTTTTGACTTTTTGAAATTTGGGCGACTTCAAACCCAAGAATCAGGAGAACTTTCATGACGAGCAGTTACAGTGCCGATCAGATTCAAGTCTTGGAGGGTCTGGAACCCGTCCGTAAACGACCAGGGATGTATATTGGTTCCACTGGTCCGCGAGGTCTGCACCACCTAGTTTACGAGGTTGTTGACAACTCCATTGATGAGGCGTTAGCGGGTTATTGTACCCATATAGAAGTAGATTTGAATGCCGACGGTTCTGTTACTGTGACCGATGATGGTCGAGGTATCCCAACCGATATTCACCCCCAAACAGGAAAATCAGCATTAGAAACTGTGCTAACAGTGTTACATGCTGGTGGAAAATTTGGTGGTGGTGGCTACAAAGTTTCCGGAGGATTACATGGTGTTGGCGTATCGGTTGTAAATGCGCTATCATCCGTTATTGATGTAACAGTCTGGCGAGAGAAAAAGGAGCATACACAGCGCTACCAAAGGGGTGTACCAGTTGAAGAACTACAAGTTAAGCCAGATAAAGAATCCCGTCACGGTACTTCAGTAACTTTTAAACCTGACGAAGAAATTTTTACCACTACAACCGAATTTGACTACACAACGGTAGCGAATAGATTACGGGAATTGGCATATTTGAATGCTGGAGTAAGAATTACTTTTACTGATAATCGCTTAGAACTCATAAAGTCCGAAACTCCGAAAGTAGAAACTTATGAGTATAAAGGCGGTATTCGGGAATATGTTGCCTACATGAACAATAGTAAACAAGCTTTGCATGAAGAAATCGTCTATGTGCAAGGAGAACGTAATAATGTTCAGGTAGAAGTGGCATTACAGTGGTGTGTAGATGCTTATAGTGATAGTTTGCTTGGTTTTGCAAATAATATCCGTACAGTGGACGGTGGTACACATTTAGAAGGATTGAAAACTGTTTTAACCAGGACTTTAAACTCTACTGCTCGCAAGCGAAATAAAATTAAGGAGAATGAATCTAACCTGAGTGGAGAACACGTTAGAGAAGGTCTGACAGCAGTAATTTCGGTCAAGGTTCCCGATCCAGAATTTGAAGGACAGACGAAAACTAAGTTGGGAAATACGGAAGTTAGGGGAATAGTAGATTCTTTGGTTGGAGAAGTTCTAACTGAGTATTTGGAATTCCATCCCAATGTAGCTGATTCTGTTTTAGACAAAGCTATTCAAGCCTTTAAAGCAGCAGAAGCAGCACGTCATGCACGAGAGTTGGTACGACGTAAGTCAGTATTAGAATCTTCACCATTACCTGGTAAATTAGCAGATTGCAGTACTAGAGACCCCGGAGAATCAGAAATTTATTTAGTAGAAGGTGATTCTGCAGGAGGAAGTGCAAAGCAAGGAAGGGATAGACGCTTCCAAGCCATTTTGCCACTGCGAGGAAAAATTCTGAATATTGAAAAAACCGACGACAGCAAAATTTATAAGAACAATGAAATTCAGTCTTTAATTGCTGCTTTGGGTTTGGGAGTCAAAGGAGAAGAATTTGATGCTTCTCAACTGCGTTACCATCGCATCGTAATTATGACAGACGCTGATGTAGATGGAGCTCACATTCGCACCCTGCTATTGACTTTCTTCTATCGCTATCAAAAATCATTGATTGCAGAAGGTTACGTATACATTGCTTGTCCACCCCTGTACAAACTAGAGAGAGGACGAAATCATTACTATTGCTACAGCGATCGCGAATTGCAACAACGTATCTCTCAATTCCCAGAAAATGCGAATTATAATATCCAGCGCTTCAAGGGTTTGGGTGAAATGATGCCAAAACAACTTTGGGATACTACTATGAATCCAGAAAGCCGTACCCTGAAAAGAGTTGAGATTGAAGATGCGGCTGAAGCTGATAGAATCTTTACGATTTTAATGGGCGATCGCGTTGCACCACGTCGAGAATTTATCGAAACCTATGGCTCCAAACTCAATTTTACAGATTTAGATATCTAGTTTGATTTGAAGAAGAATAATAATTAAATTAAACTCTTGAATATAAGGAATTCATTCTATAATTCCTTATATTCTGAAATATTGAAATACTGAATGATATTTGAATGTTACTGTTGACATGAATTCTCTCAAAAGCAACAAATAAGTAAATATAATCACTAACGAATAATAATTAATATTTCATTTTTTACAAAAAATTCTTCAAAAATTTAGAAGCAATCACTTGAACTAGTAAATATATTTATTGAGTTTAATTAATCATTTATTCTCTAAACATATTACTGTCCAAATATATTCGATACAAATTACAAGAATTAAATCTAACTACTTCATATAAGTAGGCATATGAAAAATTATACATGCAAAAAATAAAAAAATATAGCTGTAAACCTTATTTATACGTTATTTAGCTATATAAATCCTGTCATCAATATGTGTAATTTATTTAGTTGAAGTACTGATATCAATGTTTGCATACATTGGACTTAGAGTTGTTAGAGTTGCTGGGCAATACTTGATTATTGGGATATACATTAAAAGTTAGTACTAATGCCTATTATTTATGCAAATATAATTAATAAGTTGGTTAAATTTTTTCTTATATTTTTTTAATACACAAGTACTATAAACGGTATATCAGTAGTTCCCAACACAAAAAGAAAGTATAAATTTACATTTTTGCTATGCAATTTTGTATCAATTACGTTAATATCAATAGTCCTAAGTGTCAAATGAATCTGAATTGATTAAAATATTTATGTATATGAATAAAAGTTCTTGTCAAGTTTCTTAAGGTTGAAATTTTAGTAATGCGCTAATGTGTGATTAAGGTCTGAAATAGTTTGGTGAAGAGCTAATCTATTTGCATATCTACTTGTGCATTTGTATTGCTATCGACAGCACTTAAGATTGGAATCAGTTGACACTTACGTATCTAATGAATCTTAATAAGAGGACAACTGCTACAAATTTTATTTCTGAAGTGCGAAGGAAGCAAATATATCATAGTAACAGAGGAGTTTTAGACTGTGGCTTGCTTTTTGTCAAAAAACACATTAACGAAGAGTGTTTTACAATTTCTAGATTTAAATATTCAACTGCGAACATTCAATTATTTGTAAAATGTACGCAAGAAAGAATGTTTAGAACCTATCCACTAGAAAACAAGCAGAATGTACTGTTTTCAGTAATCCATGTTGTATAAAGTACCTATTATTCCTCAAAAACAAGTATGCGCAAGCTTAAAGCTGCTGATATACAAACCTATTTTCAAGAAGTTTTAAAGAACTTCTTGGTTATGTATAGGGAATGTGAATATATATATTTCTGGGGAATCTCTGTTTAGCTTACTTAATTACTTTATGGTTACAACACAAATAGGACAGTGCAATTTCTGTGAAACAAGCTACAATCGGAACAGTCTTTACAGGAGAAAATGCCATAATTCATATTAATTTTGTATGAAGTGGTGATTTTTTTTAATTAAGACAGGTCTTTTTTTAGACATTATTAGTTACAACAGGTGTTGTTGCTAGTAATACAAAAATCATCACGGCGAATAAATTTACCTTACTCAAACAAAATTGCGCATGACTTTTGTATAGCGCAGGTAGGGAAATGCAAAACTTTTATAAATCGACCGAGGTAAAGTTTGCTGCTAACTTTTCTAAGAGTTAGAGTAAATAGATTTGTCATCATTTAAGAGCGGCAAATATAAATTGATTAATTGATTCTGCAAGGAGCATGAGGAACGCGGCATGAACCAGGCTAATAACGTACTCGAAAATATTTATCAACCTCAAGCAGGGGTAGTGGTAAATCAGTCTGAGGTTGAGTTGGATGAACTCCTAGTTGAAGAAGAGGAAGAAGAGGAGGAGATAGTACTCAACGAGGAAGGCGAAATAGATGAAGAATTTATAGAAGCTCAGGCTGAAGATGTGGAGACGAAGTCTGGAAAAACTAAGCAAGCACGTCGTCGAAGTCAAACTAAAAAGAAGCACTATACTGAAGATTCTATCCGTTTGTACTTGCAAGAGATTGGTAGAATTCGTCTACTACGAGCAGATGAAGAAATTGAATTAGCACGAAAAATTGCTGATTTATTAGAAATGGAAAGAGTACGTGAAAAACTTCTACAACAGTTAGATCGCGAACCTAGAGATATAGAGTGGGCTGAAGCTGTACAATTACCACTTCCACAATTTCGATATCGCTTACACGTAGGTCGTCGAGCGAAGGACAAGATGGTACAGTCTAACTTGCGTCTAGTAGTTTCTATCGCTAAGAAATATATGAATCGCGGTCTATCCTTCCAAGACTTAATTCAAGAAGGTAGTTTGGGCTTGATTCGTGCTGCTGAGAAGTTTGACCACGAGAAGGGTTATAAATTTTCTACCTATGCTACATGGTGGATTCGTCAAGCTATTACTCGAGCGATCGCAGATCAGTCCCGGACTATTCGTCTTCCAGTTCACCTCTATGAAACCATTTCTAGGATTAAGAAAACTACTAAATTGCTTTCTCAAGAAATGGGTCGCAAACCAACTGAAGAAGAAATTGCGACCCGCATGGAGATGACGATTGAAAAGCTACGTTTTATCGCTAAATCTGCTCAGTTACCAATTTCTTTGGAAACTCCTATTGGTAAGGAAGAAGATTCTCGTTTGGGTGACTTTATCGAATCAGATGGTGAAACCCCCGAGGATCAAGTTTCTAAGAGTCTTCTAAGAGAAGATTTAGAGAAAGTTCTTGATAGTTTAAGTCCTCGTGAAAGAGATGTTCTTAGACTTCGTTATGGATTAGATGATGGTCGAATGAAAACATTAGAAGAAATTGGGCAAATCTTCAATGTGACCCGCGAACGCATCCGACAAATTGAAGCAAAGGCATTGCGTAAATTGCGTCACCCTAACCGCAATAGCGTTCTTAAAGAATATATTCGTTAAATCAATATTGGCAAATAAAATAGAGTAGAGAAAGAGCAAAGGTAAATATCAGAATAAATAAGTGTGCTAAATTATCAATAATAATGATAATCTTTGCAATATTATTGGTAAGGTAAAGATAACACTGAAAATTTACCTGGCTAAAAGTTGGATTTTCTTAAAGTTTGTATTGCCCTTACTCTAAGAAAAGAAAGGAAACTAACAGAGCTATAAATGAGTTTTTCTCGATACTAGTTTCCAGATTAAATTTTTCTCTAAAATACTATATCAATTGGATATTAGCTTAGAATAAGTTACTGATATGGCTATCTAATTGATAGCTATCATAGATAACCTGGAAGTTAAATTAACTCCCAGGTTTTTTAATAACCTACTAATAAAAGACTTGCTACTAAATTATTTATTCCTGAGTATCTAAAGGATCCCCCAAAAATGTAGAAAACCTTTACCTGACAAAATCTCAATCAAAGCCGCAGCAGAAAAACCGATCATTGCTAAACGACCATTCCAAATTTCTGCTTGAGGAGTAAATCCCCAACGCCATGCATTACGATCTTCCACTACAGGGGTAGATATATTAGATGGTGCAGTCTTTGTTGAATCTGTCATGACATATACTCCTATTTGGACATACTACTTTTTATTGTCTTATATTAAATTTTACAACTTTTTTTTTCATTTCATCAATCATATTTTAAATAATTATATATTTTGTTTGACTTATATGAATAATAATGATAAACAAAATTCATACTAAAAGAAGAGCCAATATTAAGAAATATATACTAGCCGTAATCTGAATTTTTGTAACTCTAACTCAAATATGCTGAAGTACCAAATAGATATCTTTAGCAATTAAATATGCGCAACCTAGATTTTCTCTAAAGACCTTAAATTTAACTTCTCTAGTCTCTACATTCTTTTCCGGAGATATCTAATAATTAAAAATATTAGCTTTCAGCAGATTATTGAGAATAGTATTCAATATTCTCTACTAAACGCCTCCAAATAAGAAATATGTAGATTTCTTAAAAAAACCTCGCTAGTGCTCTAATCGAAAATTTTATGTCCAAATTTTAAAATTAAGCAGGTTTTTATAACAATTTGATTAAACAATGCGACAGATGGACATATGATAGAGACCTTTTATGAAATGTCTCTATCATTGAATGTGTTGCAACCATTTTTTAATTTGCTATTAAATTTAAAAAATGCTGCCAATAATCATACATAAGCGTTGCTAATTCAAAATATGAATCATAAATTTTAGGCTATTTAGAGATGTTAAATTGAACATCTCAATCAGTGTTTGAAGAATAATACGCCAATTGCAACCAAACATAATTCATGACCATGATCAGCAACGCCCAAAAATAAGCTAAAACTTAAAACTAACAGAAAATTATTCTTGAGTAGGTGGGCACAAATAGACACAGGTATATAACGAAATTTAAAACATCTAAAATCGTTGCGATTGCTGCATTTGCTACATTTCACTCGGCTTCGGACATAAGTTATAAATTTTTCCACCTACTTACTTATCCAATTCAGCTATTAACCGAAGTTCCTACATTTGTAACCGAAATAACTTTTTCATCACGATTAAGTTTTACAATATCCTCACCTTTGTCATCTTTACGCATAAGAGGAACTGCGTCTATGGATAAGCGTAATACTCGCTGATGATTTGTAATTATAGCCACTTCAGAATCTGCGATCGCCTTAGTAATTCCAGCTAAATTATCTTTTGCTGCGGCAAATTTTATGGTCTGTGCTCCTAAATCACCACGGTTACCTAATTTAATCTTGTTAGGAGTTATTCTCTTAGCATAGCCATTTTCAGTTACTAACAGCAGATTTTCATTTGCCCTCAAGTTTACTAAACCTACCATATGATGTTGTTTACCTATACGTAAACCTTGTAAACCCATGGCGGAACGACCGGTAATCGGCAACTGTTCATCGTTAACCTCAAAACGTAGTAACCTGCCTCCAGAGCTTGCTAAAACTAACTGTTCACCAACAGATGCTTGTTGAATATGTATCAGTTCGTCATATTCTTTTAACTTAGCTATAGTAACGCCGCGACGAGTTATACTAGCAAAATCATTTAAGGCTAAACGTTTTATTCGTCCTTGTTTAGTTAGTAAAACTATTTGCCCATTCTCAGAATATTCAGATAGTAAAAAAGGATAAATTACAGCTTCTTGAGCGGCTTGAGCAGCAGAACTCATCACAGTAATTAAGGGAGTACCTCTAGCATTACGTCCATTGCTCGCAGGAATATCTGTAACCTTCACAGGGTAGACTTTACCACTATTAGTTGTTACCAATAAATCTTTATCTGTCTGGGTTAATACTGACTTCGTTAAAAAATCATTATCTGGCAAAATACTATCTAATTTAGTCTTTTTCCCAGTATTTGCCAATTTACGGACATAGCCACGATGGGTAAACTCTAATATTACTTCCTTAGGTGCTGGAGTAAATTTAGCACTTACAAACTGACCTTTAGATCCTTGTGTGACATTACCGCTATTGTGTTTTCCAGTACCCTTATTTACAACACCTTCAACAAGTTTTGTCCGTCGAGGGTTACTAAATTTACGTTTTAGAGCACGGAAATCTTTTTTCAGAGCTTTTAATAACTCTCGTCTATCATTAAGTAACAAACTTAATTTTGTAATCTTCTCTTGCAGTTCTTCTGACTCTTGGTGGAGATTTTTTTGTTCTAAACTCGTTAAGCGTCGCAAAGGCATGGATAAAATAGCATCAGCTTGCTCTTCACTCATTTCAAAAGTATTGATGAGATTGACCTTTGCTGTACTACCATCAGCCGCACTTCTAAGAATATTTATCACCTCGTCTAGGTTAGATAACGCTTTAAGGAGTCCAGAAACTAAATGCAAACGACTCTGAGCTTTATCTAATTCATGAGAATAGCGACGGTTGAGAGTTTGTTCGCGGAACTTTAAAAATTCTTCTAATAATTGACGAATAGAAAGCTGTCTTGGTTGACCATCAACTATAGCTAAAAGGATAATGCCGAAATTAGACTGTAATGCTGTTTGGTGATAAAGCCGATAAAGAACTTCCTCGGGATTAGCGTCCCTTCTAAGTTCCACAACTACTCGCATACCTTCGCGATCGCTCTCATCACGAATATCAGCAATACCGTGTAATTTTCCTTGATTAACTAAATCGGCAACTTTTTCAATCCAACCGGCTTTATTAACTTGATAAGGTAATTCTGTAACTACAATTGCTGTCCGCTTTTTATTTCCACGACTTCCAGGAACCTGTTCTACCTGAGCAATTCCTCGTAAGACTATACTACCCCGACCTGTTTTATAAGCTTCAGCAATCCCCTTTTTTCCAACAATTTCCCCACCTGTGGGAAAGTCTGGTGCAGGTATTATTTTAAATAACTTTTCCTCAGATAAATCAGGATTGTCGATTAATGCAATCAACCCATCAACCACTTCACCTAAATTATGAGGGGGAACATTAGTAGCCATTCCTACAGCAATACCGGCACATCCATTGAGTAGGAGAAACGGCAATTGCGCTGGTAGTACCGTCGGTTCCTGCTGAGAATTATCGAAATTAGGAGCAAATTCCACAGTTTCCTCACCAATTTCTGAGAGCATCCCCTCATGAGAAATTGATGATAGACGTGTTTCTGTGTAGCGCATTGCTGCTGGGGGATCATTATCTACGCTACCAAAGTTACCGTGACCTGATAGCAAAGGATAACGGCTAGAAAATTCTTGTACTAAACGTACCAAAGCATCATAAACTGCTTGGTCGCCATGGGGATGATATTTACCCAGTACATCCCCAACCACACGAGCACACTTACGATAGGGACGGTCTGGGGTTAAGCCCAACTCGTGCATAGCGTACAGAATCCGTCTGTGTACAGGTTTTAAACCATCTCGCACATCTGGTAACGCCCTACCCACAATAACACTCATGGCATATTCGAGATAGGACTGTTGCATCTCTGTGTGTAGAGCTGTGGTGATGACTTGTCCCCCTGAGAGAAGGTTTAACTGTTTTGCCATGAGTTTTTTACCTGAACTTTCACTACACAAAAATTGCTGTTGGATAACATGCTTTGCAACCACAGCATAACGGATCAACTACCAACCATCGTAAAATATTGATACTGGATTGATACTGAAAAAATAAAAATCAGTAGTATTATCCTTGATTACACTGTTCTCAATTGATTATTAAGAGAGAAAGTGCGCAAATATAGAAGAAGTGGGTGGTATTTCCCCTCATATCCATGATGCGCTGTAACTATTATTATCGAGTATAAAAAGTTTAAACTCTCATGAAAACTGTTTTGATTGTCGAAGACGATCTGATTAATGCTCGTGTTTTCTCCAAGATTTTAACCAAACGTGCTGGCTTGGACGTTAAACATACAGAAAATGTAGACGAGGTAATCAGAATTGCCCAGTCTGGAGAAACAGACATCATTTTGATGGATGTTTCACTTTCCCGTAGTGTTTACGAAGGCAAGTCTGTTGATGGTATCAAGATTACACAAATGTTGAAATCAGATCCTCAAACAGCAACATTACCGGTTATCTTGGTAACAGCCCACGCTATGGAAGGCGATCGTGAAAACTTTCTTAAACAAAGTGGTGCGGATGGCTATATTTCAAAGCCTGTTGTCGATCATCAACAATTTGTCGATCAAATCGTAGCCTTATTGCCTAAAGATAGTGAGTAATCAAAAATCTTTCATCTTTCATATCAATTTTAATTTGATTTTAGGTCTCCTCTGGTAAGCAAAGGACATCTAAAAAATTCTTCTTAACTTAACAACCTATGCCAAGAATTAATACTCGTCAACTATGTCAAGTATTGGTTCTTGGAAAATAAGTTGAAAACAATATACATGTACTATACAATAGTACAATAAAGTCAGAAAATTTTATTAAATTTGATAATTTTCCATAGTTCTTTATCAGAATTTATTTATATTCTTGTAGAAAAATAGTTTAAAAATTTTAGAGTTCGTAAAAATTATTTAGCTGTAAAATATATTGCTATTGGCAACTAGTCCAAGTGAGGATTAGTTAATGTCAACAACTCAGGGCTAAAGCCACTGAGCTTCAAGCATTGTTTTGAAGCTCTTAGTTGACCAGACTAAAGGATTAATTTCCTAGGTTTAGAGTAAGTGTTAAAGTTCATACCTTGGAAAAATTTTGAATCAAAAAGCCTTAGGCTATTAATTTTATATCATCCAGGACTTAGGCAACAATAACGGAATTCCGTCCAAAGCGACCGTAAGAAAGTGATTTCAGAGCCTTATTTTTCGTCACGAATGGTAAGTCTTATCATCTTGAAAAATTTTTATTAATAGGAAAACCTGTTAAGTGAGATTACAGGGCTAATTACGCGATCGCCTATCGTATATTGTGGTATCTATAAATACAATTGAGTTGCTTTAGGCATTAATCAGTTCATCAAAAGGCGGTAACTAAACCGAACAGGCTTTAAATAAATTAAAATATCAAGTTAGAAAATGACAAAAAAAGAGCGATAATACATGGGGTAATCTCCCAGACAATCGCTCGCATATGAAGTACTTTTGAACTATCGCCTAATGCAGATTTTTCATTTTGTTTTATTTACCTTGGTAATGGTAAATTTCGTCCCCGTTGAAGAGCAGCTTGAATACGTGGTAGTGCTAGAAATTGCTTAGTGTCAACTAATAAACGTTGACCCCATAAATTTTGCTTGAGGAAATCCAAGTCAGCGTAACGTCCATCAATACGTAAAGCTTGTTCTCCCATGACTAGACTTTGCTCTCGATCGCCTTTAGCATAGAGTGCGACAGCTAAAGCTAGTAGAGGTTCAGCTGCTTTGTTATCCATACTGCTTGCTTGTCGCCATTTTGCGATCGCATCTTGAACATTACCTTTTTCATACAAGATTAGACCAATATTGTTTATCGCAGGCCAAAACTTTTTATTCCTAGCAATAGCTTGCTCGTATTGATTTACAGCATCGGTATAACGAGTAAGCATATAGTAAGCGTTACCCAAATCAAAAAATCCCTCTGCGTCATCAGGTTTAAGTCTTAAACCTTCTTGATAATAGCGAGCAGCTTCTTGATACTTTTCCTGTTGAAAATGCACGGAACCTAAAGCAAAAACTACGTCACCATTTTGGGGATTTAAAGATTTAGCTGTATTCAATGCTTTAATTGCTCGGTCGAATTCTTTAGTTTGTAAGTACAAACCACCCAAAAGAAACCAAACCTTATCATTTCTTGGAGCTAGTTGTGTTGCTAATTTAGCTCTTGGAAGGGCTAGCTCATATTGTTGAAATTGCCCTAACTGAGCAGCTTCCTGTGCTAGAGACAGTCCTTGCTGTTCTAATTTTTTGGTATCAAGTTCTAGTGTATGAGGTATAAGTGCTTGTGCTTTCACTGGTTCAGAGAAAGTACATAGGCTACAGGCGATCAAAAGTGAAATAAAACCAATTTTTTTAGGCACAACAGAGCCTCTTAAAAACACATAAAATAATCTTTCAGATAGCTTAAACGATCTCCGGAGATAGTGAAAGGAAAATAATGGGTTCATTTATCTATATAGCTTTTATTTTTATACTACAAAAATTGCATATGCGCTTGATTCTGAATTTTAATTCAGAATAAGTAAGTATTGAAAATAGATATGAGCTTATATTCTAGTCAGTAAGAGTAAACGTAAAAAGAAGTCAAATTGTTGCCAATAAAATTATTATTACATTTGTCAACTTCTGAATTCCTGAAAAAAAGCAGTTTAAGTAAGAAGAATTAAAACTACTTGTTTGCTTCCACTCACCCTATTAACATCAATTATTGATTACCTCCACTCAAAGAAAAATTAATATACCTATTACCTGTTTGCCAAGAATACAGGTAAAATCCAAAGTAGTAGCCTAGACCTGTGTATCTATTTATAACCTCATACCAGTATATCGGGATGTAAAAATTGTATTCTATAATTTTGTAAATCGTCCTGAAGGTTAATTATATTTAAGTAAATGAATTTCATTTCAATCAAATTTCAACTCAACTAATGAAAAATACGACCTTAAGTAGAAAATACATCTACTCAATGTCGTATCTAAATGAATTATTAAGAATTTATTAGTAACTTAGAGTTTTTAAAACAAGCTTAGTTTACCTTATTTCTTTTTCTGACTTTTTTTGCCCAAACCTAACCCTGCAAGTCCAGCTAACAATACAGCGCTGATCGTAGCCGGTTCTGGTACGCTCTTGATTGGTGAAGTACCTACTTTGATCTGGTAGGCTAATTGAGAATTGTTTGGTTTATTAACATTCCAAGACAGGGAAGCTAAGCCCGTAATAGTAAAGGAAGAAGAGATATTGCTTATCTGAAGATAATCTACATCGCTACCATTCGTACCTTGAGATGATAATTTACCAATCTGAGTACTGTTGAATGTCAAATCACTCAAGCTGATTTGGCTATCGGTAGCAGCACGAGTACGAAAGAAAATATCTGTCACCGAACCGCTAAAATCTTCACTGCTGAGTAAATTTCCATCAAGGAAGTAATTTACTTTACTGCCGGTATATTCCAAAACGAAATTATATACGCTACTGTTTCCCCAGGTGAATTGTCCCTGAGCAACAGGAACACCTTTTGCTGTATTAATTCCTAATTCGCGATCGCCGTTGAATTGGTTATTGCCAATTCTTCCTTCAGCAACAAATAGTTCTGAAAATTCATCATTATTAATAGCATCGCGGAAATCTGTATCAGTAAAGTCACTTCTATCAACTAATGTAAAAGCATTAGCGGAATTAGAGACCGCACAAAAACCAAATGCTGTTAATGAAGCAGCAAAAAATAATTTACACTTATTTACTTTGGTCATATTTAATTCTTATTTTAAGTATATTAAAGTTTTGTGATGGTTTACTAGAAAACTATTAGTTCCAATTAGCTAATAGTCATTCAACAATCAAATTGTCAGCTTTGAGACTTATAGCTTTGAGACTTATCCCAATGCCGAGTATTATTCCGAATTATTTAGGTAAGTCCTCAAAGAAAAAAATGCGTTAATTTTTTTTACAAATTTATTATCAATAGCTTAAAACTAATGACCAGAAAAAATAAAAAGATTAAGGTTTGAGAGAACTTTAAAATTACCTTTTTCACATAGCACTGATTTACCATACAAATTCTATGTAAAGTTGAGTTAAGTAAAATGAATTATGTGAAGATTTAGGAATGCAACATCTCTAGGATAAGCAAAAATTGCATCATCGTCTCTTACAAGACATAATGCTTGAATTTAGTAGGGTTAGAAAAGATAGATGCATAGAGTTTTGCAGCAGATTATAGATAAATATTCTAAATAAAGGTAGTTCGTTTTATGTCTCTGCTTTTTCTAAGAATAGTGAATTTATTCGCAGAAGTCGATATTGGTCTTTGAATTTTACACAAAATTTGCAGACAGATAAATATTTATCTTTAGATAATAATAAATATCGCACTCAGGATAAGAATACATGGTACTGAATTTTTTTATCAGGACTGCCTTACTCAAGGGAGCAGATAAATTACCGTAATTGAGTACAACAGAAAGTGAATTATGATATTAATTAGACTTGGATAAAATTTTTCCTGTTACAGATATTAATAATTTATTCCGAACATCTATTGTTAAAAGGACTTAATAACTAAGCACAATATTCAGTTCCGCACGATATAAAGAAGGGCGAACGGTAAAGATTAAAAAGCAAATCAGGGCATACTGCTTCTATGCTATTACCCGTTCTCCATTCTATATAACAATCTAACTATTTTATTGACTAATTAAGGCAGGTTCTTTAGTTACTGACTGTAAGATATCTTCATACAAGCTGCTTAGTTGAATAGCTACACCATCCCAACTAAACTTATTTTTGACACGTTCTTTACCACCTTGACCTAATTGATCGCGGAACTGTAGATCGGTGATAATTCTATCTATCGCCTTTGAAAAACTTGCTGAATCTTTTGGTGGTGCCAACAGACCAGTTTCTTCAGGTACCACAGTAAATTGTAGACCCCCCACATCGCTTGCTACTACTGGGGTTCCGCTAGCCATAGCTTCTATAGCAACTAATCCAAACGGTTCGTAATGACTAGGAACAACGCAAACATCAGCAGCAGCATAATAAGACGATAATTCCTCTTGACTCAAGCGACCAGGAAAAGTTGTACATTCCCTCATCCCTAACTCATTAACAATTTTTTCAATGCGATCGCGTTCAATCCCATCACTATGACCAGGACGACTACCCCCAGCAATAAGTAATTTTAAGTTAGACGAACCATACATTTGAGATTCTCTGACTGCCCGAACTAATGTCTCAATACCTTTTCGTCGGTCAAAACGTCCTACATAAATAACAACTCTTGCTTCTTGGTCAAGACCTAACTCTTTTCTTGCAACTTGACGCTCAATGTGACCAAATCTTTGAATATCTGTACCACAAGGTATGACATCAATATTCCCTTGAGAGGAAACCAGTTCACGCATGTGCTGCTCTTCTTGAGGACTTGTCGCAACCACCCGGTTAGCTGTTTCTAATACTTCTTTCTCCACTTGTAAACGTGTATTAGCAATTAAGGGAACTTTTCTAGTTGCCTTGTATTTAACTGCTCCCAGAGAATGATAAGTATGAACTAATCTGCTATCTTGGCTTTTCTTTAATTCCATACCAACCCAACTTGAGAGCCAGTAATTTGTATGAATTAGAGGATAAGTAAAGCCATTATCTCTTTGAAAATCTTCGATATTTTCAACAAACTCTGGCAAAACATCAAAGATATCATCTCGTGGGACAAAATCGACAGAACCTGCCTTTAAACGGATAGTTCGACAATTCTGCGTATGCTCAACAATCGTTTCTTGTTTGGTATTCACTTTACGGGTGAACATATCAACTTGCCATCCCAAATGCCCTAGTGCTTCACCTACATGACGCACGTAAACATTTTGCCCTCCAGCTTCTTCTTTACCAATCTCAATCGCCGGATCTCCATGAACGGAAATTAGGGCGATACGTTGCTTTGTTCTAGAGTTCATAGCTAATTAGTTTCTTGTATGAGCAAGGTTCATAGCGGCTCTATATTGCTTATCCGCCGTTCCGAGCAATTATTTCAATGTTGTAGTTAATATGTATTTTAGTTTAAAACGTCACATTTTTTTACACTTATGTGATTGCAAGTATATTGAGAAGATAAGCGTTTTCATTTAATATCTCTATCATATGCATTTTTTATTTTATTAAATGCATAAACTACAATCTCAGCATTTTTAAAATATGAGTGCATGGCGATGAAAGCACATTTATAAAGAGTACGTATTAAAATAGTCCTTGGTTTTAAGAAATAGCTGGAAAAATCATTTTTACACAATCAATATAAGATTTATTGATTTATCAGTAGTAGGCTTGAATTAAATATTTTGGGTTTTTCAGGACATAGTATGCTTAATCATTAGTAAAAAACCTTGAAATACTTCTTCTTAAAGGCTATTAGAGCGTCAAAGTGAGTGATTTGCTATATTTATATTTTTGATATAATTTTTTCTTCTTATGGCATCTGCCATCTGCCTAGTCTATGACAATGCTTTCAGCAAACTACCTTTTTACAACTATTTAATTAGCATAACAAGTACCAAAAAGCCATATTTTATCGGGTTAGCGTAGCTCAACCCATGTATTCAAAGCTTTTCATTGTCGAGGAAGGGAGTGCAAATTTTATAAATAATTACGTTTCCCTAATTATGTTAATTTTGAAGAAATTTATAGGATTTTATTTCAATGCTTTTCAATATAGTATTTATATTCTATAAAAAATTAATAGCTATACTTGCAATATATTTTTAATTATTATTTTTCGTTTTACATGTAGATAAATATGTAGATACTTAGTTCTACAAAAATAATTCGATATTTACCATTGCTGAATAATGGGATGATTTCATCTAATTTAGAACGGTTTTTCAATGATTATCGTCAATAATTAGGGCTTGCAGAAAAAGTCTATCAAGTAAATCTGGAAGCTACACAACCTGAAAAATAAGCTGGTTCATCGCTTAATTTTCAAATTTATCTGGGAATTTCTCATGAGAATGCAAAGATTTTGAGTTTATAGATATTATAGGCTCAAAATCTGTTCGGTGAAAAAAGGCTGATAACCCTTGTCTGGTCTAGCTTCTAATTTTATTCAGCAAGCCTTAATTATCCTGCGTTTATCAATGGCAAATATTTTTTCTAAATAAGTAGTTATAACAGTTACGTAAACGAATAGTAAATATTTTTGATTTATCAATTATTCTGTAAAGTAATCTGATTTGACTATTATCGCTGTAGTGGAGGCTTAAGCATATACGATTAAATCTTTTTGAGTTGGTGTTTATTTATTCAAATATGAATGCTATAAATTCAACTACATATTTGGCTTTCAATTTTTCTAGTTTTACTTTCCTACAAATAATTTTAAAATACGAAGTTTTTTAATCATAAGTTTAATATTAATTTACTACCA
Source organism: Mastigocoleus sp. (assembly GCA_050042865.1). Lineage (GTDB taxonomy): Bacteria > Cyanobacteriota > Cyanobacteriia > Cyanobacteriales > Nostocaceae > JBCCDM01. The sequence goes on from JBHJJE010000036.1 coordinate 37,204, forward strand.
TCACAAAAAATAATCTTAAATAATTAGATTATTAAATTGGAGAGAAGCGGCAAGATTTGTTAGGAATTATGCAAAAGCAACTTAATTCCGTCCGAGACCGTTTGCATAGCATGTCCCTGCTTGACTTTCCATTTGCGACGTATAAGCTCTGCCGAGTACACTCAGAGTTAATTAGTAAAGCCTTAGCTAATATAGCTCCTGAGATTACTAGTCTACACCCTTTCAAGGCTAAGGGAATTCATGCCGTTAGGCTCAACACTACATGACCGTTACTTCGGACAAATTTTCGTTGCGTAAGTCCTGTTTATATTAAAAATCAATATGGTCAGAAGTAAAAAAATCGAAATATAATATTCATTCAAAAACCATAACACGCAACCTTTACCATCCTCTATAAATTTTTATAAGAAGTTTTCAATTTATGTATCACACAACTGAAGTAATTAAGCAAAATAAATTAAATAATTTATGTATAGTAAAGCCTACTGATATAACCACTTTTAAGCTACAAAGTTTCCCGCAGGCTATATACCATGATGACAAATATGTCGGGAAGCACAGGTGAAACTGCTCCGCTATAGCTAAAGCTTAAGATATATTATTTCCCAGAAAATCAATAATGCAATAAAATTAGCTTTGGGGATCATAATCCTCTCAATAAAAAAGATTTCCAGGATTACAAAATACTTAAAGTTAAGAATCTTTAAAGTTAAGAATCTAAGTTTTTGTAACTCAAACTCTTAACTTTCGATACTTTTTCTGAAAAACTAATTGGTTGCTTGTGCAGCTAACATCTCCTTTAATTTTTCTAATTCATTTGCCCAACGTGGATCTGGACGAACTCCCTCTGAGTCATTTGATGAGTGACTTTCTTTAGAACCACCACGGCGAGATTTTTTGGAATTTGAAGCACTTTTCTTACCTTCTTTAGAAGTCGCGGGAGTCTGGGCAGCTGCTTTATTAGGTTGTTCTTCTCCTTCTTCACCTTTGGCACGTGGTAATGCTTTTTCTATTTTTATAGGAGAATCTTTAAACATCTGACCATTATATTTTTCAATAATTTGGTCAGCTTGCTCATCATTATTAACAGTAATAAAACCAAATCCTCGACACTTGCCAGTTTTGCGATCTTTTATTAGCTTGGTAGTAACAGCACTACCCTCCTCTTCAAAAACTGACTGCAATTCTGATTTATCAATTGCTTCTTTTGGCAAGTTGCCTATATATAGACGAACAGACATATCCTAGACCTCCACGGTTGAAAAAATGCAAACAGGTAAAATAAAACATTCAGTTGTGACAGCCACTGAATACAGTAGATGCATACTCTTAACAACTAATTCTTCTTGCTCTAAACTGCTAAAACGCACAGTACAGTTTCTTAACAAAATTAATTTTTCTCAATTGCCTCGGTGCGTATAACACTCACTAACATTTTTATTCTAAGAATTGTAATTTCAAAAGCTTATTACTTGTAATAAGAAACAATCCAATGTTTTTTCGCGAGAGAATTAAACACCATTCCCTACAATATCATGCTCTTTTAAATGCAACTAGTTCAACTCACACATTTTTAGAGCTTAAACAGACTTTTTGCAACATAGAATATATTATCTTCTAAAATCCTAATTTTTTGCATCAACAAATAGCTAGTATCGTTAAGCGTAATTAAAAATTCAAAATTTAAATTCTAAAATGCTGACATAGTCAACGTTTTATCGATTTTTAATGATTTCTTCATTTACGCCCCGGCGTGTTATTGTCTGGTAACTTCACTGCTGCATTGGGAAAATAGATATACTTTATATTGATTTTAGGGCTATTACATAACGGTATCTTATACTTTAAAGAATTTTTCCATTAAGATTATATGCAATAAAAATTAACATGATTTATTATTATATGCAATAAAAATTAATATTTTGACTTGAATAGGGCTTACGCAATCCTAAAAAGCTAACGGTGTTTCAGACCTCATATTATGTCCGGTAGCATACCCATAGTATGTCACTGCAAGTGAAACAGAGCGAAAATTAGCAATCGCAAGGCTTTGAGATTGCTTCCCTCCGGTCGCAATGACGGTCACTCAAGCGGACTTGATATCACCCATGGCTTTATCGTTCCTCTGTAGCTAGTATAGTGCGGCTTAAATAGCGCCCCCATTTTTTTTTACCCAAATTGATTCTCGTGATTAGATTTGAGATGGGTATCTTCTTTACGCCAAGTGGTACTAGTTATAGCCCTACTCTACAAATCTAGACTTTTCAGGTTTAATGTCTTTTTCCGGCACAAAGAGTCCTAAATATTGAGATTAAAAAAAGGTTTTAAATCAAAATCATGTATTTAAAATCACGTGAAATCTTTTATTGCCTACTTGATGAGAGTATTTGTCACAGCAGATAATGCTTTGCGTAAAGCCTCTCCGGAATACCTCCTTTCAGGGCTTATACTTCCTTAGGGTCTTTCGGAGGTAAATACGTAGCCCATGGGTAATCTCTAAAATTAAAACTTTATGTACAAGGCAATTATATTATCCATTTAACAAAATGTAAGCACCAAAAGCCGTTGTCATAACACTTAGAATTGTTGACCACATAGGATGAGGAATACTTATACTTTGACCCGTATGAGTATATAAGGTATTAATATCTAAATAAATATGATTGCCACGTCGTAACCAACCATAGATAGTAACTTGTCGGCCGATAAAATCTTGGGGGTTAACTGCTTTCACGAACCAAGAAATATGATGTAGTTTTATTAAACCGATGTTGGTATTGAGCATTAGGTCTTGTGCAAGATAGTTGCTTGTTCCTTGACGACCAATAACTTTGCCAGTTATTTGCAACGGTGAACTATCTATTGGTAAAGCATTGGGGCTAGCAATCAAGTTGCTAAAATTTTCATTGGTCTGAATAGTTACAGGATTGATTTGGGGAAATAAATAGTTTATCCGTATCAGGGTACCAAAACTGAAACCAATAAGCATACATCCCAGTAAAAAGTACCAATCATCATATATCCATTTGAGATTCCAAAGGTGAAATGCAAAACCTATTTGCCAGATTAACCACAGGAAAATACCAATCAGCAAGCCAAATAAAATGCCTAAAAAAGGAGCGACTCCAATAAAAAATAATTTACTGTATTGTTTTGAAACTAATTGGGTATTAATATCAAGTTCGGGTTGTAAATGCCAATTCAGCGCCATAGTACATAAATGCTTAACTCGATCGCCTAACATTGGATGAGTTCCTAAAGCAGCAAAAAACCAGCGATAACGATTAGTACAGTCCCACATTAACAGAGACTCCCAAGATAGAAAAGGAACTCCACTTCCGTAGGCAATACTCTGTTTATATCCCACTGGTAAAGACGGATTCAAGCTTTCAAGTTGCCAACTAGTTTCTTCTCGCTTGGCAATATCTGAAGCTATCCCCATAATAACTTTGAGCAATGCACGAATTGCACCATTGGGGTTACCCGTTACTTCAGTTCCAAAGCGATCGCCATAATAAAGCCGAATCTGAGATAGCAATGCACCAGTAGTAATAAGTAAACGCCAAGTTAAGTAAAATATATTGGCAATTATCCCCAGCATCGAACGTCCTATCTTATTGGAGATATGGTCTGCCCATTGAGATAATTGTTTATAAATTCCGTAAATAGGAATAGTTGCTATCAGCAATACAGACATAACTATATTGTCTCGATTGCTAATATGAGCTAACTGTAGTGCATATATGGTAGCTATTTCATCATCTTTCAACTGCTCTAATAAACCCCGACTGACAACAACACGACTATTACGAGGAAGATTACCGTAGGTAAAAACAATTGGTGCAGGGTTATTAATAATATACAGTTTTAAAAATTTCCATTTTCTTTGCTTATAGTAACGTTGAAGCAATCTAACTGCTTCTGGACTATAGTTGTTTAAATTTTGAATGCTAAAGGGTCGAGTTTGATAAAACTTCTTGAAGATTAGGTCTAATAGCCATGGAGATGCGACTAACAAAATAGTAAATAAATAGACTAGGAAATAAAATGAGTCTTGGTAGAGAACTTGTAAAGGGTCTACAAAAGGTAGTTTCACTAAAATAGAGTTGACATTTGCCATCAGTATATTTAGGATAATCTGCGCAACCCAAAATAAAGTCGTAAGAGTTCCTAAACAAAGTAACCATAAAGGAATTAAGTTAGTTTTTCCTGACCTTTGCCATGTTTTTGCCCTTCCGGCTTGTCTCCATTCAATCAATGATGAATTTGCCCGAGTAAATTTAGAAGAATTTGCATGGTTTTTTTTATCGTTTATCTCTGAATATCTTCGTTTTTGAGACGATTGTTGGAGTAATTTTTGAGAAGCTGCTAATTGTCCTGACTGATTTTGGGAAATATTAGTATCTTCTGAAATATCCTCAGAGTTGCTCAAAGGAATAAACTCTGGAACTTCACCGGCTAAAGTATCTTGCTTGGACTTAATTTTACGCAACTTAGTCAAAGAATCATTAGCCCATACCTTGATTTTTTGATTGCTGCTTTTGCTCAGAGCTTCAGATAAAGCGATCGCGGTTTCAATTTCACCAATACGTGAGTAAGTGACAATTAATCCTATCTTTGCTTGTATAATTGCACTCTGACCATCGCCTTGATTTACAAGAGCTTCTAGTATGGTTTTAGCTTTTTGATAATCTCCTTGCTTAAGGGCTGCTAGACCAGCTTGCAAAGATGATTCCGACTGTGAGGGCATTGAGATTTATTGCACTCTAATTAATTGGTATTTTGTAATTAGCACAACGGGTGCAAGTATATATATCAGTTGCCTCGAAGAAATAGTAGCTAATCGCGCAATCCCCAATTTACCCATTTTCTTACTGAATAAGCATCTAGGAAATTTGTTTGCTTTTGCTAGGAATTGCGCACAGCTAGGGGAAAATATTAATCCTTGAAGAACTATATTATTCTCTCCATATTGCTTAAATCCTACTCTTGAGATGTGCAAAAGAATATTTATAAACTATGTCACTGTTTTAACCTATTTTTTATCTGGTTCTGTACCAGAAACTACTGGTGCGATAGAATTTAACTTTAATTCTGGATGATCTGAGCGTAATTGTTCACAATTCCATTGGTTACGAAATAGTAGTACTGGGCGTTCCATACTATCTTTAACCGTAGTTGTGTTAAATATGCGTCCAACTTTATCAAGAGCCTCCCAGCCTCCCTCAACCCAGCGAGCAACGCTGTAAGGTAAAACTTCTAGGTTAGTTTCCACATTGTATTCTTGAAGTAAACGAAACTGTACTACCTCAATTTGCAACTGACCAACGGCAGCTAAAATCGGGTCGCGCTTAGCCTCATCAACAAAGTACATAATTTGAACAGCACCTTCCTCTCGCAATTCCGAGACACCTTTTTGAAATTGTTTAAACTTAGAAGGATTGGGGTTACGCAAAACAGCAAATAGTTCTGGTGAGAAATATGGGATTCCTTCATACTCAAGCTTTTTACCCGTGTATATGGTATCGCCAATAGCAAATACCCCAGGATTGTTCAAACCAATCACATCACCAGGATAAGCCTCATCAATAGAAACTCTTTCTTGAGCGAATAGTTTTTGAGGACGGGATAAACGCACATTTTTACCTGTACGAGCATGAGAAACTGTCATATCTTTTTCAAACTTACCCGTACATACACGGATGAAAGCGACCCTATCCCGATGCTTTGGATCCATATTCGCTTGCAACTTAAATACAAAACCAGAAAACTCTGGATAAGTAGGAGAAATTTCTCCCTGAGTACTGTTTCGCCCTATAGGTTTTAAAGCGTATTCTAAGAAATCTCTCAAAAATAGTTCTACACCAAAGTTAGTCATTGCGCTGCCGAAAAATACGGGTGTCATCTTGCCAGAATGCACCAGAGACAAGTCTAATTCTGGAGCTACACCTTCTAGAAGTTCCAACTCATCTTTCATTTGGAAATATAATTCTTGGTCTAATAGCTCTTCAACTTTAGAATCTCCTAAATCCAAAACCGTATCTATAGCTTCCCTGCTACCATGAGCACTTCTTTCAAATAAATGAATTTGCTCCTTTTTGCGATCAAATACTCCTGCAAAGCGATCGCCCATTCCTATCGGCCAATTCGCTGCATAGGTTTGCAAGCCTAATTCCTGCTCAATTTCATCTAGCAGTTCCAAAGCCTCCCTACCCGGACGATCTAACTTATTCACAAAGGTAAAAATCGGGATACCCCGCATCTTACAAACTTCAAATAGTTTTCTAGTCTGCGGTTCCAAACCTTTGGCAGCATCAATTAACATCACTGCATTATCTGCTGCTGCTAAAGTTCGATAAGTATCTTCACTAAAATCTTGGTGTCCTGGAGTATCAAGTAGATTAATTTGACAATTTTGATAATTAAATTGCAGTACCGTTGAAGTAATAGAAATTCCCCTCTGCTGTTCCATTGCCATCCAGTCAGAAGTGGCTTTACGTTGTGCCCGTCGAGCTTTCACAGAACCTGCTTCATGAATTGCACCTCCGTAAAGAAGCAACTTTTCTGTCAGGGTAGTTTTACCAGCATCAGGGTGGGAAATAATTGCAAAATTACGTCGCCGTTCTACTTGTTGAAAAAGTTCAGACTCAAGTTCAATTGACATATTAATTAAAGAATGTAAATTACGCTTTTAACCTAACTTAACTTAATTTTTCACCTATTTGGATAGAGTTTTAATCTTAAGGCAACAGTGGTCGTGATAGTGTCTTATTATCATCAAAAAAACTGATTAAACATAAACAGATAGAATTCGGGGTGAAGAATGTACGACACGGACAGCCGAACATTTTTATCCGCACTGTCTCATGGAGCAATTCTTTTCAGTGGTTTGATATTTTCAATCATCATTCCAGTTGTTGTGCTTGTATTGAGTAATGATTCAGTTGTTAAGGATAATGCTCGGGAATCTGTTAACTTCCATATCAATATTTGGCTCTATGGAATTATAATTGCAGCTTTAATTGCGGTAACTTTTGGCTCACTTAATTTTTTGGGTTTCTTGTGGTTTACTACACAATGGATGGTAACTATTTGGGCACTTTTCTGCGTATTCAGTAATCCTGATCAGCCTTTTCGTTACCCATTTATCCTTCGAGTTATCTAGGTTGAAATTATTCTTAACTATAAATCTATTTTATACAACCAATTGTGTGACATTTGGCATGGGTTTGTTAGATTTACTAGAGAATGAGTACTACAATCTTTATCTGAGACTCTTAGGTAGTATATCCGTATTTGATGAATCATAGCGACGTATAAGTTCTGTCAAGCCAGCTTGGAGTTACACAAAACATCTCCATTTGCTTATTTGAAGGTAGAGATCCTATTGCATTCACAATATACAGCACTACCTAAATATGTAAGATACGACCATCTTCACTATGACTAAATATCTTTGCGTAATTCCTAGTTATAATCATTTAACTCATTACTATCAGGCAACTAATTACTTTTAGAGAATTAATAGTTAAATGAATATTTATGATTCTGAGAATTCATTACTATTACAGATTATGAATATGGTGAATTTTCGTTAAAACGAAGTAACCGTAAAAGTATATTATTTATTTATTAAGTTATGGTGCTAAATGCTTCATATTAATAGAAAATATCCTTAGAAGAGAGCATTGATTCCATGCATATAGAAAATTATATATAGCTAGTTTTAGAACTGGTTGAGAATTTAGACGGAAAATAAAAATTCTGGAGAGCTTGAATTCTTACTTATCTGTCAAAGCTGATAATTTTTTTAATCTTTGCTTACCATGTCTTAACTGTAAAATACAAAATTGCCCCACGTACTAGACAGTAGGGCAGAGGAAAGTTAAGCGCTGCTTCTAGTCTGGATGATAGAAGCTGGTTTTCACCTTAATTGTGTGACGCTTTATATTGTGTCTGCTTAATCATTTACATTCCTTTATACTCTTATGTTTCCAATACATCGGCCTCGTCGCTTACGCAATCATCCTCAATTACGCCGGATGGTTCGTGAAACTGTTGTTACTGTTAATGATTTGATTTATCCTTTGTTTGCCGTTCCTGGTGAAGAAATAGCTAAGGAAGTTAAATCTATGCCGGGAGTATTTCAACTGTCTGTAGATAAGATTGTTGAAGAAGCAAAAGAAGTATATGAATTGGGAATTCCAGCTATTATTTTGTTTGGTATTCCAGAAGATAAAGATACTGATGCGACGGGGGCTTGGCACGATTGCGGTATTGTTCAAAAAGCTGCAACTGCTGTAAAAGAAGCATTACCAGATTTAGTTATCATTGCAGACACTTGTTTATGTGAATATACAAGTCATGGTCACTGTGGATATCTAGAAGTAGGTGACCTCACAGGGAGAGTCCTAAATGATCCAACTTTAGAGTTACTTAAAAAGACAGCGATATCCCAAGCAAAAGCAGGTGCAGACATTATTGCACCATCTGGTATGATGGATGGCTTTGTAAAAGCAATTCGTTCTGGATTAGATGAAGCAGGGTTTGAAGATACTCCTATCTTGTCCTACGCTGCAAAATACGCATCTTCTTACTATGGTCCTTTTCGAGATGCAGCAGATTCAGCCCCACAGTTTGGGGACAGAAGAACTTACCAAATGGATCCAGCGAACTCTCGCGAAGCTATCAAGGAAATAGAGCTTGATATTACTGAAGGTGCTGATATGCTTATGGTAAAACCAGCTCTAGCATATATGGATATTATCTGGCGCATTAAAGAAGCTAGCAATTTACCTGTTGCTGCTTATAACGTTTCCGGAGAGTACTCTATGGTTAAAGCTGCTGCTCTTAATGGTTGGATTGATGAACAGCGAGTCGTGTTAGAAACATTAACTAGTTTTAAACGTGCAGGAACTGATTTGATTTTGACTTATCATGCCAAGGATGCAGCTAGATGGTTAAGCTAAATTAACTGTTCCACTTTTATTTTTAACAAAGTAGGTGGGTGTAAATAAACGTAACTATAATTCTGTCATTACGTTAGCTAGCGCTATGCTCCGCAAATACGGAGTGTTCCCTCTTAGGGAAGGAGGTACGACGACGTAATTGCAAGAGTTTCAGTGTTTTTTATATTCTGTTACATAGTTATATTCAATCATGCCTGCCTACTAAGTTGACTAAAAAATATCAGTCAACTTGTTAAAAAAATACGTATTACTAGTTATATAAAATCATGTCATTTATTAACTTTTCGATATACTGTTAAAGTGAATATTTTTGCAAAAATGCTTTTAGAATTTGCAGCATAACTATAAAAAATTATTATTGTTTATTTATATTAGGATTTATGCATTAACAGAAACATAAAAATAGAGGGTATAGTTTTCAAGACTTTTAGCTACATTATGAGGCTACTTTATTGCGATGGTCTTCGACTATCGCAATAAATTAAGGTGCACTTTATAAAAGCTTGAAACAAGGTTAAAAAGTTGAACTAAAAAATAAAACCACAAGATAATTAATTTCTACAGTGTGTAATTACTCTATATTTATGATCTAGACACTCGTTAGGAATAATTAGCCTTTGCCTAAAACCGATCCGATATAGCTAATCCTTAAGGCGTAGTCTGTCCGTGAAAGTTTATACTTCCCTAAAGTCGTAATGGCGAATTTACGTTTTAATTGCCTAAGTCCATCTATTTTTCTTCTATTCAAATAATATCAATTATTATTTATATTTTTACGTTTATTAAATAAGTGCAGAATATATTTTTTAGCAATTTTATGAAGAAAGTGTTTTGCTAATTCAAATAATTTTTAAAGTTACCGAAAAAATGTTACGTAATACACAGGAAACCTGTAAGATAGAATTGTTAAAAAATATTCTCGATTGACCGTATAAGGTTAATCAATTTAGTAACCTAATTTTATAGTGTTGAGAGGTAGTAATTGGATATGGATATGCAAGTCCTCCGAGAACGTGCAGGACTTAGTCGTACCGAAGTTGCCTTCAGGCTTGCAATAAGCGAAACTAGTGTACGTAACTGGGAATCAGGACGAACTGAACCAACTATGACTCCGAAGAAGTACTTAGAGACTTTACGTTTATTTCAATGTACTCCGGAAGAGCTAGCTGTTGCTAGTGAAAAGTCAATTAATCAGCGACATAAGCGTAAACCGGGAAGACCAAGAAGATATCCGGAAACTCATATAAATTCGTCTTCACAAATAGCAAAAGTTAGCGATTCTTCTATTTATAATTAAACTCTACTTATTTTTGAAAGAAAGCAGATGATAGATTATCAAACTTGCCATATAATGCTCTCATATCCTGTTTATAAGCCAGTATTGTCAAAAAACTTTAAGAAGAAAATTTCAAATGTATTTAACCTTTAAGTTAACAGTGGTTATGACAAATTGAATCTGGTGAATATCTTATGATATGTAGTTGACGATTAACTATCTTTTTTATTAGTTTATTGCAGAGGTTTTAATACCTCTATTTTTTTTGTTAAAATTTTGGATAATCATTATAATAAATTCTAGCTTGATAAACATGAAGTATATTCTTAATTAATTATAATTTAATTGAAGATAATAAATAATTCCCAGGACTTATTTTTGCTAAAATTAAGGTTTAAATACTAGTAACTCCAATGCTTAAAAACCTTTGTTTATTGATGACACTCTTGATTTAAAGTTTATATGCCGGATTAATTATACATAAAAAATATCATTCAGTAAGCTTTATTTTGTGATTGATTTATTATAAAAATAGCTTTTTAACTTAATAGTTAATTTACCAAATCCATTTTTTGACAATTGATTTTAATGCACTTGTATGGGAATTGAACTGGAAAATTCATCAGCGACAATAAGTAAGTATCATATTTGCTATAAAGCCAAGTACATTACCACATTTTTCCTCGACAGCTGGTATTATTATTGTCCAGAATCGAATTCCTGTATGACCTTCTCTTCTTAACTATTAGAGAAGTTTGCTCAAGGAAAAAGTTGGTTTAACTGTTTACCGCTCAAAGCGATGACACAAAGCCGTGCACGTTCAAAGCTCCTTCAGTATATTTGGAGAGCAAATGCACGATAACATGATTAATTATTAAAAAAGTAACCGTAGCTTTAAGGTCTGATGGCAGAAACACTATTTTTCAACGCTCTGCGAGAAGCCATTGATGAAGAAATGGCACATGATGAGACTGTATTTGTTTTAGGGGAAGATGTAGGTCACTACGGTGGTTCTTACAAGGTGACTAAAGACCTATACAAAAAATATGGAGAACTACGGGTATTAGATACTCCTATTGCTGAAAATAGCTTTACAGGTTTAGCAGTAGGAGCAGCAATTACTGGTTTAAGACCAATTATTGAAGGAATGAATATGGGGTTTTTACTCCTAGCATTCAATCAAATTGCCAACAATGCTGGAATGCTACGCTATACATCTGGGGGAAATTTCAAAATTCCTATGGTAATTCGAGGTCCTGGTGGTGTAGGAAAACAACTAGGTGCAGAGCATTCACAGCGCTTGGAAGCTTACTTTCAAGCAGTACCGGGATTGAAAATAGTTGCTTGTTCAACACCATTAAATGCCAAAGGATTACTGAAATCTGCTATTCGCGATGATAATCCAGTGTTGTTTTTTGAACATGTGCTTTTGTACAATCTCAAAGAAGAATTACCGCAAGAAGAATACTGGTTACCTTTAGATAAAGCTGAAATTGTACGTAAGGGTAAAGATGTAACAATTCTTACTTACTCTCGGATGCGACATCATGTCACCCAGGCAGTAAAAACTTTAGAAAAGCAAGGTTTTGACCCAGAAGTTATTGATTTGATATCTTTAAAGCCCTTGGATTTAGAAACTGTTGGTAATTCTATCAGTAAAACTCATCGGGTGATGATAGTAGAAGAGTGTATGAGAACAGGTGGAATTGGTGCAGAACTAAGTGCCTCAATTAATGAACTCTTCTTTGATGAGTTAGATGCTCCTGTAATGCGCCTTTCTTCCCAGGATATACCAACTCCTTATAATGGAACTTTAGAAAGATTAACTATTGTTCAGCCAGAACAAATTGTCGAAGCAGTAGAAAAAATGGTAGGATTGCGCGTTTAGTATTGAGAAATTAGTCATTAGTTTTTCATATATTAATCGTGGGATAAATACTGATTATCCATCCCAGGCACTGTTATTTTAGGACGGGTGGTATATCGATGACCATGTGAGTAGGCAAATTTATCGCCTACTCATAACTAACTGATTGATAAATAAAAAAGAAAGCTATCATAGCTTTGGGAGCAGCGAGTAATAGTATGCAAGGAAAGCGATCGCTATTAGTTTTAATTTTATCTTTGGTAATTGCTGCAATTTGGGTAGTTGCCACAACTGATGTACCCTTGGGACTTGACTTGAGGGGGGGGTCGCAATTAACCATTCAAGTCAAAACTACGGATAAAATTACGAATATCACTCAAAGGGATTTAGAAGCTGTACAGACTGTTCTCACTAATCGAATTAATGGTTTGGGCGTTTCTGAGTCAGTTGTTCAAGCAATACCCAGAAATAATCAAATTTCCGTACAATTACCAGGTGTCGATGATCCAGAGGCAGCAGAAAGAGTCCTTGGTGGTACGGCACAATTAGAATTTCGTCGTGAAAATGTTGAGAAAAGGTCTCTTGTACAAGTAAGACAGGAAGAGTTGTTCAAGTTACTTTCTGATAAACAAGACGTAGACAAGACAGGAGACCAAGCTGCAATAAAAGCTCTGGATGCAAAAGTTGCTGAAAAACAAAAGCAGTTAATAGATGCTCAGAATGATCTGTTTGAAAAGACAGAATTAACTGGGGAATATCTCAGAGATGCTAGACAAGGATTGGACAATGCTGGGAACTGGTTAGTAAGCATTCAGTTTAATAATAGAGGAGCAGAATTATTTGCTCAACTTAGTAAAGAAGCTGCTCAAAATGGAACTAGATTAGGAATTTTCTTAGATAACGAACAAATTAGCACCCCTACAGTTAGTCCTCAATATAGTAAAACTGGTATTGCTGGAGGTAATGCTCAAATTTCAGGCAATTTTGACGAAAATTCATCTCAGGAATTGGCACTGCAACTCAAAGGAGGAGCTTTACCTTTACCTGTGGAAATCGTTGAAAACCGTACAGTTGGTGCCACCTTGGGTAGGGATAGCATTCAACGTAGTATTTACGCGGCTCTCTGCGGCTTGGCACTGGTGTTAATTTTCATGGTTGTGTACTATAGATTACCTGGAATAATTGCTAATATCGCCCTAGTGATTTACGCTCTTTTCAACTGGGCTTGCTTTGCTTTAATACCCATTACTCTCACATTACCAGGGATTGCTGGCTTTATTCTTAGTATTGGCATGGCAGTTGATGCAAATGTACTGATATTTGAAAGAACTAGGGAAGAACTTAGATCTGGCAAATCTTTGTATCGTGCAGTAGAATCTGGCTTTTACCGAGCATTTTCCAGTATCTTAGACAGCAACGTAACTACCCTTATTGCTTGCATGGCACTTTTCATATTCGGTGCTGGTCTTGTCAAAGGTTTTGCTGTAACTTTGGCTGTTGGGGTTTTAGTAAGTATGTTTACAGCAGTTACCTGTAGTCGAACTTTGATGTTTTATGCAATTTCTATACCTTCACTACGGAAACCAGAAATTTTCTGTCCGAACCTGCCCACTAACAAAAAGGCAGAGGTCGTATGATCAAAATTAGTGTCAATAAATCGCGATCGCGGTGGTGGATAATTTCTGCTGCTATTATTGCTGCGGGTATTGTAGCAATGATAATTTCCTCACAAACCATTGGTTATCCACTGCGTCCAGGCTTGGATTTTATTGGGGGAACTCGCTTACAAGTAGAGCGAGATTGCTCCATTAGCAATAACTGCGATGGTTCAATTGATATCAATAACGTCCGAGAAGTTGCGAAATCACAAGGCATTGGCGATAGCAATATTCAAATTATTGGTGAAGGTGATAATAAAAATGGCATACTAATTCGTTCTAAAAGTTTAAAGCCAGAACAACGTTCCCAACTACAAGATGCTTTAGTCGAAAAGATTGGTAAATTCGATACTAAAAAGACTCAGATAGATACGGTAGGTCCAACTTTAGGACGACAGCTATTTACTTCTGGGGCTGTAGCTCTGAGTATCTCTTTTTTAGGAATTGTTATATATTTAGCCATACGTTTTCAGTTAGATTACGCAGTTTTTGCAATCATTGCCACTTTCCACGATATATTTGTGACAGTAGGTATTTTTGCAATTTTTGGACTGCTTTTCAATCAAGAGGTCAATAGCTTATTCGTTGTAGCTCTACTTACTATTACGGGTTTTTCAGTCAATGATACGGTAGTTATTTATGACCGAATTCGGGAAACTCTCAAAGCCAATCCTCAACGTCACATAAATGAAGTTGTCGATGATGCTGTTAATCAAACTCTTGGTCGCTCTATTAATACTACTTTCACGACTTTATTACCTTTATTTGCTATCTACCTATTTGGTGGAGAGACCTTGAGAAACTTTTCTTTAGCTTTAATTATTGGTTTCATTGTGGGAGCTTACTCTAGTATTTTCATTGCTAGTACTCTTCTGGCTTGGTGGAGACAGCGGCAGTTTAAGTCTACTACAGTAGATAGTAAGCAATCTGTTGATGCACCTGCTGATAGTTAATTCGTAAATAAAATAATAGTAGTGGATATTAAACATTATCAGAACTGGAGACTTATTTCTTCGATTTCTATCCAGTTCTGTGTATATGTTTTTGCAATATAGTCCGGCTTTGTTTGCCTATGGAACCATCGCAAAATACCCCCATGGATGATGAAAGATATAGAAGTGATGATGTAACTTTTAATAAGCAAATGATGAAGCTACATAGATTAACAGTTATCGCTCGCTGGTTATTTGCATGCTTTCTATGGTTAACTGTTGCACCGATTTGCCTGTGGAACTTACGCAGCGAGATAATTTTGTGGAAACAATACTTTACTTGGGCTGCTTTAAGATATGGTCTTGCTTATCATCGCTTATCTACTATTGGTCTAGCTTTCTGTATTGGTACAGTCTTGGCGACTTTAGTTTGGCAAAGTCGTAATATACTTTTAGGAATTTCTAAAGCAGAGAAGCAGCGTTTAGAAAAACAAGTCTGGCAAATTCGTCATCAAGGATCAAGTCATCCTCTGTGGAAGTGGATTTGTGAATAGGGGAGAAAATTAGCGTTTTCTATCCGAGTAAGTAGGTAGGCACAAATAAGCCCCTTGCTTGACTTGTAAAAGAAGCTAAATAAGCTTTTAAGTATTACCTTAACTAGTTCTTGCTACGAAAACTCATGGGGTGCTCAATAGAACTTGTTCTTGGTTTCACTACTTGCCACTGGCAATGACTTACCTGAGTTTTTTGATGCTGATCTACTTAGAGGCTAACTCTTAGCAATTATGAATTAAAATTATTTTTATTAAAGATATTTATCAACAAATATTAATTCACAAGATAGTATAGTCTTTCATATGCATTTTCGTGTGTTTATATGTAGTTTTGTGATTTTTTTTATCAAAGTTAGTAAGGGTAGTACTTTTATACAGGTGTGACAAATGAATTCATCTCATATCGAATTTAGCGATCGCCAATCTAAAATAGACTTAGAACAGTTACAAAAACTTTTTGAGCTAAGTGCATTTTGGGCACAAGATCGTAGTATTAAGGATTTGGAAATTGCTCTAGCCAATAGCAAACCAGTCATTTCAGTCTGGGATAGAAACAGTTTAATTGGCTTTGCCAGAGCTACTAGTGATGGTGTCTATCGAGCTACAATTTGGGATGTAATCATCCATCCAGAATATCGAGGAATTGGATTGGGAAGTAAATTAGTAGAAACTGTTCTGAGTCATCCCTTAATGTATAAGGTAGAGCGAGTTTATTTAATGACTACTCATCAGCAGCAATTCTATGAAAAAATAGGATTTGAACAAAATAGCACCACCACAATGATGCTCCATAATAAAACTAGTCTTGGTTCTCTTCCATCTCCAGAAGCTCATGTGAGGGAACTCCACGGGGCATAGATATTTGTAGTTTAACAGTATCTGTGTTGGAACCCGAATCATCTGCTACTGGAACTATTTGCAAATTACCCCCCATACTTTCTAAAAGATTTTGATTGAGTAAAAGTTTCATTCCATGAGAAATATCGGCACCTTTATCAACTTCTTGGAAGTGATGATAGGGCAGTTTTTCATCTAAGCTATCACTATCTGATTGGAGTAAATCAATAGATTCTTGATCTGGTAGAGTGTATTTTGGTATATCTAGAAAGATATTCACCATATTGTTATCTATCAGGGAAGCTTCTGCACCAATATGAATCCCTCCTTCTTCCATTTGGGCTATAGTCGTTTCTACTAAACCAAGTAGAATTTGTCGTAACCAATGGATATCTGCTAGTACATACACTTCTGAATCTGGAATTGAAACTGTAAAGGGAAAATTACGGTTTTGAGCCAGCATCCTAGTCAAATCATCAACTTCCTGTAATAAGTTTTTCACAAGATAGGTCGAAATGTTAAGTCTATTAGTACCATGCTCTGTTCTTGCGACCTTTAAAATACTGTCTAGTAGTTTTAGTAAAAGTAGGGTTCGCTCATGAGCTTGGGCAATAAATTCCCTTTCTTCTTGAGGATTTTCACATAAATCTTGCAAAATTAACTGGTGTAAACCAATTAAACCATTCAGAGGCGATCGCAACTCATGAGTGGTTCTTGCTAAAAATCCGCCTTTAAATTGACACATTTCATGTGCCATAAGGTAAGCATTTTCTGAGTGTTTAAGTCTCTGAGATATTTGCTTTAGCTGATCACCTGAAACTTTTTTTTCGACAAAAGAATCTACTATTTTCTTCTGAGAAAGTTTAACTAATCCACACAGACCTATTCCGAAACTCAGACCAATTGCGAAATATATCCAGCTATTTAATTCCATAACTTTATATCTACTAAGTTTCTTAGCTATTTGTAATTATTTAAGAGAAGATAGAATTATTAAATTTAATAATTTTTCGGATGCAAAGTGATACAAAGTATTTTTTGTAAATATTTTGTGGCTTAATTATAGATTAACCAATTCTAATTCAGGTAAATAAGCATCTGTAAAAAATTAATTTAACATTTCCTCTAGGCTGCTTCTTATCTGGGAAGTTTAGAACAGCTATATTTAGTAATAAATATATAAACAATAGTGTATGAGTACTTATTAAACCACTATTCGGGATAAGCTCAAACCCTTATTAGACAGTTACTTAATTTTGGTGTATCTCTAATTTTTTGTATTGTTTTAGGCACTAAAACACGTATATACACTTGATTTTTCCCAAACTGATGTTATTAATTAAAATTATGTTGCGTTTCTTTAATTAATGTGAATGAGAAGTATCTAAATAGGGCTTGCTGAATAAATCTAGAAATTGAATCTAAGTTTCACAGGGATTGAAAAATCAAGATGTGGTTGATTAGTCCTCAAATTTACACGGTTATTTTCTTTGAAAGTGCAAGGATTTTAGACATACGTCTTCGGTGAATAGTCTTGCACTTGTTTGGTGAAAAAAACTTTGTGTGTCCTTTATCTGGTAGTATTTTCAGTTTCTTTCAGATAGCCCTAAATATTTTGCAATATACGACTGTACTTCTAAGAAGTGTCCTACTTCAAGTCAATTTTTACGCTACCCTGACGTAGAATTGCCCATTTGTGATCATTCCATTCAATTACAGTAGAAGGTATGCCGATATTAACTTCTTCATCTACAAATTCTGTCGTGGCAAGAGTTAACACATTGGGAAACTGCTTATTGATTTCAATCGTACTCATTAAAGGTGGTTGTCCAGATAAATTAGCGCTTGTAGTTGCTAGTGGTCCAGTTTCAGCCAGAATTTTTCTAGCGATCGCACTGTTTGGTACCCTAATACCAATTGTTTGAGGGTTAAGTGGATTCATGCATGCAGGTACTTTTTCAGAAGCTGGCAATACTAAAGTTAAAGCTCCTGGCAGATATTTCTGTGTCATTTCCTGCCAAATTTCTAACTCGTCATTACTGCCAATTATGTAATCCCATAATTGTGAAGTGTTCGCAGCCATTAAAATTAGTGGCTTTTGGTACGAGCGCTTTTTGATATCAAAGATGGATGTCCCTAGCTTTGGAATTACAGCTAATGCTGGCAATGTATCTGTGGGAAAACTAACTACTTTTCCTGCAATTGCACCAGCAATCAAAGCGTCCAATGAAACTTGCATAACTTGAAATCATGCTTAAAATCGGTATCTAAATATAACAGGACTTATACAGTTTAAATACTAAATGTTAAATATATTTAAATATATTGATTTTTTATATAGAAATCATCAGAAAAATTTTGGATATATATATGGGGGGAGATAAAAAGGTGTCAGTATTCTTCTTATGGTTTTCTTAACATTATGTATAGCCCTTAAATTTATCAGGATTTATTTCATATACATAATTACAGGTAATACCAAAAAAAATCAATCAAACTCGAACCTGATCTTAACTACTTATATATTTCTTATAAGCAAGGGCAAAACGTCTTATACCTGATAAATCTGAATGAATTTCAATATTGCAATAACCTCCTTGATTTCCTAATAAACTCTCTACTAAATCATCTTGTCCTGCCATCATTTCTAAAAGCAAGATTCCCCTAGGAGCAAGATACTCACAAGAAATATTAATCAAATGACTGATATAGGTCAAACCGGACATACCTCCGTCTAAAGCCAAATGTGGCTCATGATTTTTAACTTCTGATTGCAGGGTAGGTATGACATCAGTTGGTATATAAGGTGGATTAGATACCATGCCGCTAAATTTACCTTTCAAATGACTTAAAGGTTCCCACCAACAGCCTTGATAAAATTTTATTTTTTCTGTGAATTGATGAGTAAAAGCATTTGCTCTAGCGATCGCCAAAGCTTCTGGAGAACAATCGACAGCATGAATATTGGCATCCTCAAAAGCATCTGCTAACCCTAAAGCGATCGCACCACTTCCAGTACCTAAATCAGCCCAATCTCCTCTGCGCAGTTGTGGATATTTTTCTGTAGCCTGGACTGCTAAATCTATTAAAGATTCTGTTTCTGGTCTGGGAATCAAAACTGCTGGGGACACCTTTAGATTAAAGTTTCGCCAGGTCGTATTTCCAGCAATATACTGTACCGGCATTCTATTCTCAATACGTTCCTGCCAGAGCTTTTCTAACTTTGTCAATGGCAGTTTTAGCTCAATTTCCTGCCAATTTTTAAATGATCCCAAGAGTATTGCTAAACGGTCTAAACCGGCAACCTCTTCTAATAACCAGTCAACCTCACCAGCAGAAATATCAGTGGCGATCGCTGCTTTAATTGCTGCTTGTCGCCACTGCCAAAGCTGTAAACCAGATATTTTTTCAGACTGTTCTTTCATTGATTGAACAGTAAATTATTTACTTTTTCTTAGGGGCATTATTACTGTTTCGGGGTAATGTCTGGATAAACTTTCTTGATTCTGGCGATGGAACGATGGTAACTTGCTTTAACCACTCGTCATCTTTCTCTTTGAGTACCTTGATTACACCGTCTATATCAGCTACTTGAATATCAGCTTGCTTGTACTTGGGTTTAACTTGATTTAGTAAACCTATAGCATCTTGCTTACTGGTAAAAGCAGGAATAAATTCTTTATTACCCTCTTTTGGTTTAATTGATACATAACCCTTATCAGGTGCGAAGCGAACAAAGAACAAGGGCACACTTTCCATTTTTTCTACTTTCTGTCCGTTCTTACGAAGTAGTTCCATCGCTCCTTGAACTTCTTTATCTACAGGTTTAAATGCAAATAATAGACGGTTTTGTTGATTTTTAGTATTCTGAAGCTGCTTATAAATCAACCCTAATGGCACTGCTGTTACAGTCAATTCTTTAAACATCTGTGCTTGTTTAGGATCTTTGGTCTTAGTACTCTGTAGCTGAGAGACAAAAGTTTGAGCTTCTTGTCTGCTCATGTAAACACCGGTAATTGCCTTGCTACCTTGTTCTCCTTTTTTTGCCGGTATAGGACGGCTCAAAGGCACTCCGTTCTTATTTGTCACCATGAACACAGGAACTTCATTGAGAGTCCCTACAACTTCTGACTCTGGCAATGCTACTACTGGGAAGGTCCCTGATGCTACCGTTGCCAGCAGAGTGCTTCCTATTAGACCTACTTTTGTTCCCCAACGGACTAATGATTTCATTATTTCTCCTCGCATTAACACTTTTACTAAATGTTCAGACAGACGATGAAATGTGTATAGAATAACTAGTCTTAGTTATAGTATTTTCAACTCAAATTGTCTGTACGCTTATCTGCTGATTTTCTCCTTCTGCGTCACCTCTGAATGTATAGCTAAAACTATCAAATTTGTCTTTTAACAAATATCTATAATACAGAAATTAGCCATCAAATTTTAATCAAATTGGGTAAGAACAATATTCTATTGCTTTTACTCTGGAGTTGGTGACGTAGATGATTTTGATATCGTTCCAAATCCCTATAATTTTCGGCATTCTTTCGATCTTACGACACTCATTCATTTACCGGTATTAAATGATGCCTGCTTAGATTAAGGAACTGTTTACATTAAATAGATATCTGTTGATACTTATTGTTATAACTATTTTAATGCACTCTAATATTAAGAAAATTTTGATGCTTTCTCATAGTTTTTCTTATACTTTTTGAGTTCAGATACATCGTTCCAAGATGTTTTCGGATATAAATATAAGCATTAAGGGATTATATGTTTTGTGAATCAATTTCCAGTTAATCATCAAATTTTGATATTAACCAAACCTTATAGAGTATTTTTTAAAAGCATAAATAAATATTATATTTAATATAAGTTAATTATATAAATTGAGAGACTCTTTTTGTAATTGCAGAGTTTTCCTGAAAAAAGCCTCAAAGCTATATACACCAATACTTTACCTCTTTTTTCTGATTTGTATTGATATATCCCGGTTTGAGGGATTTCTTAGGTGGTACAGTACATTTATTACTATGAATTAATTTGAGGATTTTTCCTCCTTATTTCTAAGTCCTATTAAGTGAATATCAAGGTCAGGTCAGTGACTGTGTTCCAATTCAAAACTATTACTTCAAACTAAAGTCGTCTAGCGTAGCGGGAGGAAGAACAGCTTGAATAAAGATTAAATAATTTTTACCCTTGTGAAGAAAATACGGCTTGTATCTTTAATTAAATAATTAGAAATAAATCAATTACGTTTGCCGGCATTCATACAGGAATTTTACATTTTATTTGTTGAAACAGTTGCCATAGGGAATTTTAAATTGCTTAGATAATGCCTAGGATAAATCTACGAAGTATGTAAATCAAAAATTAGCAAAACCCTAAAAGAAAATGAATTCAAGGAAAGATGATAACGAATCAATCAGAAATGATCCAACATTACTATGCAAGAACTTGCTAATCGGAAAACTTTTTACAGAATATGCATATAGTTTGAATTATTTCGATTAAAGTATATTTATCACTCAACACATAAGCACTTACATAATAAAAATTATTTAAAAATATCTTCATTTTAATAATTAAATCGGGATGACAGGATTTGAACCTGCGGCATCCTGCTCCCAAAGCAGGCGCGCTACCAAGCTGCGCTACATCCCGAAAACAGATAACATTTTTACTTTGCCATCTTTAAATTTAACCTTTATAACAATAGCACTTTAGCGAGAATAAATCCATACATAACAGAAATTTTATATAAAATTTTTATACATATATAAATATAATTATCCTTACCTAAGTAAAATTTCATAGGTAAATTATAAAGATTAATTCAGTTCAATGCTTTCTACTCCATGTAATCAGGCAGTAAGCTAATTAACATGTGTAAGTAAGCAAAAAATAACTAATGAGGATACCAAAACATGCCTTTTATTCCTTCTGGATCGGGCATAAAACCCAAGTTTCTATAAAAATCGACAACATGAGGATCTGCAAATAAAGTAACATTGCTAATTTCTTCATTTCTTAACTTTTTGAGAACATACTTCATCAATGCTTTTCCTAGACCCTTACTTTGAAAATCCGGGTGAACTACTACATCCCATATAGTCGCATTAAAAGCATGGTCAGAGGTAGCGCGTGCAAAACCAATTAGCCTGCGCCTATTGCCATGCACTTGCCACATAGTAGCTACGAGAAAACTATGCTCTATAGCTTTTTTCACTTTTCGTAAGGGACGGCGGGACCAACCCACCGCATCACACAATTCTTCTAGTTCATAAAGATCGATATCCCTTTCTGTGCTAAAAACAATACGATCGCTGCTGGAGTTAGAGTTACTAGCTGTATTCTCTGACTTTCCATCTCCAAAGGGAGTGGTTTTAGCAGTCGTTACACTTTCTGAGGTACTAAACCAAGTTTTCCAAAAACCCATGCCAAAGCGCTTAGTTCGGGTAATATAACTGAATTGGTTTTCACTATAACAGTGTTGCGAATGGTGTAAAAGAGTTTTTCCCAAAATCCGTAACTCAAATTCATTGAGCCTTACTAGAATTTGTAGGAGCAAATCCTTACTTGACAAGCGTCTTACACCAATTATTTTCACTTTAACATTTTGTTGTAGAGCCTAGAATAAATTAACTAATACCAATTTTATGAGAGTGAATCATGTATAGCATCATTTTCATAACAGAACTATTACGACATATGCGAGTCTTATCCCACAATGGCTTCTGGTCTCAAACCCTCGACTCTCGAACTCTTAAAGCGCTTTGATAAGGCGTTTCCCCAATTTTACGAGCAATTTGTTAGCAGCGAAATTCAACTGCAAAATTTGCATTTGGCATATCGCTTGTACAAAACTAGACGTGCAGTTATTGAACTCAAAACAGAAGAGAGTAAAACTGTGCTGCATTTTGCTTATCGCAATCAATCTTTTCTACTCAGCGATATTTTTGGCGTTTTAGCAGCTTATGGATTAACAATTCACAGTCTGAGTTTATACGGTCAAATTCGACCACCAATGTTGGTATTCATTAAATTACTAGTTTCTCGTGGTGGTAAAGCATTAACTGCAAAAACATCAGAGAATGTTAGTCGTGCTATCCGTGAAGCTCTGGCGGGCAGGTTTGAAGTAGAAGAAATGTTAGCAGTGGAATTTAATCTAGATGGAGGTTTAGATTCTGTGCAAACTGAATTCTATGTCGATCCAGTGTTTCATTTACCAGCATTGGTTATAGAGGCTGACAATCAACCAGGTTTATTTTATAAAGTGATGTACGCTATATGGCAAGAAGATTTATTAGTGGTCAATGCCAATTTATTGGTATGGAGGGGACGTACTCGTCTTATACTTTATCTACTCGGACCAAATGAAAGCTTGATTCCAGAATATCTGGGTAACAAAATTGCCCAAGGAGTGCGTACTAGACTGTTAGGAAAATGAATTTCTGGATATATCTAGATTTAATTTGAATTGAGCATCTGGAAACCTTTTTTTCATGTCTACAATCTCGAAAATTCTGGTTTTGAATAAGGTTCAAAAGCCTTATCAGAAAAAAAAAGCTATGAGGACTTACGCATTTACAGGAAAACGGAAATATGGGGCATTGCTTTTAGGCATTCAGCCTTGATTTTTTGGCGACTTTTTAGGTAATGGGCTTTTGCCCTGCCCTAGGCGATCGCAACTAATCAAAGGTGATTGATAAAAGCCTGAAGTGACCTATTTACATTAATAAACAGGATGATGAATTTTTACAGTGCGTAAGTTCTAGCCGTTTATAATTCACATCAGGCGTATATCGGAGAAATATTTAGTATATTTCAAAAAATTATTCCCCAAAATATTCTCAAAATGCTTAGATTAGCACTAATGTGGGTGAAATTAAGTTTTGTAATATCAAAAATTTCAAAAATTATGATTAGATAACCGTGAAGATAATTTGCGCGAAATTAGGTAATAGAGCTTTTTATCTACACGATAGTTAGGTTGTAAACTATAAGTATGATTGTGAGGAAAGCTACTACGCCACTCTCATAATTTTCTTGTTATCCATCGTCTGTATTCAGTCGTACTCCAGATTAAGGGTACGATATACATATGGCATCAATCGATATTTCGGGCGTTTCCTACGCTTACGAACTGACAAAGAGAAAGTCTTATCCCCATGCTTTGGTTTTCATTCACGGCTGGCTAAATAGTCGTGAATACTGGCAACCTTTAATCTCGCGATTATCAATTGATTTTCAATGTCTTTCTTATGACTTAAGAGGTTTTGGTGAGTCCCGCTCAGAGCAAAAAACTAGTTTAGATCAAGAATCAGCTTACTTAAATGTGAATTCTGTAAGTAGTAATTTCGTAAATGACTCATTTGAATCAGCCTATACACCAGCAGCTTATGCTCAAGATCTACGATTGCTTTTAGAACATCTTGATATCAAAAGCGCTTGGTTAGTTGGTCATTCATTAGGTGGTACTATTGCCCTCTGGGGGGCTTCTCAGATGCCAGATACGGTCAAGGGGGTAATTTGTATTAATTCTGGAGGTGGTATTTACCTTAAAGAGGCTTTTGAAAAATTTCGCTCTGCTGGACAGCGTTTTTTACAAGTGCGTCCGCGATGGCTTTCTCAGATACCTTTAATTGATTTGCTTTTTACCAGAAATAGCGTAGCCCAACCTTTAGATCGACAATGGGCACGTCAAAGAGTAATAGATTTTGTTGTTGCCGACCCAGAGGCAGCTATAGGAACTCTTTTGGACTCCACTACGGAAGAAGAGGTAAATATTTTACCTCAGTTGGTTTCTGAATTAAATTTACCAGTTTATTTTGTTGCAGGTGCTAATGACAAAGTGATGGAACCAAAGTATGTCAAACACCTAGCTAGTTTTCATCAATTATTTCAATATTGCGGTGACAATGTGATTGAAATTGCTGATTGTGGTCATTTTGCAATGTTAGAACAGCCTGATGTTGTCGCAGAGCATATACGTTCTATTGTCATTCACTAAAAATCAAAAATGCAAAGTTTCAGTCAAAAGCTTTTAAGCTTCAAGCTAAATTATTCTCAATGCTGATAAAGTTTCATCACTTCATTTAACTTCATTCGAGATTGAACGCTTAAATTTAAAGAAGAGGTACGACCTTGTTTCAAATGGTGAACCCCAGCATTTGCAATCATTGCAGCATTGTCAGTACAAAATTTTAGAGGTGGAAATAAAACCTGTATATTATGTTTCTCACCAGCATTTTGTAAGTGTTCTCTCAAACCACTATTAGCAGCAACCCCACCACCGACAGAAATTGTGAATAAACCATAATCCGAAGCACAAGCGATCGCTCTTTTGGTAAGAGCACGGGCTACAGTTTCTTGGAAACTGGCTGCAATATCTGCCACAGGTAACTCGTTATTAGCTTTTTCCAACTTTTGTACTAATCGCAATACAGATGTTTTTAAACCACTGAAACTGGCATCGTAGGGATGAAATCCACCATCGGGTAAAGATACCCTTCCTTCAGGCATACTAAATGCTTGAGGATTACCAGCTTGAGCAATACGGTCAATTATTGGTCCTCCTGGATACCCCAAATTCAAAATCCGTGCGACTTTATCGAACGCTTCACCTGCTGCATCATCTCTCGTCTGACCTAATGTTTCATAAACACCACAGTCTTTTACTAAAATCAGACTTGTATGCCCTCCAGAAACTAATAAACTCAAGAAAGGAGGCTTCAGGCTAGGCTCGCTTAAATAAGTTGAACAAATGTGACCTTCTAGGTGATGAATTCCTAAAAATGGTTTTTGGTGAACTACCGCTAAAGTTTTAGCCGCAGTTATTCCTACCAACAAAGCTCCTACTAAACCAGGAGCACAGGTTGCTGCAATTCCATCGATAACATCCCAGTTTACACCTGCAACCGAGAAAGCTTTGGCGATCGCTTCATTGATTGATTCCAAATGCGAACGCGAAGCTATTTCTGGGACTACTCCACCGTAGGGCTGATGGATAGAAATTTGCGAAGCAACAATACTACTTAAAACTTTATTTTCTTTAACAATTGCAACAGCAGTTTCGTCACAACTGGTCTCTATGGCTAAAACTCTAGTCATTTGGCGATTAAGTCTAATAAAGACTATTTTGAGAAGCTTTAACTTTTATTTACTTTAACTTTACTCTGTCACAGACCAGAAGCTATGATGGCTTGCGAGTCTAGATAAAAAATGTGCAAGCCGCTTCGTTTTGTACGTAAATTATTGTTTCATTATAAAAAAGGAACAAATCCATGCGATTCTTGTTTGCTTTCATCCTAGCAACTTCCCTCTGGTTTAACTTCGCGTCCCCAGCTCACGCTCTCGGCGCGGACTTAGTACCCTGTAGTGAATCTGCTGCTTTTCAACAACGTGCTACAACCGCTCGTAACACAACAGCCGACCCCAATTCGGGACAGAAACGATTTGAACGTTATTCTCAAGCTTTGTGTGGTCCAGAAGGTCTACCACATTTGATTGTAGATGGCCGTTTAGAACGTGCTGGCGATTTCGTGATCCCCTCTATTCTGTTTCTTTATATAGCTGGTTGGATCGGTTGGGTAGGTCGTGCTTATCTAATCGCTGTTCGTGGGCAATCTAATACAGAAATGAAGGAAATTCAAATAGATGTTTCCTTAGCATTACCGCTTATGCTTTCTGGTTTCGCTTGGCCATTGGCAGCATTAAAAGAGTTAACTTCAGGTGAGTTAACAGCTAAGGATACAGAAATTCCTGTATCACCTCGTTAGTTTTTTAGTCAAGTTTATTTTCCGTAATTTGGAGATTGATTCATGGATCAGCAAAGCAATCTTGTTAAATTTCTTTCTACTGCACCGGTGATTACAACGATTTGGTTGTTCATCACTGCTGGAATAATTATTGAGTTTAATCGTTTTTTTCCAGACCTCTTATTTCATCCCTTACCATAAATAGCCAAAAAATAGACAAAGTAAGTCGTTAATAATTTAAAAGTTTTCTTTGGCAATCATTGCCTTGAAATTGAAGTTTTGCAATATCTCATATTTGTATTACCCAATTGCAGTCAAAGTTTAACTTTTACTAGTTATAATTTCAAGTATGAAATTCGTATTTTTAACGGGTTTCATACTTGATAGTCGTTATTAAGTCAATGTATTTCAAAATATTAGCTGTAGTCTGAAAATGCAGTTAGTTAAATAGCTTCTTTGTAAATGTTTTTAGATATAATTGTTCCGAATGCAATTCTAGATTATGGCTTCAGAATATTAAGCCAGTTTAAATATATATTTAAATATATAAATTAATTTTTCTAAAGTTGGCTAGTAAAAGAATACTTACATAGAACTATTATTAATATAAAAATAGTGTTCGATTCTTAAACAAAGGGAAGACTAAATAAATATGGTACAAGCAGTGAATGCATCTAAGAATATGCCCAATGATGCGAGAAATAGGGAAGCTATTCGTCCTGCAGGACGAGATCCGCAAAATGGCAATTTAGAAACACCCGTGAATTCCTCTCCTATCATCAAGTGGTTTATTAGTAACTTGCCTGCCTATCGTCCTGGTTTAACCCCCTCTCGGAGAGGTTTAGAAGTTGGAATGGCTCATGGTTATCTACTGTTTGGACCATTTGCAAAACTAGGACCGTTACGCAATGCCGAAAATTCCAATTTAGCTGGCTTACTAGCAACTATTGGCTTAGTGGTAATTTTAACTTCATGCTTGTCTTTGTACGCTAACAGCAATCCCTCTAAACCTGTTTCTCATCCTGCAGTAGCGGTTCTTCCAGACTCTTTTGATTCTAAAGAAGGCTGGAATAATTTTGCTAGTGCATTTTTATTAGGAGGTATTGGTGGTGCTGTTACAGCTTACTTTTTAACTAGTAATTTAGGATTCTTACAAGGCTTTCTTGGCTAATTAATTTTATTAGCAATTTATTTCCTTGGCAGTATAAGTAAGTCAGCAGACTAACTACATAAAAGATTGTAAATAGTATTCAAAGCTTTGTGTAAAGCTGCTCCGGCATAGCTGACGCTTAGGATGTAGTGTGCTCAATAGAGCTTATGCTTAATCTAACTACGTCCTACTTGCAATCACATACCTTGAATTTCTACACCTACTTACTTACCTAATTAATTTCTGATTATAAATTTGTTAATCAGGATTTGATTTGGGTATGATCATATGATTCAGCCAGAAGATAAGAAAAGCATATTTTGTATCGACAATTTAGTCATACTAGACAGTTTATAAGTACATCATACTGTTGGTTATTTTTGCTTTTCTATTTATAGATTTGGGCTGAAAAAAGCTAAGAAACAATGTTTTCGAGTCAAGACATTGTTTCTTAGCTTTAACTTCTAATTATTTAGTCTATTTATAGACTATGAATTCAGTTATTTCAGTTAAGATAGATAACTAGAAAAACAATCTTACAAGTCCTGAAAAAATTAAACACCTAAGAACTCTTTACTAATTTTTTTGCAGACAATTAGCTAGATCAATATTACGGCAAAACAGAAATATTGATTGTAGATATTAGCTAATTAGTAATTATTACTGCTGAGTATTTTCAGTTTGGAGTTAATAGAGAAAGAATTATGGAAATAGAACTGCTTCCATAGATTGTAGAGCAGTTTCAAAATCCTCATTGACAATTTGTAAATCGAATTCACTTGCAGCTTGTATTTCTTTTTCGGCAAGGTGTAGACGACGAGTTATCGCATCCTGGGAATCTTGTCCTCGTCTACGTATTCGTTTTTCTAACTCGTCTAAAGAAGGTGGCAGTATAAAAATACTAAAGGCATCTGGGTAAGAAGCACGAACTTGTCGTGCACCCTCAAGTTCTATTTCCAAAACAACATTTTGACCAGAGTTGACTCTATCTTTGACTGGTTCTCTAAGAGTTCCGTAGTAATTACCTGCAAATTCTGCCCATTCTAGGAATTCTCCCTGAGCAACAGATTGTTCAAATTTACTGCGACTAAGAAAATAGTAATGCTGACCCTCAACTTCCCCTGGACGAGGGGAACGGGTTGTCGCAGATACAGAATAGTATATTTCTGGATGACGCTTAAGGAGCGATCGCAGTAAAGTTCCTTTTCCGACTCCACTAGGACCAGTCAGTACAATTAACCTGCCATGAGGTTTGGATTTTTCGGCAGTAACACTCTTGATTGATATAACTTGTATCATCCGCTTAACCTGTGAATTAATCAATAAACATTAATTCATTAGTCAGTATTCTCAACTATTTTTAGGTAGGAGAAGTATGAACTAATAAGACATTGGTAGCATGCGTGAGAGATAACTAATCTAATTCACATGGTACTGATGATATAGCATAAATGGATTAGGTTTGCTAACCCATACTTTTTCAGTTATCCACACCTTGATGATCACGAGAAATCACAAAACGATTTGCTACCGTTTCCGGTTGAATTGCTGAAAGAATTACGTGACTTGAGTCAGTAACAATTACAGCCCGAGTACGCCGTCCGTAAGTCGCATCAATCAATTGACCTCGATCTCGCGCATCTGTGATAATTCTCTTAATCGGAGCAGACTCTGGACTGACAATGGCAACGACTCGGTTGGCAGACACGATATTACCAAAACCGATGTTGATTAATTGAATGTCCATATAAAGAAGCTGACGCTGTTGGGTGTTGTGAGAAGCTTATAAATAGCTTATATTTCCATGTTATCCCCAAAAAAATGCACTTACAACGCTTCTACTTGCTCCAGGTTTTATTTTTGAAAGGTAAAGATAATTTTTAGCTATTCATTTATAAATTTAATAGTAAGATATTTCAACGGAAATCTATGTAAAATATAACACCAGGCTTTGAGAGCTTCAATATAATTGAATTGCCTGTTGTAAAAAGCTTTTAAAATTTTTGAATCTATTTAGTCCCGTCTTATAGACTTTATATTATTAATAAACAAGCTTATATGTATTTTGGATAATAAAATTTCTTAGCAATTACTTATGATTGTTACGTATATTTAACCATGTTTTAAGTTATATTTTTATTAATAGTCTGTATGAAATTAAAAAAATATTTAGTACAAATTAAAATTTGATTTTTACTTAATTAAAATAATCGCAAGATTGCTACGGTTTATTGATTATATGTACTTTTGGGTATTCACTCCTTACTCTATTTAGATTTCAGACTAATGGTCTATCTAATTAAATGTTAAGTAATTCTAATTAAAAATATTAGAAGTTTTTTTATATCAAAATTTCTTATATACATAAGAATATTAGTATTTTTCTATAATAATAATTATTATTAATGTTCTAATCTATGATGATTAATTTTTTTGATGTTAAATTCAGACAGATAAATTTTATTTTTGAAGTCTTCTCGGAAAGGTAGGTAGAACGTCAGAAAAAATTAATTTGCGCTGAAATTAACAAAAATGAGGACTTTGGCAAGGTATAAAATTATTCCTCTTACCTTGGAGAAATATATCTCATTCCACACTATGAAAAATAATCCTATGATCAAAGTGATAACGAAGTTCAAGCTACGCCTATTGCATAATAAATGTCGGAAAATTTATGTTTAATATCTAAAATATAGAATTTGTATTTTTTTGATTATATTGATTCATGAATTATAAAAATTTGCAATTAAATCTTTCTTGAATAATTAACTTTTTTAATAGATTTCCATTTTCGCTTTAATTGTATGATGTCGGGGTTGTAACCACCATATCGCCACTTTACATAAGCCTGACAAATCTCATTTGTCACTTCAGTGATCCCTGGAGAATGATATTGATATAAGACCTGGGTATATTCATATGGGGTTTGTGAAGGATGCTTAAAATTACCTTTTTGACTAAATGAACGTATCATCTGCTGATAGAGACTTTCCATTGGTGGTAACTTGCTTAATTTGAGTTGATATCGTATTTCTTGATATTGTTTCCAAAAAAACCAAGTAAAAAAGGCAACTAGCGTAGAGATAATAGAGCCACTTAGAACTCCCATCCAACCCTGAGAAAATAGAGCGATAATCCACCCGATTACTTTTGTAATCCAACCGAATACTACCTCTAGTACATAACTTATCCACCCTGTAACCGGAGAAGGTAACCATTGAGCAACCCAATTCCAAAATTGACGTAGAACTGTAAAGTTTTTTATCTCTTCGACAGAAGGGGGAATCAAGGGGTGATTTGGAATCGGATCGAAAGCAAACCAACCATGTTTAGGGAAATAAACTTCTGTCATCGCATGAGCATCCGTATTGCGAACAATATACATCCCTGTAAACGGATTAAATTCTCCTGGACTAAAACCTGCAACTAACCTTGCTGGAATACCAATAGAGCGGAGCATGATGGTTAATACAGTGGAGAAATGATCCGGGTAACCTCCTTGATGCTTAAATAAGAAAGCTTCTACTAAATCCTCATCTTCTTTCAAGTATGGTAGAGCAAGGGGATTTTCTGGAACAGAATATCGCTGTTTAAGATACTGGGCTAGATAAAGAGCTTTTTCATAGTCGGAGCTTAAAGTTTTTTCTGTTTTACCAATTTGCTCTTTTTTATAGTTCGCGATAATTTTTTCTGTATGCTGTCTGACCTGATCAGAAATTTCTGTGGGAATTTGTAAATAGTGTTCTTTAATATTTTTTGGATAATTGGCTTTTATCTTACCTAATACAGAGCGATCGCGTAGCGGTACTTCTGAAATAACTGTATAAGTTAAACCCTCATTAAGACCGACAGGAGAACGTAACGAACCCTCTTTGTCTACTCCTATCATTGGTGTAGGGAAATAAATTTCCTTAGGATAGGACATGGCTGGAATTAAATTAGGTAGTTCTGACACTACTGTATAAGTCTGAACTATTTCTTTAGTTTTATTACGAAAAAATGGTACCGAGAGAAGGGTTTGATAAGACCAAGGAGAACGTCTGAAACGATTTACCTTATCATTACGAGAAATTTCCCATCCTTTCCCAGTATAGCGGTCAAATGCTAATACTCGCCAAAAACCCTCAGCCTGCGATCGCACTCGCATAACTATTTTAGGTTTCATTTCTCCACGTAAATTTTGGTTAATTTTGGAGCTAAAACCGTAGTAAAAATTATTATCTAATTTTCCAGGCTGACCTCCTTTACTTTCACCAGAAAAATTTCCATTCCCCCCAACAGAATTGCGATCACTGTTCCTTACATAACCAGGATTGAGAATACTACGTCCGTTTTGACTATTTTTAAGATCAATTGGAGAACTTACTGGAAAAGTACGTAATTGATAACCAGGAAATCTTGGTAAAACAGCAAATATTCCCAAACCCAACGCGATCGCTAAACTTAAAAGTAAAATATATCTAGGTAAAACAGAAGTAAAATTCTGAGACTGAAAACCCTTTTTTTGGAATTTCCATGCCCCAATACCCAAACGAGAGCGGTAATCCAGTATCAAGGTTGGTAAAGCGATCGCCAAAAATAAAAACAGCCATATCGCAAAAGTTAGAGTTTGGCTAATAGAAGCTGCAACACCAAGTAAAATTAACCCAATAACAATTGAGTACCCTAAGTCTTTACGTCTAGGTGTATCAAAACTGTGAAGGACTTGTAGTTGAATTAACAATTCTGCGAGAATTAATCGCGTATCATTAAGTTGACCTATTAATTGCGCGAAAAAATTTCCCAGTGTGGCTAACATTAAAATGGCTATAAAAAACTTAACCGCCACATTTTGCCGATAGCGACGGTAATAACTCCAAACAGCACCAATTAATGATAAGGGAACTCCCCAAAGACTAAAAATAGTTTGAGCAGCAATATCTGTGGCTGTAATTCCAACAATTACCAACGCTAGCACTAGCACCCGCAAGGTAATCGAATCTTCTACTTTCTTAAGGGGCAAATCTGGCTGATATTTCCACTGATTTCTAGCTATACATAAACGCCAAAGTCTAATTATTTTGGGGAACTTAAACATTATGATAGGGTTTGTTGCTCTTGGTGTGTGACGGCAAAGTCCTACTATCAGACTCTATCTAGATATATAGTGCCCTTGTTGAGAGTTAAAATCCCATTCATTTAGACAAAATCGTCGTCTCCATCAAGTAAGTAAATGCCTCAATACTTGCAACTTCTTACAAATACCCTTTCATATCCTTTTGAAAATAATTTCTAAACTAAATTTCCACCATAATTGTTTTAAATGAAGAATGGCGTTTACTCTTCTCAAGTGCTAGCGATGGCAATTCATGACATTTTTGCTTAATCAGTAATGACAATCCCCAGATGTAAAGATTTTTTTTCTATTTCTGGACATTCAATTTCAAGGATATAGTTTTTATCCAATTGTGGGCTATCTAATACCGCGCTTAGATTTCCTTCAGAGTTAGAATGTGAATCAATTTGAGACTTAGAAGTTTTGAGCTTCAGACAGCCCGCAGTAGGTAAATTCACATTTACTCTCAGTTGTGTTTTCTCATTTTCATGAAAATACTCAACTTCAATTCTAAGAATACCAGCATTAGTTTCCCATAATCTTTCCACAAATGGATTAGCCTTGGAAACAGCTAAAGTTAAATTTTCAATCAACCGCTTAGCTGCTAGCAAAGATAGTGCTATTTGTTGTGGTGTTTGTAAATTTGAATACTCCCTCTCCATTGAAGGCAGAGTCTCCAAAGTATCAACGGAGCGGTAGGGAGTTCTTAGAACTAACCCAGCAATATCATTGAGTGCCTGTGGCTGTTCTTGTGGGAAAACGCCATCAACTGCCTGAACTAATTTTGCTCCTAATGGCAGGGAAGATGCGACTAGAGCTTGACACCTTTCAAGTAATTCTCCAAATACTTTTTCTGGTAAAAGTACAGGTAAATTTAACTTGTTCTGTTGTAGCATCCATCCCCAAGAGGGAACTAAGGCAATCGAGGGATTGTCAATATATTCAGGATACTCTGCGAGTTGAGTCTCCCAAGGAAATAAAGGCGGGTGGTTTTGAATTTGCTTCTGTAACCGACGCTTAAGGACGGCTTGAAAACGTTCTTGCACAGTAGGAATTTCTCCTAATTGAAAGTTTTGAGGTGTCAATTCTGACTCAAAAGCACCGCTCTTACAAGCGGTAGCTTCGTCGGTGGAATTTTCTTCCCCGTGATTTTCCTTACACTCGACCGAAGTATATTCTCTTATGTAAGAAGCATCATCTGCTACTAACCAATTGAATAATTGGTGTTGTAAGGATTCTGAGTCTCTATTCATGGGTAGATGCACTAGATCCGGACACTAACGAGTTACGAATTTCCCAAGCTTGTTCGAGAATCTTAAACCACCTTTTTTGGAGTTGTGCTAAAGACAACCCAAGAGTTTTGGCAATTTTATCGTCTGATGCTCCTTCTTGCTTGAGTTGAAGTAAAGACCTTTGAATTTCATCTAGTTTGTCGAAATATACATCCCACTGTTGTGGTGTTAAACCCAAATTTGTATTCAAATCTGCTTCTAACCACTCATGAACCAATTCCCAACGATGCAGTAAAGCAAATCGTATTAAATGATATTTAAACCTCTGCTGTAGATAATCTCTCTGACGTGATGTTAAACCAAGAATTTGCTCTATTTCTTGTGCAGAGAGGTCTTGAAGACGTAAAGCAAAGTAATCAGCACAATCAGATTGCTGTCTATCCTGCAAATAATTCATTAACTCGTTGACAACAACAGAGCGTAGAGTATCTTCTTGGGGTTCTGGTTCTGGTTGGGTAGCCATTGCATTGCGTAATTGCTGCACAGCTGGATCTTCCCAAAAACTATCATTGTCACCTCCACCTCCTTCTGCTGCCTGTTCCATATCAACGCAGGTCTCTAAGGGCTGCTGTTGAGAAAAAGTTTGCGCTCGCAGAATAATTAGCTGTTGCTGTCTTCCTGGTAGAGGTATTCGACGTTTTCCATAGCGTTCTGTAAAAGCCATGTATTCAGCCAGTTCCAATAGCGTCTGAGGTCTATAATTTGCTTCTACTTGATTTTCTCTTCTAAAAGCATTTAACGCTTCTAAATAAAAACTCTGTAAAAAGTCTTCAATTATAGTTAGTCGCCCTTGATAGGTCAATTGTCTCTGGGGAGGATTAATGTAGCGATAAATAATCGCGCTCAAGGTACTATGTAATTCAATTCTGCCTCGATTTGAACCTAGATTATAGTATCTGAGACATTGTTGTATTCGGTGCCTTGACAGAGACATTGCTGAACTTTCCACAGCACCAGAAGCCTGAATGCGCTTGCTCTGCTGACAAATTCTGTGAACTTCTATGGCTATTCGCATTGCCACATCACGGCAATTTTGTTCTGAAGCTTTGGTTTCTGATTTTAGTTCTTTAAAAAGGGGTTTAAATATCGCCTCCACGTCGATAGATTTTTTTCCCTGGATTGTTGTGGTCGCGGCTGAGTCCATAGTTTCGTTCTTTAAGAGACCCTAACATACCTAAT
Organism: Mastigocoleus sp.; assembly: GCA_050042865.1. Taxonomy (GTDB): domain Bacteria; phylum Cyanobacteriota; class Cyanobacteriia; order Cyanobacteriales; family Nostocaceae; genus JBCCDM01. The sequence continues at coordinate 72,779 of JBHJJE010000036.1, forward strand.
TACAAGCTATATAAGTGCGGATATTAAGTTTAAAAGTTTGGTGCATAAAAATTATGCTGGTTAATCCTCCACTAAAGATTAACCTTAATTTATTATTCCCATCTTTTTGCTGATTATTTAGCACAATATTCATGTTACAGCCAACACTCATAAGCTATAGATAAACAATTATGGATTTTGAAGCACAAATTAAATCCCTTACTGATAATGCACCCCAAGATGGTATTACACCATCACTTGTTGTAGCAATTGCACCTGTTTTGCATGCGATCGCGCAAACCCTTGATCATAACCAGTATTATATCCTCCAAAACATTGATGGAAACTGGCTTATGACGACCCTGAGTAATCGTAAAAATCCGCAAACTGAAAAAAAAGTAATTTACGCTTTTCCTAACTTAAAAGATGCTTCATCAGATGCCATACAAAATAAAGATTCACAAGTAACAGCTATTGCTGTTCCCACGATTCACATTCTGTTTCAATTAACGGCATTAGAACCCGTAGATAGTATAGTGTTTTTTGAAACTAGTGGCACTAGTGCTAATACTGTTGAAGTTCAGCGTTATGAACTACTAAGCCTTATAGAGCAACGTTTACAAAGAAATAAAACTACAGATTGGATTCCTCCTGATATAGCATAAATGAGCTTCAGCTATTGGTTTAAATTGTCTTGCACAATACTAATAGCTGAATTAGGAAAAAGCGTAATTCCAGACAAATTTTCTTAAAAAATTTTTCTTAAAAAGAATTACCCTTAAAGTTCAAGTAAATAAAAATCCTACATCCATTTTCTACATTTTGAGTCAAAATGCTTTTCAGGTACTGGTAGATATTAAAATCATTTACTATTTAAACTGATAAATTTTCCTACTTTAGCTTTTAGCATTAGTAAAGGCGACTTAAAACGTACTCAGACAAATCTACTAATGCCTGACGAGAATCAGAAGATGGAAGAGACTCAATACAATCAACAGCTACCTTAGCATGGTAAGCTGCCAAGTCGCGAGCACGCCTTATACCTTGGCTCTCATGTACTAGTAGCATTGCCTGTTCTAAGTCTTCTTCCTGAGCAAACTGTCTTTCAATTAGAACTTCTAAATGAGCTTTTTCTTCTAATGCATATAGTACTGGTGCAGTTAAATTTCCACTTTTGAGGTCAGAACCAGATGGTTTACCTAAAGTATCTGTTGAACTAGTAAAATCTAAAATATCATCCACTATCTGAAAAGCTAAACCGAGATTACGTCCATAGTTATACAAGCCGTCAGCGACTTCTGAAGTCACATTGCTCAACAATCCCGCAGCTTTGGAACTGTTAGCTATCAATGAAGCGGTTTTGTAATAACTCTTATTTAGATATGTCTCTAAGCTAATCGCGCTATCAAAGCGATTGAGAACTTGCTGAATTTCTCCGGTAGCTAAATCCATAATTACTTCTGAAAGTAATTTTACGACCTCTAAATTATCAAGATTTGCTAAGTACCATGAAGACTGAGCAAACAAAAAGTCTCCTGCTAATATTGCAGCGCGGTTACCAAATAAACTGTGTACAGTTTCTACCCCGCGTCGCATATCTGACTCGTCTAGAACATCATCATGTACAAGACTAGCAGTATGAATCATTTCTGTAATTTCTGCTAACCTTCTATGACGTAGGGTTATATCTTGGTCTAACATAGTTGCTCGCGATATGAGCAGAACTATTGCAGGTCTGAGACGCTTTCCTTGCGCCCCAAAGAGATGTTCTGCTGCTGCACTAAGAATTTGATGGCGATTACCTATTAACTGCTTAAGATTATCTGCTAGGGTTTGCAGGTCTGCTTCCACAGGGGTAAAAAGTGAGGTAGCTGGGGTCATTGATGGGCGGACTCTGGCTTAAGTAACAAAAGATTACGTATTCTATATTCATTTTAAGATAACCCAGTTCCTGAGCAAAGTTTTTGTAAGATATATTTCCTCTAAAATTTAGCTATACAAAATTCAAACAATTGCATATCAAAGGTATTTTTTTGTGTTGTGTCACTTTGTCAAAGAATGATACTTGGAAGATGCAAGTGATTAAAGTTACTTGTAAAGCGTAAGTATTACTTGTATTATTGACTATCCTTATCTGAATAGAAATTAGACATTATACAAATTAATTCTTTTATGTGTTTACAAATGTGTGGTGTTTCAGGTATTGAAAAATAGTTTTTTGATGTAATGAAAATTCATGCATTGGTCGACCCCAGACTACTAAATTAAAACCATGATTTGTGGAGTAAAACACACGATATATTGAATATTTACCGTTAATGTGTAAGTTCTAGTTAATTATATTTTTATAAGTATTTATTATGAGGGTCTGACTGACTAGCTTCGCAGTCAGCAAAATATGAAATAAACACATTTTTCTTGAAATCTCAAATTCTTACTGGATAGGTGTTTGAAAATGTGTTACTTGAGAGTAGGCAATAAAATTATTTCTTCCAATTTAAAAATTACATTCTATGCTATGAGGTCTAGATCCTAAGAAAATGTAACAAAGAGAAGTAATTCATCTATAAAATGATTATATTTGTATATAATCATGTGAAAATTCTCTTGCCATTCAATGGCTTATAAATCCTTTTTGATTGCAAGCTTATTGCTGAATAAATCAAGGAAAGGGAAATTAAGAAAATGAAGATAAGATTTGCTCGTGATTCTTCAATGAGTTTATTAAGCTGTTTGCATATTTAGCTGGCTTAATATTTATTATTCTGTTGTCATAACTGTATGACTTCTGAGGAATGCTCTGAAAGTATATCCCTCAGATAAAAGTTTTGAAGACTATTTTTATAACCTATCTTTTTAAAATTCTATCAACTGTAATTAAAGATACACTTACTCTGAAGCTATTAGGTCACTGAGCTTCTTATCATTTCTTCATTCTTTCTCCGAAATTGCATATGAGTTTATACCGCTGCTTTCATTTGAGTGAGTTATATCAAATTTTATAAAGATTTAACCTGGAAGACGACTTATCTCTAAAACTTTATGTGTTTACGAAGTCCGAGGGTTTTTAAATCCTAGCCAGTAAGTAGGATAATGCTTGCTCAGTAAGAGTTACAGAATTTATTAGTGCAAGTTCATAAATTGATGGTATTGTCATATTTTTCTAATGCAAATACAAGGGGGATAATAAGATTTATCTCACTTACACCTAATGTGCAATGTGTGTTCTTTCCTTTCAAGTTGTCATGAAATATAATAATTTTTCCTCAAATATCCCTAGGTAATATAGAGATATATCAATTGATTATTTGTATTTTTTTGACTTTATGAAGACGTAAAATAAAATTTAGCTATCGTTTTTTATCTTGTCTGATAACCAATATATTTATTTAAACAAAGTAGTTATTGATTATCGCATATGCTATTTTCAAGTATGATTTATACTTATTTATTTTATATCTCTAACATTTTTCAAAATAAATCAATAACTCTACAATAATTTATTATTTTTTTAGAAAAATCAAATAAATAATAACATGAAAATAATTATTCTTTTAATGTTAATGAATAACGTTTTTTGTATGTATATTTATTGTCTAATATATATTATTTAAAATCATGAATTAATTCTATCTAAATCTGAATTAATAATTACGCTTATGAATCATGCAATTAATTTAAAAATATATGTCCTTTAAAGTATTATTGACTATTATTTTGATGTCTCTGTATAAAGATAAATTAATAACTCATTGGTTTAAACTTAATACTCGAATTCCTAGATGATATCCTTTTCAGTTTTAAGCTGACAACAAATCTTGATTGTTCTATTACCTTTAAAAAGAGGTAAACTCTTGATAACTACATTTTAAAAATTGACTTCTTGGAATGAGATTGCTGTAAAAAGCCCGGATATATTCGCTTTGACTGGATTACTTAAACTAATGAGCTTTTACTTTAACTCAAAGAAATATATGCTTCTTATACTCTTCACACTCATTTTTTTTGTCAACGCGTAAGTCATAAGAACATATTTTCCAATTAATATGCTACAATTAGAAACATCAAAAAGTTTATTCGCCTCATCAGACTTAATCTTTTTTACACTTAATTTCCCTTGTAGTAAATGTAATCAACTAGTCCTTCCATCTACATTTAAAAAGAATTAGAAGTAAATCTTTTCGGATAACCTGTAAATTTTTTGTAAAATCCATATATCTGAAGAATATATAACCTGATGTTGGAAATACTTACAATGACATATATACAGAGTTCCTCAGAAAGGCTAATTGCTTAAAGGCAAAAAAATATATAGAAAATTTCAAAATTAGCAGCGAAATTAGCATCAAATGTAGAGAGCTTATGTTACTCTAATACATAGAGATTATGATTTTTTTTTAATAATTCGCCTAGAAGTAGCGAGCAAAGTCGCGGGTTCTCCTTCTAAAGGTGTTGTCAGCCTGATACATTTTTTCTAATGTAAGCCAAAGTGTGGTGTGAAGGGCGAGGATGTAAGTCTCAATGTTGATTATTGAAATAGCTACCTAACTCTTAGCTGCATCTATTTATGATGTAGTATTTGAGTCTGGTTAATCTTTACCAAATAAAACTGAAATAGAAGCAGGTATTTTCACTGCTAAATTTGACATGAATGTTGTGGGCAAACATATAATTTTGCAATTATACCTGCTGTCCATGATTCTGTAAGTAATGATGCAGAAAATGTAATTTTATGACTTTGTACGGAAGTAATTATTTTCTTCTAGTACTGATTTATATATTAAAATGCCGCAAAATATAAAGCCATATATAAAGTAGCAATAAAAGCAGTAGTAATTTTCAATTACTGACTATTTAAAGAGCTATTTAGCAAAACAAAGTAAGGAATGAAAATATAAAAGTTTATTTCAGGGAGGTGCCTATGATGATTTTTATTTTGGCTTGTGGTTATCTATTAACTGTTTACTTTCTATTGGGTTTAGCAAAGCGTGCACGCGGACTAACTATTTTAAGTGGATTTGTCAATAGTTTAGATGTGGAAGAGGAAAATCGTACGGATAGGTCTTTAAGTTCAAAGTAGATAAATAAAAGCTCTACATTGAATTTTAAGTGAATAAGAATCCTCATAAATGTGATCTAGTCAGTGATTATTTGTTAATAATCACTGACTAATTTTTATTCTCTAATTTATAAAATCTTGCTTTAATCCAGAAATGATATTGTTAGTAAAGCTTACAGCTTCCACAACAGGGCTATAACCTAACCATTGCAAACAAGATGTAGAAAAATTTTGAGGACATCCACTGACAGCAAAATATGTTGGTAATGGGGTGTAATTATTTCTTATATTCAAAAGGTCTAATTCTTGAGCGCAAGCTTTGGCTACGTAAACAGCAGGGTCAAGAATATTCACTGATATGGGAAGTAGCGATCGCATAATTGGAGCTAGATGAGGATAGTGAGTACATCCATAAATTAAAGTATCAATTTTATTTTGTATTAAAGGTTCTATGTATGTTTGAGCGATTTCAATAGTATAAGGGTCTTGAATGCGATTTTGCTCTATCAAAGGTACAAATTCTGGACAGCTAACTTGAAATACATTGATATTAGAATCTATTTCATTAATAGCACGTTGATAGGCATTACTTTGGACTGTCGCAGGAGTTGCAATCACACCAACTTTTCTACCTACATTGACTGCAGCCTTAGCAGCAGGGAGAATAATTCCCAAAATAGGGAATGAAAACTCTGGACGTACTGTTTCTAAAGCAAGAGCAGAACTAGTATTACAAGCCATAATCGCCATTTTGACTCGCTTTTGTTGCATCCATTGAAGAATATGACGCACAAATTCAATAATTTCCATCTGAGAACGATTTCCATAAGGAAGTCTAGCTGTATCACCAAAATAAATCATCGATTCATTTGGTAGCTGACGGTAAAGTTCGCGCAATACCGTAAGTCCTCCTACACCACTATCAAATACACCTATTGGAGCACGTTGGGGTTGTTTTTCAAACAAATCGTCAAAATTCTCTTCTAAAGTAGAGGATAAAAACACTTTTAATTAGTTAATCCCTGTTTTTGCTTTTTAGAATACCGGATTTTGCCCTTAACTAGTTAGAGGAAAATCGGTAGAATCATTTTCTATCCAAGTTTTTACTATATTTTTACCTTCGTTTTAGGTACTGGAGAATACCATCGGCGATCGCTTGTGCCATTTTTTCGCGATATTGTGGAGAAGCTAACTTTGCAGCATCTTCACGACCAGTGACATAGCCTGTTTCCACTAAGATTGCTGGCATCGAAGTTTTTCGGAGGACATAAAATCTAGCCCGACGCACTCCTCTATCTCGAACATTTACTCCCTGGAGAACGCTGCTGCGAATAACTTTTGCTAAGTTATAACCACTTCTATAGTAATAAACCTCTAAACCACTTACATCCGGACGACTCAATCCTACAGAGTTAGCATGAATACTTACAAAAACAGAAGCATTAGCACGTTCTGCAATATCAACTCGTCCTTGCAAACTAACAAAATAATCTGAGTTGCGAGTCATTATCACTTGTATACCATTTCTCTGAAGAATTTGCCCTACTCTAATGCTGATAGGTAAAATAACGTCTTTTTCTCGTAACCCTGCAATACCAATCGCTCCAGGGTCTTTACCACCATGACCAGGGTCAATGATTGCTACCATTCTACCGCGGGGTATAGGACTTACGGATGAGGGTAATTGCCTGGAACGACGGCGAGTCATTGGGCTAGGATACCTTGATGAAGGGAAGTTCGGTTTTCTAATTATTGAAGAACGATTTCGTCTTAATTCTATAGCTAATAGTTCATTTTTAACTTGATTGAGTTGACCAATACTCACTCCTGCTGATGGTTGAATTGAGATTATAACTGTACGAGAATCTTTACGTTGTAAACGTACTTTTAAAACAGGACTATTAGCACTTAGTCTTGGTCCACGAACATTACGCGCTAGAGTTGCGTTATTAACAGTAATGCGATACAAGCCTGATCTTCTATCCCAACCACCACTAGCAGATACAGATTTATCTGCTCTAATCAATAGTTGCGAACTTGCTGAGTTAATTTCAACCGATTCAATAGTTGCTATTCCACTGATAAGAGGAGTATTAGATTCGGATGTATCTGACTGTGAAGAATTTTCATCTTCATCTTCATCTGAATTTAAGTTTGAACTGGAATTTGATACTTTATTTACAGGTACAGTAGGTATGATGATTATTCCACCAGAACTATTCGCATTCGCTCGTAAATCTGGACTTTTTTTATCTACTGCTAAAGTTAAACGTACTTTAGGAGGTTCGGTTTCTAATTGGGTGAATTTGATACTATTAACACCGTGACGTCTAATAGACATATCTTGTTGCAACAAACTTGGTGACAAAATTGCATCAGAAATATCTACATTAATAGTTTCGCGATCGCGACTACGTTTGACTTTGATTTTGGGTTTTTTGTTGCTATTGGTACCCAGAAAAAAACCATCTGCGGTTACCTGAATCTTTTCTATTTGAGTTTTATTAGAAGCTTGAGCAATAGTCGATTTTTTGGCAGCATCCAGTTTTTGAGAATTAATTGCTGCTAAATTGTCAGAATTTGAGCGCGATGATTTCTCCGAATTCAATCTGTGAGAAATTTTGTTAGTCAGGGAAGACTGTATTTTTTTCGGTGATGGTAACTGCACTCTCCAGTTCCTAGGAGTTAAAGAAACAAATTTCACTCCTTTTGGATCTAACTGATATCCTGGTTTGAGTTCAATAACTATACGAGTGATGTCTGATTGAAACTTAGCTATACGAATATTTCTAATATTGTTACCAACTACCTGTTTCAACTGTGGTTGGTTAAAATCTACTCCCGGTAAGTCTATAACTAAACGAGTAGGATTAAAAATAATTTGTGCTTTGGGTTGTACAGCACTATCAGTCTTAATTTCTAATTGATTTCGACTGCTATCAAAACGCCAAGATGTAAGTTTACCTGCCCTGGCAGGTGATGATAGCACAAGTGTGGTTAAGATACTACCCGTTAATAACCAGTGTATTTTCACTGCTTCTTCTCCTGAGCTGCATTTACGGAAATTGTAAGTGTCTTAGCAGTATTCGCTAGGAAACAAAAGTCGTCACCGCCAAAATCTTAACCGTGGTGAGGAGCCACTTAGATAAGCGGAAAAGCAATTGAATAATTCATATTGCGTCACATATCCATGACGAGAGGATATGGGGACAAAATCAATGACGTCAATTTATTGTTTGACGCTCCCAATCTTTAACCGATGCCCGGAATTGGGTATTTTTTGTTTTTAAAGCATAAGATAATACCGGCATATTATGTAAAAAAATATATAGCGAACAATCTTGAAGCAAGATTTAGTAAACAAGAGAGAAAATACTTGATGACTAAAAATTAACAAATTTAAAGATGTACGAGTTAATCTTCAAAAGCCATTTCTAGATATATAAATGGTATTTCCTTACGTAAAAGATTATCTTTAGAGTTTTAAGATACAAGATAAATAGAACACATAGAGTAAAAATTACAACATATATTTTTACGTATTATATAAACAGTAGTACCAATTCTGCGTGAAATTATCTCGGAATAAAGACCTGTGGGTACCTCCTACATTTCTTGCAAAGAGTTAATAAGAACAATTGTTAATAGCAACTTTATAAACAAACGGGGTTTTGTCGCTAATGCAGCTTGTGCTACATCATCTTAACTATTAGTAACTAAATATAATGTGACTTTCAGAAAAAGACACGGGGTATATATGGTAGCGTCATTTGCTCATAATTGAATTTGCATGAAGTTAGTAGTCAAATAAATATGACAATGGGGGACAAATATTTTGTCCCCCATGAAGTGAGTATTTGATTTATAAATTAACAGCCTAGACACGATAGTCTACCCAATTCTTAATTTAGGTGGGGTAGTCTACAGAAAATCTTGCTTCTTCTAAAGGCTTCGACTCCGCTCGATGTAAAAAAGACTCCTAAACAGAAAACGTAGTGTTATATCTACAAATTTAGAGAGAAACTTAAATTAAGTTAGCACGGTTTCAAGGAGACTATTTTCAGATAACAAAATTTCGACACTTCAAATACTTGTATAAATAAGATGTTTGTCATATCTTGTTGGCATATCCGAACCACTTAATAATTTAGTATGGTAATCCTGACTTAAATATTGGCAGAAGTTTCAAAATCTTAATTATAATTTCAGCACGATATTTACTTATCTGCCTTTTAAGTAGTCCATAATACCGCGAGCGATGCCCTCTGCCATCTTGTCACGATAAGAACTTTGTCTAAGTTTTGCTGCATCTTCACGACCGGTAACATATCCTGTTTCAACCAAAATTGCAGGCATTGAGGTTTTTCTCAGGACATAAAACCTGGCTTTTCTTACTCTTCTATCTCTAACTTTTACAGCTCGCAGTATGCTTCTACGAACTTTTTGGGCAAGATTATAACCACTATTGTAATAATAGACTTCCAAGCCACTTATATCAGGACGACTTTTAGCTAGAGCGTTAGCGTGAATACTGACAAATACAGCAGCATTAGCTTTTTCTGCCATAACTACTCGTCCTTTCAAACTGACAAAATAATCCGTGCGACGAGTAAGAACAGCTTGATAACCATTTTGCTCTAGAATTTTGGCAACTCTCTGAGAAATTGGTAAAATTACATCTTTTTCCCGTAAACCACGAATACCAATAGCTCCGGGGTCTTTACCTCCATGTCCAGGGTCAATCATCACCACTACTTTCTTTCTGGTGGAACCAGTTCTTGATGGTCGTTTAGGAGTTGATTTCGGAGGTGTTGGTGTAGTACGACGTATTGGTGGTTTTGTAGCGATCGCGCCACCAGCTATGGGTTTGGGCTGTGCTAATGGTGGTAAAGCTATAGGAGGTGTAATGCGACGAGCACCCCCTAATTCTAGGGCTATTTCATCGCCTTTAATATTAAGTCTTCCAATACGAGTTTTAGCTGCTGGAAGTACGTAAACAGCAACAGTGTTAGCGTTTAGCTGTCTAAGTCGAACTCGGAGTACGGAGCTTTTAGGTTTGTAGCTAATTCCTCTAGCAGAACTATCCAGACGAGCATTAGGAATAGTCACCCGGTACATGGCTGTTTGTGTATCCCAACCACTAGTAATTCCTCGCAAAGAGCGATCGCTTTTAATAACTAATTCCTTACCTTTATCCTCCAGCTTTACCGATTTAATGCTTGCTAGGGAAGCATTTGAGACTGTTTTTGGAGGTAATGGGCGAGGAGTTATTCTAGGAGAAGGTACTGGGACAGGCTTTGGTTTGGGATTACTAACTCTTATTGGTGGACTAGAGCTTCTAGGAGGAGAAGGTCTACTAGAAACAGTACCAATTCTGCGGCTTGGTAGCATGATCACACCACCAAAACTACTAACTGTAGCTCTCCAGTCAGGAGCATTTCTGTCAACTCTCAGACGCATCCGCACTGATGGTGTCTTAGACTCTAACTGCTCAAACTCAATACGACTTACCCCGTAGCTATTAACTGCTTGGTTTTGATTGAGACTTGATGAAAGAGTAGCATCAGAAATTAAAACATCAATTGCTTTGCGATCGCGACTACGTTGAATTTTGACTTTGGGCTTACTACCACTAGTACGCAGGAAAAAACCGTCTCCTGTAATTCGCAGACTATTAACTTGAGTACCAGCTTGAGCTGTTTTGATAACAGTTTGCTTGCCTAATGTGGTAACTTTTTTATTACTTCTATTCCTGGTAACTACTAACCCATTTTGAGGAGGTGTACTAGCCCTCTGTCTTGTGGGTGATGGTAATTGTACGCTCCAGCGATTTGGACTCTTACCTTGGAATTTTACTTGATTTGGGTCTATTGTGTAGCCAGGACTCAATTCTACTACTATGCGTGCTATTCCCTTCTCAAACTGTCCAATACGGACTGTTCGGATTGCACCACCTACGGGTTGTCTGAGTTGCGGTCGCCCAAATTCAGTTCCTGGTAAGTCAATAACTAGACGAGTAGGATTAAAGATGAGTTGTGCTTTGGGTTGAACAGCGCTATCAGTGCTAAATTCCAATCGATTCTGGCTAGCATCAAAGCGCCAAGATTGAAGTTTTGCAGCATCCGCAGGCGATGACGATAGCAAAGAAGCAGATAAAAGAGTACCAGGTATCAACCATTGTAATTTCACAGTGCTTTCTCCTGATTTGCATTCATAGGAGCGGTTATATAGTATTTTTTACGTTTTTTTACGTTAATACCGCTCACACCTTAGCCATTGGTTGAGTTGATCGCAGTAAAAACAAATTATTAATGTTAGCACTGAGAACCACTCGTGCCATATGCACAGTTTTCTCGCCTGCATAGAGACACAGCTAATGGCGTCAGATCCTAACACGACCTTCAAAATTTTTCCCGCTATCTGCACAAGAAAATGAAGTCTGCCAAGCATCAGATTACACCAAGAATGTAGATAACCAGAATTCATCTGAGTAGTCAATGCTAGTGGAAGACAATAAAAGCAGATGGGGTATTTATTGGATTATGTAGTTCTTATATTGGAGATGCACCTTGTCGAAAATTTTTTTTGCAATTTTCTAATCTGAAAATACTTATAGAGACGACAAATAAAAGATAGATAGAGCTATTCACTGTAACCTATAGCCTCACATTAAAAACGGAGAATAGAGATAATAAATAATCAAACCGGGATGTTGGAATTAATTATTCAAGCTCCCAAATAATTTATAAATTTAAAGGACGAAATTTTAATGATAAAAGTTTCCATTCGTTAATATTATTAATTCATTTACCAAGGTCAGATGATATATCTATTTTTTTATATTTATACTTAAAACTGACAATATATTCAGGACATATTAAGATTTTTTATTTCTAAATTTGTCGAGAAGTTTGTTTAAAAAATAGTTACTAAAAAACTTTCTTTTCTGTGAATATTCAAAGATGAAAATCTTTCACTAACTTCAATTATTTCCATGTACATACATAATAAATAGAAAATATCGTAGTTTATACCTCATCTCTTCATAAATCAACAATTTACTCTTTCTAATTAACGTTCTTACAGTTGGTATCTACTTGCTTATCGACTTGAGATAAACATGACACTATCATCTATTAAAAATTATGAGAGTGATATTAATACTAATAGCAAGTAATTAAATATATAGAAGTAGTCTATCTACCAATAAGTAACTATATCTGGTAATAATATCTATAATTTAGTCTTTTAAAGACATAATTGCTCAAGGTAAAAAATTGTCTAGAGATAGCTGACAAAATACTAATTTGTAGACAATTCAGTCAGTAAATTAATATTTCATTAACTTTTCCCTAGAAAATTTAATACCTATAAGAAATGCTTTAAGTAACAGTCCTCATATCAACTGTTAATACTACTGCTATAAAGCATTAACTTTCCAAACTTGGGGTATCCTCTGTAGGAACAGTAGCAGTCTCATCTGGAAATACAACACGAAGTAAAGGAGGTGCTACAAAGGTCGTTAGAATTACCATCATAATGATTGCTGCTTCTAACGGTTTTGAAAGAGTACCAGTAGCAGAGCCAATACCCAAAAATACTAATCCAACTTCACCTCGAGGAATCATCCCCACACCAATGGCTAGACGATTAACTTTGGATTTACCAAATACACTAAAGCCTGCGATTACTTTACCGATAATAGCAACTGAAATCAGGAAAGTTGCCATAATTAAACCTTCACGATTACTAGGAATCGTTGGATTTAGTACACTCAAATCAGTTTGTGCCCCTACCGTGACAAAGAAAATGGGGACTAACATATCAGCGATAGGAATAATTTGACGCTGCAAATCTTTACGCTTATCAGTTTCCTCTAAAACTAATCCAGCAGCAAAAGCTCCTAAGATGGTTTCTAAGTGAATAGCAGCAGCTAAATATGCCATGACAAAGGCAAAGATAAAAGCTGGTATGACTAACTCACCACGAGTTTTAATTTTATCGACAATTCCAACAAATGAATTATTAAAGATATTACCTAAAGCGATCGCGCCTAATAGAAAACTACTGGCACTAACTATCAAGATAATAACTTGAGTGACATCTACTTCACCTGTTTTAGCAAGGCTAGCAACTACTGCTAGGACAATAATTCCTAAAACATCGTCGATTACCGCAGCTCCTAAAATTATCTGTCCTTCCTTAGAATTTAATCGTCCTAATTCTGAAAGAACTTTGGATGTAATACCAATACTAGTAGCTGTTAAGGCTGCACCAGCAAAAATAGCTGCAACTGCTGGTATATGGAAGAAAATCATTAATCCTGCTGTTCCAGCAATGAATGGAACTAGTACCCCAACCATTGCGACAACAGTTGCTTGCAGTCCAACTTCAATTAATTCTTTGAGGTTAGACTCCAAACCAATTTCAAACAATAAGATAATGACGCCTAATTCTGCTAAAACAGAAATCACCTCTGACTGGGCTTGAAAGACTGACTCTACTGCATCAGGAGTCAAGTCAGAAGTCATTTGTAAAAAGGACATAATCAAAGAACTGGAACTACCTGCCCCAACATCTGGAAAAACCAGTAGATGTAAGGCAGATATTCCTACTATGACACCACCAACTAATTCTCCTAGTACAGCGGGTAGACCTACACGGTTGGATAATTCACCGCCGATTTTACTGGCGGCATAAATCACAATCATGCTCAGTAAAACTGCTGCAACAACAAATGAACTCTCTGCAGCTTGAGTCTCTGTTGCTAATAGGGAAGATGAAAAGTTTATCAAATTTAAAGCCATCGCTTTTGCAAGTATTCTTCCCTCTAATTTACAGGTTTATTAGGGTCAATTATTATAGTCTTCTGATAGATTCTTAAAATACATATAATAACTAATTAAATTAATCTTTATTTACTTATCTATGCTATGGGCGCTTATTTCTGATTTGCATAAAGCTATAAGCCTTTGCCAATAAGGTTTTGCCACTGGTACAACGGAAAGTCTTGGCAGTCTCAACATTTCAAAATCTTTGAAACTATCGTCTTGCTTAATTTCTTTTAAACTGACTGGTACTGTAACTTTCTCTACAGCTTGCACTTTTACTACTGTACGTTTAGCTTCATTTAATTCTGGGTCGGGATAAGGCTGACTGGAAATTAATCCTATACCAACTATTTTTTTTTGTTTACCAGTGTGATAAATAAAAGCTAAGTCACCTGGTTGCATTGTTCTCATATGCTTTAAGGCTAGGGCGTTATTGACCCCATTCCATACAGTTGTTTTTTCTTTTTCCAAATCATTATAAGAATATTCTTCCGGTTCCGTTTTTAGTAACCAGTAAGCCATAATTTATATCTCAAGTTTTATATTCTACCAAAGATAATTTTTATACTATTGTTGATCATCTTGGCAAATATTTCTATTTTTTTGAAATTCCCTAATGTTCACAAATCCCAGCACGGGTAGGGAAGTTAAAAGTTAAAAATAAACAAACAATCTTTCTAGGAGTAACTCTTCAATGAATCGATTTTCTATCAAACCCCTTCATAATTTACGGAAGACTATACCTTTAGCTTTACTGCTGTGTATCAATTTTTCAATCCCTGTACTGGCAGAGAGCGAAGAAAGGGTATTACGTACTTTGACAGTCAGAGGTACTGGAGAAGAGACAATTCCAGCAACTTTATCTTTAGTCAGACTTGGGGTTGAAGTTAAAGGTAAAGATATTAAAGATGTTCAAGCACAAGCTGCTAAACGTTCTGAGGCAGTAGTAAATTTTTTGAAGTCTCAGAATGTGGAAAAATTAAAAACTACGGCTATTAATCTCTCACCTGTTTACGATTATAAAAGTAGAGTTAGAAAAATTATTGCTTATAGTGCCAGCAATACAGTTAGTTTTCGTACTACAACTCAAAATACTGGTAAATTGTTGGATGAAGCAGTGAAAGTCGGTGCCACTAGAATTGATCGTGTTAGTTTCGTTGCTACGGATGCAGCTATTGAAGAGGCACAAAAACAAGCATTGAGAGAAGCGACTCAAGATGCAAGAGAAAAAGCTGAGGTTGTATTGACTACTCTAGGTTTAACATCCCAAGAAATTATTGGTATTCAAGTAGCTGGTGCTGCTAGACCTCCCCGACCCATGGCAAGATTATCCCGCAGTTTTACAAGTGCAGAAGCAGCTCCAAGACCTACTACACCAATAGTTGCTGGAGAACAAGAAGTCAATGCATCAGTGACCCTACAAATTAGATATTAAATTTGTATAGGAGAAAAGGATAAACAGGATAGAAAAGAAGAAATATTTTTCTTTCCTATCTTTGACTTGTATTTATTCTTTCTCCCTAATCTTTTTGCTATGGCAAAGCGAATTAGAAATGACCTGGATCACCATTCATTGCGGCGACTTCCGCATCCCTTTTGGAACCAAGTAAGTCTAATTGGTCTACATTAATCACTGGTGCAGAACGGTCTACTCCAGTATTACGGTCTTTCCAAGTATCCATTTTCAAAGAACCTTTTACGCCAATCAGTGTGCCTTTTCTAACATACTGACCTGCAACCTCTGCGGTTTTGCCCCAGATTTCCAATGTAAACCAGTCTGGTTGATCGCTATTACGCGATCGCCTCCTAACTGCAAGAGTTAATCTACATTTAACCTTGCCAGACTCAAAATATTTCATGTCAGGGTCGCCGCCGACCCTACCCACTAAAGTTACAACATTTATACTCATAGTCTTAGATTATAGTGTTTATGTACTAATAAATGTAAATTTTTGTGAGCGCAAATTTAAAGCTATTCTTATCAAGTGAGATAGCAAACAAGCGATCGCCCCCAAAAAATGATAAAAATTACTCGGAAGTAGCTAGTAAAGCATACGGATATATACGAGTAGTGGCAGAATATATACAACAAACAGGGGGCTAGTGTTAAGTCACCTCAAAGTTATATAAAAATATAGTCTGCTTTACTAGACTCAGGATAGAAAACGTAATAGAATCCAGCACAATTCTCAGAATGCAGATGTCGTTATTAAGTATCGAACAATAGGGGGCGAAGAAAACGCGTGGGTCTTTTTAGTAAATTCTCCTTGTCACGGGACATGGGTATCGATTTGGGTACTGCCAACACCCTTGTCTACGTATCTGGTAAAGGTATTGTACTCCAAGAGCCATCTGTAGTTGCTATCGATCAAAATGAGAAGGTAGCACTGGCTGTTGGGGAAGATGCCAAGAAAATGCTCGGTCGCACGCCTGGAAATGTGATTGCCCTCCGCCCCTTGCGCGATGGTGTAATCGCTGACTTCGATACAGCTGAGCTGATGTTGAAAAATTTTATTCAACGCGTCAATGAAGGTAAGACTTTAGTATTACCAAGAATAGTTATTGGTATTCCTAGTGGAGTTACTGGAGTGGAAAGAAGGGCTGTCATGGATGCAGCCTCTCAAGCTGGAGCGAGGGAAGTATATTTAATTGATGAACCTGTAGCCGCTGCTATTGGAGCCGGACTACCAGTGGCTGAACCTACAGGTAACATGATTATTGATATTGGTGGTGGGACAACAGAGGTTGCAGTATTAAGTTTACAAGGTACAGTATTGAGCGAATCAGTACGTATCGCAGGTGACGAATTAACTGAATCTATCGTTCAGTATATGAAAAAAGTTCATAACCTGGTAATTGGCGAACGTACTGCAGAAGATATTAAAATTCGTATTGGCTCTGCTTATCCTACTAATGATGATGAGGAGGCAATGATGGATGTTCGAGGTTTGCACCTGCTCTCAGGTCTACCAAGAACTGTAACTATCAAAGGTCCAGAGATGCGTGAGAGCATGTCTGAACCACTTTCAGTTATCATTGAAGCAGTCAAACGTACTTTGGAACGTACGCCACCTGAATTGGCAGCAGACATTATCGATCGGGGCATAATGTTAGCAGGTGGTGGGGCTTTACTCAAAGGTCTGGACACTTTGATTAGTCATGAGACAGGAATCGTGACACATGTAGCTGCCGATCCTTTAAGTTGTGTAGTTTTAGGTACAGGACGCGTATTAGAAAACTTTAAGCAATTAGAACGGGTATTCAGTGCTCGTTCACGTAGTATGTAATAACAGGTTCTGCTAATTTGAGTATGGGTATTGGATTCCAACAACGGAATCCAATACTAAAGTTTTAGCGATCGCTGCCTATTTTCGTATGATTAATTTTGTCACTATATAAAAAAAGGTATGTATACATGTTTACGGTACGTCGGTGGTGGGAACGTAGGGGTCTACAAGTTGGATTGCTGAGTGTAGCGATCGCTAGCGCTTTAGCATTGCGATATACTAATGGCAGCATTTTGATGGAAATATATCAAACGATCGCTCGTCCTTTAGAAACAATTCAAAACGCTTCCCCACAAAAAGAGATTCGTAACGATAAAGATATTAGACGTATAAATGAGCTAAAGAATCGGATCGCAGTCTTAGAGAATCAAAATAAAAATTTACAAAAATTAATAAATTACAAAGAAAAAGATAATTTACAGTCTAAACCGATAATTGCTCGCGTGGTGGGGCGCAGTGCTGATAGTTGGTGGCAGCAGGTAACATTAAATCGTGGCAGTCTTCAAGGCATTCAGAAGGGCTTTATTGTAAAGGCTGAAGGTGGTTTAGTAGGCTTAATAGACAGCGTTACACCAAACACAAGTCGAGTTTTGTTAGTGAGTGACTCCAACAGTAGAGTTGGTGTAAGTGTAAGTCGCACTGGTGCTGGTGGAGTTTTGACAGGAAACTTCTCAACGGAAGCGGAGTTAGAATTTTTAGAAAAAGTACCTAATGTTAAGGTTGGGGACTTAGTTTCCACATCAATTTACAGTAAGAAATTTCCTTCTGGGCTAGCTATCGGAAAAGTCAAGTCTTTAGACTTAAAAAGATTACCTACTTCAGTTGCAGTAATTGAACTTTCTACATCGATACGTTCTCTTGACTGGGTACAGGTCTATCCTAAACCAGCCAAGGCTGTGAAAGAAGAAGCTGAGCAGAAAGCCAATTAAAGATTTGGTAATGGGAATGGGTAATAGGTAATTAAATCTTTTGAAATTATTTATCTGATTTGGCTACTAGTAGCTAGGAATATTTAACTTACGGTCAAGTTTTTCCATTTCCCTTTATATTCTTCTATTTATTTTTTTATTATTTGAAATATATTATTAGATATTTTACTTAGATATTTTACTTAGGTATTTGACTTAGATATTTTAAATATATTAAGCAACCATTTAAGACAGCATTCATATTTTTATTTTATACATTTCGCATCTCCTGGACTAATGAAGCTTAAGCCCTTATCCCGTAAAAACAGACGCAAAAAATCAAAGTCATCTTATTCACAATCTTCTCAACCTAGCTCCAAACGGCGTAAAAAGTCTCATAAATTTAAACCTTTATCTAGTTGGAAACCTCATCACCGACAATTAGTTGATAGTTTAATTATTTTTACTTCTGTATTGTTATGCTTACTATTATTGCCTAGTCGCTTACCAGGAACAGAACTGGTAACAATTGGTCCGAACTGGCTTTTAATTTGGGTAGTTACATGGAGCGTTAAACGTACAGCTTGGCAAGGAGGGTTTGCGGGGATTGTTCTGGGATTATTCCAAGATGGGATGACATCTGCAAATCCAACCCATGCTGTAAGTTTAGGAATTGTGGGATTTCTCACCGGATTATTGAAAAAGCAGCGTTTTATACAAGAGGATTTTATTTCCATAGCTTTGATAGTTTTTCTTATGGAAATTTTGGCAACAACAATATTTGCAGTCCAATTATCTGGGTTTAGCTATGGTTGGCTGAGATTTGGTGGAGAAAACCGTAACTTTGATAATGTTTGGAATTATTACCAACAGGTAGTTTTAGCTTCTGCGATTTTAAGTAGTCTTTGGGCACCTGTCGTATATTATCCTCTAAATCGTTGGTGGCAAAAACTTAGATCCGCAGAACAAGTTTAGTTCCTCAAACTCAAGCTGAAGCTCAAGTTTAAGGTTTAAAGTTTAAAGTTTAAAATTCCTGACAAAATCACTTTGGTGGCACAAAATTAATTTACCATTTCAAAAACTGATAACTTATAACTGGGATTTGCGTTAAGTTCTGATATATATTGTCAGAAAATATTGGCGTTTCTTCGGTTATGAATAATTCTCCTGCATTCTCCCAGTCGGGAGTTTCCGGTACATCTGTAGATACTTCTATTACTGACTTTGATAGGGAGATAATGCGGCGATGTTTAACTTTAGCTAAACGTGCTTTGGGACGCACTTCCCCTAATCCTTTAGTAGGAGCAGTAATAGTTAAAGATGGTGAAATAGTTGGGGAAGGTTTTCATCCCCGTGCTGGAGAACCTCACGCTGAAGTCTTTGCTCTGCGAGCGGCAGGAGAGAAAGCGCGGGGTGCTACTGTATATGTGAACCTTGAACCATGTAATCACTATGGACGCACACCCCCTTGTTCATCTGCATTAGTTGCTGCTGGTGTAAGTAAAGTTGTAGTAGGGATGGTAGATCCAAATCCCTTAGTTGCTGGTGGGGGAATTGCTCGTTTAAAAGATGCTGGTATTGAAGCGATCGCGGGTGTAGAGGAAGTTGCTTGCAAAAAACTTAATGAAGGTTTTATTCATCGTATTCTTCATCACAAGCCTTTGGGTATTTTAAAATATGCCATGACTTTAGATGGCAAAATTGCTACCGCTACAGGTGATAGTGCATGGGTTACAAATACTGATGCTCGGAAAACAGTACATCAATTACGGTCTACTTGTGATGCAGTCGTAGTCGGTGGAAATACGGTTAGAAATGATAATCCTCATTTAACTACTCATCATTTACAAGCTCATAATCCTTTAAGGGTAGTGATGAGTCGTAGTTTAGATTTACCCCAACAAGCACACCTGTGGAATAGCGCTGAAGCTCCTACTCTAGTTCTAACTCAAGTAGGAGCAAATCTTGAATTTCAAAAATTGTTACGTCAACAAGGTGTAGAAGTGGTGGAACTACCATCCTTAACTCCTGAAGAAGCAATGAAATATTTCTACGAACGTGGTTTTTGTAGCGTTTTGTGGGAATGTGGTGGAACTTTAGCTGCTAGTGCGATCGCTCAAGGGGTAGTTCAAAAAGTATTAGCATTTGTAGCACCTAAAATTATTGGTGGGATAAATGCTCCTACACCTGTTGGAGAATTAGGTTTGAACACAATGAATCAAGCTTTGTCTTTGGAGAGTGTTGAGATGAGCATTGTGGGTTCTGATTGTTTAATTGAGGGATATTTACCACCACAGTAAGTTCCTGCTTTCTTTTTCAACTTTTAATTACAGTCCTGGAGTGAAAGATTTTCACAATACAGGACGGGTATTTTCCTATAGATAGGATGGATCATCATTGGTATACCAAATGTATTGGGAAGCTACTAATCTGTTGCTTATTCCATCAAGTCTTTTTTGCTGAAGGTCTTCCATTCTAAGTTTTTATCAAGTTAATCATTTATCTTGGTAATTGTTTGTGCTTGAAAAACTTAGATGATTTTGTCAATTGATGGGAGTTAATGGGAGCAAATTAGATAATCGCAATTGATTCTAATTTATTTTTCTTTCCTTTTCAGTTTTATCTGTAAAGTATATGAGGATACTTTTATTTTCTTTCTTCCTTCAGGTAACTAAATTCTAATTTCCCAAGTTTATGACTGACTTTATGACTCTACTTATCTATATTTCTCGTTAATATATTCCTCAAATAAATTTAGGAATATTGGCGCTGTTTAGCCATATCTCGAATTAAAGGTAGTCGAGATTGAATGTAACTACTCAGAAAATCCGTTTCATGACAATCTAAAGATAAGTGAATTGTAGTCTGTTTTACCAATAACTGTACTAAGCTAACATCGTCTAACTGTAAGAGAGTTTTACTTTGACTAGCTTCGACTACAGACCATAGGTGACGCATTATTTTTGGAGTCATTAGACCTCTCGTGAATGATAATTATTTGAATTTGTTTTTAGAATACACAACTCCAACAGAAAGTTCAGGTCTAAATGTAGATAAAAAGTCAGTGTTTTTAAAAACTTAACATATCGAGTTATTCGTTTACGAAGATTAAGGATTCAAATGTCTTGACCGCTCATAGATTAAGTTATTTTTTAAGTTTAAAATACATTAAATTAAAGTCAAATAGTAATGATATTTTACAAAGTTAAATTGTGAAGAAAAGTTTCTATTATGAGATATATTCTATAAAGTGACAACTAACTTAATAAGTAGTAAGTGAATTGATAATAAAGCTACATTTATATGATTATATTTAATTATCAAGATTGCTGTAGATAAAATTTTAATGGTCTATTAGCCTTCAATTTTAGGAGCCTGCTTTAGCTTGACAATAGCTTGTTGAGGATAGCTTTTGGCTTCAATATTAGAAGCTTTATATTTTCTGCTTAGCTCGCAGCTATCCTGAATTCAAACAAACTCCAATATTGCATGAATTCCCATGAAATCCGTTATTTCTCGCATGCATTTAGTTCAATCCCCCATTATTCCTATAGTCGGGGAATTGATTAAAAACTCTCCTGGTACAATTTCTTTAGGACAAGGTGTAGTTTGGTATCCTCCACCACAAGAAGCATTCGAGATGCTAGCAAAGTTTTTATCAGAGCCTAAAAATCATCTTTACCAGCCTGTTACTGGTATTGCTCCTTTACTATCTGTATTAGCTACAAAGTTAGAGAAATTTAACCGAATTGAGATAAATAAAGACAACTGTATTATTGTTACCGCAGGTAGCAATATGGCTTTCATGAATGCCATTTTGGCAATTACCGCTCCAGGAGATGAAATAATTCTTAATACTCCTTACTATTTCAATCATGAAATGGCAGTAAGGATGGCAGATTGTCAGCCAATTTTAGTAAATACTGACGAAAATTATCAGTTGCTTCCTTTAAAAATAGCTGATGCAATTACACCCCGGACTCGTGCTGTAGTTACAATTTCACCAAATAACCCTACAGGTGCAGTTTACTCAGAAAATGCCTTGCGATCGCTTAATCAAATCTGTAAAGACAAAGGTGTTTACCATATAAGTGATGAGACATACGATTATTTCACTTATGAAGACTGCAAACACTTTTCACCAGCTTCAATTAAAGGAAGTAATAACCATACCATTTCTCTCTACAGTCTGTCTAAGGCATACGGATTTGCTAGCTGGCGTATTGGATACATGGTTATTCCCCAGCATTTATTAGAGGCTGTTAAAAAAGTACAAGATACAATACTAATTTGTCCTCCTGTAATTTCTCAATATGCTGCAATGGGGGCATTACAAGCGAAAGATAGTTATTTAACAGAAAATATTGGTAGTGTCGCACAAGTTAGAGAAGTGGTTCTTAATTCCCTTCAAGAATTAGAAGGATTGTGTAATATAGCACCTGCGAAAGGAGCTTTTTACTTTTTTCTGAAGATAAAGAAACAAATAGATGCTTTTGAATTAGTTAAAAAATTAATTAACGAGTATAAAGTAGCAGTTATTCCCGGAGACACCTTTGGAATGCAGGATGGATGTTACCTGCGGATTGCATATGGTGCTTTACAGCAAGAAACAGTTGAAGCAGGTATGAAAAGATTAGTAAATGGTTTAAAAATGATTTTAAAAGTTTGAGTTCTTAATTAATTCACATCTTGCATCATTAAAAAACTATTATTTACATAAACCTTTGATATCTAAGGATTATAAAATTTGCCAGAAAATCAGTTACGTCAATTCTGTTAACACCTAAATTATATATTTTTT
This sequence comes from Mastigocoleus sp., assembly GCA_050042865.1. GTDB lineage: Bacteria > Cyanobacteriota > Cyanobacteriia > Cyanobacteriales > Nostocaceae > JBCCDM01. The sequence continues at coordinate 95,644 of JBHJJE010000036.1, forward strand.
AATTTACTAATTTAGAAACTTTTTAATTTAGAGGAATGGGGAGAAGAGCGTCGAGGAGTGCAAAGTTTTTTAAATTATGTGTTGAATAATTTCAATCTAAAGAGAAAAGACATTAACCATTAATCTTTAATAATTACCAATCACCAAATGCAAATTACTAATAAGTTATTAGAAATTGAAACAGAAACAGGAATCAATATCTATAATGTGACTGAACAAATTGAGTCAATTTTATCATCAACTTCAATTAAAAATGGTCAGGTATTAATATTTTCTCGACATACAACAACAGCATTGACAGTAAATGAAAATGAAGAAAGATTATTAGAAGATATAAAAAAATATTTACGAAAATTAGCTCCAGAATCAGATAAATATTTACATAATGATTTACACTTAAGACCAAATATACCTGTTGATGAACCTATGAATGCTCACTCTCATTTGATGGCAATGACATTGAGTAACAGTGAAGTGATTCCAGTGGTTGATGGAAAGTTATATTTGGGAACTTATCAATCTATATTATTTTTTGAGCTAGATGGAGCGCGTAAAAGAACTCTTTTTTGTCAGATTTGTGGAGATTGAGGGACTTCCAAGAAATAACTAAACTATTTGCATTCCCAATGGTGAATTAGAGGATTATTGGACTTTAAAAGCTCTTGTAACTGCTGAGCTTTTTCAGAGCGATCGCGGACATGAATTTCCAGAAATAACCTGACTATATCAGAAATAAAACAACGAATTTTTTCTTCTGGTTGAGTAGAAAGAAAATCTAAAAATAATCTACCTGTCGTAGAGTCATAAGGATGAACAACTGCAAAATGATTTGCTCCTTCTATAAGTACTAGGTAAGTGTCTTCCCTACCCCCACTTACTGCTTCAGAAAATGTACGAATCACAGATGTAGTTGGATCTCCTGGAGGAAGACCATAGCGATCGCTACTATTAGCAATTACTCCATCTGCTGTTCCTCCAATTAGCAACATTGGTAAAGAATCAGGAAGTGGTAATATTTTTCCTGCTTCATAACCCATCATTGTAGGTGCCATACTATGTGCAGCATAAGCAAATGTTGCCACTACACCTGGAAAAAATTGAGGATTTGCATTCTCAATTGCTACTCTACCACCTGCTGAATGTCCGGCTAAAACTATCTTGTCTAGATCGAGCATTCCTTGAAGAATACTTTTTTGCTGTAACTGTTCTAATTTAGATATTAATGCTTTTAAGGCAGATGCTGTAGGGATTTTACCGTAATTTTCGGGTTGAACAGCTGCGATATCAACTCCTGGTGTAAGAGCGATCGCTCCGGGAAAACCTTCTGCAATCCAGTTGAATGTGACGACGACAAACCCAGATTCAACTAATTTTAATCCTAACCATTGATAAACTGAAGCCTCGCAGTTAAAACCATTGAAAAATATTACAATCGGGAAGGGAGCTTGTTCTGAATCAACAGGTAATGTCCCCGTGTTCTTTTCCTGGTAATCACCACTTACACGTGCAGGATACAATATTTTCAACTGAATAATATTGTAAGGAAATTGAGTTTTTTCAACTTCAGCGACATCGAATAAAGCTCTAACTAGTAGATTATTAGATAAATTGGGTAACATATTTAATTTGCCATAAAAATAATATTTATAGTTTTTTAATGGTCAAAATAACTAGCTTCAGAGAGATTCGATAACAAAAGATTATCCAGAAAAAGTCACTTTTAAAAAATTACTCTTGAACAATCACGTTAGTCTAAATTCATCAAACTCTTTTTGAGTGAATAGCATATTCTTATCCACTGCTGAAAGAATTTGATTATTTGCTTTCTCTGAAACTACACAGCGACATACCAGCTGTGCGACATCAGCACGATTAATACTACCTACAACTGTGTTGTCTGACGTCAAAACACCATTTCCAGTTGTCTGCTCTGATTTCAAACCACCAGGACGAATAATTGTATAGGTCAACCCACTATTAACTAAATACTGTTCGGCTTTTTCTTTTTCAACTAATACTGACTTTAAAGTCTCTAAAGCTTGAGGATTTAAAGCAACAACGCTTTCTCCACAACCAATGGAAGTAACTAAGATAATTTTTTTTATTTTTGCTTTGATCGCAGCATCTATTAAATTTTTATTAGCGATATAATCTGGTTTTGGGTCAACTTGTGGTAAGCCACCAATAGTACTGATGAGCGTATCTATATTGTTTTCTTCTATTACAGCTTGCTCTACCTGTATTGAGTTTAAAGCATCACCCAAGATTACCTCAATTCCCATTGCTTCGAGTTCTGTACGTGCATCTTCTGTTCTAAGCAATGCTCTCACTTGATTTTTTTCGGCTACCAAGTATTTAGCTATTTCTCTACCTACACCTCTACTGGCACCTGCTAAAAAAATAGAATTGCTCATAACTTAGTTATCTGTACTGATTATTTACTAACTATCATTTATTCATACCATGTAACGTTGCCATGTAACTTTGATATTATATCGAAGTGGACTTAGGATTTTACTATATATATCAAATACGTATTATATAGATTCAAAATATGCCTATTTAAAATAAAACTATATCAATTTAAATAGTTTTAGTTTTTCTTATAGGTTGATTTTTTAGAGAATATCCACTTTTGGAATAAATATAATTATTGGTAAGCGAAAATTAAATTATATCCTTGGTCTAAAATTCTATATTTGCTGAAAGTAGTTGCTTGTTTTTGAGTTTTAAGTATTACAAATACTTCTAATTTACACATTTCAAAACCCTTATTTGGCAAAGCTGTGTGCTAGATTAAAAAAATATGTTAGTTTCATTAGTTGCCAGGTAGAGTTGAATTTTTAATTTTTAATTTCCACCTTGTGGGTTGCTCACAAAATAAAAATTTAATTTAATACGCATTCTAAAATAGACTATAAGTCAGGCTATAAATAATTATTTCCAATACCTATATTTATATTTATAAAAATATTTGCAAGAATATTTATACTAATTTTCTTTTAAATACTTAGATTAATTAGGTGCCCACAAAAAACGCAACTATATAACAAAATGTAAAATATCTAAAATTGCTATGCTTTTGCTTGGCTTCGGAGATTCAGCTTCGGACATAATAATAAATTTTTACACCTAATTTTTACACCTACTTACTTACTAAATATAAGTAATCAAGTATATTAAGCTATATTACAATTAATTCAAAAATATTTAGAAATCGTCAGAAATAAAAACTAGGCTCTAACGTAGATAGTTAGAGAGCATTGAGACAACATTCATGAATAATATTCAGAACTACCGTTTCGTTTGCACGTTGACCTTTGGCGATATTTACGGCCAAATTATGGTATGGCTGATTACAATTACTATTAGTCTGGCTTCAGCTTTAGCGTTAATGGGAGCCAAGCGTCCTGTATATGCTTTAGCATCTGTAGGGCTTATAGTTCTTCTTTCATTACCTTTTTTGCTATTTACTTTTGTAACAACCCTGCTAAATCATATTGAATTGACAGCTTTAGAGCCTGGAGTGAATATGAAGCCAATACCAGGAAATATTTCAGAAGAAAAGCCAGTTCAGGTCAATGGTTAAGTGCATATACAAATTTAAATAAAAATTTACTTTTGTTGGAGAAGTTTAAGAACTTTTGGAAAAAAATTGTTTATTAAAGTGCTTTGATATTTCTAATCTGCTAAAGAATCGAATGTTGTAAGTGCTTTAAATTTCTCTTTTAATTTATATCTGTTAATTTAACAGATGTAATTCCTGTCTATTGGCAGGATTTTTTTGTTAAATAATTTTTTACTAAATTCTGAATATGGTAGCTTTACTGCCATAATAGTATTTCTCAAATACTTGCAATCTCTTACGAAAAGACAATTTGACCCAAAAGTCTACGTACTTCTAAAGTATAAGAATATTCGTAAATACATTAATAAAAATTAACAATCTAAATGAAATAATCTAAATGGAGTAATCTAAATATTGATTTTTAGCAATTAGATTTTCAAGCTAAAAAAACTTCAAGTGAATGCTTAAAGTTAATATTTAAAGTTAAAAATAATTGAAGCATATATTTATACTCAGGGGAAAATAATGCTGGAGTTTGATGTAATTATTGTTGGTGGTGGTCTAGCTGGATGTCGTGCAGCTTTAGAAATTACTAAGAGTGACCCTAGCTTAAATGTAGCAGTAGTTGCTAAAACTCATCCTATTCGTTCTCACTCAGTTGCAGCACAAGGAGGTATCGCAGCAAGTCTTAAAAATGTTGACTCTGCTGATACTTGGGAAGCTCATGCCTTTGATACTGTTAAAGGTTCTGATTATTTAGCAGATCAAGATGCTGTAGCTATTCTCACTAAAGAAGCACCTGATGTAGTCTTCGATTTAGAACATATGGGTGTTTTATTTTCCCGCTTAAATGATGGACGTATTGCTCAACGAGCTTTTGGAGGACATTCCCATAATCGCACCTGTTACGCTGCGGATAAAACTGGTCATGCTATCTTACACGAGTTAGTAAACAATCTCCGACACAATGGTGTCCAGATATTTGATGAATGGTACGTAATGCGGCTGATTTTGGAATCAGGTCAAGCTAAAGGTATTGTTATGTATCGTCTGCTCGACGGACATATAGAGGTAGTCAGAGCTAAAGCTGTAATGTTTGCTACAGGTGGCTATGGTCGCGTATTTAATACTACATCAAATGATTACGCTTCAACAGGTGATGGTCTAGCCATGACAGCTTTAGCTGGTTTACCTTTAGAAGATATGGAATTTGTGCAATTTCATCCTACAGGATTGTATCCTGTAGGGGTATTGGTTTCTGAAGCCGTGCGTGGGGAAGGTGCTTATTTAATTAATTCCGGAGGGGAAAGATTTATGGCAAATTATGCCCCTTCCCGAATGGAACTTGCACCCAGAGACATTACTTCTCGTGCGATCGCTTACGAAATTCGTGCAGGTCGTGGTGTCAAACCAGACGGTAGTAGTGGTGGTGTTTACGTATATTTAGACCTCCGCCATATGGGGAAAGAAAAAATTATGAGCCGGATTCCCTTCTGCTGGGAAGAAGCTTACCGTCTTTTAGGGGTAGATGGAGTTACAGAACCGATTCCGGTACGTCCGACAATTCATTACTGCATGGGAGGAATTCCTGTAAATACCAACGGACAGGTTTACAGTAGTGAAGAAAATTTAGTAGATGGATTTTTTGCAGCTGGAGAAAGTGCCTGCGTATCAGTACATGGAGCCAACCGTTTAGGTAGCAATTCCTTACTAGAATGCGTAGTTTACGGACGCAGAACTGGAGCCGCGATCGCTGATTTTGTACAAAAACGTAAATTACCATCTGTAGATGCAGAGAAATATATTCAAGCAGCAGAAAAACAAATTCAAAGCTTATTGGATAAGTCTGGTAATCGCCGTATTTCTAGCGTCAGAGAAGATTTTCAAGACTGCATGACAGAGTTTTGTGGTGTGTTTCGTACAGAAGAACTGATGAGTCAAGGATGTGAAAAAGTACAAGAAATTCAAAAGCAATATTCCAACATATATTTAGATGATAAAAGTAAAAATTGGAATACAGAAATTGTTGAAGCCTTAGAATTACAAAACTTAATGGCAGTTGGACAAATTATTATTACCTCAGCCTTAAATCGACGTGAAAGTCGAGGTGCGCATTTTAGGGAAGATTATTCTCAACGTGATGATACCAACTTTTTAAAGCATACTATGGCTTACTATTCTGCTGCGGGTATTGATATTCGTTATTCTGAGGTTAATCTGAATATGTTTGAGCCAAAAGAGCGAAAGTATTGAAGTGAGGAGCAAATAATTAACTTGAATGATATACCTATACCCTCAAAAGTAAAAAAAACTAAAAATTAACCTCAAAATAAACTTTAAAATTAATGTAATTGTATTTAATTCTAATGGTTAATTTTTAGAACTATTTCCTTTGGGTGTAGCAGAAGCTTCTGGAGATGGTGTAGGAGTTGGAGTAGGTGTACTATTTGCCAGTCTGTTGATTTCATCTTTAGACTGGGCTGGGGCTAAACTAGAAGCTTTAGTAAACAAAGGTTTTGCTTCATCAGTTTTACCCTGTTCCTTAAGCAACATAGCTTTCGCTAAAACTGGGCGAAAATCCTTTGTATCTTTTTGAATAGCTGTATCATAAGCTGCTATGGCTTCTCCATAACGTTTTTCCCTGGCATACACATTACCCAATAAAGTCTGGAGTGCAGTAACATCTACACTTGTTGAGGGCTGAACATTATTTGATTTATTGGCAGTAGATAAAGTATCTTTGATCAAGCTAATAGCTGCTTCTGGACGTTTCTGCTGCAACTGTAGGCTAACCATTGCTTCTACAAGGTCTGTATTCCCAGGATTGGCTTCTAAAGAAGAACGAAAAGTCTGAGCAGCTTCTTCAAAAGCACCAATTTGCTGTTTTGCTTGACCTAAAAGTACTGCATATTTTGGTGTTTGCGGAGATAATTTGACTAGCTTTTCTAAATCTTGGATTACCGTTTTTATGTCACCTTGCTTTAGACTTAATAGCTGTAGTCTTGTTTCGATTAATTTTTTCAGGGCTACATCGTTATTTGGCTCATCTTGCGATAACCTTTCATAAAACTGTAGATCCTTTTGCAGCTTAGAAATTTGTTGAGCAGAAGAAGGAGTGTCGTTATTATTAGTAACGACTTGGTTATTAGCTGTTTGAGAATTATCCGATTCTCTTGAGTTAAATGCTGCTATTAAGGGGAACATTGATACCCCAATAAAAGCAAATGCTGCGAACATCAACACAACATTTATTATCCAACGATTGCGTGATTGAGACACATAACCTCCCGTAAATCTGAATTAAACAATAGTCTACACAAGTTGATAATGTTAAAAATTTCCAAAACTTTGCGGAATACCGTTGATTGCCTGTGAACTTTATAACAAATGGGCATTTGTGTAGCCAAATCTAGCAATGACTTTAGGAGGAATTGTATGATTTGTAGCTATAGTACGCTTCCGAAACTGGTATAAAAACGCTAAATTACACATTTAGTGTATGTGTGTTGCCTTCATCGGGCGTTTTTAGTATCACACACAGCGCTATTGGGTGGCAAATGGAAAGTAAGTATACTTTTCATAAAGCCATACAACAGCTCGTAAAGAGCTGCTTTATTAAAGTCCCGACTGTGGGATGTGTCTCCGCCGCAAGGAGTTTCTATGAATTCCGACCTGATGCCGTTACCTGAATCATCCAATCAAAATGCTTCCCAGGAAGCAGAACAAAGTGCTACTTCTCGCGAGGTAGAACAAAATGTGGCTACATCTGCTCAAAATAATACAGCAGCCCCAGTAGCTGAGTCTGAGAATCAATCTGAGAATCAATCTGAGAATCAATCTGAGACTAAATCTGAGAATCAATCTGAGAATCAATCTGAGAATCAATCTGAGAATCAATCTGAGAATCAATCAGAGAATACTCATACAGCACAAGAAAGTG
>JBHJJE010000037.1:0-201789 GCA_050042865.1 Mastigocoleus sp.
CTAGTGCCATGTATGCACAAGGGAATAGCAGTAGACCTGACCAACCGACGAACACGAATCTATCGCGCTTCAACCAGTCATCTACTCCGTCAAACCACCCTCTCTGGCTGGGGGCGCGCCCAACTGCGATGGTCATAGGAAAATCTCCAAATATTTATAATTACAGGTTTTCGCCACTACTAGATAAGCGAAAAAATAAAATGTTTATCTGTAGATAGCATGCCAACTAGATTGTCAATCTTGTTAACATTTATTTACTGTCTCTCATCTATTCTAGGTGCAAATTCCTAATTTTTCAAAGTTTTTTCTAATTTTATGATTTGATTTTGTTATCGGCGAACCAAATTTATCTTAATGTAAGTTGTATCTTCTGTAGGCTAAATACTTTTTCAGTAAAGGGCTACAGGGAGTATAGCGTTTGAATAGTACGGGGAAAATATAATAAATTTTAGTAATGTAATTATGAGAAATAAGTTCTAAACAATCAGGACTTACGCAAAACCCACGTAATTCCGTCATAACGAGCGATAGCGACGTAATCGCCGAAATCTTGTGATTGCTTCCCTACACTACGTTACGGTCGCAATGACAAATCTTCGTTGCGTAAGTTCTAAACAATAACTGAAATATTTCTCAAAAATCTAAGTCTTCAGAATTGATGTTGAATTTTCTTAACTTTGTTTTACTCAGGACTTATCCACGGACTACGTGTTTACATCATTACGAACGGAGTGTTCGCTTCAGCGTCTCCGTTAGGAGAAGTAGTCGTAAAGCCTTATTTTCAGTTGTGAGTGCGTAAGTCTTATTAATTTCACTTTGCGCGGTCACTAATATTAAACCCAATCAAGGATGTTGGACAAAATTCTTTTAGTTGGTAGTTTTAATTTCCTTATTTTTACTGATACTATTGTGGTAAAAGAGCAAAACTACTAAAAGTTGTACCTTTTCAGGAAGAAAGTTTCTGTTGATTGCTTCTCTGGGAGATATTATCAGTGGGAAATTTGAGCCACACCCCCTACTAAAAGGTAGGGGGATTCAGGCTTAACCGTCTGACTTTTTGCCCTTCTTGGCTATCTGGTCAGGGGCTAGCATTTCGTTGGATATCTGCTCTGAGGAGTTATGACTACTCCTAGGTTCCGACGGATAACTCTACAGTACTTGACACGAGCTTTTAGACCGTGGTCTATAACTAGGTTATTTAGGTCAAGTATTGCGTCGATCTTCAATCCACCCCATACGACCTGATTGTTTATCCAGCGCAATCCTTGTTTATTGGTTTTTCCTTCGACGCTTTTAAACCGACTTGTAGTCTTGAATCTAACCTTTTTGGCGAACCCAAGCATTACACGCTCTGAAGTTTTAAAAGCCCTGGTAGCAATTTTTTGTTGAGACTGAGCGTCTAAACTCTTCGCTATCCACTTGGAACGCTTTGCGGTTAAGGTCGCAAAAGACTGTAGTGAGTAATCGGTATACATTGATTCTTCTCTTGCTTGTTTAAAAAGTTCTTTGCGTTGTTTCTTGTCTTTTTCCTTGTTTAGTTTTCTAGCTTTTTGATATGGCAAGGATTTATTAAATGATATTCCTGAAGACAATCAAAATCAAATAAGTCTGATGCGATCGCGGGTACAGCGCATGAGTAATTTGATTGATTCTAAATCCAAATCTAAATTTATCTAAATTTAAATAATGTCTCACAAAGTATGATTTAAATTGCTAACCTTAGAGTTAGTTTTACAATTATTTTATTTGATACCGTAGATGTTTACTATCGACCTCACATTGAGAAACACAGCCTTTCCTTTTTCCATTGAACGTGAGTCAGAAGAGGATGCACAGACGATTTATAAACAGATTATTGATGCTATAGGTTCTCAAAGTCCCGAAATCTTAGAAATAGAGAGCGAAGGTAAAATCAAGAAAAAGATTGCTATTCGGGTCAGCGAAATTTCTGGATTTCAACTTACTCAAAAAGAAGGTTCTGGAATTGGTAGTGGTAGACAACCTGGTTTCTTTGCCCTAAATGCTGAATCATAATTCAGATGATGGGGAGCAAATGAGACAATTAGGCATTGGAGTAAAAGATTTAAACTTCAGTTGGTCTTCAGGAAAGCAAGCGATTGAGTCTTGCTCTCTTCAGGTACCCAAGGGTGAACTCTGGATGCTTTTGGGTACTAATGGTAGTGGAAAATCAACTTTATTGAGGTTAATTGCTGGACTTTTAGCCCCCGAATCTGGTTATATTGGAACTCTACACCCGGTAGGTTTTGTATTTCAAAATCCCGATCATCAATTGGTAATGCCTACAGTTGGTGCAGATGTAGCTTTTGGTTTGGTTCCAGAGAAATTACCCATTATTACTATTAGAGAACGAGTAGACGAAGCACTCAAAGCTGTAAATCTACTCTCATTACAGCGTCGTCCAATCTATGCTTTAAGTGGGGGACAAAAACAACGAGTTGCGATCGCGGGTGCTTTAGCTAGACGATGTGAGGTATTGCTTTTAGATGAACCTACCGCACTATTAGATCCAGATAGTCAGCTAGAATTGGTTGCTGGAGTTCGTCGCTTGGTTAAAGACCGTAATATAGCTGCTCTTTGGGTAACTCACCGTCTTGATGAGCTTAACTATTGTGATGGTGCTTTTTTACTTGATAGAGGTTCTTTGATTGATACGGGTGAACCCCAACGTCTTAAGCAAAAAATGATGGAAATGCATAATAAAGATTCTTAAGAGTCTTTAATCACTAAACTTATTTTGGTGACTGTTAGGGGATACTACTATGGTATCCCCTATTGCTTTCTTAATTTTATATGGAGTTAATATATAGGTGTTTGAGTAAGAAACTAAGATTTGGGGAGAGAGAATTCCTAAATATTCTCAACATAAAAAATATAGAAATTTCCTATTACTGGCAAAGTGTTTTCTCTCACTTTTGCAATGTCGTTTTTAGCGTATAATATTGTCTCATCCCTTTTCTAGAAGACACTAGGAGAATCTAAGACCCTACTTCACCGCTTTGAGCAGATATTATCAATTTTCAAGACTAATTTAAACATAAGTTTAAATATAAGTCTAAATATAGGTTTAAATATGAGCGTAGCAGGGCATTAATCCCATATTTGATTTACATAAAGTTTACGACTATTTTTCACACAAAAAATATATTTAATAATGTCCGTTTTTATAAATTTCAACTTTTACTATTCTTAAGTCAATCAATTTAATCAATTATCAGCCCTTTATAGCTATTTTGCTTATTTGTAAGTGACATCACCCTTGACAATCAAAATGTAGCTGTTGATGCAAAAAAGCAGTTTTGTAATCACTTTTTTCGTAGTTCAAAAGATTTTTTCTCTTTTGTAGCACGGTGTTACAAGGCTTGTTTGAATTACTATAAAAGTTATAAAGCAAATCTTGTTTACATTTAGAAAATTGTGATTCAGAACCATGTACCCTTCTTCTTCCCGAGCTGTCTTGCTTGTAGACGGCTACAATATCATTGGAACCTGGTCTTGTTTAAAAAAGACTAGCAAAGCTGCTGGTTTAGAAGCTGCTCGTAGCGAATTGACGGAAACGTTAATTAGTTATAGCGCTCTTAAGTATTATGAAACGCAAATTGTTTTTGATGCTCATTATCAAAAAACTTCTGGGAATAGGGAAGTGATTAATGAGTTTTTATCAGTTCATTATACTGACTTTGAACAAACTGCAGATACCTATATAGAGAAGCTTTGTGCTTCTTTACGCTCCGAATATAATCAGTCTATGGTTTCTCGCGTAATTGTGGCTACATCTGATAGAGCGCAACGACTAACTGTACAAGGTTATGGGGCTGAATGGATGTCTGCAAAACAGTTGTGCTATGAGGTTGAAGCTAGTATTTGCATTGCTAGAAAAAGGTATCAGCCCCCTAAGCAGTCAAAAAGCAGGTTTTTAGCAAATTCCATAGATGATAAAGCACGTCAAAAGCTTGCTCAAATGCGTATGGGATTAAAGTAATTTTCATTAATTTCATATTCTATTTCGGATATGAATATATAGATATTTTTGTTTACAGAATTTTTTGCATGGTCTTCTAACAAGTTTTAGGATGGCTAGTTTTTTAGTGTGAATATTCTCAAAAGTCTTGTCAGTAGGTATTTGTATAACTATTTGCTTTATATGTTTAGAGGGGAAATTATAGATAATTTACTGGAGTTAGATCAAAAAAAATCAAAAAAACTTTCTAAAGTACTTGCCAAACCCTGTATCTTGCATTATCATTCATAATTGTGTTCCTCAGTAGCTCAGTGGTAGAGCGGTCGGCTGTTAACCGATTGGTCGTAGGTTCGAATCCTACCTGGGGAGTTTAAATATAGTCATGGATATTAAATAATTTATTTTTTTGGATTAGATTATTTGTCTGGCTGTCGAATGATTGGATGTACAGTTTTTTTATTTAGTCGCCTATTATATTTTTCAAATTGATTTGAAAGTTAATTTGATTTTTTTTGATTCTTCTAAATGTAGAGTTGTGGATGTTCGCAATTTGTTGACTTCTATCAACCACCCCAGTAGTTAATTCTGTCAAACCTGAACTAGGGTCGATTGTCAGAAGCTAGGATTTACAGAACCTGGAACGGTACCGCTTACTTCGATAAAATCCGTAGCATTGATGGTAGGTAACACTTCCTGAATTTCCGGAAGCGAGAGTGGAAGAATCGACTCTACCTCCATTTTTAACTACTAAGCTTTCTGTGTTAATACTTAAATTACCTGCATTCCCACTTCCAAGTGTTGAAGCAGTTATTGTACTAGGTATCAAATTATCAAAATTCAAACCTATCAAATCAATAGATTTGGCATCAATCTTTAACTCTCCTCCCTCACCAGATGATAAAATTGTAGATGCTAAAACTCCACCATCAAGAATTGTCAATTGCTCGGTAAAGACCGAAATATTTCCACCTTTACCGGTTGCTAAAGCTGCAGATGAAATTTCTTGACCTATGATTGATAAATTTTTAGTTGCAATATTGATATTTCCAGCATTTCCAGAGTTGAAGCTTTGGGTAGAAATTTCACTTTCATCACTTATTACTTTTGTCTGTAAATAGTGTCTCTAAATAGTAATAAAAGAATCCTGAGTTAAATCTCCCATCACCACATTATTCACAGCAGCTAAAACACTACCATCCACAGAAATGAGAGTACGGATATTATCTTGAGAGAGAGATAAATCGGAATAGCTTAGACCTCCAGATAAAGCAATTAAATCTTCATCGATATCAAAGTCGGTAATCGTATCTCTACCTTCTCCTGGAGCTAGGTAAAAGATATCTTTACCCATACCACCACTAACTATATCGTCACCAGTTCCACCCCAGATTCTATCGTCACCAACTTCACCATAAATGCGATCGCTTCCTGCTTCTCCATAGATAAAGTCACCTCCGGAACCACCGAAGATAATGTCGTCTCCACCTCCACTGATGATTTTGTCGCTTTCTAAGAGGTTGGAATAACTAACTTTGTTGGGAACGTCTCCAAAGATGGTGTCTTGACCATTACCGGTGGTGATTTCGTCATAACCTTGTTTACCGATAACTAAGTCATTACCACCATTTCCATTTATGCGATCGCTGCTGTTGGTACCTATTAAAATTTCATCTGTTGGGGTACCGTTAATTTCACGGGTGGGTGCTATGTCGTTGTCGTTATTGGTAAAGTTTAAGGTTTTTCCTGGTAGTTGATTGTAGTTACTGTCGTTACTAGTAGCTTGGCTGATGGTAATTTGATAGTTACCGTTACCATCCACAACTCCGTCGTCTATACCGGTGACTTTGATGCTTTGGGGTTGATTCCAATTTTCGGGGGTAAAGATAACTTTATCGGTGGAGAGTGTTCCTTCTAAGATGTTAGAGGTGTTTAAGTTAAATTCTACTTCGTCAGTTGGTTGACTTTCTAATTGCATGGTGAAAATAGTTTCTTCACCTTCTGTTGTGTTGAAATTACCTATTGGTTCTACTTTTAATCCTGCTGTGTCGTTATCGGTAATTACTATTCCTACTTGATTATCGATAATAGTTGCATTTTTTACATTGGAGAATTCTACGAAGAAATTTTCTTCATCCTCATCTACAAAGTCTCCTACAACAGGAATGTTAATTGTTTGTTTTTCAAATCCGGGGGTAAAGGTAATTGTTCCTGTAGTTTCGGTATAGTCACTCCCTGATGATGCTGTATTATCTATGGTGGAGTAGTCAAAGCTTACTGGTACTCCCGCAGTTTGGGAAAGATTGACTTCTATAATTGCGTTAGATATTCCACCGTCACCTTCTGGAAAGTTGACGGTACTATTGCTGACGGAGATAGTTGGTTGGTCATCATCATTGGTGATTGTCAGGGTTCCTGTACTTTCAGCGATTTGAACGTTATTAGGGTTGCTGAGATTAATGCTGAATTGTTCGTCTTCCTCGAAGGTAGTTTCACCATTAATATCAACGCTGATAGTTTTACTGATTTCTCCTGATGCAAAGGTGAGAGTATCGGAAACGGGGTTATAATCTCCATCAAATTCTGAAGCACTACCATCACTGGTGCTGTAATTTACTTGAATTGTTTCGCTGCTAGGATTGGAGAGGGTTACTTGAAATGTGGCTGTGGAGGTGTCAATATTACCTTCGAGGATATCAAGGCTTTCTTGGATGCTGACGGTGGGGATTTGGTCGTTATTGATAATTCCGATGGTACTTGTACTCTGATCAAGAGTAGCGTTTTCAGGACTATCGAGATTGATTGAGAAAGATTCGTCTGTTTCAAACTTATTATCAGCAATACTAGAGATACTAATAGTTTTGCTGGTTTCTCCTGGTTGAAAAACTATACTTTGAGAAGTAACAGGAGTATAATCTGGATCGTCTGCTGTCGCGGTGTCATCGCTGGTACTAAAATTTAGAGTGACTGCTTTACTGCTGGTATTAGTCAGATTAACTTTGACATTAGCAGTTTCACCTTCAATAATGGTGACATCTTCGATACTTATACCGGGTTCTTGGTCATCGTTTTCGATGATAATCACACCTGTATCTGTATTTAGAGTTCCTCCGAGGGGATTGGTTAAAATAACGTTGAAACTTTCCTCGTCTTCAAATTGAGTGTCTCCGTTAATTTCAACGCTGATGGTTTGATTGGTTTCTCCTGGCTGAAAGGTTAATATATTATTTTGAATGGGGTTGTAATCATTGTCTGTGTTGTTTGCAGTACCGTTCTGAGTACTGTATCTGACGCTAACAACTTCACTGCTGGGATTGGAAAGAGTTACGTTAAAGGTCGCTAGCTGTATACCATTATCGCCTTCTGTAATGGTAATGTTATTTTGAATGTCAATAGTAGGTCTGTCATCATTGTTAGTAATGGTAACAGTTCCTTCTGGGTCGCTAATAGTAGCATTGGTTGCATCACTTAGCTTGATATTAACAGTTTCATTACCTTCAAATAAATTATCATCTGTGGTATTTAGACTGATAGTCTTACTGACTTCATCTGGGGCAAAAGTAATGGTATCTTGAATAGGAGTATAGTCATTATCTAAGATTGTAGCGTCGCCATCTTCACTCTGATAACTAACGGTAATAGTTTCGCTACTGGGATTGGAAAGAGTAATCTTAAATTCCCCTATTTCACCTTCATCAACACTGATATCTTCAATACTGATGGTTGGTTGTTGGTCATTATTATTAATGGTTGCAATACCAAGATTCTTACTATCTGAGATAATTGCACCATTGGCACTATCTAGACTGAGATTAAAAGCTTCATTGCCTTCAAATTTACTATCTTCGGTAGTGCCAATACTAATATTTTTACTAGTTTCACCTGCTAGGAAGGTAATACTATTGCTATTATCAGGTACATAATCGTTATCAATAGTAGTTGCTGTATCGTCGTTGGTAGAATAATTAAGAATTATATCTGAACTGCTGGGATTAGATAGAGTAACTTCAAAATCAGCAGATTCACCCTCATTAACGCTAATATCTTCGACGCTAATAGTGGGTTCGGGGTCGTCATTTCTAATGGTTACAAAACCAGTATCTTTGTCGAAATCAACATTATCTGTAGAGACCAGATTTACACTGAAGCTCTCATCTGATTCAAAGATATTATCCCCATTAACTTCAATCTCAATATTTTTACTAGTTTCCCCAGGATTGAAAATAATAGTGTCAGTAACACTATTGTAATCTCCAATTGATTCAGGGGTTGATGCGATCGCGCTATCGGGGCTGGTACTATAATCTACAGAAATAGTCTCACCACTAGGATTAGACAGATTTACTGTAAATATTGCTTTCTTAATTCCATTATCACTTTCTGCAATGCTAACATCGTCGATAGTTAGTCTGGGTGTTTGGTCATCATTGGTGATGGTGACAACTCCTGGAGTATCTGCTGCTAAAGTTGCATTATTAGGATTACTGAGATTGATATTAAAGGTTTCTGACCCTTCAAATTTAGTATCGCTGTTAATTTCTACTTTGATACTTTGCTCGGTTTCCCCCGGTTGAAAGGTAAGTGTAGACAAAGTTAAGGGATTATAGTCTTGGTCAATTGAGGTAGCAGTATCATCAGTGGTTTGATAATCTACTGTAATAGGTTTACTACTGGGATTAGAAAGAGAAACTATTACAGATGCTTCTTGGGTACCTGTATCACCTTCAATGACTTCAACACCTGTAATTGTGATAGTAGGTTCTTCGTCATTATTTTCAATGGTCGCAATACCCTGATTTTGATTGATACTAGCACCACTGGCAGATGTAAGATTAATATTTACTGTCTCATCATCTTCAAACTTGTCATCATCTAAAGTTGTAAAACTAATAGTTTGACTAGTTTCTCCTGGTGCAAAGAATAGAGTCCCGTTAGTAAAATTATAATCACTGTCTTGGAGAGTCGCTGTATCATCGCTACTACTGTAACTAACAGTTATTTCCTCACTACTGGGATTAGAAAGAGTAACGGTAAAATCTTTTGATTCACCCTCTGCTAAGGTGATATCATCAATGTTAATACTGGGTTTATTGTCGTCATTTCCAATTTTCCCTACACCAGTACCCTTAGCAATTGTTGCACCAGTTGGATTACTAAGATTGACATTAAACTCCTCAATCGGTTCAGACTTAATATCTCCAATAACATCAACAGTAATATTCTTACTAGTTTCTCCAGGTTCAAATACTAAAGTCGTATTCTCAATCGCAATATAATCATTGTCGCTAGCTTCAGCAGTATCATCACTAGTACTGTAATCTACAGAAATCCTCTCACCACTAGGATTAGAAAGACTCACATTAAAGATAATCTCCTGAGTATCTTGATTACCCTCAGTAATACTAAAATCGGTAATACTGATACTAGGTTGATTATCATCGTTCTCAATTATTCCAACTCCACTAGTACTAATATCATTAGATAAATTAGCATTAATTGGATTGCTCAAATCAAGCTTAAAACTTTCCTCCCCCTCAAAAGTGCGATCGCCATTTATTTCAACATCAACTTGTTTACTAGTTTCTCCCGGTTGAAAAGTAACAGTACCGCTCTTAGCAATATAATCCCCGTCATCAACCCTTGCAGTATCATCAGCAGTTATATACTCAACTGTAACTGTTTCAGTACTAGGATTACTTAAACTAACTTGAAAACTACCAGTCTTGGTTTGCGAATCACCCTCAGCAATAGAAAAACCATTAGTACTAATAACCGGTTGACCATCGTCATTTAAAATTTTAACTGCTGCTGTATCCATGGTAATTTTGGCATTAGCAGGAGCGATCGCAGGTTCTGGATTACTTAAGACTACCCCGATAGTTTCATCTACTTCAAAGCCATCATCACCAATTACATCTAGAGTAATTGTTTTCTGGGTTTCTTCTGGAGCAAAATTTAAGGTACCTGTTTGTGTTGTTAAACCACCGCTTACTTGTATATTATTGTAATCACTTCCCAGGTTCGCAGTACCACCAATACTGTAATCTATACTGCTTTGTACTCCAATTCCACCACTGCGAGTAACTGTAAAACTTAGAGTTTGAGTACTGGTATCACCTTCATTTATTTCGCTAATGGTACCAGAAATGGCATAGGATATCTCATCATTAGCGGTAATAGTCACAGTCCCATTACTATTACTGCTATCAACTGTATAGTTATTATTTGGAACTACATTTAACTGTAAAATTTCATCATTTTCAGGAATATTATCATCAACTGGAGTCACTTCAAACTCTACAGAACTTTCTCCATCGGGAATAGTCACCGCTAAACCAGTTGTAGATAAACTATTACCAACAAGCTGATAATCTTCTGGACTAATCGTACTGCTGCTATCAACTTCTAAATTAACCGTCAAATCCCCTAGAGTACCGTTACGAGTAACCTGAAATTTACTGATTGGGGTGTCTGCTTCCGTAGCTTCTGGAGTCTGGGGATTA
This sequence comes from Mastigocoleus sp., assembly GCA_050042865.1. Lineage (GTDB taxonomy): Bacteria > Cyanobacteriota > Cyanobacteriia > Cyanobacteriales > Nostocaceae > JBCCDM01. The sequence continues at coordinate 10,480 of JBHJJE010000037.1, forward strand.
ACAACAGTAATACCTACGCTCAGGATATCATTATCTTCATTAACAACAGTAATATCTCCGGTATCAATACCGCTATACCTTTGGTCTCCACTTATGGACTCCTCAATGATAATGTTGTAACTAACATCTTCATCATAAATATCATCATTCTCACCTGTAACGGTAACTGTTTGAGCTATATCCCAGTTTTCAGGAGTAAAGGTTAAAGATTCAGTAGAAACAGTACCTTCGCTTTCATCATCACTACTTAAATTAATAGTGACATCAGCCACAGGCACAGTATCTAAAACAACATCAAAAGTCGCTATTTCTCCATCCTCAGTAGTAATCAAATTACTACCAGGAGTTACAGTGATACCGGGTGCAGTTGGTACAGAATTTAATGCTTTGGGAGTACCGTATATTTCCCCATTATCTATATCAGTTCCATTACGACCTACACCAGTATGAGTGTGCCAATTGCTATCAGTCCCAGATACCAAAGGATTAGTCCTTTCCATCGTCAAACGTACATTAGGACTACTCTCAACATTTATACCTGCTGGCCATCCTCCGCCATTATTATTAGCAGTATCAACAGTAGTTTCATTGGCATCACTAATAATTAGAGAAAGTCTTTCTCCATTATCACTTAAAGTACCACTATACACATAGTCCGCATTGATATCATTAACAGCATTCTCATTGCTTTCTAACAGAAAATATCCATTAGCTGGAATAACTTGACCTCCAGGAATAGTAATAACATCATCACCAATTCCGACTAAACTCCAACCGCTTAAATCTATTTCTTGATCAGTATTATTATAAAGTTCAATCCACTCATGGGAACTATCAGCATTTGTCCCCATCCAAGCAACTTCATTGATAACCACATCACCAGGATTTGCAAACACTCCAGGGTAATGAATCAGAGTATTTTCCCCAAAAGGTAAACTCACATCATCTATAACCGTCTTATCCTTTGCAACCTTGAAATCTAATTCCCAGTTACCACCCAAAGCAGAATGACCAACTTTAGTTGTAGAAGCAGCAATCGTTACCCTAGTTGCTTCATGTAGACGCTCTACAAACTCCGTTCCAGCATCACCCACAGCAACATTACAACCATAAATAAGCAGCTTAGGAGAACTAGGGATAGATAAAGGACTAAACCAACTCTCTAACTGTGGTACATAAAAATGCAGATTAGTTAAACTTAACTCCGAATTACCTAAATACAAACAACCAGGAGAACCATGAGAAACAATATGAACCGAGTCAAAGTACTTTTTAAAAAGCGATCGCGTGATTTGTTCAATACCATCTTCAGTAGGGTCAAGAATAACCACCTCGATACCAGCTTTTATTCCGGATACTAGAGTTTGATAATCGTATATTGCTGTATCTATAAAAACAATTTCTTGTGGTTGTTTCTTTAGTTTATTTTTAATATATTTATCAATTTGATTATCACTTTGAACGTTGATATTTATTGTTGCTGAATTTTGAGATGCTGGCAAAATATTCTTTACTCTCATGTGTTTCAAAAGATAAAAAGGTACAAAAAATCAGAGTCAAACAAAGTACTTGTTGACTCCTAATAATTCCACATCACTCAATACATTTACTCGACTTAAAATGCACCCCAATTAAGGCAGACAGCGTCAAAAGATCTGCTGCCATAGTCGTTACCTGAGTTTAAATATTTACTTTTTTTATAATCTAGAACTAAGTATTATCAGAACCATATGAGACTCTCATTAGAGAATCTAAGTATTCAAACTGACAGTTGAATACCACTAAGTAAATGCATTGTTTGACAATAAAAATTTATGCCCTATCTAGGGAATACACCACAGTGTTTTTACTTAAAGGGGATACAAAGTATTTTTGTTATATTTTGTGTAAATCTTTTGCCGCTCGCTGGATATAACTATGATTAAGAGAAATTGATATGTAATATTACTTTTTTTGAGTTTTTTTGAGTTTTATATATAAATGTTACTCAAAGCTACGAGTATAGTATATTTATATACTTTCAAATAAATGAATGAATAAAAAACAAACCATTAAAAATATTGCTTTAGCTGCGACAATATCAGGTGCTTGCTTAATAGGGCTTAGTTCAATTTCCTTGGATACCAGAGAAGATTACCAAGGTAAACAAGCTTTAAAAGAACTAGGATATTCCAGTGCATCTGTTTCTAATGCTCGTGGAGCTTTTAGAGGCTTTTTACATGACCAGAATTGGTACTATAAGTTTAATGCAAAAGAAGACTTTATCAAAGAAATTGTTAAAAAAAGGCAATTTAAAGCAGAATCCATAGATTCCGGTGGCTGCTCGTCGATGTTGAGCCAAAAGTTTGGTAGCGAGTGGCTTAGACCTCAAGATTGGTGGTGGAATCCTAAAGATTTTAAAACAGGTACGTGCTATTCAAATTATGAAAGTTCGCCAGGAAATTTTACTGATTTAATTTATCATCCCCAGAGCGGTACCGCATTTGTGTATTCCCATAATAATTAAAATTTAGTTAGCTTCATTTAAAGAACTATCAATTAAAAATGCTTGGTCAAAACCCAGTATAAATTAATCTTATCTGTACAAGTTCTATACCCACAATTGGGATAAGAGTAAGTTCTTGTATTTATAGTGTTGGAAATAGCGATCGCGTTCTTGACTGACTTTACAAGATAAACAATGAAGTAATTCTAAATAAACCTTCAATTTTGAAAAATATCTAAATGTAGGGTGGATTAGGTAACGATATATTTTCGGATAAATTACAAATTATCAATTTACCGTAACCCACCATTATCAACATAATCAAATCAGCGATGTCAAACCACTTTCTAACTTGACTAATTTGAAATGGCTTTGACTTCATGAAAATCAAATCAGCAACATCACACCACTGTCTAAGTTAACTGATTTAATCTTTATATCTCTTTCAAAAAATCCAATTGCAAATAAAAGTTGTCCATTAAAGCCTAGCTTTTGTAATTATTAGATACTTCGTTTCAGTATTATTACGGACGAATTTTTAATTTCTCATGGGTTATACCAAAGTTCGACTACCTTATGCAAAAACTACTTAAGTATTCTTGCAATAAGCCATAAAAATATAACCTTATGAATACGCCTAATTCACTATCTACAGAAGTTAGTCTGATATTACCTGCGAGTGAGAGTACTCTAGTTGATAGCACTTATACTTTAGCGACAAAAAGCTCTTCACCCATACCTCAGACAAGTTCCTCCACAAATTCACTTGCTACTGGTATGAGTTCATCTCCGGATTTTGATGGTGATGGGAATACAGATATTTTCTGGAGTGATTTGGAGACTGGAGAGAATGCTATTTGGTTGATGGATGGGGGTTCAATTAAATTTGGTGGACTGATACAAAGTTCGTCTCCCCAAGAAATCTGGACTTATGATTTTGGGGATTTTAACGGTGATGGGAAGACGGATATTTTTGGACGAAATAATAGTACGGGAGAAAATTTGGTCTGGTTGATTGATGGGAGTATATCAAGGTTACAAAGTGGAACCAGTATTTTTGGTGGTGCTATTTTAAATTCCGTGGGAAGCGGTATTGAAGATACTTTTGAATGGAGTTATGAGTTAGGGGATTTCAATGGGGATGGTAAATCAGATGTATTTTGGAGAAATGAAGATACTGGGGAAAATAGAGTTTGGATTATGGATGGTACTAGTATCGTTCAGAATACAGCTATACAGTCTTTGGGGAACAATAGTCCAGCAGAAGCACAGGATTGGAGTTATGAGTTAGGAGACTTCAATGCTGATGGTAGGTCGGATGTGTTCTGGCGAGATTATAATACTGGTAGAAATTATGTTTGGTGGATGAATGGAGCGAGTATTTCCTTTGGGTATGAGTTAACTCAGTTAGGAAATACGGAAGGGACTGGTAGTCCGGATGACTGGGATTTTAGTCTGGCTGATTTTAATGGTGATGGTAGGTCGGATGTGTTCTGGCGAGATTATGATAGTGGTAGGAATTACGTTTGGTTAACGAATAATAGCGGTACTGGTATTATTTTTGGTAGCGAGCTAGGTCAGTTAGGGAATACAGAAGGGACTGGTAGTCCGGATAACTGGAGTTTCGGTATTGCTGATTTTAATGGTGATGGTAAGTCAGATGTGTTCTGGCGAGATAATAGTAATGGTAGAAATTATACTTGGACAATGAATGGTGCAAGTATTTCTTTTGGATATGAATTAGCTCAGTTAGGTGATACGGCTGGTACTGGAAATCCGGAAGATTGGGATTTTAGTTTTGGTGACTTCAATGGTGATGATGTTTTCGATATATTCTGGAGAAATGACAGTGAGAGTAAAAATGCTGTTTGGACGCTGAGTGGTGGTACAATCAGTGGCGGAGCATTTTTAGCTGACCTCGATAGTGATTGGTATCAGTCTGGTTTGAATAGGAATCAGTAGGTAGTTTGTCCGGGAGCATCCCAATGAAGGCAAATTGACCAAAATTTAGATTGTCATTGCGAATGTAGCGTAGCGGAATGTTCGCGTAGCGTTCCCGGAGGGTAGCAATCGCAACAGCTAGATTTTGCGATTGCTTCTCCTGTCGGAGACGTTACACGAACGCTTCATTTCATTACGTGAGCGCTATCGCGCACGCTACGCGAACGCAATGACAAAACGTATTTTTACACATTTGGGATGCTCCCGTTTATCCTATTAGTTATGACAAGTTATTTCACACATCTGCCTGGGGTTTAACACCACAGTCTAATAGTTGAAGTCCTATAAATAGGGTTGGGGAACAATTAATTAAGATTAATGGGACAGACCTGTAGTTTGTTCTATTAATTATCACAGGTTATTTCACACACCCGTCTGGGGTTGAAAACCCCAGTCTAATAGTTGAAGTCCTATAAATAGGACTGGGGAACAATTAATCATAATTAATGGGACAGAGTACTAAGGCTGTGGGTCACAATACTGATAGGTCGAGCAACTGTTCGGTTAATTACCTACCAAGCTACCCGACCCGGTTTAATTTTCGGATACCGTTACCAGTATCACAGGAACAGGCTGGACTCTTCGGTCGCACTCTCGACAGATTCCCACCTGCCAACTCTCACAGTGAGTTCTGTTGCTGGGGTCGGTTTCCGTCCCAGCAAACTGACGAACCCTTTGGGTGAAGAGTACTCCCAACACCGCAGACGACACGAAAACCAATATTATAGGTGTAGAAGACGCGCTCCGCCCTAACGGGGTTGCTGCGGCACGCAGAGCGGCAGTCCTCAGGATAGTTGTCCCACGAACCGCTCCGCAGTAGAGCATTACCAGACTTTTGAGAAAGATTATCATTCTCACTATCAAACCAAGCACTACCATCCGTGGGAGCATTTTCATAGTCCGAATGCCAATCATCAAGACACCATTCCCAAACATTCCCATGCATATCGTACAAGCCAAAGGCGTTGGGTAGAAATTGTCCTACTGGGGTGGTTTGTTCTCGGTATTCTCCTTGGGGTTCCGAAGCATAAGTGCTGCTGGCATTATAATTAGCTAACTCAGCAGTAATTGTCTCACCAAAATGAAACGGTGTAGTAGTACCAGCACGGCAGGCATATTCCCATTCTGCTTCAGAAGGGAGACGATATTCTTTTCCTGTGTGTTGAGAAAGGCGATCGCAAAATTCGACAGCATCATACCAAGAAACTTTCTCTACAGGTAGGTTGTCTCCTTTGTTGTCTCCCTTAAAATTTGATGGTTCTGGTTCTAGGTCACAGTTAACCCGCAGATGCTTCATATTCGCCACTACTCGCCATTGTGCTTGGGTAATGGGATATTTACCCATAAAAAAGGGTTGAACTGTAACTTGATGCTGGGGACTTTCGTCATCGTAACGTTCGGCTTCATCTTCGGGTGAACCCATGATGAATGTACCACCGGGGATGGCGACCATTTCTAGGGTAATATTATTGGGAAGGTGTTCAGTGAAGTATCTGGCTTTTTTGAGTTCTCGATTGATAATTTCGCCGCGACGGTTGACGGTGACTACCTCAAAGCTGTTTATAGTTTCTCTTATCTTTTCTTCTTCTAGTGAGATTACCGAATCCCACTCTAAATCTAAAGCTTGGATAATAGAATTTGCACCACTATTATAAATTTTCCTACCGTTAAAGAAGCGTCGAACCGTTTTATCGCTTAATTCAGCCATTTCAGCAATTCTCTCAAAAGTTAAGTGATTGCCTTGACTATCCTTCCATTCTGCTTTGGCTTTTTCAAGAAGCTTCTTTCCTTCAGGACTAGCGCATACTGTCCCAAACTTTCGTGGAGATTTTCGTGGAATTTTAAAGTTGACTCCTGCAATTTCTATCTCTTCACCAGGTGAACCCAACTTTTGAAATTCTGCTGTGGCTACTTCTGTTTCTCCTCGCGCTTTAGCATCCCAAGCACGGGCTAATACTAACAAGGGTTGAAAGCCAGATTCAATTAATGGGTCAACTAATGGGTTAGCATCGGCATAACTTTCTATTAATGAAGTTAGTTTTACCCAATCATTAGGATTTGGCTTTGCTAGTGCCTTTTGAAGTGCTTCAGCGATGTCATGGGATGCTTGTTCTGGTCTGATATAAGCTAATGCTGTCCAGTGGGGGGCTGCACCTAAATCTTCGTCAGCACTATAATTTGTTTGTTCGTTAGTTTTTAACTGTTGGCGAATATAAGCGACCATGAAATCTGATAATTTATATAATCGCTCTTCCGTAAAATCTTGTTTTAAATTAGCAATTAACTCGTAGCGACAAGATGGTTCAAGTTCATAAAGTTCATAGCCTACAGGGTCACACAATGAGAGTAAGATATCAGCAACGGCTATCCAAGGGGCTTGGGGTTGGAAGTTTTCCCGCAGGCAGTACAAAAGCTCTGGTGTCAGTGCTAGGGGGAAAGCAGCGTGACAAGCTAAATCTAGATGAGCTTTGCCAAAGCGTTTAACAAAGCCTTGTAGTCGTGGATGGGTAAATTTTTCATTAATTTGTTTTTTATTAATTTGTTTGTTACCTGGAGATTTCATAATCTAAAATTTCATAATCTAAAATGTCATAATTTAAGCGATCGCATAGCGGCTTTAAATCCTTGGTGATTAAGTTCAAACATTGGTACCAGTTGGGAAATTGCCTCAGCACTAGTATATTGCCAGCGTTGTGATGGTATTGGGTTGAGCCAAGCGAAATGACGAACGTAAGGGGTAGATTGCTCTACAAATTCTTCTGTGAGTTTAATGCGATCGCGATTTATTCCACCACGAGCAGCGCCAGCATCGCTGATAATTAAAATAACGGTACGGTTGCAATGTAGTTTTGGTAATAGTTCGTTAATTTTTGTTGCATCAGGATGACGAGGATGGAGATAAAGGTAATCTCTAGGGAAATTCCGAAAGTAATAGGTATCAGCTTTACCTAAACGACTTGCTTGTAAGGTCGCAACTATTTTTTGGGAGAGGAGACGGAAGGGAATCATTGAGTTAGAGTCATCAATCAAAAGTAGCATTTCTACCCGATTTACATGACTGGGTATGAGTACAGGTTGAAGAAAAACTCCCTCTTGGATAATCTGCTCTACAGTTGCTTCTATGTCTATCTCTGTTAATCCTCCTTCCCGAATCGGACGACGCAGATAACGCCAATTTTGCTGGATTTGTCGCTGGGTTATTGGAAAGTCTCGCGGGGTTAATTGATAGCGTCCCTCTCTGAAAGGTTGTTCGGGAAGCAGTTCTCCCCGCATAGCGGTAGGAATTTGTGGATAATTTACTGATTTAGAATCAGGTGTTGTTGTAGGTGCTACTGGAGTTGTGGAACTGCTTGGAGGGGAAGTAATGGGTGTTTTATCTGTTGAAGTTGCTTTTTTACTACCCTTTGAATTTTTTTTCTGAAATTGAGGTTCTAAATTTTGAGCTAAATTTTGAGCTAAATTTTGAGAATTTTCCTGAAAGTACTGCTCAAAATATTGTTCAAAGCATTGTTCAAATCTTTCTACTTGTGGTGAAGATGATGATTTTATCCATAACAAGCGACAGACTTGTTTTAAGTCACTACGACTACTAATACCAAATCCCCCCTGTAATGCTTGTAAAAGCATATGATACTGGTCAATAGTCAGAGATAAGCCAGCTTCCTCTTCCATGAAAATAAAAAAATCAAATAGAGGTGGCTTGGATTTACTCAATATTCTCCTTCTCCTAACTATCCCTTTAGATTATCCTGATAGCGTTCTTGGTCTTCTTTGGTTTTTAGTAATGCTCCTAAAAGGGACTGATTTTCAGCAAGATTGTTAATAATATCCATAGCTTCTTCAGTAGGATAACGGTTCAACCAGCGTATCCAATCTAGTAACTCACTAGTACTGGCTTTTTTGCTATCTTTTCTACTAGTTCCCTTTTCACGCAGGTCAACAAATCGTTCTACAGCAGCTTCTACTAAATCCATTTCTAAAGAGCTAGGAAAATGAGCGTTGACAATTTTTATTAAATCATCATTCTTGGGAAACTCAATATAGTAAAAAATACAGCGTCGTAAAAAAGCATCGGGTAATTCTTTTTCGTTATTGCTGGTAATAATCACAATCGGAGGCTGTTTAGCTTCAATTGTCTCACCTGTTTCTGTAACTTGAAAACACTGTTCTTCGAGTTCAAGTAGCAAATCATTAGGAAAGTCAATGTCAGCTTTATCAATTTCGTCAATGAGAAGTATGGGACGGCGCTTTTCTTCTCTAAAAGCATTACCCAAAGCTCCCCATTTAATATAGGAATCAGGATTTTGCAACCTTTCAAAAAGTTTTTTAATTTCTTCTTCTTTAAGGTAATCTTTATAATAATTAGTGCCAACTAACTGAGCGTCACGCAAACGTCCCACAGCATCATAGGTATATAAACCTTCCTTAGCACGGGTTGTAGATTTGATATTCCAGGGGAAATAGGGATAATTCTTAACTCGCAAACGCTTGCTAAACTCGTAAGCGATCGCACGAGCAAGCAAAGTTTTACCGCATCCAGGTTCACCCTGGAGTAACAAAGGACGCTGGAGATAGATTGCTAAATTAACAGCTTTGACAAGTTCTTCACTAGGTAAATAAGGATATAGTCCTCGTTTTATAAATTCAGTATTTTGACTACCAGGCTTTGGTTGGTATTTTTGCTCACCCGTATATTCTAATGGTTTAGTATTACTCATAATGCTAGTTTTGCAGCTATATCTTGTTCCCAGTCCAACTCAAAGCACTGACAAATATCTTTGAGAACAGAAATTGGATTATGATCCCCTTCTAAAATATTCTGCATCACTTGTTCTATGGGTTCTGGACTGTTCCATAATTGTGATAGTAATTGAGAATGGACTCCAACCCAAGTTTCTATCACATCTCGACTAAAAAGTTCTAGTTCTGGTAACACCAAAGTAATGTGGGGTTGATTTTTTTCTAGCGATCGCGCGAGACAAAGGGATTTTTCTAAATTAGATTTTGAGTTTTTATTATCAATGAGAAATAGTACTAATCTATGGCTGCGTTGTAGCTCTGTAGTATTATTTATCTTATTCACCAAAGGCTGCCAAAGCTCTTCCATGAATATGTTCAGGCTATTTTCGACAAGAAAACTGACATTATAAATAGCTAAAATTACTGTATTTTTTTGCCAATGTTGGTAGAGTTCTTCCACAATGGCTTGGGGATAATTAGAAGTGTTCAATTCATTAGCGAGATTACGCCAAATATTCTCAATATCTTTTCTATGGGGTTTAATGTGAATTGATTTTTGCCAAGCAGATGAATGATAAGGTATCTCGTACTTCAGTTGATTCACTAACCAACGTTGACCATAATCGGGTTTACCATGAATTAAAAAAGTTCCTACTGGTTTAACTGCGATAATGGTGCTTTGGAATAATTGCTTTTGCCTTGAGTAGTTTAATTTTCCCAAAGCAACTTTGAACTCTTCAGCTTGATTGGGTGATATTTCAAAACTACTGGGTGGAATTTCAGGCTGAATGGGACGATGTAGTTTTGTTTTTTTATCTGCTTCCCTAAAATCATCACCCTCTAAATCTATATTGAAGCCAGAAGAAAATAAACTATTTAGCTTACTAAAGGTTACTGGTTTACAGCAATCTATTGGCTTTAATCCTTCTTTGTTCAATATTTTGCCAACAACATTACGATCTATTTCAGCGTTCCTGGCTATCTCTGAAATATTGTATTTACCCTCTGGATATTCTTGCACCAAAGCATCTTCTAGCTTCTTTCTACCAGTATTAGTTAAGATACAGCTTTTCTTATTCTTATCGCTCACAGACTTTTGCACATCTAAACCAAAGATGCTGATGATCAGCAATCTACATAAAAAGATCGGCACTAAGATTTGATTATATAGCATCATGCCGAAAAAACTTACTGTGAGAGACTTTGAGTGAATTTTAAAAAATTTTTCCAGTGTTGTGGATCATCATCACCGATCATCAGCAATTGCAATCTTTTTGACCCATACAGTAGTGATTATCAACTCAAAACAACCTTTATTAACTCACTTCTGGTCAAAAAACTATGTCTAATAAATCCAATGAATTCAACCCAAACAACAGTTTCTTGCAAGAGCGCATTCGTCAAGCAAGTTTAGCTTTTAATGTATTGCTAGGAGCAACAGTACTAAGTGGTATTGTCAGTTTTACTGGTGTAGGTCTTTTACTCTCAGGGCAGGTTTCTGAGGGAACTATTACCAGCATCGGAGGAGTAATTTCTAATGTGGCTTTCGCCAAGATGGCTAAGGATGCTAATGATCGTTTAGACAAAGCTATGAAAGAGAAAGAAGAGGAAGACAAAGTATAGTAAGGTTTTTTCATCAGAAGAAAGACTTGGGAGATTCTCCCCCAAACCCCCTATTGGGAGGACGGCTGCGTCCCCCAAACCCCCTCCAGATAGGAGTTTTTATCTGAGTTAGGTACAGGTCATTTCAGTTATCAGTTATCAACAAAACTTAGTTACTTAATTTACATTTAATAATTCCAAAAATCTATCTTCAGTTAACTTTTCAATCCCTAAAGAATCAGCTTTTGCTAATTTGGAACCTGCGTCTTCTCCTAATAGAAGATAATCTGTTTTACTACTCACAGAACTGCTAACTTTACCACCTGCTTCTTGTATCATGGTTTTAGCTTCGTCTCGTTTTAAGTTGGGTAAGGTTCCGGTAATTACAAATGTTTTACCTGCAAATACGAGATTGATATTTTCTGTGTCTTGAGTTTTGATGCTACCTGTGAGTTGTATTCCCGCATCTTGCAGACGTTGTATTAAAGTTTGATTTGCGCTGATACGAAACCATTGGGATACTGATTCGGCGATTTCTATACCAATACCGTAGATAGCTTCGATATCGCTGACCTTTGCTTGCATCAGTTGTTCTACTGATGGGAATTTTTGGGTGATGGTGTCTGCGTTGACGCTACCGACATGACGAATACCCAAACCGTATAATACTCGCGACCAGGGTTTTTGTTTTGATGAAGCGATCGCTTTAATTAATTTTTGTGCTGATTTTTCTCCCATTCTTTCTAGGTTGGCTAGTTTTTCTGGGTTTAAGCTATATAGGTCAGCGACGGAGTGGACTAATTCTCTGTCTACGAGTTGGTGTACTAGTTTTTCTCCCATACCGCGAATATCTAAGGCGTTACGGCTCACCCAGTGTTCTATGGAACCTTTGAGAATGGCTGGACATGAGGTATTTACGCAACGAGTTACGGCTTGGTCTTTTTCCCTAACTACAGTTTGTCCGCATACGGGACAGTTGTTAGGCATGATGAAGGGTGTAGTGTTGGGAGGACGGAGTTCTGGTAATACCCGCAGTACTTCGGGGATGATTTCTCCGGCTTTACGGATGACTACGGTGTCACCAATGCGGATGTCTAGTTGGGCGACTCTGTCTGCGTTGTGTAAGGTTGCGCGGGAGACGGTGGTTCCTGCTAATTGGACTGGAACCATCTCTGCAAGGGGTGTTAATGCTCCTGTACGTCCGACGTTGATGGCAATATTTTCTACACGGGTGGGGGCTTCTTCGGCTGCATACTTTAACGCGATCGCCCATCGGGGAAATTTTTGGGTAAATCCTAATTGTTCTTGCTGTTTGAAGGTGTTTATTTTTACTACAACTCCGTCGGTCATGTAGGGTAAGTTGAGACGTTCTGTGTCCCAAGTTTGGTAATAGTCTGCAACTTCTTGAATAGATTTACATAGTTGTCTGTTGGGGTTAACTTTAAAACCCATTTGATGCAGTAGTTCTAGAGCTTCCCACTGGGTATTTGCAATACTTGCGTCGTCTAAACCCTGAATGTGGAGGGTGTAAGCAAAAAAATCTAATTTTCTTTGATCTACTATCCGAGAATCAAGCTGTCTGAGGGTTCCAGCAGCAGCGTTACGGGGATTTGCAAATTTAGTTTCTCCGTTTATTTCTCTTTGTTGGTTGATTTCTTGGAATACGTCTAGGGGTAAAAATGCTTCTCCTCGGACTTCTATTCTCCCTGGAAAGGATGGATTATTTGAACTGATATTGGAGCTGATATTTGAGCTTAAATCTAATTTTAAAGGGATAGAACGAATGGTTTTCACATTCTGAGTGATATCCTCTCCCGTTACTCCGTCTCCCCTGGTGGTACCTCTAACCAAAATACCGTTTTCATAAGTTAAAGCGATCGCTGAACCGTCTATTTTCAATTCTGATACATATTCGGATTCTGTGGGATGGTCGATATGTCTTTTCCACCGTGTTTCCCATGTTTTGAGTTCATCAATATTAAAAGCGTTTTCTAAACTGTATAAGGGAATATTGTGACGTACGGAATTAAAATGGTCAGCTGGTTTACCTCCCACTCTCTGAGTCGGACTTTCCGGTACTACCAACTGGGGATATGATTGTTCAATATCCTGTAATTCCCGATAAAGTTGGTCGTAGACTGCATCTTCCATTATCGGGTTATCTAACACATAATAGGCATAACTAGCTTTTTGCAAGAGCGATCGCAATTCTTCTACTCTTTGAATGATTTCTGTTTTAACTGGTTTTACTGATTCTACTGATTCCATTCTCTTTATCTCCTCTCACCAAACAACCCAACTTAAACCAGGTATTCAATAATCAAACCCGATTCTTGTAGCTACTAATTTAACTGAATTTATCTACTTAAGTCTTCTAATTGATGTTTATACGGTTAGGTGCAAAATTTAAACTAATTCATAATTTTTGATACATAGAGCTACCAGTATCGTGTTAGATACTGGTAGCTACGTTCCTTAATTTTGATGAATTAAACTTATCTTATTTACTCCAGTCTTCTACTTCATAGAGGAAACGGGTACCACCAATTAATTTACGGTTAGCGGAAGTACTTTGGACAAATACCATATACTTTTCTAAGTTATTTGGTTTTAAACGTACTGTCTCACCTGTTGGTATTCCTAAAAGTTCCCGAGCTGCTTCTCCCTCGAATAAGTCTCCGGTTTTGCGTTCCATTAAAATAATTTCTTTATAACCTTGGATAGTTTCTTTTTTGGTGAATTCGTAAAATCCTCTACCGACTTTGAAATTTAAACCGTTTTCTAAAACAAATGATTTAATCGGTGTGTTTTCATCGATATCTAGTACTTGAAAGCGTCCTGGTGAAACTGAACGTAAATCCGCAGCTTCATAGTAGCTTGTCTCTCCCCTTCCCATCATTGAGTTAAATATGTTATTTAACCCCCGACTCATCCGTCCTTGTGAAATTATTTCTTGTTCATAATTCTGTAATTGTTCTGAAGATGATTGTTGATAACAAACTGCTAAAAATAAATCTGTGATATAAGCAAATTGGTTTAAATTAACATGAAATCCACCAGATTTATTGGCTAATTCTTGATAAAAAGGAGTCGCATGGGAGCGATTTAAAGCTTGTACTCCATATACTAATATTTCCTTTTGAGCTAATTTCTTAATTTCTTCTCGCCAATTTAACTTTTGAGGATTGCGAGCAGGTGCATGAGGAATATCATCTCCTATTAATACTACTGATTTTGAGGCTGAATCTGACCACGATAAGGATTGAGATTGATGCAAAACTAACTCATAGCATTCTGGCGCATCACCTCCAAAGGTTGGTTCTACAGTTTGGACAAATTTACAAATAGCATCAATATCACTAGATAAATCTAATATTTTAGTAACATAAGTAGAACCTTCATCACAATAGTCTCCGTGAGCAATAATACCAATTTTTATTAAAGGTATTTCATTCATTAATCGGGTAACGCTTTCTTTGATTTTTCGTCTTACTTGAGTCAAACAAGGATACATACTTCCGGTAGTATCAAAACTAAAAACAACTTCAACGCTACTGTTTGTCATTGATTTACTCCGTTTAAATTTTTTAGTGTATTTTTTGATTAATTCTTGATTAATTCTTGGTTATTTATTGGTTATTTATTAGCTATTTCTTTTCTATTAGTTTGATTCAAATGATGGGAAGGATAAAATCACTGAAGTTAACTCCTCCCCTTCTCTCAAAATTAGAGGAGGGGTACTTTTATAGGACAAGTTAAGAACGTATTTTATTTAATCAGGACTTACGCAAAACCTACGTAATCCCGTCCGAGACCGTTTGCGTAGCATGTCCGTTAGGACAAACCATAGCGACGTATAAGCTCTATCGAGCAGACTTCGTCAACGCAGAGTCCTTGCGTTAACTACGTTATGCTACGCAAACGCGTAGCGTGCTCGTGCTTAGCTTATGCTTCCCTGCACTACGTGACCGTCGCTTCGGACAAATCTTCCTTGCGTAAGTCCTGTTAATTTGCCTTGTCTCAAAAATATTTATAGTACAAATATACTATATTAATTCGATGGTGTAAAGACCTATAAGATGAAGATGTAAAGTATTGCAATCTAAATTCTTCATTTTTCCGAAACTGATTATGGATGACCCCCGTCAACTAGCATTTTTAGCCCTGCGAGAGGTTCATAGAGGGGCTTTTGCTGATGTTGCTTTGGATAGAGTTTTAAATAAAAGTGATGGTGTCAGGGATATCAATCGTCGCTTGATGACTGAGTTGGTTTATGGAAGCATTAGAAGGGCAAGAACTTTAGATGTTTTAATTAATCAGTTAGCGACGAAGAAGGTTGATAAACAACCGAAAGATTTACGGACTATTTTGCACTTAGGTCTTTATCAACTGCGGTTTGCAGAAAAGATACCAGAATCTGCAGCGGTGAATACGACAGTGCAGCTTGCGAAGGATAATGGTTTTCGGGGATTATCGGGTTTTGTGAATGGTTTGCTGCGTCAGTATGTCAGGTTGAGTAAGGATGGAAATGAACCTTTAGAGTTACCTGTTTTAGAGTTTTCTGAAACTGATATTCAAATCAATAACCAAACCAATATCCAAAGCAATATCCAAACTTTGGGAATATTACACAGCTTCCCGGACTGGATAATTCAGGTATGGGTAGAACAATTCGGTTGGGAAGAAACTGAAAAGCTTTGTGAATGGATGAATCAGACACCAACTATCGATTTACGGGTGAATCCCTTACGAACTAACTTGGAATCGGTAAAAACAGCTTTGAAATCAGCAGGAGTATTATGTCAACCTTTACCCGGAATACCCCAAGCTTTGAGACTGATTGGTAACACAGGTTCTATTCAAAAGCTACCGGGTTTCCATGAAGGTTGGTGGAGCGTCCAAGATGCTAGCGCTCAGATTGTGGGTCATTTCCTCGACCCCCAACCAGGAGAAATAATTATTGACGCTTGTGCTGCACCAGGAGGAAAAACTACCCACATAGCCGAACTGATGGGAGATACAGGAAAAATTTACGCTTGCGATCGCACTGCATCTCGTTTACGTAAGCTTAAAGATAATGCTCGTCGTTTACAGTTAGGGTCTATTGAGGTTTTGACTGGAGATAGCCGAAATTTACAACAATTTTTAGGTAATGTCGATCAGCCATATAAAGCTGATAGAGTACTAATTGATGTACCTTGTTCCGGTTTAGGAACCCTACATCGTCACGCAGATGCAAGATGGCGACAAACTCCTGAAAGAGTCGCAGAATTGACTTCATTGCAGGAAGAATTATTAACAAATGTATCTGAATATGTAAAACCAGGAGGAGTATTAGTTTATGCAACCTGTACTTTACATCCCCAAGAAAATGAAGAGATAATTGCATCATTTCTAACTCAAAATCCGAATTGGCAGATAGAAAAGCCTGATTTTAGTTATTCTTTAAATACATCTTCAAATAAATCATTAGCTCAGTACTATCAACAAGAAGGATGGATGAAAATAATACCATCTATCAAAAATATGGATGGATTTTTTGTGACACGTTTAAGAAAAGCCAAGGATTAAGCACTAATACTATCTGAAGATTGTAGGATTTGTAGGAGGTTACAACCTAAAGCAGGAGGTAAAAATGAAAACTGAATCTAGTAATGTCAAGAGTTTAGTCAAAATTCTTATAGGAGCCGCCTGGATTGATGGGGTTATTCAGCCAGAAGAAAGACAGTATCTACGACAAATAGCAAAAGAAAGAGGATTAGAAAAAGACCCTGAAATTAAACCGTGGCTTTATGAACTTGTTGAAGTCAAACCAACAGAATGCTATGAATGGGTGAAAGAATATTTAGGCGATCGCCCTTCTCAAGAGGAGTATCAAAGTTTGATTCAAGCCATCAGTGGCTTAATTTATAGTGATGGGGATGTAGCCACAGAGGAAGCTAAGTTACTTTTAAAATTACAGGAATTATCAGACCGGGACAACTCAACCCAAGCAGGTCAAAATAAAATTCTCAAACAAATTCAAAAACTTTACCGACGTTGGGTTGAGATTCAAAACTAGTGAATGTCTCGCTAGTGACGAAAAACTAAAAACTAAAAAATAGTTAGTAGTTACTTATTCAATCCTCTAATTCAACCATAAATTGCTAATTGTTAAATTACCCTAATCCTTGAATTCGTAAACTATTCAACTAGCTACTGATTGATTAAGATATTGATTAAGATTTAGGTTCGCTTAAACCCGGATTTTCTTCTTTATCAACTTTAGGTATAAAGTCAGGACGTTTTTTACTTTCCCAACCGGGGGGACGCTTGGAGTTATACCAAGCTATGGAACCAATAGTTACAGCCGCAATAAAACCAACTACGTACACAGCAGTGAAAGCCACCGGTAAACCAGAGGCTCCACCTGCTGTTGTTTGCATTAATAAACTCATGGAAAAAACCTTTTATTTTTTGCCCTAGGCAAGAGTACTTACAATATTATATTGTCTGTGAGTTACTAATAATTTTGATAATTGGGAATTGGTAATAGGTAATAGTCTCCCAGTTTAACTATTACCTACCAGTTTAACTATTACCTAAATATATCTTTCCTTGTGCCTCCTGCCCCCTGATTTGCCCGGAGGGCATGTCAATTAGAAGGCTTGAGGCGATCGCGCCAACTTGGCTGACTTACTGGTGCTGGTGCCTTTTTAGGTGGGGCTGAGCGCTTTTTAGCTGGTGCCGAACGCTTTCTCGACTTGCTCGCTGGTGGTGAAGAACGAGTTCTCCGGTTACTGCGACGGGTGCTAGAAGGAGAAGAAGACCTAACTCTTCTCGAACGTCTTTGAGAACGATTAGGTCTAGATGAAGAATTACTACCGGTGTTGGTATTTCTGTTATTTCTTCGTCTTCTTCTCCTAGTAGACCTATTATTGCTTCTTTGAGTTGACCGAGTTTCTTGTCTGTTGCTTCTGCGACGACTTCTGCGTCTTGTGGAGCGACGAGTGTTGTTTCTATTAGTCGTACTGGAACGATTGCTCCGTCTCCTTCTACGACCTCTAGAATTACCTGTTTGTGAATCGTCCTCCTCGCTTTGATTATTCTTGGGTACGGGTTTATTTACCAGACGCTTGGGTTTAATTGGTTTTACTTTGATAGTCGCGGTCTTTTTCCGACCGGTAAGTTTTGGACGTTTAGGAAACTTTTCGATTTCCATCCCATCAACGGCTTTGACCATAAATCTCCGCCAAGTTGCAGCAGCAGTACTACTTTGACCGTAAGTTGGTTTATTATTATCGTTTCCTAACCATACTCCTGTCACCATCTGAGGAATATAGCCAATAAACCATAGGTCACGGGCTTTATCTGTTGTGCCGGTTTTACCGGCAACGGGACGACGACCTAGCCCTGCGCGGGAACCGGTACCCTGAGATACTACTTTACGCAGCATCCAGCTCATGATTGCGGCACTATCTTTATCTAAACCCCGTTTCCCAGGGAATGTTGCGGTCCAAATTTCTTTCCCTTGACGGTCAAAAATACGACGAATGCCGTGGGGTTTTACGTGTAATCCCTTATTGGCAAAAGTTCCGTAAGCGCTAGTTATCTCTAATAAATTGACTTCATTGGAACCCAATGCCAAAGAATACATCGGCTTAAGTTGGGATTGAATTCCCATTTTTTTGGCTAAATCAATTGTGGGCTGATATCCCACTTTCATCATTGTTTTCAAAGCCACAATGTTGACAGATTTCACCAAACCTTGCTGCATGGTCATCCAACCGCGATAACCCTTATCAAAGTTCTTTGGTTCGTAACCATCAACAATTATCGGTGCATCTAAATAGCTGTCATGGGGACTTTTACCGCTAGCGATCGCTGTTGCATAAACAAAACTTTTAAATGTCGAACCAGGCTGACGTTGTGCTTGGGTAACTCGATTAAACTGGTTTTTATCAAAGTCTTTACCACCCACCATAGCTTTAATTTCACCATTGCGGGGGTCAATTGCAACCATTGCTCCTTGTTTAAATCCTTCCCACCTTCCTTCTCTACGTAGGGTTTTTGTTACTGCTTCTTCAGCTAGTTTTTGCCATTTCGGGTTCAGGGTGGTCTCTACAGTCAGTCCTCCAGCTTTTAGGACTTCTGGAGACACATAATTAGGCAGTTGCTTTTGAATAAAAGTGGTAAAATATGGAGATTCTACATTTAAACGTTTCGGCTGACTGGTTTTGAGAGCAATTGGCTCATTTATCGCTTTTTGCTTCTGGGTTGCGTCGATATGTCCGTCTTCAAACATTCTCTGCAATACCAAGTCTCGACGCCTTTTCGCAGCTTCCTTATTTACGACTGGTGAAAATAAACTAGGAGCGGGTGTAAGTCCTGCAATTGTAGCGGCTTCTGAGATAGTTAGGTCATTTACTGATTTACTGTAATATACCCAAGCTGCATCTCCTATACCATAAGCTCCAGAACCTAAATATACTAAATTTAAATAGCGTTCTAAAATTTGGTCTTTAGTAAGAACTTCTTCTATTCTTTGTGCTAAACGTACTTCTTTAAGTTTACGGGTATAAGTCTTTTCTTGTTTCAGAAATAGAATTCGTGCTAACTGCTGAGTAATGGTACTACCACCCTGCACCACATTCTGCGATCGCAAGTTGTTAAGACCAGCTCTTGCAATGCCTTGGTAATCTACTCCAGAGTGTTTGCGGAATCGCCGATCCTCTGAAGCTATAAATGCTTTTCTTAATTTGTCTGGGATTTCTTCTAAACTTAGCTTTTCTCTGGTTGCCTCCCCCTTCTGCTGCAAAATTGTACCATCGGAGGCTTTTATTGTTAGGGTTTGCTCCCGAATCACGGTATCTAATTCTGATTTGCTGGGTAGGGTTTTATCTATTTCTGAAATACCATAGCTAGCACTAACTACTCCACCGGTCAAAACCAAACCAGTCCAAAACCAGTAGCGAAGATATAGTGGCTTATGTCCCCCTGGAAGTTTCGCAAGTACACCAGATGTTACCTTCTGAGCACCAGTAAAAAATTGCTTTGCTTTAACTAATTTTTTAGATATTCGCTTTGGCTTTTTACCTGGTTTTTTGTCTTCTTTTTTATCTTTATCTTGACTTTCCGATTCTTTATCTTTTAGCTGTACATTATTATTTTTATCCAAATCATTAGAAATTAACTCTAAATCTTGTATATCTTTATGTTTATCAATATGGTCTTGATTAATATGATCTGGATTAATATGATCTGAGCTTTGCACTCCCCGACGGTGATGCTGACCCTTACGGACACCCTGGGTAGTGCCCAATCGCTGCTTAAACCAGGAGGTAAACTTAGTCACTTCTGTTCCTCGCCTTAATAAGTAGTTACGTAAGAACCACTACGAAAAATTTCTGAGAATAGCACAGTCATAATGTATGTTAAAAGGCTGTGCTAGTATAACACCTCATGAAAAATAAATTATATCCATAATAAAGATATATTTAGCTATATCCAAGGATTTTTCTTCATAACTTTTTAATATTTTGGTAATTACGAATACAAAATTTTTACAAGACTGTCAGGAAGATTTAATTTAATAATTTTTATTATTTATGATGCTAATTAATTTACTACAAAAAGATAATAATTTGTACTATTTAATTTGTAGCATTTATGTTTGATTTATATTTAATTTATGTTCCACTTAAGTCCGATTGGTCCCGATAGTAATATAGGCGATTCTCCGAATATTTTGACATAGACACTAGAAACCTTAAAACAAAGTTTTGATATCGAGGTTAGAACTGTATCAAAATGGTACAAAACCAAACCGATAGATCCAAAACAGTCGGACTACACTAATGGCTGTGTTGTAATACAAGCAAAATTACAACCTCTACCCTTACTCGAACAATTACTATCGATTTAACAAAAATTTGGTCCCATTAGAAAGGAAAGACGGGGAGCGCGATCGCTAAATTTAGATTTGTTATTATACGATGACTTAATTTTACAAACACCCAGACTAGAAATTCCTCATCCCCGGACTAGAGAAAGAGCTTTTGTTTTAGCACCTTTAGCAGAGATTGCCCCCTATTGAATAGACCCAGTTTCTCAAAATACCATCGAGGGGTTATTAGAATTAGTAGATTGTAGTAGTGTAGCTTTATTAAACCCTCCAAGGAACAGGGAATAGTTAATCACGTATCCTGACTAAATATTCCATATTTTCTTCTATATTTTCCAGATTTTAGCAAAGTTATCTGAAACACAGTAATAGGGTTTACAAACTAAACAAAATAATAAGCAAAATAAATAGTGCTACCAAAGCGATAAAATATATTGTAACCCCGTATACATTGTTAAAAAAGGTAAATTCGGCTATGCAATTAGGGAGAGAATTACCCCAGCTGCTCAAACAACGTTTGCTCCATACCGGACGCAAGTTTAACTTTGAAGTTAACCGTTTGCGTTTACCTAACAAAACAGAAGGAGAATGGGAGTGTGTTCGTCATCCAGGTGGTGCATTAGCTGTACCTGTAACCTCGGAAGGGAAATTAGTTCTAGTTCGTCAATATCGCTTCAGTGTTGGCGGTAGAATTTTAGAATTCCCCGCAGGTACTGTAGAATCTGGAGAAAATCCATCAGAAACTATCCAGCGCGAAATTGAGGAAGAAACCGGTTACAGAGCCAATAAATGGCAGCAATTGGGAGAATTTTACATTGCTCCCGGATATTCCGATGAAATTATTTATGCTTTCTTAGCACAAGATTTAGAATATCTCGAACAACCACCAGGACTTGAAGAGGATGAAGATTTAGAGACCGTTTTACTTACTTTATCTGAAGTCGAAGAAGCAATATTCAATGGTGAACTGGTTGATGCAAAATCTATATCTAGCTTCTTTTTAGCTCAGAAAATTTTAAAAAAAGAGTGGGGAATAGACTCTTAATTGCTCCAAGATAAATAATCAGACCGGAAGCGATGATGCAGTAGCACCCCAGGGTAAGCGATCGCACTAAAATCAGAGGTGAGGGCACCCATGTGCGATCGCCTACGGTGAGCACCCATGTGCGATCGCTTTGCAATATTCCTAAATATGGGACTAATTTCTATTAGCAAATACTTATTTATAAATATATGTAAGAAAGCTACATTATTTCACTTAGTTCTTATCGCTAAATTAAAATTAGAAGCTTAATACTGAGTTATTAAATTACATCAAAAAACATCAAAAAAACATCAAAAAATATTATTTAAAGTAGAGGATAGGGAAATTATTCAGCTGTGGGATATTCATCAGGCTAAAATAATTACCCGTTGTTTCCGGAGATATCTTCTAAGAAAGAGTTAATATTACAGCTTATAAATCAGTAAACTCGAAAGGTAAACCATCCTGAAATAAAAGCAATTCTCCGGGATGAATCGTTGTCCAGGTCTCATTGTCAGTCAAAGGAGTAGTTGCAATTACCGCTACGCGATCGCTTGGTTTGGTTAATTCATTAAAGTCTACTGTCACTTCTTCATCTATCAAGTGAGCAGCAGCAAATGGTGCTTGTCTTACTATGTAGCTAAGTTTGGTAGAGCAGTGAACAAAAAAATTTTCTCCATTGGAGAGCAAATAATTAAATATTCCCCTAGCTGCTAAATCTTCTGTAACACCTTTGAGAACTGCATATAAATCTTTCAGGGAAGGTTTACCCCAAGGAAATTTATTTCTGAGGGTATCTAATATTAAACAAAAAGCTTTTTCACTATCTGTGTTACCCACTGGCTGATAATACTGTAAACCACGGGGTTCAAAGTTAGGTAAATCCCCATTATGAGCAAAAACCCAATATTTACCCCATAATTCCCGTTCAAAAGGGTGACAATTTTCTAATATCACTTCTCCTTGAGTTGCTTTACGGATGTGAGCAATTACATGGGTAGAATGAATTGGATAGGAACGTACCAACTCAGCTATTGGAGAATGAATAGAAGAGTTCTGATCAATAAACTTTCGACATCCCTTACCTTCAAAAAAAGCAATACCCCAACCATCTTTATGGTCATCTGTTTTTCCTCCACGTGCAGAAAAACCCTCAAAGGAAAAACAAATATCGGTGGGTACATTACAATTCATTCCTAAAAGTTGACACATAAATTCTGATACCTTCCCAGTATAAATAGATGCCTATTTAATTACAGTAATTCAGAATTCTCAAATCTTCTGGAATGATTGTTTCAATATTAAGAATTGCTAATAAGTAAGAAGTAATAAATAATACCATTTTAGAGGGAAGTTGCACATTATTAGTCCAACTCCGTTAGACTTTTTTTCTTGGTAGCTCTTATCTTAAAAGGTAAGAGCGTTATATCTAGCTTCAATTGCTTCTAAAAGCTCTCACATCATATTTAAAGGGTCAACATCAATGGTTAAACTAACTGACTGATGACATGTTTTTCGTATTTCTTCCCAGTCGGGTAGTTTTGGTAGATTTTTGCTGGAGAATTTAATTAAAATCTGCCATCGATAACGATTTGCAACCCGCATAATGTTTGCTGGAGCTGGTCCTAATACTTCATAATTTTCGTTTCCTTCCTCTGTATTTCCCTCCTCCAAGACCTTTGCGATTGCTTCTGCTGTTTTCTGCACTTGTACGGAATCTGGGCTGCTCAGGCGTAGTAAAATTAATCTACCGTATGGTGGATAGTCTAATGCTTGTCTTTCTTCTAATTCTTTAGTACTAAACGATAAGTAGTCATGATGACGGACTGCTTCAATGACTGGATGCTCTGGGGTGTAAGTTTGAACAATTACTTTTCCTGGGTCTTCTCCTCTACCAGCTCTACCAGCAACTTGAGTTAAAGTTTGAAATGCACGTTCGCTAGCACGGTAGTCTGATAAATGTAGTAAACCATCTGCTGCAATAACTCCGACTAAAGTAACTTGAGGTAGGTCTAAACCTTTGGTGAGCATTTGGGTTCCTACTAGTAAGTCTGCTTCGCCATTGGTAAATTGTTTAAGTAAGTTACGATGGGCACCTTTAGTCCTAGTAGTATCACTATCAAAGCGGATATGGCGTAATTGAGGAAATTTTTTGCTTAACTCTTGAGTCACTCTCTGAGTACCACTACCAAAGAACTTTAGGTAAGGAGAACTGCACTCAGGACAATTTGGCGGATGCGATCGCGTGTAACCGCAGTAGTGACACCGCAATAATTGCGACTTTCCGGCTTGGGTATGGTGGTAAGCGAGGGAGACATCACAGTTAGGACATTCCATGACAAAACCACAACTCCGACAAGATACAAAGGTGCTATGTCCCCGACGATGAATAAATAAGATACCTTGCTGACCTTTATCTTTTAATTCTCGTAAAGCTGCTACAAGGGGTTTACTAAATATAGATTTATTACCCTGTTGTAACTCCAGACGCATATCTACTATTTTGATTGGAGGTAGGGGACGAGAATTAATACGTTCTGGAAGGGATAAATATTGATGATGGGGAATGGATGATGGGGAATGGATGATAGATGAATCAGTCTCAGTTTCCCAGTCTTGTTCTTTAATTTTGTTTGTTGAAAACGTTCCCGTAGGGTATTTTGAATTTTGAATTTTGAATTGTTTTTCCTGTGCATTTACCCAGCTTTCTAAGGATGGTGTAGCTGAACCTAAAATCAGGGGACAGTCTTCTAGTTCGGCTCGCCATTGAGCAACGACACGGGCATGATATGTTGGTGCTGGGGTATCTTGTTTAAAACTGCTGTCATGCTCCTCATCTAAGACAATTAAACCCAACTTTGGCAAGGGTGCAAAGACAGCACTACGAGTACCGATGACAACCTGTGCTTCCCCGGTTAACATTTGTCTCCAGGTATCATAACGTTCTCCCTCCGACAAAGCACTGTGATAGACGCTAACCTTATCCCCGAAGCGATCGCGGAAACGGTCTGTAAGTTGTGGGGTCAAACCAATTTCTGGAACTAATACCAAAGCTGATTTTCCCATTTTCAGTAGGGGAGAAATTGCTTGTAGATAAACCTCGGTTTTTCCTGAGCCTGTAACTCCATGCAATAATACTGTGGCATATCCATCCAAATTATTAATATTTTTTAAAGCTTCATTTTGATGGGGAGTAAGGGATTTGGCTTTTTGTTGGGTGGGTGTTTCTCCTGAATTATCTCCTACTTCTTTTCTGAGTTTTTCTCTTTCTTCAAGAACGATATAAGCTTTATTTACCAAAGCTTTGAGAGTAGAACTAGAAGTATGACAAGCTTGCAATAATTCTGTTTGCCATAATTCTCCACCACATCGCTGTAAAACTACTAAAATTTCTCTTTGTCTGGGTGTTAAATCGCTACCAAAAAAGCTATTGACTAAGATTACAGCTTTTTGCAACTTTGGTTTTGCACTCTTGGGTGCTTCTAAGTAGCTTTCCACCAAACCCCGTCTAATTAATTCCCTAACTCCTCTGTATGCTCCCTTCACCTGACGTTGCAAATAAACAAAGCTGTAATCTCCATCTTTCTGGACTTCTAGCAAATCTAAAATCGAACGAGCAACCGGAGAAAGTAACTCAAAACTAGAAGATAATAGTGAATTTTCTATACCCCGCGCTAATCGAATACGACGTTGCGATCGCCCTAATAATCCTGGTGGTAATGCGATACGGATAACCCCAATTAAGGGTGTGTAATAATATGATGCGACTCGATTTAATAATTCCCAATATAAGGGTGGGAAGAAACCCACGCTCACCACATCTTCAACTTCTCGAATTTTTTCTATAGGGATATCAGCATTAGGGTTAGAAAGTAAACGAATTGCGATACCACCTAATATTTGTGAACCAAAGGGAACGCTTAATATATCTCCTGGTTTAATTTCCAACCTTGAAGGCAATTTATAAGTATATATTCCAGAATTTCCAGGGACATCTACTAGTACTTCAATCCACTGATGATTATTTGTTGCCGAATTGTAAAAACTACTCGATTCAGATACTACTTTAGATAATAAACTTACACTATCAATTTCTATCATTTCTTGCTGATATATACAGTCTTTTTCTGCTATTTCTTTGTCAAAAATCATATTGTTTACTAAACTATTATTTGTTTATATAAGCTCCTAAAATTTGTAGTTCATAATACTTTTATTAGACATGATACTTGATAAGTTTCCTATATATGTAGTCCGAAAAACAAATTGCATCAAATACAAAATGTTCTCAACATAAAAATATGTCAATATAGAACATAATTTTATCGGTAATTATCCGAGTTTTCTCCGGTTAATAAATAGAATACAACGAATTCTTTTCCATCTGTTGATAGATATTCATGACGCCGCCAGTATGGGATGATTTCACTGAAATAGTATTTTGTCATAGCTGATATTAGTAGTATTTCTCAGCTTTTGTAATTGTAATTCTCAAGTGTCATTCTGAAGAGAGCTAATTTCATCATTATTGAAGTTCAAAAAAAGTTCTAACAAGTTCAAAGGAGGAAATTTAAATTAATACAGAGAAATAAAAATATATAAAACTTATGTAAAGTTGAAAAAAAGATGCAACGTAAAGTAAGAAGAATTGAAATTAATCTAGATTCTTATATTTTAGGAGATTGCAACGAGTAAAGGATTCAAATCAATTCAAGCAGGAAATAATTGCTGTATAAAGCTAAATCCTCATCAAAATTAGAAACAAAATAATTATAAAGAATTATGAAATGTTCTTTCAGGAGACAGCAAATAATTAGCAATTGAATTGATGTTCCCTCAGCATGATAAATTAATAGCGAAATTAACTTTTTAATTAAGAGCTTTCTATTAAGTCCTGTTCAATAGAAAATCCTGTATGTATTGCTAAGTTGTTAGTCGCGAATCATGAGTAATAAGTAAGTCTAAAGATAGTGCATATAATTTGACTTCCTAGGATTATTCTTTTGGAGTTTTAAGATACAGAAACATTTGTCTTTTAAGGAGACACTAACTTTCTTGTTTTACTGCTATCACCAAGATTTATAAATTATCAATTTTTAGTCTCAACTAGTAAAGCTACGAGGAATTCCTGCATACTCTACAGAGACTGGTTGATTCAGAATTAAGTACAAAATCCAAAATGTTTATTTCCTAAGTATTTTATTGATTTTAAACGGTCTCCTTATTTACTTTGTGCAGTACTAGTAATTTCTATATTTCTTATAGAAGCAGACCCAAATCTGAAGAAATCAGAGTTTTTATCTCTTACCCAATCAAGCAACAATCCCTAAAGGAAAATATTATGACTTCGGAATTAGTTACTGTAGAAACTATGAACAATGCTGCTGAAAACTCAGAAAATAACAGTGCTGCTTTAGACCCAGAAACAGAAGAAGAACTTTTGCTTCCCGATAATATAGAAGTAGAAAACAATATAGAAGTAGAGAATCACCACGATGATGGAGTCGGTGCAGCCCGACCTACGGGATACAATAAAACCGACAATGATGATGCTGTAGGTGCATTTTTTAAAGAGATGGCACGCTACCCACTTCTGAAAGCCGATGAAGAGGTAGAATTAGCCCAGAGAGTCCAGTTCTTAGAAGAATTTCGTAATGCTCAGTCTGCATTACTAGAAGAGCTAGGACATCAACCTACAAGAGGAGCGATCGCATCTCGGTTGGACATGACCGAAAAGCAGATGGAAAGTAAACTCTACCAAGGTAGAGTTGCTAAACGCAAAATGATTCGCTCCAACCTGCGTTTAGTGGTATCCATTGCAAAAAGATATCTCAACCGTGGTGTCCCCTTCCTAGACTTAATCCAAGAAGGAGCAATGGGTTTAAATCGCGCTACCGAGAAGTTTGACCCAGACAAAGGATATAAATTCTCCACCTACGCTTACTGGTGGATACGTCAAGCGATTACCCGAGCGATCGCTAATGATGCAAGAACCATTCGTTTACCCATTCACATAGTTGAAAAACTCAATAAGCTCAAAAAAGCACAACGGGAACTCAAACAAAAGCTCAGTCGTAACCCCACAGAGGAAGAAATGGCTGAAGTTTTAGAAATTCCTGCTCCACAACTACGACAGCTACAGCAACTGAGAAGACAAGCGTTATCTTTAAATCATCGTGTCGGTAAAGAAGAAGATACCGAACTGATGGACTTACTCGAAGATGAAGACAATCAGTCTCCGGAAGCAAAAATGAACGAAAGTATGATGCGTCATGAAATTTGGGAAGTCCTCAGCGACGTATTGACACCACGGGAAAAAGATGTGATTTCCTTGCGTTATGGTTTAACAACCAGCGAACCCTGCACCCTCGAAGAAGTCGGTAATATCTTCAACCTTTCCCGTGAGAGAGTCAGACAAATTCAGAGTAAAGCAATGCGTAAACTACGTCGTCCCCACATTGCAAAACGTCTTAAGGGTTGGTTAGTGTAATTTTTGGTGTAGATTGTTGGTGTAAGTGATTTCATGTTGAGATAACATCCAACATAAATACCTAACCGACGATACCATTAAAAAATTGCTGGATCAGAAAAACTTAACATATACCTCACATGGTGCATCTAATACCAATAATTCATTCAAGATTTAGAATCTTATAAATTTAGAACCCCATAAAAAATGAATCAAGAATTAATAAGAAATAAATAAAAAATACATAAGAAATCCAAGTAGTATATTTATACTCCGGATAAAAAAAATCCTTTTTTAAAAACTTATATAAGAATAATCATAACTATCAATCTGCGGAGATAATAAAATTTTGCTTTAATTTTTGCTCTGATTACTTCTTTTCTTCATTCTTTAATAATGCCACAAATTCATCGATAATGATTATTGAACAACTGTTTATAAACCATATTAATTAATGAAGGCTGCAAATAACTTAGCTGCAAAGGATTTAGTTTTACGTTTTGCGCAACCAGAAGATTGCAAAGCGCTGTTTGACTTAATCAAAGCCTTAGCTGAATATGAAAAACTATCTGATGCGGTTACAGGTAATGCTGATGCACTCCAAGATCATTTATTTGGTGAGAAACCTTACATAGAAGCAGTAGTTGCTGAATACTCCCACCAAATTGTTGGATTCGCACTATTTTTCCACAACTACTCTACATTTTTGACCAAACCAGGAATCTATTTAGAAGACTTATTTGTTTTAAAAGAGTATAGAGGAAAGGGTATTGGTAAAGCTTTGTTAACAAAAGTTGGTGAAATAGCTAAAGAAAGAAACTGTGGAAGATTTGAATGGAGCGTCCTCGATTGGAATGAACCCGCAAAGAAATTTTATCGCCATATGGGTGCAACTATCTTAGATGAATGGGAAATTTGTCGGGTTACAGAGGAAGGATTAAAGGAAATGAATCATAAGTAAGTAGGAATAATATCCCTCTTCTGTCATTCTCCGAAAACTTTTGTTTTTCATAATCTCAAAGACCTTGTACACAGAACGATTACGGCTTTATTTACTAATATAAAATCTAGACATATAGATTAGGGGTAAAAT
Organism: Mastigocoleus sp.; assembly: GCA_050042865.1. Classification (GTDB taxonomy): domain Bacteria; phylum Cyanobacteriota; class Cyanobacteriia; order Cyanobacteriales; family Nostocaceae; genus JBCCDM01. The sequence goes on from JBHJJE010000037.1 coordinate 39,777, forward strand.
TTAGTTAATTATGTAATTTTGATTTTTAAAACTCTTACTATTTATAGCTTTTAAGAAACCAGTACAGTTTTCTAGTATTAGTAAAAATCGGAAAGTGACAGAAGAGGAATATTCAACTATTCTACTCGGATTTTCCCCTACACCTTGCACGTCTACTTCAACAACATTTTTGGGAACTCGGAAATTTTTGAAATAGTTAGGTTCAGTCAGTCTGAAACTTTTCTCAAAATATATTCATATATCAATAATATTTGTCATTTATCACAACTTAAACTATTTACAAAACGTAATGTATGACAGCTTGTCATTTGACTCCCGTGAGTAGCGACTTCAGAATTGTAGATGGAATACTACCCATACCTTCTTTGTAGTAGAGAGAACACATAATGAGAAAACTATTTTCAATCTTAGTTGCAGGCTTGGTAATGTTGAGCTTTGCATTCGCTCCTCCAGCTTTAGCGGGTGATGCTGCTAGCGGTAAGGCTATCTTCGCTGCTAATTGTAATGCTTGCCATCTTGGTGGTAATAATGTGGTGAATGCTGCTAAAACTCTCAAGAAAGCTGATTTAGAAAAATACGAAAAAAATTCTTTGGAAGCTATCGTATATCAGGTTAGTAATGGTAAAAATGCAATGCCTGCATTTAAAGGACGCTTAAATGATAAGCAGATCGAAGATGTTGCAGCATATGTTCTACAGCAAGCTGATAATGGCTGGAGCTAGGAATAAGGTTAAGAAATAAAAATTGAAGTCAAGTAATTTATTTCTATTTCTAAAGCTGGTTAATCTAGTTTGATTGTCAATCTGATTAGCTGTCGTAGGGTGGACAAGAGTGTTCGCTTTACTAAGGGACTTCTGAAGGATAATTTGTCCAGATTACTGTAGGGTAAATTTCTACTTACCTAACTAAAATATGTCAGGGAAGTTTGAAATACAGTATTTATACTTGCACTACTGTTTTCACTACAGAATTTGCTGGATGTCTTATAATTCGGATGTCCCTTGTTTTAAATCCCTAATGAGAATTATTTTTGATAATAGATTATATTAATATAGGTAAAATTAAATTTTCTTGCTTAGTTGTTTGCTTACATTGAAAAACTGTATCTAATTTAAAATACCAAGTATCTACTCTTAGTCAGATTAAAATTACCTGGGGAAAATTGCTTCAATCCTGAGATTCTACAGTTTTAAAATTATTCAATGAACTATAAACTGAATGACTAAACATAAAGATAGAATTAGCTTATATAGTTCAATCAATATAGTTGAATCTGTATAGGTTAAATTTAGTTTTGCAAACTACTAATCAATAACCAATAAATAATAAGTATTGTAATAATCTTACAGTTTCATATATCAAATTATAAGTATATTACCGTATAGCTTTGTCTAAGTAGGTGGGTATAAATAAAGGCAACTATGTAACAGATTGTAAATCAGCTTTAAACTCTTACCCCGACTGCCGATTGCCGATTGCCTACTGCCTGTCTTAATGACAATTTTCAACACCAACCTACTTAGTAATCAAAGTAAGCAGATTTTCAGTATGTAAGATTGATATATAGAAAGCAGAATATATTTTTAACTTTAGAGTTAGATAAATTCAGAGTTAGATATAGAGGGAAATTAAATTTCCAGTAAGTTTCAAATCCAAGTCTCAGAAAGTCCCCAAAATTAGGTGAAACTCCATGAAAGACTTATATAATTTGATTGCAAACTTATTATTGTCAGTAATTCTTAGTTTATCATTTAGTCTATTATTAATAACATCAGCATCAGCAGCAGATTTATCTCCCAGTGAAACTACAGCAACCAAGCTATTCAAAATGGGAGTAGAAAGAATGCAGAAACAAGAATATTTGCAAGCTGTAGATGCCTTAACACAAGCTATTGAGAGTAATCCCGAATATACCGCAGCACATTATAGTCGCTGCTTAGCTTACCTCGAATTGCAGGATAATCAAAATGCCATTCAAGATTGCGATCGCGCGATCAAATCATCATCCAAGAAATCTGAAAATTATCTATCTGAAGCCTATTTAAACCGAGGATTAGCCTATTATCGACAGGGAAATTACCAAGCAGCTATTTCCGATAATTATCAAGTAATCAAGCTTAAACCCCATGACTTTCGAGCTTACTATAATTTAGGAATCACAGTTGCAGCAACTGGTAATTATCAGCAAGCAATACACGCATTTAATATTGCTCTGACTCAGGTTCCACAATTTTCTCACCTATCCCTAGCAAATATATATAACGATAGGGGTTTTGCAAATTTGAAATTATATAACTTACCAGCAGCATTCTTGGACTTCTCCCAAGCAATTCGTTTCAATCCTGAAAATGATGTAGCTTTATTGAATAGAGGATGTACCTGTACTAAAATTGGCTGTTTATCTAATGCGATCGCGGATTTTTCTAAGTTAATTGAGTTACAACCACATAATCCCCAAGCTTATTTAAATCGCGGTATTGCCAGATATAGTTTAGGATATGAATATTCTGCAATTCAAGACTTACAAGCAGCAGCAGGATGTTTCGCGCTTCGAGGAGAAGATATCGCTTATCAACAAGTATTAGATTTAATTATTCATTACCAAAATAAAATACAATTAATTAGCTTTTTATAATTAGAGAATGAAAAATTTAGATAACTTAAGTAACACTTAAATAATAAGTAGAAGATAATAATTAGAAGATAATAATCAAATAATATGCGAGCCAGAATAGAGGATGATTTACTAATAATTAATAAAGAAGATGTACCAGATTTTAAAAAAGGTGGTTCAACAGTTAGAAATAGTTACTTTTGGGCTTTACGTTCTATCGCTGGTAAAGCTTCTCGTTACGGGGATTGGGAATATGAGTCGGAAATATGGATTGCATTAGGAAGAATGTTACTTTCCTTTGCTAGCTCCGGTTATTTGGGTCTCAAAGAAACTATTTTAGAGTTTCCATCGGGACAGCAAATACCACCACCATTAAGAGATATATCTACTTGGGAGTAAGAAGAGCAGAGGAAGCAGAGGAAGCAGAGGAAGCAGAGGAGAAAATTACTCACTACTCATCATTTATTATTTTTCCTAATTTAATTTCTTTCGGAAAAAATATAAGTTATAACTTATTACTTATTACTAATTCCCCATTCTCTTCTCAAAAGCGAATACATTGCATGATTAATATAGCGTCCATAAAGATATTCTCGTTCTCGTATGATACCTTCAAACTTCATCCCTAATCTTTCTGCCACTGCTCTACTTTTAAAATTACCTTCTGCTGCCGGAATTTGAATTCGATTCAGATTAAGGGTATCAAATGCATAATCTATGAAGATTTTACACGAATCTGTAATAATTCCTTTACCCTGCATATCTTCGCTTAACCAGTAACCTATTCCTGTTTGATGATTGATTTGGTCAATAAAGTTAAAATCGATTACTCCAATAATATTATTATCTAAAACTATTGTACATAATAAGCCATTCTTTTCAGTATACCGTTGCAAAGATGATTTAATGAAAAAATCTATATCTTTGAGTGTTTGAGTGTCGTCAACCCACCCTAACCATTCACGCAAATAATCACGATTTTTGTTTATGAGCATGAATAATTGCTCTGCATCGGTTTTTTGAATTAAACGGAGTGATAAGTTTTCGCGAACCTGTTTAGAAAACATAGTAATTATTTTTAATTTATAATATAGAACCGTATAAATAAGGGGACGATTCAAAATCGATAAAAAGTTTTTTAGCTAAGATAAATCACCATTATTTCGGTAATCGCTAAATCTCTTGTTATATCGTTGCTTGATTTTAGTATCTATAAACGTAATTACTTTGTTCGAGGGATTAATCAGCCGCTAAAAGCAAAATTAACTCCTTAATCCGAACTGAAGTTAAATATTAAAAAATTACGATAATTAACTTCAAATTCTTATAAAATATGGACTAAAACTTAGTTTATAAAGATACTTATTTTGATTTTCCTTAATTGCAAATATTCTCATAGGATATGGAGGAATTGTAATTTAAGAAACCCCTTCGAGTACCATTTTAGGAACTAATACCTCCTTGTCTACTAATGTAATACCTAAGAAACTTCCATCTTCATGGTAAATACGTGCATAATCGGTAAAATTTCTCTCTAGATTAATAATCTTTAGGTCAATCAGTTTATTAATACGTTGACCCTGACACCATCTTTTCGCTAATTCATCCGGTAAAATAATCTGATATAAATGTTGTAAGGGTAAATCTGGAGAAACAAGTTGGAAATTTCCAGCTTCAAGTTGTGCTGATAACTCTTCAAAGGTGATACTATCTGGTAACTCAAAACCGCTACTCTGGGTGCGTTCTAGTGCAGCTAAAGTACCTCCAGTACCTAACATTGCACCCAAATCCCGTGCGATCGCTCTAATATATGTTCCTCCACCACAGCTAATAGCTACGTCTAATTCTGGGTATTCTTGTTCTCTGGTCTCTAATATTTGAATATCAAAAACTTCTACATTTCTCATAGGTGCTTCTACTTTCTCACCTTTTCGCGCTAGTTCATATAAACGTTTCCCATCTACCTGAATAGCGCTGTAGCTTGGTGGTATTTGCTCAATTTTGCCGATGAATTGCTGTAGTGTGGTTTTGACAGTTTCCCAATTTAGATGAGAAACTTTCTGCTCGGTAATTATTTCTCCCTGTAAATCGTCTGTGGTTGTTTGAATACCCAGTTTGATAGTAGCGTTGTAAGCTTTAGCTGTAGGTAAGTATTGTAGCAAACGGGTTGCTCTACCTACTGCAATGGGTAAGACACCAGTTGCAGCAGGATCTAAGGTTCCTGCATGTCCCACGCGTTTGATACGCAAAAGTTTTCGTGTCTTTGCAACGCAGTCATGGGAAGTCCAGTCAAAAGGTTTATTAAGATTGAGGAAACCAAGCACTTGATAATGGTTTGAATATAAGTAGACCTTTTAAATATAAAATGGATGGATGGAAATATAACCGTGAAAAGAAACCATACATCAAATCGAACTTTTGAAAATTATTCTTATAGGAAAGATAAAAATATCAATTCACCTATTAATTTCATAATATACATATGTGCCTTACGAAAATGATTACTCTACATTATGAATACTCCCCCTGATGCCCGTCAATATTCACCTGCAACTTTAAATAATCGCAAACCGATATTGGAGATACTTGAGAAAGTTCTCCCACCACAGGGAACAGTTTTAGAAATTGCTAGCGGTACGGGGGAACATGCTGTTTATTTTGCACCACAACTAAGACCCCGGAAATGGATACCTTCCGACCCTAATCCTAATGCGATCGCAAGTATTGCAGGGTGGCAGAAATTTTCACCTTCTGAGAATTTATATCCACCAATTGAGCTGAATGTATACAGCGAAATTTGGTCTGTAGAATATAATGCTACATCTAAATGGAAATATATTGACGATTTACAAGATAATCCTATTACTGCAATTGTCAATATCAATATGATTCATATTTCTCCTTGGGAGATGTGTTTGGGATTAATGGCTGGTGCAAAGCGCATTTTACCTAATGAAGGTATTTTATACATGTATGGTCCATATAAACGAAATGGGAAACATACAGCTCCAAGTAACGAGGTTTTTGATTCATCATTGCGATCGCGTAATCCCCAATGGGGTGTAAGGGATTTAGATGATGTGATTGCAGTTGCTTCCAAAAATAATCTGGAACTTGTACAAGTATACGAAATGCCAGCGAATAATCTATCTGTGGTATTTAAGTTAAATCAAATAGGCTGAAACGTTAACTAATGCCGATTTAACTTTTTTTATGTGAACCAAAACAGGAAGAAATTAACCAACGAAATTAACTAACGAAATTAATCAGTAATTATGAGATAAGAAAGAAGAATTGGGAATAATCTACCCCAATTCTCTTCAAAATATGAGCGACCCACAAGGTGGGAATTCAAAATTCAAAATTCAAAATTCAAAATTCAAAATTAACAGGACTTACGCAAAACCCACGTAATTCCGTCCGAGACCGTTTGCGTAGCATGTCCGTTAGGACTTTCCGTTTGCGACGTAATCGCCGAAATCTTGAGATTGCTATTCTACGACAACCCTTTCAGGGAACCCTACACTACGTTCGGGTCGCAATGACAAATCTTCGTTACGTAAGTCCTAATTAATTCAGTTCCACCTTGCAACAAATGAAACTTGTACATTTTTTGATAAATTCTCAAACCCCTGATATATAGAGTTTATAAAATGTGCAAGTTAGAAGCATAGATAAGTGTGAGAGGTTTTTAAAAACAAGTATTTTATAGCTTGAAAGGAGGCTAATGAAATACTTGTTTGGATAAGAATAATGATTTAATCATTTTGAATTAAACCATTTTTGATTAAATTGCAGTCACTATCGAAATCAAAATTTCAAGATACGATAGAAAAGAATGCAGATTTTTTTAATGTTAACTTTTGCATCAAAAATATGAAAGAAAAATAAGTAAGGTAAGTGACGGATATTTACTTATTACTTTATTACTTATTACTTCTTACTCCCTTCCCAGATTCTCAATTTATTATCATTAGCAGCACTACCACTAATTATACTGCGATCGCCAGCAGTAAAAATAACAGAATTTACTCCCGCATCACTTCCCGACAAGGTATGAATTACTTTACCTTCCTTTAAATTCCATAATTTAATTGTTTTATCTTCAGCAGCACTGACTAAAGTTTTACCATCAGGGCTAAAAGCAACTGAATTAATATATTGGGAATGACCGGATAAATTATTAATTAAATTTCCCGTTTCTACTTGCCATAATTTGATGGTTTTATCAACGCTTCCAGTGGCAATAGTCTTATTATCCGGGCTGAAAGCAATAGTTCTAACGCTATCATTATGCCCTGAAATTGAGCGAATTAAATTACCTGTCTCTAAATCCCACAATTTAACAGTTTTATCCTGACTCGCGCTAGCTATTGTTGTGCTGTCGGGACTGACAGCAACTGCAAAAATACCTTTTGTATGTCCCGTTAAAGTTTTAAGTAATTGACCTGTTTTGGCGTTCCAAATTTTAATTGTATTATCCCAACTGCTGTTAATTATTTTTTTGCCATCAGGACTATACACCAAGGATCTAACTGCCTTTTTATTAGCTTCAATTGTACGAATATTTTTTCCAGTTTCTACTTGCCAAATTTTGATAATTCCCTTTTTACTACTACTAGCAAGCTCTTGACCATCGGGATTAAAATTAACGGATAAAACCCCTGAAGAATGTCCTGTCAAAGTGCTAACTAAATCTCCTGTTTGAGCATTCCAAATTTTGATATTATTATCTTCACTAGAAGTGGCAATTAAAGTTCGCTGGGGATTGATTGCCACTGACCAAATAGTGTCGGTATGACCGGAAAGAGTTTTAATATTTACATTGTCCCATATTGATTTTTCAGTATTATTTGTTGTAGCTAAAGGGATTGGAGATTGGTTTATTTCTTCTTGTGTATTTTTGGAATCGGAACAAGCAAATATACCCGTAGATAAAACTATTAAGCTAGTAGTTTTTAATACTTTTTTAAATTTATTAATCTTATTCACAATCGTATCAAACCTCATTATTGTTCAGGAAAATTTTCAGTAAATCGATTTAGAAATGATAATATATTAAGTTAGAACTCACTCGGATTAATACTTAAAAAAATTTGAAATAATTTGCGATCGCTGTAACTTAGCCAAATAGGGAATTGCTTACATTAATTACTGTTGTTCTAAATATAAAATAGTCAGTCGCTACACTCCAATTCCGACATTAGTAATATCCTACGGGAACATTTTCAACGAACCGCCATTTCGGGATTATTACTCTTCCCTTAAAGAGAAAAGCTTTAAATGCGGTGCGAACAAGGTGCACGCTTCCCTCACCGCATCGCAAGCGCAGCAAGAGAAAGGAATATATTTTTTTATTTTTCTCCCGCTCAGGAAGAGGCTTGTCTCTTGGTGTGCATACTCTGTGAGCAGCTTTGTCCACCCGCTTGTGATGAAAAATCACCGGGGTCAGTCGCTATGCTCCAATTCCGGCATTAGTAATACTCTTCGAGAACGTCTTCGACGAACAAAATTAAAAATTATTTATTTTCTCTTTAATTTTGAATTGTCTTGGTGCGCGTTCCCTAGGTGATTAAAAATCACCGGGGTCGCACCGCTTTTGCATTTTTAATTTTGAATTGTTTCGGTCGCATCGCTATCCTTAATTAATCAATTAAAAATTATTTATCTTCCCTTTAATTTTGTATGCTGGCATTTTGAATTATTTCGGTCATCTCCCGGTTTACCAGAGGTTAAATATTTGTAATACTACTGTCAAAACATTCTCAAAAACATTCTCAAAAAAAGTTTTTAAAAAGCAGTTATTTGAGTGCTAATACAAAATCATAAGAGTTTAGGAAATTGATACCAATACTTTATTGAGAGAGAACGTTAATCTAGCAAGATACCCACCTGCAAAGTATATGTCTGCATCTCTACTAGCATAGGATATACTTAAATCATTGATAGCATAAATCTGATTATTTAAATATCAAAGATTTTAAAGTTGATAAGGAGAACACGAATATTATAAATAATTATGCCTCCTTACTTAACAAAAACTGCATTCCTATTAATCCAGTTTAGAAATGCAGTTTTTGAGATTGATTTACAAGACTTGACCCGGATTTTCGCAGATGTCTTTTACAACGAACTTACACAAGGAAGGGTTGATTTTTCTCTATTCCCTATTACTTACTCGGAAAAAATGTTTAATTAGTTTTGCCGACTTATCTTATGTATTCATGCTTTTCATAAATTAGTCAGGACTTACTCATTCTTAATTGCTTTAGCAATTTCAGTTGCACTCAAAGACTTAATTAAATTCACTTCTACAGATGAACTAGAAATTGTCTTGACATAAGAAGCATTCAGGTAGGAAATATAGTCAGATTTACCACCCACATAGGTTTGAAAAAATGGTACACTCAAAGCCTTCATATAATATCGTGCTTGAGCAGGATTTACCCCTATAACCTCAGAAGGTAAGGATAATTGAGTCGCTGAAGAATTATCGCTACCGCTACCAATCGCAGAAAAGTGAGTAGCTCCGGTGAGCAGAGCTAGATATCTTTGGGAATTAGAAATCCATGAAAAAGGTAAAATCTGTTCGTATAAAGCTGGTGTAATAGTATCGTCACTGCTAGCAACTATCATGACTGGGGTTTGGATTTTCTGTAATCCTTCTTTACCAAATAAACTGCTAGTAATTGGGTTAACTGCAACTACTGCTTTGACTCTTTCATCCCGGAGATTCTGGTCTACTTGTAAAACTTCTTTCAACGGATTACTTGCACGACACTGGAATATTAAAGACATATTCCAGCTTTCTTTTAATACTTCTTCTTGACAATCTTTCCTTAGTTTGGCGTAATTAATTTCTGCACCTGCTAATGCTAATGCTGTATAACCCCCAAAAGAATGTCCGAACACACCAACCTGTTCTAGGTTTAAACGATTTGTATACTCAGATTTCTCTTTATTCAATCCTTCTAAATGGTCGAGTACATACTTAATATCCAAAGGACGATGATAAAATTCCTCTGGTGTCACCAGTTCGCTTGCTGACCCATCCAAAAGCGATCGCAATTGTTTAGTATCACTACCAGGATGATTTGGTACTATAACTGCAAAACCATGAGAAGCTAAACGCTCTGCTAAATATCTAAAATTTGTGCTATCTGAACCCAGACCATGAGAAATTACAATCGCAGGTGCTGGAGTTGTAATACTAGGAAGATAAACCTGAGTAATTATTAATCGATTACGGACGCTATCAAAGACCTTTAGCTTGCGATCGCTTACTTTAAATCTACCAGGACGACGCAATGAAGGTAAACTTTTAACGTTAATATTCTTGGGATTAGTCGCTGCTTCTGTAGAAGATTTCTGCGAAACTGCTTCTACTGCACGATTAGTTTCATTGACCAGCTTTTCTAATTCCGCAGCAATACTTAAGGTTCTAGCTAAATTAATATGAACGCTAGTACCTGGATACTTACGCAACAAATTCAATAAAGTAAATCCCTCTTTATCTGAAGATGCTAAAATCAGTGCCGAACGCAAAGCATGAAAACCTGAATCCTCTTTACGGGACTCAGTTTTAACTATTTCTCCCAACCTTTTAAGTAAGAACTCTCCTTGGGGAGTATAAAGAAATTGCGAAACAGCTACTGAATTTACTTCAATAGGACTAATTAAAACTCTTCTTAATTCTTGTAATTGTTCTGGCTTTAGGTAACGAGTATAAACTGCTAAATCTTCTCCAATTTCTCCATTTTTGGCATATTTTTCCAAAGCATCAACAGAAATTGAACGCTCTAAAGCTGAATAAGAAGCATAAACTCGTTCTGCCGCTGACACCTGGCTACTGATACCAACAGCTGGTAATAAAACAGACAAAACTAAAGGTAGCGAGTACTTACCCAGAGTGCTAGTCCAATTGCCAAACAAGCTATTCATCCTCAATAAAAAACTGTGAAGTTCCGTGATGAGGCTTCGGCTATGGTAGTTATTATTACACCCTGCAGTTAGTCAAAATTTGGTAGCTATTTAAACACCCTAATTAAACAATCAAAATAGCCGCCTCAAGTCAACGTAAATATATAACAAATACAATCTTTTTGTTCAAAGACAAAGTCTAATTGTTCTTTCCATACAAAGATTAAATAAGTAATACAACTTATCTTCAATGTATTGAATAATTGAACCTGACTAACGAGCTAATCATAACAAATCATTAAATAAATTGCCTCAGTACTTTATAAGTAACCATAAAGAGGAAATTAAGGTAAATTAAAACATAGTAAAAATACTTAAAAATACGAATAAAAATTATTTATTACCTAGAGCAACCACTATAGAACCTAATACTACGAATACTGCACCCGATGTGTTGATAAAGTTGAAATTTTCTCTGGAAATAAAATATGGAAATATTGTAGAAAACAGAGCGATCGCAGACAGGGTAACAATAGGGGTACAAGCCAGAACGGCACTGACTTTTGAAGCTTCCCAATGTTCTAAAGCCTCAGCAAAAGCACCATATGCAATTACAGTATTTAAAGCACAAAAACTGAGTACCCCTAAATGGAAAAAATTTAATGTAAAAAATGTTTCAGTCGCTGCAAAGGGGGTGAATAAAAAAGCACATCCACCATAGATGATTAACATAATCTGTGATGAAGATAAACTGTGTAACAATTGTTTTTGTGCCAAAGCATAGATAGCCCAACTAATGGCAGCAATAATGATTAAGATTATTCCTAAAGAATAATTACTTGGTAATAAAGCTAGATTTAATATTTTTTCATGAAAAAATAAGCAAAAACCCAAAGTTAAAATGCTGATACCAATCCACTGTCGAATAGTGTAGCGTTCATCAAAGATAAATAAACTGCCAAGACCCATTATAAAAGGTGCAAGCTGAATTAAAACCTGTGCCGAACCGGCTGATGTCAAGGATAAACCTTTAAGAAATAGTAAGTAGTTAACTGCTAAAAAAATTACTGCTGTACCTAATAGTTTCCACGCAGATAATATCGAAGTGATATTAGGTAGATTTCCCTGTAATGACAAAACAATAGATAACAAAACAAAAGCAACACTAAAGCGAAACCAAGTGATAGTAAAAACATCAACCACTTGTAGAACAATTGTCAGTGCAATTGGTAAAATACCCCATAAAAGAACAGTTAGTATAGATAAAGCTAGACCATTGCGCCAATGTCCAGAAGTTTGATGCATTTTGCTGTTAAAAATATACGTTGAAAATATACGTTAAAAATATACGTTAAAAATATATGTTGAAAATATATATTAAATAAATAGTCCAAAGCGATCGCTTATCATGGGTGCTTTGCACCATCGCTGCGGGAAAAAAGTTAACTGTCTTTGTGTAGCATGGGCATTAGCGATCGCTATAAATTAATTATCCAAAAGATTATCAAAAATAATTATCAAAAACAATTATCAAAAACAATTATCAAAAAAAGTCTCTCATCCAAGGTGTTGTACCAGTAAATATTTGATTAGCATCATTAATCACGGGCAATGGTGCACTTAATTTGCCTAAAATTTGTAACTGATAAGCTGAAAATAAACCTGAATACAGGGTTGCTAGACTTTTAATATCTAGCTTTATCTTACCTTTACCACCTTTTGTCACCTTACCGCATCCATCTTTGACCGCAAGAATAAATTTTCCGTTATTTTCAGGTATCAAGTCGTCTTCTACTTGTAAGTGCAACTCAGTTTCTAAATTTCTAGGATAACCCCGTTCGGATAAAGCTTGGACAACATTTACTATACGCAACATCCAGCGCTCTGGTACTATGACTTTTGCATTCTGCTGGGGTAATAAAAGCGTCAGTAAGTCAATTGAAGAACTCCGCCACCGTAGTTTACCAATTTGAGAACTGTGATTTCTAACTAGATTCCAGAAAGTATATGCAGCAGCTGGTGTTAAAACTATCCAGTCAAGAATGTTTAAAAATAAAGTGTTATTCTCTTCATGCTGATAAAAAATAACGTAACCTTCCGGTTTATCCGAGGAACCGAATAAATATGCGTAAGTATTTTCTACATTACTAGGTTTAACAATTTTGTGCCAGTTAAAATTATGTCGCTCTAAGTGTCCATTTATAGACTGTGCTTGCTGTGAATACAATTCACGAAGTTTCTTTTCTTCCTTATTTTCTCCCGGAGATATTGACACTAGAGGTAAAACCTGATTACTTAATTCTTTCCTAATATCTAGACTGTTAGTCGGAACTTCCCATACAAAACGACTTCCTGCTTGTTCATAACCGACTTTCCTGTATAACCTCTGCACAGCTGGATATAAAACTGAAGTTGATACCCCTTGAGTATAAAGCTCTTTGATAGTCTCCTGCATCAAACTTACCGCGACCCCACCACCACGATATTCTGGAGCAATAGCAACTGCTCCTATTCCCGTCATAGAAACCTTTTTTTCACCCCACCACTGACTCATCGGAATAGTACCCAAACCACCAGCGATTTGATTCCCTTGACGTAAAGTACGAATGTTTTCTAAACCAATCAGATTCAGATACTTTTCTTCCTCTTCAGGAGAACCTACAAAGCACTGAGCTACAACTGCTCCTAATAGCTTTAATTCTTCACTACCCTCTGGAGTACCGTACTCAAAATTAGACATCATCTAACTACTGTTAACTAGTATTACTGCAAATTTCATGTTACAAGAATACTACAAAAAGCCTATGACTTGAAAAGTAATCTTTTCATCAAGTAAATCATTTAAAACTCATGGAAATCACGTTAAAGTTTTGTTAACAGGATTAGCCTAAAAATAATGAAAAAGCAGTTAACCGAAGGTAGCATCGCACCTTTACTTGTAAAATTAACGCTACCAATGGTTTGGGGAGTATTTGCAATTATCGCTTTTAATCTAGTAGATACCTATTTCGTAGGTCAACTAGGTACAAAGCAATTAGCAGCAATGAGCTTTACTTTCCCCGTAGTTATGACTCTGGGAAGTTTAGCAATGGGACTGGGTGTAGGTGCAACATCAGTTATTGCTCGTGCAATTGGGGAAGGGGATCATTCTCGTGTAAAGAGGTTTACTACTAATAGTTTGACTTTAGCTATTGTTTCAGTAGTTATCTTCGTTTCCATTGGTTTAGTGACCATAAATCCTTTATTTACAGCCTTGGGTGCAACTCCTGATGTAATGCCCTTCATTGAGCAGTATATGCGAATTTGGTACTTCGGGATGGTCTTTCTGGTGGTACCAATGGTAGGGAATAGTGCTATTCGAGCTTCTGGTAATACACTCACACCTAGCATTATTATGACAATCGCATCTGTGATTAATATTGTCTTAGATCCGATTTTAATTTTGGGTTTGTGGGGTTTTCCTCGCTTAGAGCTACAAGGAGCTGCGATCGCTACCGTGATTTCTCGTGCAATTACCTTAATTGCAGGACTGCTGGTACTATATTTCCAGGAAAAAATGCTTTCTTTGAAATTACCAAGTATTCAAGAAACCCTATGGTGTTGGAAAGATATTTTATACGTCGGTTTACCAGCAGCAGCAACCAGTATGATTACTCCAATTTCCATTGGTGTTGTTACTAGTTTGCTGGCAACTTTTGGAGCTACAACTGTTGCTGCATTTGGGGTAGCTTCCCGAATAGAATCATTTGGTATGATAGCTTTGATGGCACTGTCTTCTAGTATTGCCCCCTTCATCGGTCAAAATTGGGGTGCGAATCAATACATGCGGGTACGAAAGGCAATGCAGTTGAGCTTCATGTTCAGTTTATTCTGGGGAGCAATGGTTGCAGTAATTTTAGTTCCCAGTTCACAGTGGTTAGTTGCTTTATTTAATCAAAATCCTGAAGTTATAGAAATAGCAGTTCGTTACTTGTGGATAGTTCCCCTCAGTTACGGTAGCGCAGGAATTATTCAAATCGCTAGTTCTATTTTTAATGCTTTGGGTAAACCCATCCCCTCAATTATCATGACAGTTTTACGGATGTTTGTACTTTATATACCTTTGGCTTATTTAGGAGGCAGATTTTTTGGAGTAAATGGTATTTTCGCAGCAGCAACTATTGCAAATGTAGCGGTTGGAATTGGAGCTTTTATTTGGACTCAGAGAACTTGTAGTTTGAAAGATGTTTCTTCTCAAAAAGCTGCCAGTTTGTAGAGTCATAAATTGCAATATATACAACAAAATTCTTAACCGGGGGCTGGATTTTCATCATCGCCAACCACCATTAAATCATACAGGTAATTGAGGACGACTTAAACGACGAGTCGGTCATAACTGCAATTGGGAATAGGGAATAAAATAAAAGCATTATCCGTTACCCATTACCCTATGCTAGTATCTTCCTCTAAACTTTATGAGCATTTTATTGAACAGGTAATTGGTTTAAGTCAAAAAAAAGATTTTTCATTAACTGCTTTAATCAGTAACTATGTGAGTATGAATTATCAACTGAAATTAGAGCAAATTGACAAGCTAAAAGCTTGGTTAGATGACTTTAGACCATTTGATAAAACAATGCTCGCCGAACTCAAAAAGCTCTATGATGTCCGCTTTACTTACAATTCTAATGCCATTGAAGGAAATACTTTAACTCAAAGTGAAACCGAGTTAATTTTAACTAAAGGGATTACCATTGGTGGTAAGACTCTCGATGAACATTTAGAGGTAATTGGGCATAAGGAAGCAATAGACTATATTGAGAGTTTAGCCCAAAAAGATACGGAAATTAATGAATGGGAAATTAAACAAATACACAATCTGATTCTGAGGAAAATTAACCCTAACGAAGCAGGTTGTTATCGGCAATTGGATGTGATGCTAGCAGGAACAAATTATATTTATCCTCCCCATTATTTACTATCTCAATTAATGGCAGATTTTGTTATCTGGCTCAATTCAAATACTGCTTTAACACTCCATCCGGTAGAATATGCGACAATGGCGCATTATCGTTTTGTTTCTATCCATCCTTTTCGAGATGGGAATGGGAGAACGGCTAGATTATTAATGAATTTATTGTTAATCCGTGCGGGGTATCCCATTGTGGTAATTAATAATCAAATTCGCAATGATTATATTAATGCTTTGGCTTATGGACAACAAAACCAAGATGATTTAACTCGGCTTTTTGATTTGATTTGTGATGCTGCTATCAGTTCATTGGTGGAAAATTTAAGGTTATTGGTAACTGCAAGTAGCAGTAGAGAAAAGGGGCAGACTTTTTATCAGGAAATTACTGATTTTATTGATAAGAGTTTTAGGTAATGGGTAAAAGACAAAGAAAAATGTGCCTCAGTTGCGGTTTTCTGAGTTTGATGAGAGAGTGAGATTTATTACCTTGTCCTCACCCATTGGAACAAGAGAAAATAGTTGGTTTCCTAACCGCAATCGATCGCAAAATTGAAATCCTCTCCCGCCAAATCGACCAAACCGAAAAATTCAAAAAAGGCTTAATGCAAAAGATTTTTATTTTAAAAAGGGAACAGGGAATAGAATAAAAGTATTACCCATTACCTAATAGAAAATATAGGGATTCAAGCAATGCTAAACTTGCAAATCACCAAAGAACAAGTATTTAGTTTAATTGAACAATTATCTTGGACAGAACAACAGGAGATTTTGCAATATCTGAGTCAAAAACTCCATAGTCAACCTGTTGATAGCCAATCTAATTCCGAGCGTGCTTCAGAGCATCCCATTAACCAACTTTCAGGAAAAATTACAGCTTTTCAAGGAGTTAATGCTTTAGTTTGGCAAGAGCAAATTCGGAGTGAGTGGGATGAAACTGGATTATCTTATTGATACTAATATTTTGATCTCATTATTCAATCAAGAATTAACCCGAACCATACCCAATGGTAACATAGGTTATTCTGTCATCACAAGTATTGAGATTTTATCTTTTAAGGGTTTATCTTCGCAGGAAGATAATTTAATTCGCTCAACTTTACAAACTCTGATCGAAGTATCTCTAGATACAACTATTGCCGAAAAAACAATTCAATTAAGGCGAAAATATAGCTTAAAGATGCCTGATGCTGTTATTCTTGGGAGTGTGCAGCAGTGTTAATTACTAATGATAAGCAGTTGTCTAAAATCAGCGAAGTACGGGTTATTTCTTTACCAATGAAAAGTTAGTTAGGGGATAGCAAATAAAATCAAAGTATTAAGCTGTTGTGCATTTAAAATGCACAACAGCAAGTCAAAAGTCAAAAGTCAAAAGTCAAAAGTTAATATAGTTTGAGGTTCCACTCTTGAACTAAATATTATACAAATTAGATACACAACAACTTACCTACTACCCATTACCTATAGCAGGAAGAAAACTAGTATTCTTTCTTTGTAAGGCAGATTTAGTTATGAAAATTGTTTCTATAAACAACAGCCTAGATTCGTCCTTCCGATATTTCTGTCTTAATCTACAATATTAAAAGAAAAAGAATTCTCACTTAATTGAGCAGCTTCCACGTTATTTAAAATCGCAAGTATATCGCTGTTGCCTGTTTGCTGAATAATTGCAGCATTATTACCATTGGTAATAGATAAATCAGAAAAAGTTAAACCTCCTTCCAGAGCTATGATATCTTGTCCTACATAAAAATCAACAATCGTATCTGTACCTTGATTGATATCTAAAACAAAAGTATCCTTACCGATTCCACCGCGAATAATATCTTCTCCTAGACCACCCCAGATAGTATCATCACCGCTATCTCCCATTAAGCGATCGCTCCCAGCTTCACCATAAATTTCATCATCACCTGCTCCACCATGAATGATATCGTCACCTTCACCACCATAGATAATATCTTTCATTTTTAAAGAGGAACCAAAGCGACTTCTGGATTGATTACCAAATAAGTCACCAAAGATAATATCATCATTATCTCCAGCGTTGATTGTGTCATTACCAGTCTTAGCGATAATTATGTCATTACCAGCCTTACTGTCGATAGTATCGCTAATCCCAGAACCTATTAATAAATCAGCATTTGATGTACCGCTAATTGGAGCATTTGGGGTTTTTATATCAGTTGTAATACTAATTTCTTTAATTTCTACTTCTGCTGAAGAAGTGGGGGTATTATCACCAAAAAATAGAAAATTATCTAATTCGTAAGGGTCGGGAAGCAAAGAACTTTCTGGGATGAAAGCTGTATAGTCGCGAACCTCACCGCTAAGTATTGAGGTATCGTTAGCGTAAAGGGTGTAATTATCATCTTTAATAGCTAAGTCATAATTAACTGGTGCAGTTTTAGTATCAAAATCTACTCCTTCTGCTTGAGTAAATAAAGTTCCATTGGGATCATCTTCTGGTTCTTTTGCTCCATCATCTTGTACCCAAATCCGGTCTTCCCAAAAACCAATTTCTACTCCTTTGTTATCATCGCTCAAAGCTATGACACTAAAACCCGCTCTATCTTCTAATTCGTCGCTATCTTTTTTAGCAGTTCCAGAAGTTGTGTGGTCTTCTGCTTTTAGTTGTACTGTAAAGCTAAGAACATAACCAGTACTACGATCGAGGGTAGGAAAATCAGCAGAGTTTAAGGGTTCTGAAGTTAGAGCTGGCGGAATGACGCTTTCGATACCATAATTTATATAACCCGCATATGCTTGATTATCTGTTTCTAAGGTGGTAACACCTCCAGAGGTAGATATATCAGCATTACCACCCAAAATTGATGTGCTGTCTTGATAGTCGAACCAAGGTGATTTGGGTGCAGAGTTTGTTTCTGAGGGTAATTTATTTGTCGTACCGTCGTAGAGAATTATGTTTGTTCCGGTAGTAGCTTTGGGAACGATAGTTACGCTAGGAGAAATTAGAGGAGATAATTTATTTTCTAAGTTTTCAGGATTAATTTCAGATGAATAACTTGAATAACTTGAATAAATTGAATCAATATCTGGTAATTTTGTGGCAATACTATTTTGATTTTTATTACTCAGATTATCTTCATCTTCAATTACTTTCATAATAATTATTTTAACTCTGAATTTGGTTGATGCTGATAAAATCAAATGTTCTTATCGTTTGGGTTTGTAAGGTATTCCAAGATATTCAATATCTTTAATTTATGTCTAAAAATAAATTATTCAATCTAATCGATTTCCAATCCCAACAAACCGGTGTATATGACAAGTGAGATAAAACATTCAAAATCTATTATTCATTTCAAGATGTTTGCCACAGTATTTTTACGGGAAAGTATTATTTATTAAGTGTATATACTTGAAAAGGAAATAATTTTATTACATTTATTACAATATAGCTGGCGCGACCTAAGGATATTTTAAATATGAGAGAGGGCAAATCTGAGAGTTTATGTCGTGAGTTGAAGAATTTTAACAACACTCTAGTAGTTTACCCAGCGAACTTTGCGTGGTTGTTCGTGAAAAGAAAAAGTTGTTTCTCCCCCTGCTTCCAGTCTGCGACAACGCTTTCAGCGAACCGCTTCCTCTGCTTCCCCTGCCTGCCTTTACCCGGCAATTTTGGCTTGGTCGAGTACTAGTATCTCCTTCCGTTATTCTTGCTTACCGATAAAAATTTTAATTTTTGAATTGTAATGGTGTCGGTGAAATATAATCTCTGCCTTAGTACAGTAAACCTTTGTTTACTCAAGTTGAATATTTAATACAATCGAGTGGTTTAAACTAATTCCATCCGTATACTCAAAATAAACATTGAAAACAAATATGGATTATACCCGGTTGATAACATACAAGCTAGATTTATTTTTCTATTAATTTTTCGGCATTGCTGAATTGAAATATGAATTTATCTTTCTCATATTTACTAGCCCCCTTAATCCCCCAAAATTGAGGGCTGGGGGGCTACTCATACTTTTAATCAGCAACGCCAATTTTTCTATACTTAATTTTTGTGTAACTATCTGTGTAATTGATTTTCAACAAAGCCGGAAAGTAATATATCAAAAAAACTAAATAGTTATATAAAGATTGCAAATATTGAGCTTTATATATGAAAAATACATATTATCTAAAGCTGCATAATTAACTAAATAATGTATTATCTTCAAGAATTAGCTTAATTATATTGGGTAATTTTACTTCTAAAGTAAATTTTTATATTTTACAAATAAAGGATAATGTAAATGATACAAGGGTTTTTTCAGATAGCCTTAACGCTGCTGATAATTGTAATAATTTCTCCTATATTGGGAAAATACATCGCCCGTGTATTTATGGGGAAACCAATGCTTTCTGACAAGGTACTCAAACCCGTTGAGCATCTCATATATAAATTAGCGGGTGTAGATATTCAGCAAGATATGAATGGCTGGCAGTATATCAGAGCATTGCTAGTTACTAACCTTATGATGGGAATTATAGTATATTTACTGATTATTTCTCAAGGAGTGCTACCATTAAACCCCCAGAATTTAAGCCCTCCGAACTGGCATCTAACTTTACACACTACAATTTCCTTTCTAACCAATACCGGACAACAACACTACGCTCCTGAGAATACCCTCAGTTACCTGACTCAAACCGCAGGGAATGGTTTTTTAATGTTTACATCAGCCGCAACCGGTTTATGTGCAGGGATAGCCTTTATTCGCGGTTTGACGGGTAAAGAATTGGGTAACTTCTATGTTGATATAACTCGTGGAATCCTGCGGATACTGCTACCAATATCCATAGTTGGAGCGATCGCACTATTATTTTTTGGCGTACCTCAGACTTTGGATGGAACGTTGATCATAGAGACTTTGGAAGGATATAAGCAGTATATTGCCAGAGGACCAGTTGCATCTTTTGAAATGATTAAGTTGTTGGGAGACAATGCAGGTGGTTTTTTTACAGCTAATTCTGCGCATCCTTTTGAAAATCCCAATGGAGCTACCAATTTAATTGAGATTGTAGCAATGGCAGCAATTCCATCTGCTTTATTTCATACTTATGGTGTATTTGCAAAAAAGCCACTTCAAGCTTGGTTACTGTTTTGGATGGCATGTTTAATCTGCATTTTCTTGGTCTTTGTAGTAGCTCTTGGAGAATTGGGGGGGAATCCCATAGTTAATTCTCTGGTGAGATTAGAGCAACCGAATTTAGAAGGTAAGGAGGTTCGCTTTGGTTGGGCACAGACAGCATTATGGGCAGTTATTACTACCGCTACAATGTGTGGTGCTGTGAATAGTATGCATGATTCTTTAATGCCGACTGGAGGATTTGCAACTCTGTCAAATATGTTTCTGAAGGTTATTTGGGGGGGACAGGGAGTAGGAATTGCTTACTTGTTGACCTTTTTGATTTTGACAGCATTCTTGAGCGGTTTAATAGTAGGGAAAACTCCTGAGTTTTTGAGACGTAAAATTGAGAAACGAGAAGTATTTTTTGCTAGCATCATTCTTTTAATTCATCCTTTAGTAGTTTTGATCCCTGCTGCGATAACTTTGACATTTCCGAAAACATTAGGAGGAATTAGTACTTCTGGATTTCATACCATTTCCCAAGTATTTTATGAGTTTGCCTCCGCAGGAGCTAATAATGGTTCCGGTTTTGAAAGTTTGAATGATAATACTCTGTGGTGGAATCTCAGTACATCTGTGAGCATATTACTGGGACGCTATTTACCCATCATTGGTTTTCTACTACTTGCACAGAGCATGACTCAGAAGATACCATTACCAAAAAATTCGGGACAAATAAGTACTGAATCTACTCTCTTCACCAGTATGAACACTGGCATAATTTTAGTTTTAGGATTTTTGACATTCTTTCCAATTCTATTATTAGGACCAATCGCCGAAAATTTGAAGATTGCTGGCATTATTAAATGAAACTGGTAGTTGGTAATTAGGAATTGGTAATTGAGAATAAGAGCACCAAAAACCATAAGTTAAGCATTCTAAATTATCAGATCCCTCACTCCCCCACTCCCCGACTCCCTCACTACCTCACTCCCTCACTCCCCCACTAACCATATGATGCAGTCTCTAAATCCCCCAAGCTCTCGTCCTCCACGTCCCCGTTCACGCGATCGCCGTTCATCTCGACAGAAGATGGAAGTAAATTTGACACAGATGTACTTAAGGGCAGTTAAAGATGCTTTCCTGAAGTTAAATCCCCGATATTTATTTTCTAATCCTGTCTTGTTTTTGATTTGGTTGGGTACGATTATTTCTTTGGTACTGACTTTTTCACCAAATATATTTGGTTTAGTAATTACCAAAAATCCCCGATTGTTTCATGGTTCAATTACAGGAGCAATGTTTTTACTCCTGTGGATGAGTAATTTTGCCCAAGCTTTGGCAGAAAGTCGGGGAAAGTCCCAGGGGAATGCTCTACGTACTATAAAAAAAGAAACTATTTCCAAAAAACTTTTTCCTGACGGTTCGATTTTAGAAGTTTCATCTAATACTCTGTTACCAGGAGATACAATTTATGTAGTTACTGGCGATATGATTCCTGCGGATGGGGAAGTTACCATGGGAGTCGCCAGCGTGGATGAATCTGGTATTACTGGAGAATCAGCACCAGTCTTGAAAGAATCCGGTTCGGACGTTGCAAGTTCTGTAACCGGAGGAACTAAAGTTATTTCAGACGAGTTGATAATTCGGGTGAGTGCTCGACCAGATGAGGGCTTTTTAGACCGAATGATTGCTTTAGTTGAAGGTAAAGACAGAAAGAAAACTTCATTAGAAGTAACTTTAAATATTTTACTTAGCTTACAAGGATTTTTGGCTGTCTTGGTAATTATTTCCGTAGCTGCGATCGCTAATTTTTTGGGTAGTCCAATTAGTGTTTCGGTATTTATGGGGATATTAGCAGCTTTACTTCCTACTACTATTGCAGGTCTACTGACTACTGTGAGTATTGCTGGAGTTGATAAAGCTGCACAATGTAATGTTATAGCTACATCGACTCGAACTATTGAAACTTGTACTAATGTTGATACTCTGTTTTTAGATAAAACCGGTACCATTACCCTTGGTAATCGTTTAGCCGAATCATTTTTCCCCCTTAACAATCATTCCTTAGAAGACTTGGCTTATGTTTCCTTAGCTGCTAGTGTGCTTGATGATACACCTGAAGGGAAATCAATCGTTAGATTAGCCGAGAGATTAGGAGCAAGAATTGACTTTGACCGTAATTTTGTCGAAAGCGTACCTTTTTCTGCGAATTCTCGGATGAGCGGTACTAATTTACCTAATGGTCGGATGTTACGTAAAGGTTCGGTGAACGCGATGATTGAATTCGTTCGTCAGATGGGGGAAAAGGAACCACAAGATATATACACAGTTTATCAAAGAGTTGCAACTGCCGGAGGGACTCCTTTAGCAGTTGCAGTCGATGGTGATATTTTTGGGATAATTTACCTCAAAGACATCATCAAACCTGGAATACGCGATCGCTTTTATCAATTGCGACGTATGGGTGTACATACGACAATGTTGACAGGAGACAACAGTATTACAGCAGCTGCGATCGCAAAGGAAGCGGGGGTCGAAAATTTTATTGCCGATGCGACTCCGGAAGATAAAATTAATGTAATTCTTGGTTCTCAGAAAGAAGGTAAAATTGTAGCCATGACTGGGGACGGGACAAATGATGCTTCGGCTTTGAGACAGGCAAATATTGGTATTGCCATGAATACAGGTACTCAAGCTGCCAAAGAGGCTGCAAATATTGTTGATTTAGATTCAGACCCCACAAAGTTAATTGACATTATTAATGTTAGTCAACAGTTATTTATGACCCGTGGAGCTTTAGCTATCTTTTCTTTGACTAATGATGTTGCTAAGTATTTTGCTATTTTACCTTTAATAGTGGCTTCGGCTGAAATTCAAAGTCTGAATGTAATGAATTTGACTAGTGCCAAATCAGCTGTATTATCATCACTTATCTACAGCGCTTTAATTATTCCCGCACTGATTCCTTTTGCGATTACTGGAGTAAAATTAAAAACTAGAAAATCCGACCGAATTCTATCACTGAGTATTCTGATTTTCGGTGTGAGTGGAATAGTGGTACCATTCGTGACAATTAAATTAATTGATATTGCTATTACTGCTATTGGTTTAGCTTAGGAACGTAAATTTATTAACTTACAATTCTTGACTCTAGTGAATACCCTAGTATTTAAGTATTGGAATCAAGTTCTGTATTTCATTTTGTCCACATTCCTTAAGAAGTGATTCATGTAGGAAAATTCCTGTATAACTTCCGGGAACGATTAGGGAATTCAAAATTCGCAATAAAAATCTAGCCATTTAATTTTGAGTTATGGAAAATGGATTGACGGAATTACTTACTTATTAATGTTTACTTAGATAGTCAATTAATATTAAGCAATATTATTTATATATTTACTTCTCAGTTATATAACCGTTAACTATTCATAACCCAGGCAAAACCTTTAATTAAACCGGGCACAAGTACTTATTAATCAATAAAAATTATGCAAGGTATTTTCAAGAATCTTCTCAAAGATGCTCTTAAAGCAATTCGCTTAGTTTTAATACTATGGATAATTACCGCAGTAATATATCCACTTTTTATACTTTTTGTGGGTCAGAATTTTTTCCCTTTTCAAGCCAATGGTAGTATGCAGAGTTATTTGGAAGGGAATGAACCTATAGGTTCTACTTTAATTGGTCAAAGATTTTTTTCAGACGAATATTTTCAAAGTCGCCCTAGTCAAGTTAAATATAGTTTAGGGAAAAAAGCTAAACCTAATGGTATATCTGGAGCTAGTAACTTTGCACCTGAAAATTCAGCATTAATAGAACGCGTCAAACAGGAGACAGCTTTTTTAGCTGATGAAAGTATACCTCCTTTAGCCGACCTGATTTATTCTTCTGCTTCTGGTTTAGATCCCCACATTTCTCTAGAAGCTGCGGAGAAACAAGTACAAAGGGTTTCTCGCGCTCGCGGACTCCAGCAGGATGAAGAGCAAGATTTATATAAGTTAATTAGACAACACACAGATAATAGATTTATAAGTATATTTGGTGAACCTGGGGTAAATTTACTCAAATTAAACTATAAACTTGATATCAAAGAATTTACACGTCCGGGAAATTAAGAAAGTAAAGGACAGCATAAGGTTTTCCAAAGACTATTTTTCTAAAGACTATATGTAATTCCATAGCTTTTGTATAGATGGTAGCTCTTGTAGCGGGACTTAGGCAAAAAACATGTCAATAGTTATTTTGATTAGGACATTGAAATGGGTATCAGCAAGTAAAAAATATTAGAGTTTAAGCTCTACGCATTTAATTTGTATATTTATGGTTACATGAGCCGAATGTGAGAGAATCTTATTCCTTCTGATTTGTTTGTTGTACATTTTTAATGCACGACAGCTTACATCATAACTTCTGTGGCTATAGCTATATATCTACGGCTATATAAAAAATTTATCTAAACTTTGGGTATCTAAAATTGGAATTTTGTCCTGCTTTAGCAATTCTCACCGGGTATGTATTATTTAAAAACTTTACCCCTAGGGGTACGTAGAAATTTTCAACTCGGAGCAAAGCGACGTGACTCGTGTAATTGGTTTAATGAGCGGTACTTCAGTCGATGGTATTGATGCTGCTCTGGTTGATATAAATGGTGAAGACTTAGATATAAATTTAGAATTTATTGCGGGTAAAACATACCCTTATCCCAGTGAACTACGAGAAAAAATCCTAGCTGTGTGCTGTGGAGCTAGTATTTCAATGGCAGAATTCGCACAATTAGATAACGCGATCGCTTTTGCTTTTGCTCAAGCTGCAAAGAGTATTCAAAAAAATTATCATGTTGCGAGTCTGATTGGTTCCCACGGTCAAACTGTATATCATCAGCCTCCACAAATTCAAGAATTAAAAGCAGAAAAATTATCTACTGGTTACAGTTTGCAGTTAGGAAATGGAGCCTTAATAGCTAATCTTACCGGTTTAAAGACCATAAATAATTTTCGTGCTGCTGATATCGCATCTGGGGGACATGGAGCTCCTTTAGTCCCCCGTCCGGATGCAGCTTTACTCAGCCACCCCGATATGAGTAGTTGTATTCAAAATATTGGCGGTATTGGTAATGTTACTTATATCCCAGCCCGTGGTAATAATTGGTTAGATAAAATCTGCGGTTGGGATACAGGACCGGGAAATAGTCTTTTAGACCTAGCTGTAGAACATTTGACATCTGGAGAGAAAAAATACGATGATGGGGGAAAATGGGCTGCTAGCGGTCACCCATGCCATAAATTAGTAGAGATGTGGCTCAAACAAGAGTATTTTCAATTGTCTCCACCAAAATCTACCGGTCGGGAATTATTTGGAACTGAGTATGTACATAAATGTTTCCAGGATGCTCAAGAATATGAACTCAATTCTGCTGACTTTTTAGCAACATTAACAGAACTAACTGCTGCATCCATAGTTCATAGCTATCGCAGCTTTTTACCGCAAATGCCGGAAAGGATTGTATTATGTGGTGGTGGAACTCGCAATACCTATTTGAAAAATCGTCTACAAGTATTATGCGATTCAATACCGGTAATCACCACAGATGAAGTAGGTCTTAATTCAGACTTTAAAGAAGCGATCGCTTTTGCAATTTTAGCTTATTGGCGTTATTCCGAGACTCCGGGAAATCTCACCGCAGCTACTGGTGCGTCAAAGGAAGTGCTGCTTGGAGAAATTCACTTACCGCAACGCCAAAGAAGTAGTATTAACTAATTGATTGAGTAAAAGTAATTATTGTCAGCATTTTAAATTGTTTCTAAATGTTTAGATTTACATCGCTCAAACAACATCAAACTCTTCAATTTATTATCAGCTTTAATTACTTTTTGTCATAGTTTTTGTAAGTTTGACTTTCATTAATCGTTCTACTGTAACTAAAATTGCTGTCATAACCTGTTATATTGTATACTTTATATCTCAATATACAAATAGTCCTACATAGTCTAAGCGGTTTCAACTAATTATAGGAAAATCTTTGAGGTGGGACATACTTTTTTATTAGAGCCAGGTCGTTGGACATTAGAAGGAAATTGGTTAGAACGAGATGGAACACCCATTAATGTCAAAGGTATAACTATAGTTGCTTGGAACCGCGATGAATGGTTCACTATGGTAACTAAATTAATATTCCCCCGAAATGATCGCTCGGGAATTTCCTTGCAATATAGAGGGCGTTTGGATAGAGGAGAGAAAAAGTATACTTTTTTACTAAGCCATAATATTTTTGGTTCCGTAGAAGGTGAAGGTTGGATCGGGAAGAATAGTATAGTGCAACAATATTGGGTATTAGGAAACAGCAAGCAGCGCAATAGCGGTTTTGAAACTTTATATCAGGTTAATCAGGATACTTATTACGTCAGTGGTGGAAGTATGTCTGGTCATTTTTTGACCAGTACTATGGAAGCGAGTTTAGAACGTCAATTAAGCTGACCGAAACAATTCAAAATTAACTTTAATTGTTTTGATTCTTTTTCAATTTCACAAATACTTCCAATTGTGAGGTATTTTTGTTGGGACTATTAGTAGTCAAACCAATATCCCCTATAGAGTTAATAACTGTCTGATACTTTGGTGAGAGTAACCTAGACTGAGGGGATATCACAGATAGAAATGGAGTTAATGCGTTAATAACTTTGTAAGAACCATCCACATCTACATACATGTAAATATTTTTAGATGCAGGTAAACTTTGAGAAATAGTTTGAAATTTTTGATTATCCCTGAGACTTTCTTGGAGGGGTTGTGCAATAGTTTTGGTAACGCTATTTCCCAGGGCAATAAATGCGGTATTATTATCTAACCAACCGTGACTAACAAGAGCCGGTTGTCCTAAAATTTGCCATTGAGTAACATCTTTATCACCGATTTTGACAGTCTCGACAGTAATTGGAACATTTCGACGTGGTAACTCTTGCTGTACGATTTTATCTAGCTTTTGAAAAGCAGTCGTTGCAGTAGCGCGATCGCTAGTTTTAACAATCAGAACACCACCTGCTCCAATTTGTCCTAAAAAGCCTTGCTCAGTGGGAATAGCAGCGAATGCAAACTCTCGATCCATCCATCCAAAGATATCTTTATCTAAATCAAGATTTAGCCGATTTTTAGTTTGCAGACGAAGCTGCTGAATAGATTGATTAAAATCAGGATTGTATTCTCGATATTGTTGTTGGAAAATTGACCACCAATTATTGATATTATTACCGTTAAGTAAAACAATGGTATTAGATGGTAGTTTTTCAGAAATCTCACCATTACTATTAGATGCAGAAACTCGCTGGATTTGGGGGTCTAAGTTACTAATAGATTTTACCCTAATGCCATCATCTTCAACACTTAAACCCGCTACTAATGACTGAGTTTGCTGTAGTTGTACAGATAATGGTGTAGGTAAGTTCTGGATACGAGTACTAGTTGCAGATAACTTCTCTAAACTTCCTTTTGGTAGATAAACTTGAGCTAAGGTATTCTCTAAATTGAGGTTTTGATTAAAAAGTTCAGTTGCACCTGGTTTACTTGTAAAAGAAGGTTCTCCTTTAAAGGTATCAATCGCTTTTTCAACAGTTTGTTTTTGGGGCGCGAGTACTATACGATCGTTTAGAACAGTACTATAGGTGGCTGAACTCTGTGCATCTATAGCCTCAGTTATTTTAATTCCTTGATAATCAATTTCTTTACTTTTTACTCCCTTTTGAGATCTGATTTTATTGGCAAAGTCCGCAGCTGCTATTTTGTCTTTAATTCCCACAACCATGAGAAAGTTAGCTTTTGGTTGGGTTAGAGGCTGATTTTGAGAAGTATTCTGAGCAATATTCTCAATATTACCATTACCACCAACATTACTTTGAATACTACCTTGAGTCGAATCTGGTGGAATAACAGCCACCATTACTCCCCCAATCCAAGAAATATTATTATCTCCAACTAAATCTTTTTTCCAATTTTCTAAGCTCTGAGCTACAGTCTGTTGTGCCTGTGGAGTACCTAATTGTCGTAACTTTTGCCATACTTTATCTTCAGTAGAAATATAAACTGCCATTGATGCCTCATCTGGAACCAATTTAGCACTATTGAGAGCATCAGAAATACCACCAGACACTCCCCCCTTAAAGTAAAGATAAGCAGTAACACCCCCTGCAAGAACTAAAGCGATACCAGCAGCAGGAAGCAAAAATTTTGTTTTCTTGTCCGGCATTTATACTATTCCTATAGATAAGTTAATCATAAGTCCTAAATAAGATAAGATAATTCCTACCTTCTAATTGTTTCTATAACTGTTTTTAAAAATTCACAAGGTAAAAATTTTTTGATTGCTATCATTTAAAATTCAATCATCAAAAAAAATGACCGCAGATTAGAAGAAATTTGTCATAAAAATTTGTAATAGAAATTTGTAGAATTACTAATTACGCAAGCTCTTGACATACTCCCACCAATAAAACTGGTGAAATTCTAGGTTCAAGCAGAAATTGCAGTTCTGAAGTGTCTTACATCAAAATGACCAAAATATAAGTAATGTCTCTGGGGTGATAAAATTCTTCGAGGAATGTTTAATACTAACCTTGTAGATCAAAAAATAATTCTCATGCAAGAAGTACTACCAGATAGAAATACATCTGAAGAAGAACGTTTTCAAGATGATTATTATTCTTATCTAGAGTCACCTGAAAATACACCCCGGTATAAACCAACAGTTTGTTTATAGTCGTATTTTTTGAGGGCTATGGTACATAAGTACCTGCCTTCAGCGATCGCTCGTAACGGACACATAGTCTGATCCCTCCGCTCAACCCCAAGGAGGTAAACTGAAAATACTTAAATTAATATTGATAAACTGTTCTAGGTAAAAAAAACTGTTACATTCTATATTTAAACAACTATTATTCAGATGTATTGAAAAGATGTATTGAAAATTTTGGAATCGTCTAAAATTAATTTTAAGTTGATTCTCATTCACATGACCGAGGAACGCCGGTCATTGCATACAACGTTGTTTTACGGCGGTGTATCGGTGACCTAAATAATGATTTTTAGGCGGTAAACACCTTACATCTCTTCTACGTGAAGACCATAGTTTCGCATTTATAAGGTTATTAAGCATCGATGTTGCAGTCTTATTTTGATACAGAGAACAGCCGTCATAACTCCTTTGAGTTACCAGGTGCAAGACCTCACTACACTCCTGATAAACCTGGGCAAGTAGAACATATTTTTCTAGATTTAAACTTAGACATACCCAATAAAAGCTACAAGGGTGTCTGTAAAATTACTCTTAACCCAATTCGTAGTGGAATTCAAAATTTACACTTAGATGCTGTCAATCTCAATATTGAGGAAGTAGAGGTAAATGAAACTCCTCAGCATGTGGATTATGACGGTGAAGAGTTACATATCAAACTATACAAAGCTACTGAAGTTAATCAAAGAATTATTATTTCAATTACTTACTCCGTAGAAAACCCTCAAAGGGGTATTTACTTTATTCAACCCAGCAAGGATTATCCTCATAAACCGACTCAAGTATGGACTCAGGGAGAGGATGAAGACTCTCGCTTCTGGTTTCCCTGCTTTGACTATCCAGGACAACTTTCTACCTCCGAAATTCGCGTCCGGGTTCCTAAACCAATGATGGCTGTTTCCAATGGAGAATTGTTAAAAATCCAAGAAGACGGAGACTACAAAATTTACCATTGGTCACAAAAAGAAATTCATCCCACCTACTTGATGACATTAGCTGTAGGTGACTTTGTGGAAATTCGGGATGAGTGGAACAGCAAACCTGTTTTTTACTACGTTGAAAAAGGACGTAAGGATGATGCAAAACGCAGTATGGGGAAAACTCCTCAGATGATGGAGTTCTTGAGTGAAAAATATGGTTATACTTATCCTTATCCAAAATATGCTCAAGTCTGCGTTGATGATTTCATCTTTGGTGGAATGGAAAATACCTCCACTACTCTATTAACTGATAGGTGTTTATTAGATAAAAGAGCAACCATTGATAATCGCAATACCGAAAGCTTAGTAGTTCACGAACTTGCTCACCAGTGGTTTGGTGACTTAGTGGTGATCAAGCATTGGTCTCATGCCTGGATTAAAGAAGGAATGGCAAGTTACTCTGAGGTAATGTGGACACAACGGGAGTATGGAGAGCAAGAAGCAGCATATTATCGTTTAAAAGAAGCAAGAAGCTACTTAGCAGAAGACAGCGATCGCTATCGTCGTCCGATGGTAACTCATGTGTATCGGGAAGCGATTGAACTTTACGACCGTCATATTTATGAGAAAGGGTCTTGTGTTTATCACATGATTCGTACAGAATTAGGTGAAGATTTGTTCTGGAAAGCAATTCACACTTTCGTTCAAGATAATGCTCACAAAACTGTTGAGACTATTGATTTATTAAGGGCAATTGAAAAAGCTACCGGACGTAATTTAGCATTTTTATTTGACCAGTATGTTTATCGTGGTGGTCATCCAGATTTTAAGGTTGCTTACAGTTGGGATGGAGATAGTAATTTAGCTAAAATTACTCTCAGTCAAACTCAAGCAGAAGCTGAGAGTAAGGGTAATAATCCCAAGGATTTATTTGACCTGAAAATACCGATTGCTTTTGGATATAAATCGGAAGATCAAGATAAAGCTGTAACTCTCCAAAGCTATAGTGTCCGAACCAAAGAAGTAGAGCAAAGCTTTTATTTTCCTCTAGAGAAAAAACCAGATTTTATTAGCTTTGATGTAGGTAATCATTTCCTGAAGACTGTATCTTTGGAGTACCCCCTACCAGAATTGAAAGCACAGCTAGAATTTGACCCAGACCCAATATCTAGAATTCATGCAGCTAAAGCTTTAGCCAAAAAAGGCGGACTAGTTGCTTTAAAAGCCTTGGCTACAGCTCTAAAAAATGATAGCTTTTGGGGGGTAAGAGTAGAAGTTGCAGGGCAAATTGCACAAATAAAATTAGACCAGACAATGGACGCTTTAGTTGTTGGTTTAAAAGATAAAAATGCTTTTGTACGTCGTGCTGTAGTTGGAACATTAGCAGAAATTAAAACAAACTCCAGTTATAAAACCCTTAAAGAAGTAATTAACAAAGGAGATGAAAGCTACTATGTAGAAGCTGCTGCAAGTCGTTCCATCGGTGCGATCGCATCTCATCTCTCTACACAAGATAAATCGAAAGAAGAAAAAGTTATCAAGCTACTCAAAGGGGTTTTACAAGACAAAGCTGGATGGAACGAAGTTGTCAGAGGTGGTGCTGTCGGTGGTTTAGCTGAACTTAAAACTAGTGAAGCTGCATTAAATTTACTTCTGGAGTATACCAAGCTTGGAGTACCCCAAGCTCTACGTTTAGGAGCAATTCGTGCTCTCGGAAAAATTTCTGTTGGTCAGACTCCAGCCAACTTAGAAATCATTTTAGAACAGCTCAACGAACTTTCCAAAGAAAGCTTCTTTTTAACTCAGATAGCAGTTTCTAATGCATTAGGACAAATGGAAACACCAAAAGCTATCCGGGTTTTGCGATCGCTTTGTGAACAGTCCACAGATGGAAGGGTTCGTCGCTATGCAGAAGAACAAATCGGTAAAGTTCAAAAACATATTGGCGCAGACAAAGCAGTACGTCAAATGCGGGAAGAATTAGATATACTCAAAAAGGAGAATCAAGAACTTAAAAGCCGTTTAGAAAATTTAGAAGCTAAATCTAAATAAACTGGAATTGATTTTTTATTTAATCTCTTTTTAGAGAAATAAATTTCAAGTTTCAAGAAACACTTTATATCTTTTCCGTTGACATTGGAATTATTCAACACATAAGTAAACCTAATCCTAGAGAAGTTGGCACCGATAAGCAATGCTGTAAAGTTCTAGAACGTCTTTCATCAGCAGTGATGATAATTTTTATTAACACTGCTGAGTAAATGATTGAAAAGGTGCATTGCTCTATTATTCCTTAGCTCGTCCATCAGTACCTTTAGGTATTTTTGGAACATCGAAGCTTATCTCATCATGTTCCACCACAACAATTCTTAATGCTCCTTCAATTCCTATTAAATTTTTCCATAAAGGAAAATATGGTTTAAGCTCTCCAATATTTCCTATTCGATCAGTTAGATACTTTTTCAGTTCATTGCTTGGTACTACAAGAAAGCTACCAAGAATGTTGGTTTCTTGCATCGCAAGGAATAGTTTATTAAGTGCTCGATGGCTTGAGGATATATTTCCTGTTTCCCACTCAAATGCGACGTAACCCTCATCGGTTCTTTTAAGTGCATCTAAATCTCCTGTATCAAGAACAGATTAACCAAAATTTGGTAAGCTTTCGGTTAACCATCCAGCTTTCTCTAAAGCTTGCATACAAGGTACTTTGATTAGTTTAACACCATTACCTTCGCCTCTCTTTTTGCCGCTTTCTGGGTAAATTGTGAATTTTTCAGAGCCATGAGGCCAATCAGTTATCTTGATGGCATGTACTACTTCCTCCCAAGCCTCCCGTAAAATTTCAGAAGATTGAAACAATTCTGGGTTCAGGATATCATGATGTTCCAGTAATTTCATGACTTTTCTCCATTTTCCGATAGCTTCTTGGCAACTAGCGCCATTAGCTCATCTGGTTTGATTTCAAGTGCGTCGGAAATTTGAATAATTGTTGTTAAGGAAGGCTGTCGCAACCCTCTTTCAAGCAGGGAGATGAAAGTTCTATCTAAATCTCCCTCAAGGGCTAACTTTTCTTGCGATATATTTTTCGCATTTCTGAGGTCTCGTAAAACCAGACCAAAAGCTTCTTCAGGTTTCAATTATCTTGTCCTCGTCAATTTATGAGGACAAAATACGAAAAATGAAGACTATAGTCGACGGACTATAGTCTTCATTTTTGTCTTAGGTTATGCTATCGTCTTAGCAATTATTGAGTAATGGTGGAATATGGGGTTTTCCAATCAATTCTTCCGTGCAATAGGTGTGCAGTTTGAGGATCGAAAATCCTTAAAAAATTTCGCAAGCAAAATTGGTGTTCCCTTGTCACGACTACGTTATTACAACGAAAAAAATATATTACCAACTGGTGCAGATCTAGAAGCTGTCATTAATGAAACGGGAATTAGTGAACTTGAGTTAATGCTCAAGATGGGTAGGTTGGATAGAAATATATTAGAAGTATTACAAAATAAAGCTGATTTAATCATGCCTATATTAAACACGCAAAATGTCAATACAGGATCTGATAGGATTTCTGCTGAATTAACTTTTCAGACTGATTTGGGAAATTTATATCAAGGTGATTGTCTTTCGTTAATGGAAGAAATTGCTAGTGATTCTATTGATCTTATATTTGCTGATCCACCTTTTAATTTAAATAAGCTATATCCTTCAAATATTAATGATTCTTTGAAAACAGAGAGATATATTCACTGGTGTCAAGATTGGCTTCGCGAGTGTGTGAGAGTTTTGAAAAATGGGGGCTCCTTTTTTTTATGGAATTTGCCAAAGTGGAATGCAATTTTCACTGATTATCTTGGGGGAAGACTTAACTTTAGGCATTGGATTGCAGTTGACATAAAATACAGTCTCCCAATTCAAGGACGGCTTTATCCTTCACATTATTCACTTTTATATTACATAAAGGGGGAGCGTCCAAATGTATTTCACCCGGATCGTTTGCCAATGTCCATTTGTCCTCACTGCTATAGGGACTTGAAAGACTACGGTGGCTATAAAGATAAGATGAACCCAAAAGGGGTAAATATTACTGATGTATGGCTAGATATTCCGCCAGTACGTCATGCTAAGTACAAAAGACGTATTAGTGCTAATGAGCTTTCGCTTAAATTACTAGATAGAATTATAGAGATGTCATCCGATGTAGGTGATATTATTCTTGATCCCTTTGGTGGTTCTGGAACAACTTATATGGCTGCTGAGCTAAAAGGAAGAAAGTGGTTGGGTGTTGAAATTAGTCCAACTGATGACATTATTGAAAGATTTAGCCGAATAGACGAGGAAAGGAAAATTCTCGAAAATTACAGAAATAATATGAATGCTTTGTTTACTAAAGAAACTCATAAGAAACGAGTTAGTTTAGGGTTGTGGACTAGTGAAACATTTAAAGACAGCAATCAACAGCAAGATGATGATGAACACAAACAAGGAACGATTGATTTTGACTCATCAAAGCTAACAAGCCCTTCCGGACAAAATGAAGTTACGTTTGTTCTTGAATCGGATGGGTGATTGTCCGCCTTATTATGAATAGTTGATACAAAAAAATTTGATGAGTGATCAGAATACTACCAGAAACGCCGGACTTCTAGCAGAAGCGTATTTTGTCTGATAAATGTAGTAAAAAAATTATATTTTTTATTTAAACCTATAAATTAATTACAGTCTTATAAAGGAATTTAAATGATTTTTATTCTATAAAACGAAAAATACGAATTATAAATGCCGCTACTTTCATTTCTGAAATAGATTTTCACTCCTAAGAAAACTAAATCAATATTCTAATTTTATTAAGTATAAATAAAACATTTAAGATTTAATATTTTTTTAATTTTTGTTCAGAAAAGTATCGATCCCCATTCCCTTACACATTAAGTTATATTCATAGTTCATAATCAGAATGTTAACTATTGTGAAGCGATAAAACATAACTTATCTTTCTGTCTAACAGCCGAATCATACTTAAAAGTTTGATACAAATAGTACTCATTGCTTGTATATTAACGACAATATAAAAATCCTGAAATCTTTGTATGATAGTAATATCATCAATCTACATACATAATTATCATATTGCTAAAATGAAATTTTATACCAGCAGCCAGATAGATAAGCGAACCAACCCTGCTTGGAAAAAGCGAATTAAGTATTTATACTTTTATGTATTATCATAAAATAATAAAAGATAAAAAGTAACTTTTAGTAAATTTTGATTAAATTGCGCAAAGGCATCGAGTAAACATAAGCAAATTTTTTGTTTATCTGAAGTGATACTTCGATGTTTTTGATTGAAGGTAAAAATATTATTTGAGTTCAAGAGGTAAAAAAGGGAGTGAATTGGCAATCCCATCAGAAAAGCGATAGATGCTACGACTCGAAAGCGATCGCACGTTATTACAGTCGTCGTCCTTGGCTTGTAGTTGCCAGGGTATTGACTGTCCTACGTCTTTTTAGCGGCTTTTTAATTGGTTTAAAACTTGACAAATGGCAGGGTGTAGAAGAGAAAAATAAATTAAAACGAGCTGCTCAGATCAGACAGATATTAACTAAGCTCGGTCCAACATTTATCAAAGTAGGTCAAGCCCTTTCAACTCGTCCAGACCTAATACGTCCAGATTTTTTGATCGAGTTAATTAAACTGCAAGACCAATTACCAGCTTTCGATAATGCGATCGCACGTCGGATGATTGTTTCTGAATTGGGTGCTCCAGTTGAGGAAATTTTTAGCGAATTATCACCTATTCCTGTTGCAGCAGCTAGTCTAGGACAGGTTTACAAGGGTCGTCTAGTCACTGGTGAGGAAGTTGCAGTAAAAGTGCAGCGTCCTAACTTGCGTCCAGTCATATCTTTAGACTTATATGTGATGAGATGGACAGCTAGTTGGTTAACACCTTGGCTGCCTTTAAATCTTGGTCACGACCTAACAATGATAGTAGACGAGTTTGGTACTAAATTATTTGAAGAAATAGATTATCTCAACGAAGCTCGTAATGCTGAAGAATTTGCGAATAATTTTCGCGACGATCCACAAGTAAAAGTACCAGCAATATACTGGCGTTACTGTAATTACAAGGTTCTAACATTAGAGTGGATACACGGCTACAAACTTAATGATACCAAAAGTATTCTTGAAGCAGGCTTAGATCCAGAGGAAATAATTAAAATCGGTGTAACTTCCGGTTTACAGCAGCTTTTGGAACATGGATTTTTCCATGCTGATCCACATCCTGGTAACCTGTTTGCAACCCTAGATGGTCGCATGGCTTATATCGACTTTGGGATGATGGATCAGCTTAGCGAAGCTAACAAAGAATCTTTGGTAGACTCCATAGTACATTTAGTCAATAAAGATTACGATGCATTAGCTAAAGACTATATAAGTTTGGGCTTTTTAACACCAGATATAGACGTTCGTCCACTCGTCCCAGCCCTAGAGCGAGTTTGGGGAGATGTGATTGGTAAAAACGTTGGTGAGTTTAACTTTAAAACTATTACCGACGAATATTCTGAATTAATGTATCAATTTCCCTTCCGAGTTCCAGCTAAGTTTGCTCTAATAATTCGCTCCTTAGTAACTCAAGAAGGTATTGCTTTAAGTCTTAATAAGGACTTCAAAATTGTAGAAATTGCTTATCCTTACGTCGCAAGAAGGTTATTAACTGGTGAATCTCCACAGCTTCGACGACGCTTGCTTAACATCTTATTTAAAGATGACAAGTTCCAATGGCAACGATTAGAAGACTTAATAGAAATTGCTCGTGGAGACAATAACTTTGATGTCTTACCCACAGCAAAATTAGGTTTTCAATACCTTATGTCAGAAGAGGGTAAGTTGCTGCGTCAGCAATTGATATATGCACTTACCGAAGATGATAGACTGCATACTGAAGAAGTACAACGCCTATGGAACTTAGTCAAAGACGACCTACAGCCAAATCGTTTATTAGATGCAGTTTTTGGAGCAATAACTCCCAGTGTTCTAGGTGACGCGATCGCAGAATTCTCTCGTGGGGGTGTAGCTGCAATTTTACCTAGATTTGCAGTTCCCAACCCTTTAGTTGGGCAGGAATCTGATATTAATCAGAAATATTGAAAGCAAATCATCAATAGATATATATCCAATTTCAAGGGGTATAAGTAGGGGAAAGATATAATATATATTTTTCCCCTCAATATTTGTAATAAGTAAATTTATAATACAGCTATTATCAGCAATGATTAAAATATATCTTTTATAAGAATATCTATATAAGATTTACCCATCACAACTAAAAACTTACTTTTGGAAGCTTTTTGATAAATAGGTATAAATAACTGATAACTTGTTAATAGTAAGTAATAATTTTGTTTGTTAGTTACTTGATAAAGTCATTAATTACTCACTTACTTACTGGAAAACTTCAGAAATCATTAATATTTTCTATGTACTACAATTCATTACAAGCACCATATTTTCTATTTGTCTTGGGATTATTTATAGCAATTACCTCTGGTGCAGCTTTTTCAGAAACTTTAAAAATCATTGTACAAACATGGCAAAATTTAGTAAAAAAACAAGAAGAAGCTACTATATCAATCAAAAGTTGTCTCTTACCATTTCTAGGAGTTAGTAATGGTTTAGGATTATTTATGTGTTCTGGTTTAGCAATCTTTGGTGTTCCTAACATAATTGCTTGTGCAATCGGTATACCACTTACATTTTTAACATCCTTACTTTTATGGAAACAATTAAAAAGTATGATGACTTATGCAGAGCAAAAAGGAATGGTTTCCTTTGATTTAGATTCCATATTTTAGGGAGCATCCACTTTTGGAAGAAACGTGATTATTGGTGAGCGGAAATCCAGTTATATCGTTGGTTTAAAAAAGTATATCCGCCGAAAGTGGATGCTCCCATATTTTAAGCTTAAGAATAATTCAAACAAAGAATTGAAATAATTCCCAACCTTTCTTTTTTATATGAAAAGTTGGGAATTTTATTGTTGTTAAAATATTATTTAAATAACCTTTATTTATTATTTAGAAGGGTTTGGGAGACATCAGCTAAACTTTTGACTCTGTAACTTTTTTAGAAAATAACAATCATTATTACCTATCATTTCTAATCTAACCGATATCCCTCTAAGGGGTGCGGGTAATTGAATAAGAAAGTTAATTTCAGCTTAGTCCCACCATTCATGATATAGGCGGCTCTATGGAAAATGAAAGTTGTATACTATTGCGATATATCTACTAAAGCCTTACTTTCAAATTTTTCTAATCTATTTAGTAAATAAATCGAAGTTTTACTAGCTTCATCAATCAATTGATGTTTTTGTTGTGAGTCTTGAACTACATTATCGATTAGAGAGCGCAGAGAACTAAGTATAGGATAAATACTGACCCTAAGTTCTTCACAAATTGTAGTCAAAATTTCATATTGTGAAGATCTATGATTACTTTGAGATGGAATACATAAACTTCTGTACCATTGTGCAAAATCGTTCAATACATCTATAGTATTAAGTATTACCCAGGCTGATTTATGAGCCTCTTCCAGGAATTCTTGATACTCTTGGGAATTTTCTACTAATCCATCATCTAGCAATAGTAAAGAACCAATCATTGAATTTAAACGAGTGCGAATTTCATGGGAAACTTGAGTCAATCCCTGCCCCATTTGATGCTTCTCAGCTTTTGTGTCCCCAAACTGCATAGTATACAAGCGTTTATAAGCACCATCCTTCTCTAGTAATTCCTCATGGGTTCCAACTTCTACCACTTGTCCCTGTTCAAGAACTGCAATTTGATGAGCTTTTTGGACTGTAGAAAGACGGTGAGCAATCACTAATGTTGTGCGATCGCGACTTAGATCATCAAGAGCTTCCTGTACTAATCTCTCAGAAACAGTATCTAAAGCACTAGTAGCTTCATCAAGAATCAAAATTTCCGGATTTTGTAACAAAGCACGAGCGATCGCAACACGCTGACGCTGTCCTCCTGATAGCATAACTCCGCGATCGCCAATGGAAGTATCAAATCCTTGAGGTAGTCTATCTATAAATTCATAAGCATTAGCTCTCTTTGCTGCGGTAATAATTTCTTCATCTGTAGCATCAGGTTTACCAAAAGAGATATTGTATTTTATTGAACCGTTCAACAAAAAGGTATCTTGGCTGACAATACCCATGTTTTTGCGCACAGACTTGATATTTAAATCCTTCATATCTACACCATCAAAAGTGATGTAACCTGATGTAGGGTCATAAAACCTAGGTAACAAATCTGCCATTGTTGACTTGCCTGCCCCAGAACCACCTACCAAGGCTAGAGTAGTACCGCGAGGTAAGTATATATCTACATCTTTGAGAACTAATTTATCGCTACCAGGATAAGCAAAAGATATATGATTAAAATGAATTCCTTCTTCTAAAGAGACGTAATCAGCATTACCACTTTTCATAAATGGCTTGTTGTCTCGCCGCAAAAAATCAGAGACAATGTCCACACTTGGAGATGTGTTAGCAAAAGCACTACGGGCTGTATTTAACTGAGAGATTAAAGGTAAAGTTCGTAGTAAAACTAAAAGATACGTTAAAATTACCGTTGAAAGAGCAGCTAAGTCATCTGCAAATATTACTTTACCTAAAAAGACAATCAAAATTAAAGCAATTATTCCTGCAACTTCGCTAGTAGGACCAATAGCTTCAGAATTAGCCTGAGATAAAAATTCTGCACGTTCGCGGTTATAAATCAGCTTCTTGATTTTCTTAAATGCTCTATCTTCATTTATGGTTGATTTTACTAAACGAATACCGCCTAAAGTTTCTATCACAGCATGACTATAAGCTCTGGAAGTATCAGATATGTCTTGTCCAAAGACTTTAGCACGACTAACTGAATATTGATTTAGTAAAGCGACTAAAGATAATAAAATAGTCGAACCGATAGTTAATTGCCAAGATATAGATAACAATATCCATAAGAATACTAAGATAGTAATACAAAGAATAACTAGTTTAATTAAATGAATCACAGAAAGAGCAGCCCTGGGAATTTCTGTATTTATACGATTCATTAAATCGCCCAATTTCATCTTCGTATGATAATCTATATCAATATCAAGTAATAACTGTACGCCATCTTCGCGCATATCTTTTGATAAAGCTCGCCTCAAAGAATTAGAACTCATGCTGCTAAAGTAAGTGCCTGCATTTTTCAGAGCAATTGCTACAATAATTGCTCCTGCCATTACAAATAATCTATAACTCTCAGGAACTTGATCGAAAGGAGTAATAATTGCTTTGATAATCCCAGGCGCTTTACTCAAATCTACTTCTTGTCCTACAATTTTTAAAATTATAGGTACTATTAAGGTGAGACTTACACCATTAAATAACGCTCCAGAAAATCCTAAAATGATACTCAAAACTACCATATAAGGATATTTTTTAGCGTATCTTAATATCAATTGATTAGAAAGCATATTATATTTACCAATATTTACCAATATTTATTAGATATATTCTTAATTATTCTTAATCAATTAAATGAATAAAAACTATCAAATGCATATTTTTCTATATTTGTTTTTTTATAGATAGATATCCAATGAGTAAAAAAATAAAATATTTTAGTTACAAAGCAATAATATGAATATATTAAATATAGTTTTTATAACTAAACTTTTCAAATTAAAAAATATAATGAAAAATTATATTTTTTAATTATATAGATGCAGATTAAAATACTTGATATCAGATATCAAGTAATATTTACAGTTGAGCGATCGCATCCGATAAGATTGATGTCATGGCATCAATGCTATAAAAATCTATACATCTTTTACGAGCTAATAAAGCCTTCTGATTTGCTTCCTCTAAATTTTCAAAAATAATCTGAATCTTTTCAGCAATTTGTTCTGGAGAACTCGGTGCAACAAGATAACCAGTATCCCCTAAAATCTCTGGAATATCCCCTACATTCGTAGCCAAAACAGGTTTAGCCATTGACATTGCATCAGTTAACTTCAGTGGAAATTGAGCTAACGCTGCTGGAGTATCCCGTTGAGGTACTACTACTAAATGTGCTGCAGCAACAACGAACGGCATTTTATGAGGGGGAAATTTAGGTAGCTTAATTATCCACTTACCCCATTTTTGGATTAATTTTTGGTCATAATCATCATAGGGACTACCACCAACAATCGCAATTTTATAGGCAGGGTCATTGAGTTTATCCAAGGCTAATAAAACATCCTCTATACCTTTGTAAGGTCTAGGAGCACCAGGAAACATCAGGACTTTATATCCCGAAAGTCCATAGGTTTCTCTACTAGTCTGGGAGTCATAATTTTCCGGATTAAACAGTTCTGTATCTTTACCATTGGGTATATAAATACCGCCAAATTTCTTCTGCAAAAACTTAGTATGGATAGTGACTAAATTAGCCTTATTTACCATTCCTTCCATCCATCTTAAATAGAGTGGATGGTCTGGATATCTTAAAGCACCATCTGACTTGAAAATATCTCTAGAAAATTGTTTTGATGATGGTTTGTATTTCCACTTTTCCCCACCGTACCAACTCATCTCCCAGTCATCTATATCTAGGATAGTTGGTCTGGTTTTTCCTATATTTTTTAACAGCGATAGACCAAAAGTAGTAGCTTTCGGTCTCATTGCATAGATAATATCACCATCAATTTTCTTCAGTAATTGGGCAGCTGATAAGAAAAATTTGGGATAATTATAGCCATTAAAATGATATGCAGGTATTTGAGATTGTGAAGTAACTGCTGCTTCATCACCAAATACAAAACCTAGAATGTCTACTTGATGACCAAGTTTTTGAAGAGCTTGAGCTAAGAGGAAAGATCGTACTCCTGCACCTCCCCATCTACCAGCACCAGAACTAGACAAATCACTCACTAGTATTGATACTTTTAATTTTTCTTTCTTATGCTGTATTTTCATGGGAACTAATTTACCAGCTTAAAATAAAAGTTTATTCATATATGAGATAGCTTCATAACTTGATATAAACACTTATCCATATAGAAATAATCTATGAAAATATGAAAAATAAATAATTGAATTTAAACAATTAAAATAACAAAAATATTGTTAGTCAATTATTATGAAATTATTGCTAAATAAATATGTATTTTCATTTAGCAAATCTATTAATAAGCAATCGTAAAAAGACTACCCTGAACTACAGCTTTCATAAGATATTTTTACGAAAAGCAAGCTAAATATAACGATATTGCCTAAATTTAGGCTATAGAGTATTTACTGAAAATGGTTATTTAAATAAATTCAATACATGAAACATCAGTAATATTACTATTTTTAGACTATTACTTAAAATTAATCATAATTAGTCTAATATAATTATTTAAAATTAATTTATAAAGAATTTCCTCGTCAGTCGCTTTGCTTAAAACTTCCAGTATAATTTCTGTTCGCAAACATTTTAGTACAGAGCGTAAAATATTATTTAACAGTATACTAGTACCGCTACGTGTAATTAAAAATACTCGCGAAAGCAAGAGTTTTGCTACAAAATTCAAAATTAATAATGCTGATATAGTAAGCATTTTATCGATTTGAAATGGTTGCTTCATTTACATCCCAGCTTACTAGGTAGCTACAATACTTTTTATTGGGTTAAGTTACGGATACTGTCGTCGTAAATATTCCTGGTTCTCCCTAAGGTTCCTGAAACTTCTTTGTTAATTTGTTGAAGTTAATAGTATTCGTAAATTAAATAACTTTGGTAAATAACTTGAAGATTTTAGTTCCACAGATGAAGAACTAACTAGTACAACACGGCGTAAATAAATAGACCATTAAAAACTTCTAAAATGCTTATTTTATAAGTATTTGCACCTTCTACCTCCTGCATACTTACTTCTGCCTTCATGTACTAGTACAACACGGCGTAAATAGAGTAACCATTATAAACCTGTGAAAAGCATGAAAAATAAGTATTTGCACCTTCTGCCATCTGCCTTCTTACTTCTACCTTCATGTACTAGCTAAGAACATCGAGTATGGAAACTCATTGTAATCAATATTTGTGATATTTGAATAATTGCTTCATTTTAAATAAACTTAATTAATCGTGAATTCTTTACTTATTACTGATACCTTTTCTCCCCGTGTAGGTGGACGCGAAGCCTACTATAACTATTTATTTAGTCATCTCAAATATGAGAAAGTAGTTGTAATTACACCAGATGTCACTGGCGACTATAACTCTTTTGATAATCAATCTAGCCTATCTATTTATCGGATTCCTGACCTAAGCCAAAAATGGTTTAGGTGGGGTCGTCCAGGTCGAGCTAAGTGGTTAAAAACCCTATTTAAAATTTGCCAAGATCATAAAATAAATCTTGTGCATTGTGGTTTAGTTTTACCAGATGGACTATCTGGTTGGTTACTACAAAAGACTTTCGGAATTCCTTATATTATCTACACTCATGGTAAAGAAATTTTAGAACATCAAAAGCATCCAGAAAACGAACAATTAATGCGTACTGCTTTCAATTCGGCATTAAGGGTGGCTTCTAATAGCTACTATACGGCTGGATTACTAAAAGATTTTGGTGTTTCTGCCGACAAAATCATTCGCATTCCACCTGGAATTAAACCCCAACAATGGACAGCAGAAATTCCATCTCAACAGGTTGAAAAACTGCGACAAAAGCATGGACTTAGTAACAATCCTATTATTTTAACCGTGGGAAGATTGAATGAACGTAAGGGTCACGATACTGTGATTCAAGCGATGCCTAAAATTTTATCCAAAGTTCCCAATGCTACTTATTTAATTGTTGGAGATGGTTTAGAATCGGAAAATTTAAAATCCTTAAGCCAAAAAGTAGGAGTGGAAAAGGCAGTGATTTTCGCAGGAGAAGTCTCTGAAGAAGATTTACCTGCTTACTATCAACTAGCGACTATTTTTACCATGATTAGTCGTCAACCCCCTGGCAGCCATGAAGTGGAAGGATTTGGTATTGTTTATCTAGAAGCGAATGCTTGTGGATTACCTGTAGTCGCTGGTCGCAGTGGTGGAACTCCGGATGCTGTAGTAGATGGTGAAACCGGATTTTTGGTCGACCCATTTAGTGTAGAAGAATTGGCAACAGCAATAATGAAGTTATTAAATGATCCTCAACTTTGTCAGAGACTAGCAAAAACAGGACGAAAAAGAGCTCTGGAGGAATTTTCTTGGGAACGTTCAGCTCAACAACTACAAACCCTAATTCAGACAGTTGAGTCAGAAACCACTCAGCGTTCTCCAATCAGTTGTGCTATTAATACGGTTCCATTAATCCTAAAACATCATATTTTAAATGAGGTTAGCTGAGAACGATGACCGAAGAAATTACTGCATATATAACCGTAGAGGTATAGGTTAGGGTAAATTGTTTCCCTCAAAGGAA
The DNA here is from genome assembly GCA_050042865.1 of Mastigocoleus sp. Lineage (GTDB taxonomy): Bacteria > Cyanobacteriota > Cyanobacteriia > Cyanobacteriales > Nostocaceae > JBCCDM01. The sequence continues at coordinate 84,533 of JBHJJE010000037.1, forward strand.
AATAGGGAATAGGAATCTATCCTAATTAATCCGATGGTTGCTATAGTAGCTTACTGTATAAGTATTTAAATATCAAAAAATGGCTCAAATTATGAGCCATTTCTATAATATCAAAAAGTCTAATAAGTAAATATAGTTACAATTTATAATTTATAAGTTATACAACTTGAAAATATTTATTTCATAACTTAATTTTCAAATTTTGCTAAATCAAATTTTGCTAAAGATATACCATAAAATAGCAATCTTATTAAGATATTCAATCTTATTAAGTTGCACTAGTTTTAGCAAAAATTCTGAAAATACTTATTTGGCATAGCTTATAATCGTATTTCACAAACTGCACTTATCAATCAACAATTTGACAGCTACCTGTTTGAATGAAATCAAATAAGCGATTGATTTGACGACGGTCTTCATCACTAATCTCTCCATCAGCAAGAACCGTATATGTTAAAGCTCTGTGGTCTTGAAGACTCATTTTACCAGAGCGAATAATCCTATCAGCTATTCTTTGAACAGCTATTTCTGACTGGTTTTGAACAATATGATACAATTTCTTATACATATATAACCTCTTGTTCACCTCCTATTAAGTTAATAGTAAACAAAGAAAATATTTGCTCTCAATTGAAAAAATGAATAATTCAATATAAATGCATTCAATAAATATTTAGAAAAACTAAAAACATACTTGTAGATAAATATTTTTATCCATGTCTGGAATGATTATCAAATAGAAAATTATTTTCATATCTCTTATGAGAAACAAACATTTAATGCTTCAAATATTAACTTTAATTAGATTCTTAAAATCTTTAAGAATATAATTAAATTTAACTTTAAGCTTGCTTTAATTTTAAGAGAATTTTTACCGAACAATCTACTTAATGTTTCTTATTATCAGTAGATTTTAGGTATAATTACAGTTGAGTCTACCATGAATATATTAAAAATATTTTATACGACTAGAGAAAAATGAATGATTTGTATATTTATTTTGTATATTTATAAAGGCAAACTCAAAGAATGTGGGTTTTCAAACTATGAAGGATATACCTATTGAATTTTGTTTAATTTTGTTTAATTTTATTTAATTTTGAGGGAGGCATTTTGAATGCAAGTAATTCGTCTTGAGGCACTCTCGGATAATTACATTTTTTTGCTGTATGAGCCAAACTGGAAGATTGCAGCTGTTGTCGATCCAGCTTTATCTGAGCCAGTATTAAGCAAATTAAGCGAACTGGGGGCTGATTTAATCGCAATATTTAATACCCACCATCATTTTGACCATGTTGGTGGAAATCAACAATTGATGGAAAAATTTCCTCATCTGAAAGTGTATGGAGGAAATGAAGATAGAGGAAGAATTCCAGGACAACAAGTATTCTTAAAATCAGACGACCGGGTCAAATTTGCAAACAGAGAAGCATCGGTTTTCTTCGTCCCCGGACATACCCGCGCTCATATCGCTTATTATTTCCCTCCTCAAGTATCTAGCGAACCTGGTGAGTTATTTTGTGGTGATACTTTATTTGCTGGAGGTTGTGGACGATTATTTGAAGGAACACCAGCACAAATGGTAAATTCTTTACAGCAATTGCGTAACCTCCCAGACAATACCCGCATTTGGTGTGCCCATGAATATACATTAAAAAATTTAAATTTCGCTATTTCCGTAGACCAGAACAACCCAGACTTACAAAAACGTTTAGAGCAAGTTAAAAGCGATCGCTCCCAAGGAAAAGCTACAGTTCCTTCGCTGCTGGAAATTGAAAAACTTACTAATCCCTTTTTAAGATGGGAAAAACCTGCTCTCCAATCTGCCACAAATAGTACCCAAGCAACTCAAACTTTTGCTCGTCTGCGGGGTATGAAAGATAATTTTTAGGATAATTGGTAGTTGGTAATTGGTAGTTGGTAATTTTTATTTAACCTTAAACCAACTTTTCACCCTTAAGCATTCTACCAGCAGCCTCTAAAAGTGCTTCCTCTAAATAAGGCTTTGTAAAGTAACCACTAGCACCCAATTCTACAGCCATTTGACGGTGTTTATCTGCACCACGAGAAGTGAGCATTGCGATAGGTATATCGTTAAGATTTTCATCATCTTGAATGCGCGATAGTAACTCTAAACCATCGCAACGTGGCATTTCAATATCGCAGAATATGATATCACAAGGTAAACCAGAACGTAGTTTATCCCAAGCTTCCTGTCCATCACGAGCTTGTTCTACTCTATACCCAGTTTTACTAAAGGTGAGAGATAGTAGCTCTCGGACGGTGATAGAGTCATCAACTATCAGAACAGTTGGATCGACTTTTGACTCCTCTATCTCATCATTTATATTATTATTTTGTTCCCAAAGTCCTACACTATTTGGCTTAGTTGTACGTCCCTCAAAGATATCAATAATTTCTAATACATCAGCGATCGCCATAATTCGACCGTCTCCCAAAACGGTAGCTCCAGCAACTCCGAAAGGTTTAGGTGCAGGACCTTCAAATTGTTTGATTACAATTTCTTGTTCGCTAAGTACTTGGTCAACCTGTAAGGCAATCATTTTGTTTGCCGAACGAACTACAATGACAGAAACCATGTCATCATCTCTGGTTCCACCGTAGACACTACCCCGACTCAGTAAACGATTAAAAGTAAGTAGGTCTTTTAAAGGTTTAAAAGGAAGTTGTGTATTTCTCCAAGCAATAAACTCTTTACCGTCTTTATCGGTAATAATATTTTTGACTGGTACATCTAAAGTATCTTCTACACCATCCATTGGGAAAGCGATTTTAGCTCTCTCTGAAACGCAGGATAAGGCTTTACAAATACTGAGGGTGACTGGCAAGCGGATAGTAAAATCAGTACCTTTATCTATAGTAGAATCAATATTGACTGTACCCCTGATTTCACTAATTTCAGTCCGGACTACATCCATTCCCACTCCACGACCTGCTAAATCGTCTGCTTGGTCTTTAGTACTAAAACCAGGTTCAAATAGCAATTCATAGACATCCCTGTCGGACATATTATTAGCTTTGGATTTAGATAATAATCCTTTGTTAATAGCTTTTTCTTTAACTTTCTGGGAGTTAATACCAGCACCATCATCCTTGACAGAAATTACTGTTTGGTTTCCTTGATATAAAGCACAAACATGAATTGCTCCCCCCGGTGACTTACCTTTAGCTATTCTTTTCTCCGGAGTCTCAATACCATGAGCGATCGCATTATTGAGCATATGAGTTAAAGGGTTAGTCAAGTGCTCGAGAATCATTTTATCAATCAGTGTATCCTGACCTTCGATTACTAACTCTACCTGTTTACCACACTTAATCGCATTATCCCTAACTCCACGTTTCAAACGATCGGTAGCTTCTGCAAAAGGAACCATACGCGATCGCGTTAATCCTTCTTGTAGTTGGGTTGTTACCTGTCGAAACTGTCTAGCAACTCTCTCAGTTTCTTCGGTGACAAATTCAATATCACTTGAGGATTCACGAACTCGGACAATTAACTCGATCATTTCTTGAGATAAAGTATGGAATGGTGTAAACCGATCCATTTCTAATTCATTGAAACCTCTGTCTGTATTGCGATTACTTTTAGCATCGTTATTTTTACTTGCTAAGAGTGAAGCTTCTAGAAGTGAACGTTCGTATAACTCTTGCATTCTTGCACCAACATCAGACAGTTGCTGTATCTGATGTAGAAGATTATCTAGAAACTGTCGTAAGCGTTCTTGGTCTTGTTCTAAAGTATTACGATTAACAACCAGTTCACCTACTAAGTTACTCATATCATCAAGATGTTTGACTGGAACCTTCATGGTTCTTTCTCTAGCAGCTCTACGAATAGAGTTTCGTCGATTTACTTGGGTTGATGGTGAGTTGGGTATACTTTTATCTACTTCATCTAGCAATTTCTGTAAGTCGCTAAATTCATCCTCGTTATCTGCTAGAAGTTTTTCTTGATTATTATCTTCAGTGTTTCCTAGTTGGGATAGAGATAAATCTTCGTCTAGTAATGCTTCTAATGCAGCGAAGTCTTCATCTTTTGGAGTGTCTGATTTTGATTCTAATTCTGATTCTAATGCTGGGGTTTCATTCTCATTTAAGAGGGATTCTAATTCATCAAATTGATTCTCAACAGTATTGAAGTCTAGATCCGAAGTTGCTTCTGTTGGTGTGGTTTCTTCTTTTAAAAAGGTATTTGATAAAAATGCAGCTTCTATTCCAATATTACTACTGTTATCTGAAACAGATTCCTCTAGATTAGATTTTTCAAAATTCTCAGAATTAGATATACTTTCTTCTGATATGTCAAAGGATATTTGTAGATTTTCATCATATTCTTCCGAATTATCTAGCAACTCTGACGAAAACTCTTCGTCAAATTGCATTTCGGGAATATCAAATTCAGTTTCTAGTTCTTGAAATACTGTTTCTTCTGAAGTTTGAATGTGGGTGTCTATATTTATTTTCGGTTTAGAGGAAATATTAGTATCTGCTTCTAAGTTCTGGAATATATCATCTTCTTCCGATTGTGGTAATGCTATTTCTTCAAAATTATTATTTGGTATGTCTGTTAGAGTATCAAGTAAATCTACAGCAACAGCATCTATCTTTTGATTTGAAGAATCTAATCTAAATAAGTCGTCAATCGGTGCTTCTTGTTCTTCCGAATTATATTCAAGCTCCGTTTCTAAGTTGAGACTATCTGAAATATCTTCTAAGCTACTAATTTCAGGAGTACTAATTTCAGGAATATTAACTTCAGGAATACTAGCTTCAGGAATATTCTTAATTGCAATATTATCTTCTACAGCAGAATCTGATCTAAATAAGTCATCAATATCATCCTTGGATTCTAATAAAAAATTATCTGTATTATTTTCTTGCTCCTCAAAAGCAACAGTAGGTAAATCCGCAAATAAATCTTGTAGAGTTTCATCTGAAGATGATTCAAAATTATCTAAACTTACATCAGACGATAAATCTTTTGAATTTATCTGTTTTAAATTTTCTTCCAGAGATTTTGTAGTTCTTTCCTCTGTATTTAAATTAGTGAATTCCGGTGTAGATTCCAATGCTTCCGGACTTCCAGACAAACCTCGCATCTGTTGAGGAGAAACTTTATATTTACCGCGATCGCTAGAAAATATATCAGATGGGACTGATGTTATATCCCCAAATAAATCATTCGTATCATCTTCCAGGACATCTAAATCAAGCTTGTCTTCTAAATCAAAGTCAATATCAATATCTGCTAAATCAAAACTATCATTCTCATTGTTTATCTGCCGATCAGAAATATCGCTGAAAATATTATTATCTAAATTAGAACAGCCCGCTTCTAATTCTTGTACAAAATCTTCTTCAACTGCTTGAGGAATTACTCTGTCTTCTGCTAAATCTGAATCTAAATTTGATGTCGTCGGTTGCTCAATATCTTTTTCTTGATTCTCTTCTATAACATCAAATATATTACTAATATCTTCACTACTTGTTTGTACCGATGGCAAAACTTCATCTGCAAATGAGACATCTTCTAATAGATCGGGCTGGAAGTTATTTAAAGAATTAGTTTCATTACCACCGATAAACTCATCTAAAGGAATTTTATCAATAGGGTCTGGCTGTAATTCTTCCAGATTTCCTACTTCAGATAAAGATAATTCCTCATCTATTAGCAGAGAATCCCTATCTGTAGTTGTATTTAAATCTACTTCTAAATCTACTTCTAAATCTAAATTATCATCCTCATCAATATCTGATGGTGCACCTAGAATGCTATCTACATCTACATCTACATCTAATTCCCCATTCCCTGTAACTTTACTATCAGTAAATAAGTTTATATTAGCATTATCTTTTGTATCTGAAGCCCCAAGAGATGGACTATCTGAACCAAAATCCTCTTCATCTAAAAAGTCACCAAATAACTGTACCAAAGTTAATTCATCTTTAGATGGTTCACTTTCTTGCTCCTGATCAGATTTGTTATCTTCTACAGATAAAAAGTCCTTAATCAGTTCATCCTCAGTATCCGTACTAATATCTTCAACCGACTCGACTTGTTTCTTGTCTGGTGTAGACCTCTCGACTGTGTTTTCTTCCGTCCAGCTTCTCTCCAAATCTGGACTTTCACCTTCAAATAAATCTGCAAGAGTGTTTAGTTCTGCTACTCCTACCTCTGGACCTCCAGTATCAATACCTGTAAGGTCTAAATCGTCTTCATCATCATAGAACTGGTCAGGATCAAATTGCCCAGAAATATCTAAATCTAATAAACTACTGATATTTTCTGAGACCTCAGGTTCATCAACAGATGTTACCTCTTCATCAAAAATAAGTTCTTCAGAGTCTTTACTAGCAACCTGCTCAACATTAGATAAAGTAATATTCTCATGACTTTCATTCCCAGACTCCAAAGTATCAAAAATATCTAGAGATGAAGAAATTTCTAGCAACTCTATTTCTGGAATTAGAGCCTTTAACTGTTCTGAAACTGCTATTTCGCTATCTTTTTGAGCTTGAAGTAATTCTAATGCGCTCTTAATTTCTGTAATAACAATTTTTGCTAAAACCAAATAAGTATTATCCGGATTAGCGATCGCGCTTTTAGCAGATTGACATAAGTTATACCAATTAGTTACATTCTCTTCTTTGCCAATTTCAGCTAACTTGTCAGTACATTGTTGTAGCTGTTCGCGATTCTCTGATGTTGCTTGCTGCTTAAATAATTGCAGCATTTCTCTAAGTACTTGCAGTACTTGATTTTGTATCTGTTTCAGATTTTCCTTTGAGGATGAAACAGAAGCATTTGCAACAGCAGAACTATCTTCTTTCCCGACACCTTTACTCTGTGCACCAGAACTGGAAGTATTTTTCTCTGCTTGCTCAATCAGTGAATCTAAATGCTCTTGTAAAGATTTAAAAGTTGGTTCTGACTCTGAGATTAACTCCGCAGCTTTTTCTTCCGATAGTCCGAATGGTCCTTGTAAATGCTCTAATAAAGCTTTAAGAGTATCAGAAGCTGATAAAAATAAGGACTCTAATTTTTGGTCTATTTGTATATTAGAATTTTCCTTGAGTAGTTTAAAGCAATCTTCTAAACGGTGAGATGCCTTTTGAATGCTACCAAGACCAAGCATTGCAGCTCCCCCTTTCACAGAGTGAGCAGCTCGAAAAACTTCGTTAATCATTTCCGAGTCATCAAGGGTACCCTGGAGATTTAAAAGACCTTGTTCAATTGTATTGAGATGGTCTCTGGCTTCTTCAATAAAGTAACCTAGAATCCGCTGTTGTTGTTCTGGCAGCATAATTAAGGGACTCGCAATTTTAATAAGTAGTTTTATAAGTTATGAGTTATCAATAACGACGTTACAGTAAAAGTAAGAGGGGAAAAATAGTAGGTAAGAAGTAAAGTCAATGATACTCCATTGTTTGGAGTATTTAAGGAATCAAAAGCTTTTTGACTAATGTTTTATCATTAAAAAAGCGATTTTTGCTATTCGCTTCCTTGTGATTTTTTTTACGGACGCGAATCATATGTGTCTTTCCTCGCGTCTGTACTGTTTTCTACTCGACGTTAAACTCTACTTTGACTCTACAGTTTCAACTCGGAAACGTTCCACAGAAGAAATTAGATCGCGAGATACACCTACTAGATGTTGCAGCGCTCCTGAAACTCGTTGAGCTTCTTGGGAAGTTTCTTGTGCTGTCAACTCCACAGATTGCATAACGTGAGCTACTGCTCGCGATGTCTCAGTCTGATCGACAGTATCAGCAGTAATTGAGCGTACCAATATATCAATTCGCTTGGCAGTTTGAATAATATTTTCTAGGGAATACTTGGCTTCTTCTGCCAATTGAGTTCCCTTAATAACCTGCTGAGTACCTTCTTCCATTGCTGTCATTACAGAACCAGTTTCACTTTGAATTTGAAGAACGATTTGTTCAATTTCTTTCAAAGACTTAGCTGATTTGTCTGCTAGCTGTCTTACCTCATCTGCGACTATGGCAAAGCCTCTACCTGCTTCTCCGGCTCTAGCAGCCTCAATACTAGCATTGAGCGCTAATAAGTTAGTTCTTGAAGCAATTTGAGAAATTAAAGCCACAATTTTGGAAATTTCTTGAGAAGATTCAGCCAAACGCTTTACTTTTCGGGTAGTCTCAGCAACTGTTTCTCGAATTTCTAGAATACCTGCAACCGTGTTTTCTACCGCTTCTCCTCCTTTGAGAGCAATATCACTTGCATCTCTAGCGACTGCTTCTGCTTCTCTAGCTGCTTCTGCTACACGCTGAATTGAGTCAGTCATCACCTGTACTGAATTGAGAGTTACAGCCAATTCTTCAGCTTGTCGTAAAGCATCGCTAGATAGTGCTCGTGCAAAAGTTTCCGAATTTGTTGCACCTTTAGTTACTTCTCGTGCTGCAACTTTTACCTGTCCAACAATATCTCTTAAGTTTTGAATAGTCAGGTTAAAGGCATCCGCAACCGCCCCTAAAACGTCTGCTGTGACTTCTGCTTGTACGGTTAAATCTCCTCTGGCAGCTCCTTCTACATCGTCTAACAAGCGTATTACTTGCCTTTGTAAGTTTTCCTTGGCTTCCTCCTGCTCTTGAGCTTTCCGAGTCGCTTCATTAGTGGTAGTAAAAATCACTCGTGCCATCTCATTAAATCCAGAAGCTAATTTACCCATTTCATCTTCTGAATAGACCGTCGCTTGCACATTCAAATTACCCAGACGAACTTCGTTGAACTGAGTCTGTAAATCTTCGGTAGTCCGTTTAATTTGCGCCATTGCAATCCGGCTCATAGCACTACTAGTAGCGACTCCAGATACACCCGCAGCTAGAGCCATCAGCAATCCCGTATTTTGTACTGATACCCGGTGTTCTTTTGGTGCAAAAAAGTTTGCGCAAACAAAAGTTACAGATGCAACTACTAACATGGATACCGCACCTACTGTCCCCGCAACCAGCCACTGTTTCTTTTTCAGAGGTGCATTTTCAATAAATCCCAGAGTTCCTTGTTCAACGCTTACCTGTGGATTAGATCCATCAGCATCAGTTTGAGTAAATACAGGTATTGACTCCTGGGAAGAGCTAATACTGAATAGTTCTGAGTCTCGACTTTCAGAAGTTTCGTTTCTACCTAGTGACGGCGTATCTAAAGTTTGAGTAGTATTTCCTCTATCTTGGTTTTTTAGAACTTCTGAGTTCAACTGAGAACTGACAAAACTAGATTCACCATTAGTTGTATCTAAACCAGGAATTTTTCCTAGATCATCAAACTCGTCAAAGTCATCTAGAAACTCAATATTATTTTTCTGAGAAATATTTCCTCCCAAAATAGTATTAGTATCCTCACTAGCTTCCATATCTTCCGAGCCGAAAGCAGATTCAAAAGCCTCCAAATCAAAGCTACTATCTTCACCTAAACTAATATCCTGTGATTCAGAAGGTGTAAGGGGTTGTTGCTGCCCAACCCTAAAGTTATTGTCATGCTCTAATGATGTTGTAGAGGATGACTCCGGATGTGAGTTTGATAAGCTATCTTCATATACTTCTGGTATTTCTTCTAGAGTCGCCATATCTTCTGCACGCAGCCAGTTTTCAGACGAAGCTTGCGCCAAATCTTGGGCACTGCTATCACCAAGACTTTCGCTCAAGGAAGATTCAGTATGAGTTACCTCACCTTCTGTCCTCATAAGCAGAGTATCGTCTTCTAAATCTCGATTAGGAAAATCAAAGTTTTGACTAACCGATGCATCTGAGTTGTTACTGCTGAAGTTGCTATCGCTGCTGTCAGCATTTACATCATATTCACCCACAGATTCCTTGGGGTTAGATTGATTTTCCCAATCCATATCCGTCAAATCAATATCATTGAAAGGAGAATCAAGGTCTTGGCTATCTCCTTTTCTATCTGAAGAAGTATTAGAAATATTACTTATTTCGTCAGTATTATAATTATCGTTAGATTTTCCTTGCTCTGACAATTCTTCTTGCCAAAAAGCTGGTAGTTCTAATGCTGAGTCATCTTGGTTAATAGAATCATTATTTTTTTCCTGATCTTGAGAAATTGCTGTAAATGGGTCTATTAAGTCATCATTTTTTGAATTATCAGAATTATTCTCAGAAACATTCTCAGAAACATTCTTAGAAGCATCTGAAGACAAAGTTGACGTATCTTCATCGGGAGAAAATGCAAATGGATTATCCCCCGAAGATAAATCATTTGCTGCTGATTTGGGATCAGATGCCAATTTCTCATCTACTTCAAACCCAAAATCAATACCACTTAATTCTCCTAATGAAGGTAAATCTTCAGACTCTGGCTCATCACTAAACAAAGGACTAGATTCATCGGAAAAACTTAATTCTTCTTGATTTTCCTCTATATCATCTTGTATATTGGCAGAATATTTACCCTGCCCAACATCATTAGACTCTTGATACTTACGGATATTTTCAATTCCATCTTGAGCAAAACCAATAATGTCTGGGTCTTGTGAGATATCCAGAACAGCTTTATATTCGTCTTTGGCTATATCAAATTTTTGTAATACATAATAGATATGGGCCCTTAATAAATGAGTATTTTCATCATCTGCTAATTTCTCTACTACCTCATCAATAAGAGAGGCAGCAACTTCATACTCTTGATTAACATAAGCTTTGCGTGCTTGTTGATATTTTTCTAAATAATTTTCTATATCTGCTGCCATATCTTTTCTTCTACCTCTGTTGTTCAACCTGCCCATCTAGCACTTCGTAAAACAGCTGTTTGATCTAGTAGTCGTAGAGATTTACCAATTGTTGCATCTAATACCCACTCTCCTCTGAGGAAAGGAGCCATAGTATCTGGAACACTAGAGGGTGCTGTAAGATTCTGAATATCCAGCCAATCCATACCGCCAATTTGATCTACAGCTAGACCAACTATCGTATCTTGTTCCTCAATGGCAATGACTGAAATTTCTGCCCTATCTGTATTTAATGAAACTGTTTCGCCTAAAAACTGACCCAAATCAGCAACCCAAATGACTCGACCTCGTAAATTTAGAGTACCCAAAAGTAAAGGAGAAGCATTAGGAATAGGTGTAATTCTGTCAGGACTTAATTCAATAACTTCTTTAATACCAGTAGCGAGTAAGGCAAACTCCTGATGCGAGGGAATGTTAAATCTTAGGTGCAATTCACCTTCAGGACTTTCTACATTTAATTCAGGACGGAAGTCCTCTTGTCCGTCACCTCCCAAAAAGTCCGGTTTGCTAACCATAATTAATACATCCTTATCCTCGCAGCAGTTGTTTGACTGTTCCCACTAACTCAGTCGGTTGAAAAGGTTTGGCTATGTAAGCATCCGCACCTTGTTTCATCCCCCAGTAGCGGTCAAATTCTTCGCCTTTGGAAGAACACATTACCACTGGGACATTCTGGGTTTTGGGATCTGATTTCAAGCGACGGCAAACTTCATACCCGTTCATTCGGGGCATAACGATATCTAAAACGACTAAGTCCGGACAAGTACTATGAACTGTTTCTAGTGCTTCCATTCCGTCACTCGCATGGGTAACACTTAAACCACTTGCCTTTAAGAGGTCAGTAATCATCTCCCTTTGGGCAATACTGTCTTCGACAATTAAAACTGTGCTCATAAATGCCTATTTACCTCCTGACGTAGACGTTCCTTAAGATGGAACATTCCCTGATTCCCCCTGCAAGTCAAGCATTTTATGTATAAATTAATCCTATTATTTAAATAACAATCTCAACAATTGTTTTCTAAAATTCTAAGACCCAAATAGAATAATGGGATAATATTTTCTACCCTATATTTTAATCAATTAACAAGGTATATGTAATATTTATTGCCTTGAAAAATTGTAAATATCCAAATATTTACTAATCTTACTCTTGAGATCGATACTTGAAAATGATTTGTTCAAGCAATCTGTGGCTCCGTAAGCTTTGGCTTTTATATAGTTAAATTCTTCGTTTCTCCCACTCATCATAATAATTGGCAGGTCGCTAAATTTACTAGAGTTCCGCAGCATAGCACATATTTCATAACCATCTAAAACAGGCATATCCGTATCACATAAAATTAAATTCGGTTGAATTTTAAAAATTTCCCCCAGTGTTTCCCACGAATTTTCTAGAGCGATCGCAATTAAGTTTTCTTCATTCAGAACAGAGAATACTGCTTGTGACCAACTAGAGCCAGAAACTGATTCTATGCAAACTACAGATGCTCGATCTGTTTTCTCAGGTTTGGATTCTGCGGTAAATATATCCACGTCAGGATATTTTAGCTTTACTGACCCTTCTAAAATATAGGGATATATTGCTTTTGCGACACTAGATACACCTTTGTTAATAAATCTAGCTAAGCGACGCAGAGATGTTTTATTTTCTGCCCAATACTGTAGTTTTTTAACCGTAGTTTTGGGTAGTTTGGCGTTTAATCTATTAATGTCATTGAGCACTAAAAATTGCTCTGGGGAAGCAATGTAAGGATACATCGACCTCCAACTTTGCAACTGTCCTTTCAAGTTATTTTTAATTGAGCTAAACCTCAAAGTAGTTAGATGTGGGGCTATTAGCGTATTTGTTTCAATAAAAAATCTACCTTGATGCAACCTGAATAAATCAAACAAAGTTTCATACACGCTAGCACAAACAATACTGCAAGCTTGCTGGGGTTGAAGGAAATTTTTTTCCAAGTATTTACATAAATATAAATACTCTTTGCTCATGCAAGTATTTTTATAACTTAGTTGACTTAGTTGACCCTGAATTGATTTTTTTGGAATTTGGTAATGAAATAGATAATCTTCTAACCGACATACTCCACTATTACTATCAAATGCATAAACAATTTGACCATTATAGAAAAACACTAGCCAAGTTTGGGTTTTATACTTTGGCATGTTTTTGGGAATCAATGTCTTTATATCAGAACAAAAGTAAGTAGTATCGGAATTACTATTTTTTTCTAAACTATTTGTTTCTAAATATAGTAGACCAGTCACCTGTCCCGCTTCGATTAGCTCTAAGATGCTCCCGATATCTATTTCATCTAGATTTCCCTGCATTTAAATTTAAGCGACTCCTTTTGAATATAGTGAATTGCATGCTTCCACCTTAAGAGAAGAAGAAAGAAAAAAATTCCGCAATTATAATTGTTTTGATATCAAACCTAGAAAGTATTGCAATTTATAATAGCGATAGTGCTTCCACACCCACCCTAGGAGATGTCGCGGAACAATTAAGAATTTTACTGTCACTAATGTTCCCAAAATTAGGAAGAATCTAACTTATTTTGTCTAATAAAATTTTCCGGTCAGTAATGAGTGAAAAGCTAGTAATAACACGGTAGTCGTATTAATTTATATAAAGACAAAATGTAATGACTTATGAAAGTCGGTTACATATGTATCCGACGTTTACATGAAATTTACATAAATATATGGTTTTATACGTCTTGTTGGCTCAAGTTACCGCATCAAGACCCTTGAAGCAATTATTTAAAAATATATCCTGCAATACTAAGTGCATCAAAGGAATAAAAGTGTGCTGTATTTAGCTGAAGTACAAAAACAAAAAGGCGGTTTACTTGGTGGAGGTTCTAAAGCTGAACTAAAATTGTTAGCTTGTCAAAAAAATGACCAAAGTTGGATAACTTTACCTGAAGAAGCGATCGCTGCTGAGGAAGCTAGCAAGTTAAATGATGGTGCGTTAGTCTTAGCAGAACTTAATCCTAGCCGTCAAGTCCAGAGAATCCAGGAAGCTGGTCGTCCACTGGTTAATATATTACAGAATTTTTCTCGCCAGTTAGAAAAGTTTAAGGTAAAGGAAGAAGAAATAGACCAGTGGAAAGAATCCCTGACATTTCAAGCTCAGGAGTTTAACCGACGTGAGATGGAGATGGAAACTCGTTTGGAAGAACTCCGACAAATGGAGGAGGAATTTCAAGGGTTTGAGGAAGAGAAAAAAACTTTCGATTCTTCTCGTCAAGAATTGGAAGATTTACAAGCAGAGATTGATCGTAATCGTCAAGAACTCGAAGGAGCTTGGGAGCATTTAAAAGGAGAGCAGCGTCGGTTAGAGGAAAGAGAATCGGAACTCCCTGAAGCTGGTCTGGATTCGGAACAAGCTCAAGAGTTGATGAATTTGATAGAGCGTCTTTCTAAGAGCGTTATACCTACGGAAACAGTACGGGATCAACTCAACTTTGCAGCAGAGCAGGTAGAAAATCAGCAAGCTATTCTCAATCCATGTTGGGAACAGTTAGAGGAATCTAAAACTTCTATAGAAGAACAGCTTTCACAAGCTCAGCAGATGAGTGAAGACTTCTCTGAAGCTCAAGCAAAATGGGAACAAGCACAAGTTACTTTGGAGAAAAACAAAGCACAATTAGAAATACATTCTGTGCTGCTTGAGAGTAAGGAAAAATGTGTGCAAATTCTCCAAGAACAGTTACAAAAAACTGAAGATGTTTGTGAACAAATCAATTCTGTAGCAGCTACTCCTGGAGTAAATAACAATCAAGGGATAGATTTGAAAGCTCTAGACAATATGTCGCAAGAGGAGCTAGAAGCTAAAGTAAAAGAATTGGAATCGAAATTAAAAATAGATTCTAGTTTTGTTGAAGAACAAGAACAGGAACTTACATATAAACAAAAAGAAATAGATAAGTTAACTTCTGGACTTGTTGAAGCATCGGGGGAAGAAAAAGCGAAAATCGAATCCGATCTTACTGACGAAAAAGATAGCTATCAGATGCTTACCGAAAGTTTAGTCGGTCAGCGTCGCAGCATTGAGGAAAGTGCTTCATTGTTGCAGCTACATCAAACTGTACTATTGCGTAAGCAAGGAAAAGCTACTAGCAATGGACAAACTGGAGATACACTGATAGATCCTATTGTTAGTCAATTAGAGATTCAGCGTCATAAACTTTCAGAAGAGATTGAACAAATTAATTCTGAAAAAGAGCAATTATTTGCTCAAAATGAATCTATTCAGAAAGAAATTGACGACCAAATTCAAAATCAACAAACTCAACAACAAGAGTTACAAGGTATGGAGGAAAATTTAACTTCTATGCGTGACTCGATTGCTCAATCCCAGGGTAAGATAAGTCTTTATCAAGAGCTATTACAGCCAATCCAAGATTGTTTGGACACTATACGAGAAAAGCTCGCTAAGATGGGTGAGAATTTAGCTCAGTTACAAGAAACTGGCGAATCTCAGCAGGACGCAATTACTGAAATACAGCAAACTGTATCTAATCTTGTTGGACAATCATAGTTTGTTATAAGTTGAGTGAGGGATTGTAGTTAAGTGGTAATACGTATTTTTTAGCTATCCTCTCTTAATCGGTTCATTATCTGTTGAACTTACAAAGATTTTATTACTGCTGAGCACATTTGTAGATACTTTCAATGAATTAAAGAAATATATTGATCATAAATTGTGTTTATAACAGAGGCACTGCAATTCTGTGCCTATAATATTTGTGTAAGTTCTCTTTTCAAAAACTTTCTTTTCAAAAACTTTCTTTTTAAAAACCTTATTGTTTATCTCCAGCAAGTTAAATTTAACGACTGTAACCCCTGTCCCAGAAGTTAAATTTAACTTCTCTACATTATGAGTATGGAAAATGTCTATTTCTGAAAAATTTCTAGACAAATTAGATTATCTTTGACTACAGCGATCGCTCCTCCAGGAAATGGATCGGTTTGAGTACGATTGGGTGCTGCTATTAATGCTGTAAGTTTTTCGATATGCTCGAAGTTTGGGGGGGTAAGCATTACTTTTTGCAGGACTTTTCGCATAACTCTTCTTTGGATAGCAATAGGTGTTTTCTGCAATAGTTGACGTTTTATATATAAGGGAAGGGATAGTTGTTGATTTAATTCTTCATTCGACCCTTGACTTGCTAATACATCCTCATTGATGATTTGTTCCCACAAGTTCTGTGCGGTTTGTTCGAGAAATTCTACCTCTGCTTGTAACAGTTCGGCAGTTTGAGCTAGTGCTGATTCTACTCGGGGATTAAAATTCTGCTGTAAGTATGGTAATAATTCTTGACGAATTCGATTTCGAGCGTATTTCAAATTTTGATTGGTTTCATCTTCCCATACCGGTAATTGAAAGTCTTGGCAAAATTTTCCTGTTTGAGTTCTAGTTATTTCTAAAAGCGGACGTACTAATAATATTCTTTTTTGATGGTTTTGCGGATTACCTACATTTAAACTGCGCTTCCAAGTCAGTGCTTGTAAACCATCAGCACCAGTACCCCTAATCAAATTGTAAAGCAAAGTCTCAGCGCGATCGCTTGCGGTGTGTCCAGTAATGATGCAAGAGTAATGATGTTTTTGAGCGATATTATTTAAAGCTTGATAGCGCCAATCACGAGCCTGAGCTTCGCTATTAATGGCTTCTGTAGCAGTTTCTAGGTAAAAATCTATTCCCCAATTAGCAGCTAATCTTTCTACATGGTGAGCGTTGGCTTTAGAATCAATTCTCCAACGATGATCGCAATGAGCAATACCCACATGCCATCCCCACTTTGATTGTAAGTCTAATAGTAATTTAATTAAACATAAAGAATCTTGCCCGCCAGATACTGCAATTAATAAGCTTTGATTGCGTTCAAATAGCTGACGTTGCCGAATAGTACAATGCAATTTGCTATGGAGAGAAGTCCAACTAGAATCAGAAAACACCATTGAGACTCATTGAAACTAAGATATTGCAGTAAACAAAGAGTTTACCCTGGCAAGGTAATATAATTCAATTTTTCACCTTTTCCTACAAATATTTTATGTAAGACATGACACTCGCTAATGCCATCATCGCTTCCCAAGTTTTATCTCCTATAATCCCATCTATAACCAGTTTTTGGTCTCTTTGAAACATCTTTAGTGCAACCTCAGTTCTTAAATTGAAATCACCATGTATCTCTTCAAAATAATAACCATTACTGAATCCAGGATGCTTCCAACTTAATGCTTTTTGCACTCTTGCAACGTCTCCACCACAGCTAGTAAATCTTAATGTTGGTAAGTTCTGACGACGACCCTGCCTGAGAGCTTTCCAGGTGTGACTATCTATAATTCCGTGGTTGTCTAGAAAATTACGCATTTGAAAGGCTTTAACTGCTAACTTAGTGGGTTTATCAAATACCCCATTGACCTCGAAACCTTCTATAAAGCGTATTCTTGTCTGCAATAACTGCTGTAATTCTTTTATTCGCTCAGTGCGATCGCTAAAGGTAAGACCTCTGAGATTATCTCTTATTTCTAAATGAAATTGACGATGGTTGGGTTTATGAGCATATAGATTGGTACGCATTGCTAAGATGACTCCTAAAAGAATGTAATGATAAATTTTCAAGAGTAAGTGATTACAAAGATACAGCTTGATATATTTACGAACCAAATAATGGTATATAAAAGACTTGCTTTTGTTGTAATAAACGTGTATCTACATAATTCAGATTGATGAAAAAAGGCAATTTTTTTTTGATAACCTTACTTGTGGGGTTGATACTCGTCATCAACCATATGATGTTTACAGATGACTCTTTACAAGCAGCATCATCAGTTAAGGGAAAAACCTTAACAATGATTACTTCACCTGACTATCCTCCTTTTGAGTTTTATGAAACAAAGGGTAATGAAAGAAAAATAGTTGGCTTTGATATTGATATTGCTAACAATATCGCTGAGGAATTAGGATTCAAACTTAGAATTTTAGAATCAGATTTTAATGGTTTAATTCCTGCATTGCAAGCTCGCAGAGCTGATTTTGCAATGGCTAGTATGAGTCCTACTCCAGAACGTAAAAATAACGTAGATTTTTCTATTGTCTATTACCAAGGTAAAGACACTATTGTTTATTTAAAAGGTAGCAATATAAATAAATTGGATAAACTTTCTGGTAAAGTTATTGGTGTTCAATTAGGAACAACTCAAGAGCAGACAGCTAATAAAATAGCTGAGAATATACAAAATATACAATTAAAACAAATTAATAAGGTACCAGAGATAATTCAAGAAATTAAATCTGGACGAATAAATGCAGCCATTATTGCAAATAGCGTTGCGCAAGGTTTTGCTAAGTCTAATCTAGATTTAGAATTTTACGTTTTTCCTTTTCAAGAAACAAAAAGCGGTTCAGCGATCGCCTTTCCTAAAAATTCTAAATTAGTTGAACCATTTAATCAAGCACTTCAAAAAATGAAGGATGAGGGTACCCTAAGAAGGATAGAAAACAAATGGTTTACTCTTTCTACAATAAACGATAATGACACTTCTCAAAATTCTTATCAAAATGAAATAAATTTAGATTTTCGTCGAATCATTTCTGATATTCCTTTTATTCTTAAAGGTATTCCTTTAACTTTACTGTTTACCCTTTTATCTTTGGTCTTAGGATTAATTTGGGGTACTATTCTCTCATTATGCAAAATTTCTGCCATCAAGCTTCTAGTTTGGTTCGCGAATGCTTATACTTCAGTTTTTCGAGGTACGCCTTTACTTTTACAATTATCTTTAGTATATTATGCGACTCCCCAACTAACCGGTTATGATATTACGGCTTTGCAAGCAGGTGTATTAAGCTTTACTCTGAATTCTGGTGCTTATACCTCCGAAACTATCCGGGGTGGTATCCAAGCTGTAGATAAGGGACAAACGGAGGCAGCTATTTCTATGGGTATACCTTATTCGATGATGATGAAAGATATTATTTTGCCCCAAGCATTAAAAAATATTTTGCCAGCATTAGTAAATGAGACAATTGGATTATTAAAAGATTCTTCCCTAGTTGCAACTATTGGTGTTGTAGAGGTCTTGCGTAGTGCTCAAATCGTTGGTGCGAATAAATACATATACTTCGAGCCTTTACTATTCGCTGGCTTAATTTATTATCTATTAGTCATGGGTTTAACTTTTATGACATCAAGTTTAGAAAAACGTTTGAGGAGAAGTGAATAGTATAAGAAGGAAAAAATGAAAATTATTACTGACCAATATACAGCCAATTTCATCTGATTGAGGTACAGTTCATATCGTTGTAAGGCAGGGAGCAGGGGGCAGGGAGCAGGGAAAATGTACCTCATGTAACTGCAAAGTGCTGTATAACAACTTCGTATCAGTACTTGTGCATTGCGATCGCATCTAAATTAATGTTGATACTGTTGGTATTTTCAGGCTGAAATTGAGACATATCACAAAGGGAGCAATCTATTTTGTTCAAGAGTAAAATTTCTCAGTAAGTATGAGTCAAGCAGTAATTAGTACAGAAAATCTGTGTAAATCTTTTGGGAATTTAGAAGTTCTCAAAGGTATTTCAACTGAAATTTATCAAGGTGAGGTGGTAGCAATTTTAGGACCTAGTGGTTCTGGGAAGTCTACTTTTTTAAGATGTTTAAATTTATTAGAACAACCGTCTCAAGGTAAAGTTTACTTTCACCAGCAAGAAATTACTGAAACAAAAATTAATATTGCCAAAATTCGTCAGCGCTTGGTAATGGTATTTCAGCATTTTAATTTGTTTCCTCATATGACGGTTTTGGGAAATATTACCTATACACCAATTAAAGTCAAAGGAGTGACAAAACCACAAGCACAGCTAAAGGGTTTAGAGCTTTTAGAGAAAGTGGGTTTGAGTGACAAAGCAGATGTCTACCCTGCAAAACTATCGGGAGGACAAAAACAACGAGTTGCGATCGCACGTGCTTTAGCGATGGAACCAGAGGTAATTTTATTCGACGAACCGACTTCTGCTTTAGACCCAGAGATGGTGAAGGATGTATTGGATGTGATGCGAGAATTAGCTGAAACTGGGATGACGATGGCTATAGTGACCCACGAAATGGGTTTTGCTAGAGAAGTTGCAAGTAGGATTATGTTTCTAGATGCAGGAAGACTTGCTGAAGATACTACACCAGAAATATTTTTTAGCAATCCCCAATGCGATACTTCTGGTAAACCTTCTTTGGGTAATCGGGCTGTGCAGTTTCTCGAAAAGATGCTGTAATTGTCTTAGATTTTTAGCGATCGCTGTGGGTTTTTAGCCACTGAGGGTCGTTAGCTTTGGTGGTATAGTTCCAAATTAGTTCTTTGTTTGCGGAAATTTTGTGGGGAATTAAAATATTTCCTTTATTGTCTTCTTTATAGGGAACATCATAATATTTGAAGACTTTTTTGATATTTACTTTTAACTGGTCTGATATTGGTGCTTCTGAAATAACAAGTCCCTCTTTTTGCCTGTAAATGGGTCGATAAGATATATAGTTATTTCCCATACAAGCTACATTCGAGAAAGCTGTAAAATAGATAAATAAAATAGTTGAAACGAACTTAGATTTTGTAACAGTTTGCACAAATTTATTTGTTATTTTTTATTAATTTACTTCAATTAGACTTAAATCAGACTAAGAGTTTTTGTAAAAATGTTCACCAGTATTTAAATAATAACCGTTTACCCATAAAAGCACCCACATCATAAATGATGGGTCTAATTGAATTACTGCTGGTTTTTTCCATTAGAAAGAAGACTTGGGGTAGACTACCCCAAACCCATTTCAAATAAAAACTGATTCAAATAAAAACTGAAATTTTTCTGCAAGAATTATAGTAATTTTACATTTGAATTATTTACCTACTTTATTAGTATCATTTGATTACAAACTAACTTACTAAATCTGGGAAAACTTCCTGTACTGCGGGATGAACTAACTTAAAGTCTTTGACATTTACACCCTTAGCTAAAGCCAGATTCTGATCCAATGCTGTTAAACCTTCATTTGCTAACTGTAAAACGTAAGGCAGTGTAGAATTATTCAATGCTTGAGTTGCAGTTTGGGGTACAGCTCCAGGCATGTTAGGTACGCCATAATGTACAACACCTTCCTCTATATATGTGGGATTCGTGTGAGATGTACTACGCAAAGTCTCCACACAACCACCTTGGTCTACAGCTACATCTACAATTACAGAACCAGGATACATTTTTTGCACCAATTCGCGAGATACTAGGATAGGCGCTCTGCGACCCAAAACTAAAACCGCACCGATAAGTAAATCTGTCTCTTTGACTGCTGATTCAATATTAGTAGAGTTGCTGTAAAGTAGTTCTACTCTAGAACCAAATAAAGTTTCTAAGTAAGATAGACGTTCAACATTAATATCGATTATTTGTACTTTTGCTCCCATACCTACGGCGATTTTAGCTGCTTCCGTACCGACAACTCCACCGCCTATAATTGTAACTTTACCTTGCTCTACTCCAGGGACTCCACCTAAGAGTACTCCCTTACCACCCTGCTGTTTTTCCAGATATCTGGCACCAAACTGTACTGATAAACGTCCAGCTATAATGCTCATGGGAGTCAGCAGAGGTAGTTTATTATTTCCGTTTTGCTCTACTGTTTCATAGGCGATCGCGCTGACTCCACAGTCGATTAAATGTTCGGTTAATGTGCGGTCTGCGGCTAAATGTAGATATGTGAATAATATTTGTCCTTTCTGTAAAAACTTATATTCTGTAGATAGAGGTTCCTTGACTTTTACTATAAGCTCTCTGTTCCAAGCAAGTTCTGGAGTTTCGACAATTTCTGCTCCAGCTTCTGTGTAATGTTCATCTGTAAAACCTGCACCTGCACCTGCTTGGGTCTGGACAAAAACAGTATGACCTCTATCCTTTAATGCTCTAGCACTTGCAGGACTTAATCCTACTCGAAACTCTCTGTCTTTGGTTTCCTTGGGAAGACCTATTTCCATTTACTACCTCTAAGTAACATCAGTTTGAACAAGAATATGACAGATATTTGGACGAGGACGTTCTGTCAAAACCTCTTTAGGGGTTTATGTCATTGATAATGGTTATCCTAATGATTAAAAATTTCCCACCCTTGACTATTACCCCAGTATTTTTAAAATATATAAAGAATAATTACAAATTATTAATGCAGTTATCTGTGTCTAAAATATCTGGTTTTTCAGCGTAAGGTATGTGTAGTGCATTCTAAAAAGCTTAATTATATTCTTGATATTTCAATTTTGATACTGCATTCTCGATAGTTACGCTAAGTTTTCACTTCGAGAGATATTTATTTCATTTATACCCAGCATCAGTAAAGGAGATGACAATGACTTCACAGCCAGAACCCACAGTTTCCCCAAGGTTAGAAGAAACTAAGTTAGGTTTCAACGAGTACGCTGAACGCTTAAACGGTCGTGCAGCTATGATAGGTTTTATATTAATGGTTGTAATTGAGTTTGTCAGTGATAAAGGTGTACTTGAATGGTTGGGTTTGAGATAATCTGATTTTAGGAAGCTATTAGCTAAGAGCTAACAGTTCTTAGCTAATACTTAAGTGAATCATTGGATTTAGTGGATTGGGAAAGTTCCAGATTTTTTACTATAGGCAACACTAAAAAATAAGCATCCGATTTGATGATTGCCGATAATGTTTCCTTTGGGTTGGAGATTAAGGGTAGAGTGTAACGGTTGTACAATACATACAAAAATGGATTTAATTAACTGAAAAATCCCATAGACATGAAGTAAGTAAATGATTATTACCACCAAAGGGACTTCATAATTACCTTTAAGTCTGGAATTTCAGATATATTCAATGAATTTTTTATTTGCGCTGTCCTGTACTAGTAATCAGAATAGTAAATTTAATACCATTTTCTCAGATAAATTTCTAACTTATTTCGGAAAACCGACCTCTCATATTGAAGGAAAATTATAATAAGATATAGGCTCTCATCGAAATCGTGATTTGTAGGTGAGGTATTATAAGTAAATTTACACACAACTGAAACTGGATAATAAACTGTGATTAATGCTGCATTACCCCGTATTTTAAAGTCAGCCTACAGAAAAGAACCCATTATAAGTACTTTTATCACTATTGGTGCTGTTGATACACTCATTGGTGGTGTTGATGACAGTTGGTCTTTGTTTGCTTTTGGTTTAACGATATTGGGAATATCTGTCTTATTTCGTCTGTTGCGTATGGAACCAGATGATTCTTTAACAGAGGAACCGGAAAAAGAAAGTCAACTTTATTTACCTCAAAAATCCTCTAATTCCTCTTTACCAATGCTGAGTATATCTAAGAAAAAACCCCCACAATAAGATGTGTATCTGATATTTCTATTTTGAATTAGGGAATTATGAGTATATTGCCTCTCTTGCCATTTTTAAGTTAGTGAGGCAAATTGTTTATGTCGATTTAAAAGTCTTTTAGGGTTAGCGCTTTTTGGTTAACTGAGAAAATCCTATGAGCTTCTAGATTTTAGTTTTATTCCTCAAGAGGTAGAATCTCAAAACCTAATTGATAAATCGGATTTTTATAAAACTGTGATGTATTAGTAATTATCACCTATTTTAGCTTGACTAAATATAAATACAAGTAAATATCAGTAAATATAAATTTTATGAGTAATTATCATCAGAAAGCTTTGAATCAAGCTTTTGATCGAGAAGCTGATCCACAACAAGATTATTCTCCACAGATTAGATCAATCACCACAAACTCGACTTTAGCTCGACGGAGTAATGATCAGCCGTTTTTAGAAAATAAGTTGTTAGAAAATCAATTATTAGACAAAAATTATTTAGACCATAATTATAAATCAAAAGAAGAGAAAGAACTTTCCACTTTAATGATGTGTCAGGGATTACCTCCAATGACATTCGGATCTATTTTGATTTGGTTTGGACTGTTTAAATCATCTCAGACAAAAGATTTTCTTACTCAAGCTCAAAGATTTATTCAAAATGGTGCGAAAGTCGCAACCCAAAATTTTTTGATTGCAGCTGGTTTTACTGGTGCTGTAGTTTCACCTACACTCCAGATATCTCCAGCTATAAGTGCAGGAACACAAATTGAACCAAATGCTCACTACAATGTCAGTAATAACTTTCGCAATCCGCGATTAGTTTATACATTTAAAGGACACTCAGGGACAGTAAAATCTCTGGCTTTTGGTCCAAATGGTAAATTTCTAGCCAGTGGTGGTGCAGATAACGACGGTATAATTCGTCTGTGGAATTTAAAAAAGGGTAAGCGAATTGGAATTATTCGCAAAGCACATAAATCAGCAGTCTTATCCTTAATCATTTCTCCAGACGGTAAAACTTTAGCCAGTTGCAGTAACGATTACACAATTAACCTTTGGAGTTTAGAAAACCGTAAATTTCAGCGTTCCTTTGTTGGACACACTAGTAATGTTTTATCCCTTGCAATGTCCTCTGATAGTAGAGTTCTTGCTAGCGGTGGTCTAGATGGTATTCGGTTGTGGGATGTCCAACAACAACGTCCTTTAGGTGCGCTAACACGCTTCGGGAACTCCATATATAGTGTAGCGATTAGTTCCAACAATAATATCTTGGCAAGCGGTGATTACAACGGTGTCGTGAAACTATGGAACCTAAAAACAGGTAAATTAATTCGCGGGTTTATAGGACATCAAAATTCTGTCCGTTCCGTTACATTTACACCTAATGGTCAAACCTTAATTACAGCAGGTAAAGACCGCAAAATTAAAGTTTGGAATTTGCGATCGCCAGGAAACTACCAAACTTTAAATGGACACGAAAATACAATCAACGCGATCGCTGTTAATCCTAATGGTAAAATTCTTGCTAGTGCTGGTAAAGATGGTATCAAACTATGGAATTTGAATACAGGTAGATTAATTAGTACCCTTGGTGGACATTCGGACTGGGTAACATCAATTGCTTGGGGTCCAGGAGGTAAAATGTTGGCAAGTGGTGGTTTTGATAAGACTGTGAAAGTTTGGGAAAGTGAGTGAGTGGATGAGTGGTTGAGTGGATGAGTGGATAAGAGTCAATCATTAACTATTATCCATGATCCATTAAGCATCACCTAATAATAGAAGCCTACCAAATCCAAATGACTACCAGCTTCAAAAGCGCTAGAAACGTAACGCAGCCATTTTTTTACGCAAGCGATCGCTTCTATCATACTGTTATCAGCACTCATATAATCTTCGTGTCTGAGTTGACTAAAAGCTTGGTAAACTGCTGCTGTTGATACATGACCAAACTGACAAAGTCTATTATGGTGGGGAACTGGGAGTGGAAGTTTACCTGATATCAATTTTGAAAGTCGAAAAGCTTGACTGATTCCGATTTCTTCTAAGGTTGTGTCAATTTCTTGTAACCAAGTGTGAGAACAAGGATGAAATGGAGCATTTTCTAAAATTTCAGATTTAAATACTTCGCAGTAGAGTTGAATTGCAGCAGCATAAACAACACTATAATGCTGGTTAAGTGTTGTGCCGTTGACTATATCGGTAAATGCTTGCAGAGTTTTGATTTGTTGGTGAGAATACTTGGTTTGTTGATGATTGTTTTTATGATAATGCTTATGTACTGCTAGAATCAGGTTTTCATCTTTACAGCCGTAAATAGATTCTAAGTGTTCAGTATCTACTGCATAAACTGTTAAACCGTGGTTCATTGTGTATTTTTTTGTTCTTAAATTAATTTATGTCATCTTTATATTTGATACAGTCCATTATTCCCGATATTCGGAAGAAAATTACAAATAAAAAATTAAAATCACAAAAATAAAATTACAAGCTTTAAAGTCTAGACATTAGAACTCATAATAAATTGTTTTTAAAAACCTGTGTAACCATGATTCGAGATAAGTTTCAACCATGATTGTATGATTGCTTGATGTTGGAAAAATGTTAGCTTTTCTTAAGAATCTGCAAAATCCACTGGAATTTTAATTACAAATTCTGTATTTTTTCCGGGTTGAGAAAAACATTGAATTTCCCCTTGATGTTTTTCAACTACAATTTGATAAGAGATGGGTAGTCCTAAACCTGTACCTTTACCAACTTCTTTAGTGGTAAAGAAGGGATCGAAGATATTATTTCTTACTTCTTCTGGTATACCCAAGCCATTATCGGAAATTTTTATAGAAATTTTATGATCAATCAACTCTGTATGAATCTGAATTTGTAAATAGCTTTGAGAAATCTCACTTTCAGAGATATTACTTGATGATTGAATCGAATTGTTTTGTTGAGTATTTACCTTTTCTTCCAAAGCATCAATGCTATTGCTCAGAATATTCATAAATACCTGATTTAACTGAGCAGGATAACACCTTAATAAGGGTAATTGACCATAATTTTTGATGACTTCAACTCCTGGGTATTCACCGTTGGGTTTTAATCGGTGTCCTAAGATAAGTAAAGTGCTTTCCAATCCTTCGTGGATATCTACTGGTTTTAATTCAGCTTCATCTGTGCGGGAAAAATTACGCAGTGACAACACAATTTGACGAATACGTTCTGCCCCTATTTTCATTGAGTTGAGTGTCTTTGGTAAGTCGGAGAGAATAAATTCTAGGTCAATTTCTTCTATTTCGCTTTGAGTTTCTGGTGGTAAATTAGCAAAATTTTCCTGATGAAGATTGACTACTTTTAGTAAGTCTTCGATATACGCACCAAAGTGAATTAAGTTTCCAAAAATAAAGTTGACAGGATTATTTATCTCATGAGCAACTCCAGCCATTAACTGTCCCAAACCTGCCATTTTTTCACCTTGAATTAATTGAGCTTGAGTTTGCTTCAATTCTTTCAAAGCTTGAGCAAGTTTTGTAGCTTGAGTTTTAGTTTTTTCGAGTAGTTCTGCCTGTTGAATGGCAATTCCTAACTGTCCCCCAATTTGAGCTAGTAAATTTACTTCCTCATCTTTCCAGTAGCGTGGTTGCGAGTGTTGATAAGCAACTAATAATCCCCATAATTTCTCTCCTTGGGAAATAGGTACGAAAGTTTCATTGCGTGGTAGATTATCATCATCATCATCTGTATCTACAAGTTTGGTGTCAACTATGGGCTGGGGTTGAATGATAGGCTTCCAATCGTCCTGAAAAGAATCTGCAACGAACTTGCCTCTCCAATCGGAATTAAAACGGTAAATTGCAACTCGTTCGACTTCTAACAATTCTCTTACAGCTTGGGTAGTAGTTTTAAAAATAGTTTTGACATCAAGTGACTGACGGATTTTATCAATCGTTGCTGCTAGCAACTTTTGACGCTCCATTGCTTTTTCTCTTTCGTTTGCTTCTGCGAGCTGGACAGCTTGAATTTGAACTTGTTTTAAGTACAAATCTTGTTTTAAAGCAACACCAAGTTGTTCGGCTATTTGGCTAATAAATTCTATTTCAGAAGATTGCCAATTACGAGGACTATTACACTGATGAATACACAACAATCCCCATAGCTCATCCTCTTTTAATAAAGGTGCAACAATATTAGCGCGGACTTGAAATTTTTCTAAACTTTGGATATAACAATCTTTGAATTCTTCTTGATAAATATCAGCGATCGCGTTAACTTTACCTTGCTGATAAAGTGGCAAAAAATCTCTAATAAAACACTGGTCATTTATTTTATTTGCAATGGCTGAAATCCAATTATAACAAACATCTTCATAAATAAATTCTCCTTCCCAATCAGTATTTTTATCAAAAAGAAAAACTCCTACTCTATCAGCTTTCAGGAGTTGACGTACTTCGGTAACTGTAGTTTTGAAAATTATTTCTAAATCTAATGATTCTCGAATTCTGGTAATTACACCAGTTAATGCTTTCTGTTGTTCTGCTTGATATTGGGCTTTTAATAGGGTTTGATTATGCTGGAGAGCAACTCCTAAATTATCTGCAATTTGCCGGATAAACTCAATTTCTTCTATTTCCCAATTACGAGGATAATCGCATTGATGTACGCACAATAATCCCCATAGTTCTTCTCCTTTCAGTAAGGGAACAACCAAATTAGCACGGACTTGAAATTGACCTAAAATTTCCTCGTGACAATCGCTCAATCCTGCTGCGTGAATATCCGTAACTGCTTGTATTCTACCTTGTTGATAATCAGCGGCAAATTGTTGCCCAAAACAATGATCGTAAACTTTAGCTGCAACCACAGAATCCCAGGGAGGAGCAACACTTTCCCAAATAAACTCTCCTTCCCAATCTTTCTGAGGGTCGAATTGAAAAACTGCTACTCTGTCCGCTTTAAGCATTTGCTGAACTTCAGTAACAGTGGTTTGAAAAATAGTTTCTAAATCTAAAGACTCCCGAATTCGGGTAATTACTCCTGTCAGGGTTTTTTGTTGTTTCGTTTGATTTATAGCTTTAGATAATAGCTCTTGCTGTCTTAGAGCAATCCCAATTTGTGCTCCAATTTGGGTAATTATTTCTACTTCATCTTGGAGCCATGTTCTAGGTGCAGAGTTTTGATAAGCTGCAATAATACCCCACAGATTCTCCCCTTGCAAAATCGGAGCAGTTGCAAAAGCTTTTGCTTTAAGTTGTTCTAAGAGAGTAATATAAGAATCACTTAGTTGCTCTTGATAAATATCATTGACAGTAAATGTTTCACCGCGAATGTAATCTTCTAATTGAGTTTCTTTAAAGCAAGTATGATTAATTACAGCTTGAGCATCAACTAAAGGATTCCATTTTTCCCCAAAAGATTCAGCCACAAAATTACCGCTCCAGTCTGAGTTAAAACGAAAAATTGTAACTCGATCGGCTTGTATTAATTCTCGTATATCTTCAGTTGTGCTCTGAAATATTTTATCAATATCAAGGGGTATACGAATTTTATTAACAATTTCAGTAATTACTTTGTCACGTTGAACTTTTTGAGCTAGCTTTGCAGACTGTAATTCTAATTTTTTAAAATATTCCGCTTGTTGAATCGCAACAGTAAAGTGTTCAGCGATTATTTGAATAAATTCAATTTCTGACTCTTGCCAATTGCGAGTATTGCTGCATTGATGCACGCAAAGCAAACCCCATAGTTGATTATCGTTGAGTAAGGGTACTACTAGATTGGCACGAACTTGAAACTGAGCTAAAATCTCCCCATGACATTCACTTAGTCCTGCCTCAAATATATCTGCAACTGCTTGCACGCGTCCTTGTTCGTAATGAACCGCAAACTGTTCCCCGAAGCAATGGTCGTAAACTTTAGCTGCGATTACAGATTTCCAACCAGATACAACATCTTCAGAAACAAATTCTCCTTCCCAATTGTTTTCAATATCAAATTTAAATACAGCAACTCTGTCAGCTTTCAGTAATTCCCGCACCTCTGTTGCAGTAATTTGAAAAATAGCTTGTAGTTCTAGAGGTTGCCGAATTCGGCGAATTACACCCGCGATCGCTTTGCGAGACTCCCTTGGAGTCATCACTTCTTGCTGTTCATTTTGCTCTGGGATTTTATTATCTGGCAAATTTAATTTTTGCTGCGATTCTGCTGAATAAGATTCCATAGTTAATCTTAAGTAAAATTAAATTCAAAAAAATACGTATACAATTTTTTAGAAGAGACTTGGTTTAATTTTCAACTTAAATACTTGTTTGACGATTATAAAATTAGATTTGTATTAAACTAGATTTGCATTAAAATACAGTGTAATTAAAGTTATATGCTTATTTGAGCATGATACAAACTCAAATAAGTATTATTTGACAGTTAATTCTATATTTCCCATTTATTTGCCTGAATTCATGATTATTATGGGATTTGATGAAAATTATAGAAAGTATCAATAATAACAAAGACATGGCAGTAACACCATGTCTCTTTTGATTTAATTTGCTTTAATTGGACTGAATTGAATTTTGCTTGATTTTGCTTTTGTTTGACTTTGTAATTAATAAATTACTCTATAAAAATTGTTTTATAACAAATAAAGCAAACCAAAAAGAATAATCCAAATTACGTCTACAAAATGCCAATAAATTTCAGCTGCTTCAATACCAAAATGATGTTCGCTGCTGTAATGACCTGATTTGAGAGAACGGATTAAAACCGCAGAAATTGCACATACACCAATTAATACGTGTAATCCGTGGAAACCTGTCAATACATAAAATGAACTAGCAAATAGATTTGTTGTTAAGCCAAATTCTAAGTGACTATACTCATATACTTGTCCACAAAGGAAAATAATTCCCATCACAGCAGTAATCGCAAACCACATTTGCATACTGCGCACATTGTTCTTTTTGATAGCAGTATCTGCATTGTGAATTACAAAACTACTGGCAATTAGGATAATACTATTTACACCAGGAAGTAATAATTCTAATTCTGGAGTACCCGCAGGAGGCCATACTGGTAAGGTCGCACGAAAGGTTAAATAGGCTGCAAATAGACCTGCGAAAATCATTCCCTCAGCTACTAGGAAGACTATTAAACCAGTTAGACGGAAGTCTGGATGCTCCTCATGATGTGCTTCTGCTGCACTTGCATAATTAATTTCAGGATTGGTCGTCCCAACTGTTTGACTTTGCATAAATTATTGATTTGATATGGGTTTGATTTTGGTCTCTGGTGGGCGTCTCAATCCCAGATTTTGCCTGGGATTAAGTAATCGCAGTAAACTGTTAGGCTGAGGTTTCAGCACCAGCTAGAGCAGACTGCTGATTTTCCGGGTCTATTGGCTGATTCATACCGTAATCATAAGGACCCGTGGTGAGAACTGGAAGTGTATCAAAGTTCTCTATTTCTGGTGGAGATGCAGTCATCCATTCAAATGTCAATGCATTCCAAGGATTATCTCCAGCTTTTTTACCAAACATCCAACTCCAGATGACATTGATTATGAAGGGGAATGTAGAAATAGCTAATAGATAAGACCCATAGGTACAAATTTGATTCAAGTCGGTAAATTGGGGATCATATTGTGCAATCCGACGATTCATACCCATTAAACCTAGTTTATGCATGGGTAGAAAGGTCATATTTAAACCCACAATAGTTAATGCAAAGTGAACCTTACCCCAAAATTCATTAATCATGCGTCCAGTAATCTTAGGGAACCAGTGATAGTAACCGGTAAAGATTCCTAGGACTGCTCCACCAAAGAGGACGTAATGCAAATGTGCAACTACAAAATAGGTATCGTGGACATGAATATCAAATGGTACAGAAGCAAGCATTACACCACTGATACCACCGATAACAAAAGTTGCCACAAAACCCATTGCAAATAACATCGCACTGTTGAGGCGAATTTTACCACCCCACATCGTCGCCAACCAGCTAAATATCTTGATCCCAGTAGGTACAGCGATAATCATGGTGGTAATCATGAAAAACATCCGCAACCAACCAGGGATACCGCTAGTAAACATATGGTGTGCCCAAACAATTAGACCCAAAAAGCTAATTGCCAAACTAGAATAAGCGATCGCCTGATATCCAAAAATAGGTTTACGTGAATGTACGGGGATAACTTCGGAAATTATACCGAAGAAGGGCAGAATCATGATATATACTGCCGGATGGGAGTAAAACCAGAACATATGCTGGTAAACTACGGGGTTTCCTCCTCCTGTTGGGTTAAAGAAGGTTGTTCCGGCGATTAAGTCGAAGGACAGTAAAATTAGGGCACTGGCAAGAACTGGGGTGGAAATCAGTGCTAATGCGGAAGTTGAAATCATTGCCCAGCAAAATAAAGGCATTTCATTCAAGCTCATACTGGGTACGCGCATTTTGAAGATTGTCACCAAGAAATTGATGGCACCTAATATAGATGAGGTTCCTAAAAGTAGGACACTCATAATCCATATTCCCTCTCCTACCTTACCAGTCATCAGACTTAAAGGTGGATAGGAAGTCCAGCCAGCATCTGGTGCATCACCTATTACTAGACTGCTAATTAGTAATATTCCAGCTGGAGGAATAATCCAGAAAGCCAAAGCGTTTAACTTCGGAAAAGCCATATCTCTTGCTCCTATCATTAAGGGGATCAAGAAATTCGCAAATCCTGCACCTGCTGGTACAATCCACAAGAAAATCATTATTGTGGCATGGAGGGTAAATAAGCCATTATATAGCTCTGGACTGACAAAATCAGAGGCTGGAGTACGCAACTCAGTGCGTACTAAATCCGCCATAAATCCGCCAATACAGTAGAAAAGGAAGGTTGTTACTAAATACTGAATTCCAATTACTTTATGGTCAGTATTGAAAGTGAAGTAATGCCACCATTTTCTCTCTTCATGTCCGGGACTTACTGGTTTTGGTTCTTCTGATGTTGGTTTTACTTGTGTTTGCGCCATATATATGAAATCTTGAAAAATCTTGAAAAATCTTGAGAAATTTTGAAAAATATTGCGGGTCAGAATGAGTCCCAAGTTTTAGGAGGTAGTCCTGATAAAAAAATTAAAATCAAAGAAAATTTGGAGGTGGACATAAGCAGGTGATGAAAGTATTGTCTGCTCTCAAACGACTGCGGTTTCTTACGTACGATTTTGAAGTTAAAGGATTGATTAATTAATCGCTTCAACCCTTCTATTCAACCCTTCTATTCAACCCTTCTATAAGTGTTAATTTTGCAAGCTAGTATTAAACCAAACTAAAATTTTCACGTAAGGATAAAGCTGGGGGAGAAACTTTATCTTATGTCCATAAACCTAGCAGAACTGACCGACCAGACTGCTAGAAGCTAAAACCTAAAAGCTGGAATTATGCAATTGTTTTAAAACCTCTCCATTTACTCCCATGGACTGACTGTAATGGGAAAGAAGTTGTGCTGGAGATGATTTTTCTGGTGCTAAAGCAATAGCACTTTCTAACTGTTGAGTGCTAGCAATTTGATTTTCTTGCTGCCACTTGCTGTAATCTTGTTCAGTATGAACAATTACTTGAGTTCTCATTGCACCGTGGTAAGGACCGCATAATTCTGCGCAAATTAAAGGGTAAGTACCAGCCCTATTTGGTGTAAAGCGAAACTGGACTTCTCGACCAGGAATAGCATCTTGCTTCAAGCGAAACTCTGGTACCCAAAAAGCATGAATTACATCATTCGCTTTCATATTAACTTGGACTACTTTTCCAATGGGAATATGTAATTCACCCGAAACGATACCAGTGTCAGGATAGGTAAAAATCCAAGCGTACTGTAAACCTGCCACATCAACAACCACATCTGCTGTCGTAGTTTCATCTATAAAGCTTTGAGCAACAGTTGCATCAGGTTGATTTTCAGCAACATTCTCAGACATTTGCATATGATGATGCATATGGCTGCTATCTCCATTCATCGGAGTATCCTTGAGAGTTGCAGCGATCGCCGAACCGGATAAAGTTTTCACATTTGAAACCACATTGGAAATAATGGGAGCATCATGACCACCATGAGGATTAATCCCACCTATTTCTTCGTATACTTCAAAACTGTAAATAGATATACCAATAACAATAACTGCCGGAATTGCGGTCCAAAGAATTTCTAAAGGTATGTTGCCATGAATTGGAGGACCATCAGCATTATCTCCAGGACGCTGACGATACCTGAAGGCACAATAAATTATAATTCCCTCTACAAGCAGAAATATACCGCAAGAAACAATCATCATCGCATTGAATACACCATCTACTGCATAGGCTTCATCAGAGGCTGGGATAGGCAAAAGCCCATGGTTTTGGCCATACCACAGACTGACTAGGGTCAGTACAATGCCTATTAGTAATGTCCAGATAGAGCTTGGAATTTTCACGGTTGATATGAATTAGTCACTGTACTAAGTTTGTCACAGACTTCTATTTACTACGGTAGTCCAGCGTATAAGAGCTTAGAGCTTCAGACCTAAAATTTTTATTAATTTTTCTATTAATATTCTCATCAGGAACAGAAGAAATATGGACGATGAGCCATTGTAAAGCAGTGGGTGATTGGCTATTGATGATTTACAGCTAATTTTACTGTTTACTGGTTTACTCTTTAGATGTGTATTTGTAGTGGCTGGTTATAAGCTACTAAGCTACAAATGGTATTTCCTCATCTACTTTTAACCAGTGAATGTCGAACGCTTTCAATTTGCCGTGAAACGATAAAGTAACGGTAACTTGAAAAAGTGCGATTGATTACAAATCAGGCATCAATAACTTAAGAATCTCTAAAGCTTATGGGTAAAACCGGAATGGTTGATTCAAAGTATAAGAGATACTCCATATTCAATTTAGTTACATACGCTAGTGTGTATATGGTAGATACGACTAAAAAGTTAAATGATTAGTATAAACAGTCCATTTGTAAGGGACTAAAGGTATTACTGATGAGTGAATTTGTCCTAAAACAAGAAAATCAGATTGGGGATACTCCACAGCTACAGCCTAAGGATAGAATTCGTCGCTTAGTGTGGAAGATGTGTATCGCTACATTCATTTTAATGGCTATTGGTAGCGCTACACGGGTGATGAATGCTGGATTAGCTTGTCCGGATTGGCCCCTCTGTTATGGTGAGCTTGTACCCACCAAACAAATGAACTTTCAAGTATTCCTAGAATGGTTCCATAGATTAGATGCAGCCTTGATTGGTATTAGCGCGATCGCTTTGGTTGGTCTTTCGTGGTGGAATCGCAATTGTTTACCAAAGTGGCTACCTTGGGCATCTAGTTTTGCCCTATTCTTAATTGTTTTTCAAGGTATACTGGGCGGATTAACAGTTACTCAGCTACTGCGCTTTGATATCGTTACCGCCCATTTAGGGACGGCGCTATTATTCTTTATTACTTTAATCGTCATTGGCACAACTCTTTTACCTTTCCAAGGTACTGGTACTATTGGGAAATTACCTATTCTTGGTTTGAGTGCTGCTATATTGGTTTACCTGCAAAGTTTGCTTGGTGCTTTGGTTGGTTCTAGATGGGCTTTACATCAGTGCTTTGGTGATTCTCAATTATGTACAGTCATGTACAGTCATATCGCCGGTATTTTTCCACCTACAATTGCAACTTTAGCTACAGTATTTTTCGCTTGGCGGACACCAGCATTACACCCAGCTTTAAGAAAACTCGTTAAAATAGCTGCGGGGTTGTTGGTTCTACAAATTGTTTTGGGCGTTGCCACTTTTAAATTACACTTACAGGTTGAACCCCTTACTGTTTCTCATCAAGCTATTGGAGCAGCATTGCTAGGTACTCTAATTGCTTTTACAGTACTAGCTATCCGCGACCTGCAAAGTAGTAAAGAAGAAGTTAAAACTGATGTTCCTGCGACCCAAAGTTAAATAAATACTTAAGATTTCTACTTAATACTGGAATAAAAATTGGGTGATGAAAAGTTGGTAATTGGCGATTAGCCAGTAGCAACATTAATTTAACCAACATTTTGATCCCGATTTTTCTTTCGTTTGATGTCAGTTATCAGAATTGCTTTCACTAAGTAATTCTATAAATAACGCTACATTTTTTACTATTTGTTTTAACTCATAGTAGTTGTATTTACTCAGTTTTTAAATCGTAAGGAAATAATTTCAACATGACTGAGGCAAATGTCTCCCGCCATCACGACACATTTCTCCAGGTAGTTCGGAGCTACTATCAATTGACAAAACCTAGGATTATTCCTCTGCTGTTGATTACCACTGCTGGTAGCATGTGGATTGCAGCCGGTGGTAGGGTGAATCCCTGGTTATTGTTGGCAACATTAGCTGGCGGAACCTTTGCAGCAGCTAGTGCCCAAACCATTAACTGTATCTATGACCGGGATATAGATTATGATATGGAACGCACCCGTCATCGTCCCCTACCATCGGGAAGAATTCAGTCCCGCGATGCGTTAATTTTTGCGATCGCTTTGGCTGTGGCTTCTTTTAGTCTTTTAATTGCATTTGCTAATTTGCTTGCGGCTCTGTTAGCAATGTCAGGTATTGTATTCTACGTCATTATCTATACTTATCTTCTCAAACGCCATAGTACTCAAAATATTGTAATTGGTGGAGCCGCAGGAGCAATCCCAGCTTTAGTTGGATGGGCTGCGGTGACTGGTGAATTAAGCTGGTCTGCTTGGTTAATATTCGGAATAGTTTTCCTGTGGACACCTCCCCATTTCTGGTCATTAGCTCTAATGATTAAGGATGATTACGCACAGGTAGGTGTACCGATGTTACCAGTAGTTGCCGGAAATGAAGCCACGGTAAAACAAATCTGGTGGTATACCCTAATTACTGTCGCTGCGACTGGTTTACTAGTTTATCCACTCCACTCCAGCGGAGTTATTTATGGAGCGATCGCGTTAGTTTTAGGTGTAGTATTCATTCGCAAAGCTTGGCAATTATTAAACAATCCTGAAGATAAGCCATCAGCTAAGGGAATGTTTCTCTACTCTATTTCTTACATGATGTTGTTGTGTTTGGGAATGGTAATTGATAGTCTCCCTCTGACTCAGAATCTAGTTGCAGCTCTGACAACTAAATTGCACATCTTAATTGGCTAAATGTTAGTCTACATAACATTTTCATCAAGCCTCTGCTAATTTTGTAAATTGGAATTAGCAGAGGTTTAGTGTTTTTAACGTCTATGGCGAAAGTCAGTCCCGATGAAACAATTTGTTTGATGAGGACTGCCTTCTTTTAATTCAGCTTTCACATTCAGGGAAGTCGAGATGGTGAATTAAACCGTTCTTTTGAAGACACTTTCGTAATGAATTTTCTCCAAAATCATCTTTTCGAGAATATGGACACAGAATTCCAAGGTTGGGAGAACTAAATTCATATTAAAAGTAAATTTTACAAGATTTAGGTAAAAGACTGGGAAATCCTAAGTTCTTATAACTTCCAACCTGTTTTATTTTGGAGAAAAATATGCAAAGTGTTGTTGTCACCGGCGTTTCTACAGGGATCGGTTGGGGTACGCTGAAAATATTAAATAGTAAAGGAATTCATGTATTTGGTAGCGTTCGCAAATCTGAAGATGCAAAGCGTTTAACTGATGAATTTGGTCATGGGTTTACACCTTTAATGTTTGATGTGACTGATGAAAAATCGGTGCATGAAGCTGCTGAGAATGTTGGTAATCAGATTAATGGAAATAATTTACTTGGATTAGTGAATAACGCTGGAATTTCAGTGGGTGGACCCCTGATGCATCAACCCGTAGCGGAATTTAGAAAACAAATCGAAGTCAATTTGATTGGACAGCTAATTGTTACTCAAGCTTTTTTACCTTTACTAGGAACCAATTCTGCTTTTACGGGTAAACCAGGAAGAATTATCAATATAAGTTCAGTTTGTGGTCAAGTTGCATCACCATTTTTGGGTGCTTATAGTGCTTCAAAGTTTGCATTGGAAGGATTTTCTGAAGCATTACGTCGCGAGCTTAAACTTTACGGAATTGATGTAATTATAGTTGGACCGGGTTCGGTAGTCACACCAATTTGGGATAAAGCCGAACAGATGGATTTTTCTATATACAAGAACACCGAATTTGCCAGTCCCAGTAAAAAATTTCTAGATTTTGCTCTGGAAAAAGGACGTGCTGGTTATCCAGTAGAAGCATTAGGAAAATTAGTTTGGAAGACTCTGACAGTCGAAAAACCTCGAGTTCGTTATCCGATTGTTCCAAATCACTTATTTGATTGGACACTTGCTAGATTACTTCCCAAACGAGTCATTGATAATATAATTGCGAAGCAACTAGGGTTAGCTCCTAAGCAATAATAAACTTCTATAATATTTTCTTTCATCAAGACTCCGTTATCCGATTGATCGGATTAGCGGAGGCTTAGTATGTGATTTAAATTAATTTAATAAGTAGTCGTGCAAAATTAATTTTATATTATACAAAATTCAAAATTTCAGCATTAAAGAACAATACTATTAATTCACCATCATTTGAGATGGGGTATTCCGCCATAACTCGTATAATTGGGTGGCTGACATGGTGAGATACAAAATGTCTCCACCACTCAAGCAAGTCTCCAACAAATCCCAACCGTGAATTGTTTGAGAACTAGTTTCCAAATAAATCGGTACAAAATCGGCAGACATTGCTGCTTCTTTAACTTTTTGACCGCAAAAAGGATGTTCTGGAGATATTAAAGTAGCAAATGCGACCCAAAGACTATCCGCTGTGATACCATTCCCTAAGATGTGACCCCCTAAAGCCGCTGCCGCAAAAGCTGGTGCTGCTAATTCGGCTGGACTGAGTACTGCTTCAAAATCAAATACTTGCTGTGCCATACGGGCAAAGTCAGGGTCGGTATAATGTACCACAACTGGTACATCCGGGGATAACCCCTTGGTTTTCAGAGCTATTTCCACATTAGTTGCATCATTACCGGTAACAGCAATCAGAGCGGAAGCGGTGCTAATATTGCTTGATTCTAAAGTTTCTGGAAAACTTGCATCAGCCTGAATAACCGGAATACCTAATCTACGAGCAGTATTAACAAATCTATTATTAATATTTGGTTCCACAACAACAACCTCATGTCCGCTATCATTTAGCTGCTGAACAATTTTTATACCTATACCCCCTAAACCACAAACTACATAGTGGTTGCGACGGGGAACCCTAGCTGCATCCCAAAACTGTTTGAAGCGACTTCCCAAAACAAAATCATTCAGCAGAGCATACCAAATACCGAATATACCTGCTCCGATTAGCATCATAGCCACTGTAAATAACTTAATGCTTTTGGGAGCTGATTCAATTACTCTTTCATTTCCACCAGCACCAGTAATCATTCCAACTGAGAAATATAGAGCATCTACCACAGACATATTCAATTCAGCAGAAACATAGGTAAGAGTAGCTGTCATGATGATAATCAGCAAAAGCAAAGCACCTACCATCACTGATTTTGCATGATGCCGAAACTGTCGTAGGTTAGTTAATACTTTTAATAATTTTGTAATTAGTGAGCGACGAGTGGGACGAATACAAGGTTGAATACCCACAATTAAGCGATCGCCTACTTGCAGTTTATGTTCTGAGACTACTGCTGAGACTAAGTCTAATTCACCTTCCACTGGTAGATAGTAAATTAGCATCCGCGAACGGTCTTCCCATAATTGACTCAATTTTTGCCCTAACCAAGGATGATATTTATGAATATATTCTTCTTGAATAGGCCAAGTTTGATTAAATAGTCTGAGCTGTCCTATAGCTTTATTTCCTAAAGCTGCAAAGGTAAATACAGGAGCAGCGAGTCCTGCTACACTCATCGTGAAATGGTCGGGCAATGTTTGATCTAAACGTTTACCTAAGCTGGCATTGAAGAAGCGGTTAATAATCCGAATTCGGGGATTTAGTACTCGTGCTTGCAAAACTATCCATAGATTGAGTGCATCGTCTCCTCCAGCAATCACTAAAGTATGAGCTTGCACTATCCCTGCGGCTTTCAGAGTACTAGCTGCGTGTAAATCTCCAATAATCACATCCCCTGCTCTTTCTCCAGGAATTGGTTTGGGATGAATACCCACAACTAATGCTCCTTGCTGTCTGAGCAAACGGAAAATTTTATATCCTGTACGTCCTAAGCCACAGACAATAATTCTAGGTTTCATGGAATAGCAGCCTTCGTAACGGGCATATGTGGTGCGCCTGTTTTTTCGATCTCATATTAGACTCAAAAATTCTGTTCGCGAGTATAGATTTTTGCGAATCAATAAATAAGTAGATTCTTAATAATGTAAGCCTGGCTATTAATTTACTATTTACCTTTCGCAGAATTTTTACATAAAAGAATCAAGAGAATTTATCAAAATTCCTTTATGGATAATAATCTATTGAATTAGAAGAGATTCTATCAAATTCTCTTTCATATTTTTGCTTAACAAGTACCAGTTTAACTGTAGCTAGAGGTACTATAAATACTAAAAATGCACAGTTTTTCCAGGGTTTTATAAAAGTGTGTGTCTTTTACAGAAAAATAAATTATTAGAAATTATAATTATGATTTTTAATAATTTATTTATACAAAAAAATATATGATGATATTTTTTTGTATAAATATTTTTCATTGATAAATACAAGCTGATATGTTACTTTTTGTAAATTCTAAAGATTTTATTTTTAAAATTCAATATATAAAATCTGAATGCAGTTGAAATAAATATATTTGATATATTTGAATAAGATATATTTGTGAAATATATTAATATTACAAAATCAATTCAATATTAAACAGATTGCAAATACCAGCATATTAAGATGCTTTCCCAGGGTTAATCAAAATTAAAGGCTATATCTACCGAGAATTGCCGAATGTGAGGTAGATTTAAGAATTTCTATTTCTATAATCCATTTCTATAATCCATTGCTATAATCCATTGCTATAAGAATCTATTTGTCAATTCTTAGTCATCAGTACACCGACGTTCCAAAGCGGTTCCTGCAATGACCAGTTTCCCGATAAATGTGTTTTTAGAAGCTACAAGCCGCTTTATAGGCAAGTAAAGCCCATTAATGAGTACTTATAGTCTAAGGAGATTTGCCGGGGGTTTGTGAAGGTTTACAGTCATCATTACACCGCCGTGTAATAACGATGCCTGTCATAATCTGTCCTCTCCGGTCAGTATTGAGTGATGATAGTCTTTCTAGACTTCCCACATGATTTCAAAATCTTAAATTTAGAGCAAATTTCACTCAGAAATGTAATAGAGATTATCCCAGATACAATACTGCTATAGCTGATACTGTAAACATGGCGGTATATATGGCTAAACTAAGTATTGCCGTACTTAATTATTAATTATCGGAGTTGCTCCCGCAGGCAGTTAGTGAAACTATTCAATACAAGATACTCCACAGTATTCGCAGACAGCCTAATCTAAGTACAACCGATGGTGACTCAGATAGGTCGAACCTATATTCTAAGTTCCAAGTAAATGGATAATTTTCACTATTAACGATACCCGATATTTAATTTTGGCAGTAGGTATCAAAAACTGTTAGCAGTTTTGGATTCTATAAGTTAATTTCTTAGAGGACTAAATAACTAATGATTATTTATTGCATTGGAAGGGTACAATAAATGCCGATTGTCTTCCGAAATTTGAAAACTTCATGATTTCCAGTAACGACTTTCGACCTGGTGTATCAATAGTACTCGACGGGTCTGTATGGCGGGTGGTGGAATTCCTCCACGTAAAACCAGGAAAAGGTTCTGCTTTTGTTCGTACCAAGCTCAAAAATGTTCAAGGCGGTAACGTTATGGAAAAGACGTTCCGTGCTGGGGAAAGCGTTCCTCAAGCAACCTTAGAAAAAAGTACGAAACAGCATACTTATAAAGATGGCGACGATTATGTCTTCATGGATATGGAAACATATGAAGAAAGCCGCTTAAGTCAAGCTCAAATTGGCGATCGCGTAAAATACCTGAATGAAGGTATGGAAGTTAATGTCGTCAGTTGGGATGAGCAAGTGTTGGAAGTGGAATTGCCCAATTCTGTGGTTCTGGAAGTAACACAAACCGATCCAGGTGTAAAAGGAGATACTGCAACTGGTGGTACTAAACCAGCAGTCGTAGAAACTGGAGCAACGGT
This sequence comes from Mastigocoleus sp., assembly GCA_050042865.1. GTDB lineage: Bacteria > Cyanobacteriota > Cyanobacteriia > Cyanobacteriales > Nostocaceae > JBCCDM01. The sequence continues at coordinate 125,922 of JBHJJE010000037.1, forward strand.
AATGGTTCCTCTATTTATCTCTCAGGGAGAACGCATTCGTATTGACACCAGAGATGATAAATACTTAGGTAGGGAATAAATCTCATATGATTAATTCTCCTGTAATAGGCTTTGTTTATGTTTATCATCAATTTTCGTAAATTTTGTTTTCATCCTTTTTAATGAAAGTAGCGAAAATTGAGGAATTGAACAAGGACGGTACAGGAATTAAGTACTGATTGAGCCACTATCTGTCATTTTTAGCTATCCATCTCAGGATGGCTTACCTAAAATATTTTTACTTTTTTTAAATTAGTAAACAATTTTTGGGGTTGGATAGCCCTGAAAGGGCAACTATTCTAAAAAAAACACTACTTTGGGAAGAATAAATATTTTTCTTCCCTACTCCAATTTCTTTTTGTCATTCTTAATTATTTTTTCGTTACAAGCCTATCTAAGTCGCTGATTGCAAGAGGTCGCAAAAACTGTGCCATTAGATTTTAATGAAATTCGCCAACTATTAGCAACTATCGCACAAACAGATATCGCTGAGGTCATTCTTAAAAATAACGATTTTGAAATCACCGTTAGGAAAGCCAGTAGTATCAACTCCCAGAATTTGTCGGTAGGTAATCAGACAGGGGGGTTGGATATTGCAACTACTTCTGAATTGACATCAGCTCCAAGTCAAGCTCCACATATTTCATCCAATACTGATTCTAAAAGTGATCGCTCTACGGATGTTGCAAGTGGAACAACTCCATCTCAAGGGAGTTCCAGAGTTATCGAGTCGAAGTGGGTAGATGTTCCTTCCCCTATGGTTGGTACTTTCTACCGCTCTCCTGCACCAGGAGAAGCCCATTTTGTAGAAGTGGGCGATCGTGTACGTAAGGAGCAGACTGTATGTATCATAGAAGCTATGAAGCTGATGAACGAAATTGAAACTGAGGTGTCCGGACAAGTTATGGAAATACTCGTTCAAAATGGTGAACCTGTAGAATATGGTCAACCTTTAATGCGAATTAACCCAGATTAGGTATTAATCTATATAACGGACATGTCATTGTAAAATTTTTAAGTTCCTACGGGTCAATTCTGATGAAGCAAGTTTTGCCTGTACCGCCAGAAGTCGTGCAGCAAGTGGCTGAATACTTTAGTCTACTTAGTGAACCAATGCGTCTACGATTGTTGCATCTGCTACGAGACGATGAAAAAAACGTCCAAGAGTTAGTAGATGCAACACAAACTTCCCAAGCGAATGTCTCAAAACACTTAAAGGTAATGTGGCAAGCTGGTATCCTTAGCCGTCGTAGCGAAGGTACCTGTGCCTATTATCGAGTGGAAGATGACATGATTTTTGAATTATGTAATCAAGTTTGCGATCGCCTAGCCTCTAGGTTAGAACAGCAAGCTCGTAATTTTCGGGTTCTCAACGGAAATCCATAATTCAAATTTATACAAAATCTGGGAAGATGAAAATCTGGGAAGAATACAGTCAAGAGTCAAAAGTATTCATTGTTACTCCTGACTACTGACTGCTAATTTCCAAATTTTCGCCTAATTAATTTCCGCTCAAAGTGAATAGTTTTCCTGAAAACTTTTACGGGTTAGCGGTTGGTCTAATTCCAAACCTTGGCTAGAGAAGACATCCGGCTGTTTACCGTCAACCTCAATGTACACTTTGGCATCTTGGTTTAAAGCGGTTGCAGTATATACGATTTGTCCTACACGACCGATGACTGAGGTACTACCACCCCCACTAGCAAATTCTTGTGACAGATTAATGCGGACTTCGTCCCCATCTACTTTCACTCCTAGTAATTGTGTTCCCTGTGGGATGGTGGTGGAATCAGTCCCTTCCGTTGGACCTGCTAATAAGTTTTGAAATATATCTTCTAAAATCTTATTAGGTTCTTTATTCTTGACCTGAATTGGTTGGGAAACTAGTTCAAAATTTTTACCTGTATCTTTTAACCAGTAAATATTTACTGTTTGTTCTTGACCTGGGATGGTTCTATCAGGTGGATTAACTTGTCCTGTTTGGTCAGGATTCTGGGAAATAATACCAGCATTAAAAGTCCACCATGCTACTCCACCACTGACAGCGATCGCAGCGGCTGAAATTGCTGCTATTGCTTTACCTGAGATACTTTGAGACCTTTGTTGTTCTTTCATTGACCAAACCTTTTTTTAGATTGGAATATTTTTCAAATTTAAAAATTAAATTTACAAGTTAGATTTCACAATTAAGCTTAAAAATTAAACTTGAGGGAAGCAGTTAGTTGTATTGACGAGTTTGAAAAGACCAAGAGTTTCGGGCTGATGTTTTTTGGGCTGATTTATTGTCAAAAAATTGGAGGATGGTTGGATGCGCACGAATGCGGCAATTTCTATTAATTCATCTTTTGTATCCAATTTTAAAATTCTCATCTGCACTCCCTGATCTTCTAATTTACGTAAGTCCAGTTGCTGATTCAGATTGTTTATAACTAAATCTAAAAATTGCTTGGGGGCAACTTCTTCGTTTAGTGCAACAGTAGGGTTAATAAGCTTTATCTGTCTGCCAGAAATTACACTTAATCCTGACTCAACTTTTACTGAAAGTGTTTGCTCCCCTGTTCTTTGAGCCAGCTTTAGTTGTAACTGTAAGCGACTATCCTCTAAAATTTTGGCTTGAATTTCAGTAAGATTATATACGTCCTTTTTTCTATTACTAGATGAGTTTACTGAATTAATTAAATCAATTTTTCTTAGTTGAGAAACGAACTCGGAAGAATTTAATAAATTATTAATATCTTTCTGAGTCATAACTACGCGAAATACGGCTGTTAATGGTTTTCGTAACCGAAAATTAGTAGTATTTAATGCTATCTCATCTGTTTCGATTTCTAGTAATGAGATGCGGATATTTTCAGATTTCAGCACCAAAGAGCGTCCCGCAACTCGCAGTCTTTGAATTTTACCCTGCAACAACCTATGTGTAGGAACATTATCAACTCGTACTTGTAATTCTCCTACAGACTTCAATTCAGAGCGAATAGCATTTTCTATAGTTTTATCGACAAATAATCCTGCCGGAGTAACTAAACCCAGCAATCCAGAAATAAGAATTGTCAAGAATTCCATACAATACCTACAGTAGAGGGAAATTCAAAATTCATAATTCAAAATTCATAATTCATAATCATGAATTATGAATTTATTTTTGCTGTTCTGTATTCCCTGTTCCCTGGATAGAAAGTTCCTCCCATCAATTACCCATTACCAAACCCCTAATAGTAGATACAATCTCATCTATAGAAATTTCCTGAGAATTGCCAGTTTTTCTTTCAACTAGTTCTACTTTTCCATTAGCGATCGCTCTACCGGTGACAATGCGATAGGGAATACCGATTAAATCTGCATCTTTGAATTTTACTCCTCCTCTTTCGTTACGGTCATCAAGTAAGACTTCGATGCCGATTTCATTTAACTGTGAGTATATTTTTTCGCCGACTTTTATTTGTTGTTCGTCTTTAATGTTGGGGACAACCACAATTACATGATAAGGAGCGATCGCTAGGGGCCATATAATACCATTCTTGTCGTAGGATTGTTCTATGGCAGCTTGGGCGACGCGGGAAACCCCAACGCCGTAACATCCCATGTGTATGGGTTCGTCTTTGCCCTGTTCGTTGGTGTAATTTACACCCATTGCTATGGAGTATTTAGTACCTAGTTGAAATATGTGACCTGCTTCAATGCCCCTTGCACTTTTGAGGGTCTGCTCTGGGTCATGAACTGCGCGATCGCCAACTTTAGCTGTCCGAATATCTACTGTTAGTTCTGGTAATTTAAATTGTTCTCCCCAGTTAGCACCTACTACGTGATAGTCGATTTCGTTTGCACCCGTGACAAAGTTTTTTAGCTCAATGGCAGTTTTATCAATAATACGTAAAAATTTGGGTACAATGCCTCCTGGCTGTTTTTTTGAAGACTCAGAGGAGATAATATAATCATCACTGACATCAGGAGCAATATAGCCCAAAGGTAAGGGTTTTGCTGCCCACTTACTTTGAACTTCGGCATCTGGAACGGTTAGACCTATAACTGTACTGGCTTTATAATTTGCAGCAACTTTTGTCAATTCATTTTGTAGCTTGACTTCGTTTACTTCCTGGTCACCGCGAATGCTAATTATGGCTAAAACAGTTGTGCCATTATCATAAGTAGCTTGGTATAAAACATTTTTCACCACTTCTGTAGGGGAACACCCTAAAGACTTGCACAGTTGCTCTATGGTCTGGGTCTGGGGAGTTTGTATTTTTTCGTAGCTGCTAAAGGATGATTTTTGAACATCAGCAGGTAAGGAAATAGCTTTTTCTACATTCGCTGCATACTTATTATCTTCAGTGTAGAGAATTTCATCTTCGCCAGCTTCGGCTAAAATCATAAACTCTGTAGAGCCAGAACCACCAATTGCTCCAGAGTCGGCTTCTACAGACCGGAAAGCCAAACCGCAGCGACGAAACATATTGCTGTAAGCCTGGTACATATCATCGTAAGTTTTTTTCAGACTTTCAGCATTTGTATGAAAAGAGTAACCATCCTTCATGATAAATTCTCTCCCCCGCATCAAACCGAATCGGGGACGAATTTCATCGCGAAACTTAGTTTGTATTTGATACAGATGGGTAGGTAATTGCCGATATGAACGAATCATATCCCGTGCAACAGCACTGATTACTTCCTCGTGGGTGGGACCGAGTGCTAAATTTGATTCTCTTCGGTCAGTCAGAGCAAACATGATGCCTTCTGCTTTAGTGTAAGTATCCCAGCGTCCGGATTCTTCCCACAATTGTGCAGGTTGTAGTTGTGGGAGCAAGCATTCTTGTGCTCCTGTAGCATTCATTTCTTCTCGCACAATCTGAGATACTTTTTGCAGTACTCTCCACATTAGGGGGAGATAAGCGTAAATTCCACTACCAATACGACGGATGTAACCAGCACGAAGCAGTAATTTATGACTAGGAATCTCCGCATCTGCGGGGTCATCTCTGAGGGTAACGAATAACATTTGTGACAGTCGCATTTTCTGGTCTCCTTTCAGAGTTAAATAATTTAGATGGAAGTTTTAAGTTGAAGTTTTAAATGGAATTAATTTTCATAATTACTTCGATTGCAGGGGTAATAGTAAACATGATTGTTAACGGTTAAGGGATACAACCGTTAATTAACCCTCAAAGTAATCAGCTATAAATTTTCGAGTGGAAATATTCTAGGTGGAAATATTCAGTAATAGTCCTTTATAAGAGTAATTTCTAAAATTCATTTCTAAAATTCATTTCTAAGAGACATTTCTAAGAGACATTGACCAATAATCATTTATAAATAGTGAATCCTCAGTATCCAAGGAGGTTATAACCCTCAGAAGCAGACTGAAAATCAATTTTTTAGGTATAAAATAATATTTAATCTTTGACCGTGGAGCTCCATTTATTCTGAGTACCTTAATTACATGGCGGTTTATCGATGGTTGGAGACTACCCATGAGTCTCCCTTGATTTGTGATTAAAGTCCAAACATCAAATTGCTATATAGAAAATAGAAAGCTTTTGAAGTTTGTTTTTACCTTATTAGGTTTTAAAAATATTTCTAAAACCTCATCATGTGTCAAATGTCCAGGGTTTGTTAAAGTTCTTTATTAGAATTTCACTTTGGAATTTAAATAAGGGACATCCAAAAATTAAATTACTCAATTTCCGCATCTAATACAACTATCAGATTTTTCTCCCTCTGCTTCCCCTGCTTCCTCTGCTCACCAAAACGATTGATTATTTTTTTAATTGGAAGTCCCTAAATATTCTTTCCTTCCCCTTGTGTGTTCCTTTTTAATTCGAGAGTTTAAATTGTTAATTATAGGAGAAACTTACCTTGTCTGCTGCTAATATTCAAGCGCAACCCCCCTTAGAATTTATTCCTCCACAACTAAATCCCCTATTTCTGAGAATCACTCACCTATTTTTACCAGTTTGGATTCGCACTCAAAGCGCGATCGCACAAATTGAAGCGGATAATGTTGAGAAGTTAGTAGATTTAATGCACGATTTCCAAGGGGGGAAAATTCGCTTATTAATCGCATTTCGTCACCCCCAAGTGGACGATCCACTTTGTCTTGGTTACTTGCTTCATCGACTTGTACCTAATGTTGCTGCATCTATGGGTAAACCATTAAAGTTTCCGGTTCATGCTCATTGTATGTACGACCGGGGAATACCCTTATGGGCTGGTTCTCATATTGGCTGGATGATTTCTCGATTGGGAGGTACACCAATACAACGCGGTAAAGCAGACTGGGTAGGATTGAAAACAGCGCGCAATCTGTTCTTAAATGGACGTTTCCCAATGGCTGCTGCACCAGAAGGAGGTACAAACGGTTTAAATGAGATTATTAGTCCTTTAGAACCAGGAATTGCTCAAATGGGATTCTGGTGCGCTCAGGATCTACAAAAAGCCCAACGCCAAGAACAAGTAATTATTTTACCAGTTGGTATTCAATATAGTTATATCGATCCTCCCTGGGATGCGATCGCTAAACTTTTAAGCGAGTTGGAAACCGCTAGTGGTTTACCTAAAAGTTCTCAGTTTTCTAGTTCTGATTTGGATGTTCTTTATACTCGTTTAATTCGTTTATCAGAACGTTTGTTGTCTTTAATGGAAGACTTTTATAAACGTTTTTATCACCAAGAATTACCTACAGTTAGTACTTACGTTAATAATTCTGATAGCAATTCAGATAATGATTCTGGGATATTATCAAGTTATACAGAGGAAACTAACGAAGCTATCAAAATTCGCTTACAAGCTTTATTAGATGCTGCTTTAAAAGTATCAGAAGCATATTTCCATTTGCCACCGAAAGGTAACTTAAATGACCGTTGTCGTCGTGTAGAACAGGCGGGATGGAACTATATTTATCGAGAAGATTTTAAAGATATTGGAGATATTAATAACTTGTCTTTGGTTGAACGTTCTCTTGCAGATAAAGTGGCAGAAGAAGCAACCTCGCGGATGTGGCACATGAGATTAGTAGAAAATTTTGTAGCTGTTAGCGGCAAATATGTCCGAGAAAAACCTACAGCAGAAAGATTTTCCCAAACCCTTTTAATTATTTGGCAAATAGTCCAACGCATTCAAAATCAAGATTCTTTTGAACGTCCTTCTTTAGGAAGACAAAAGGCTAATCTAGTTGTAGGAGAACCGATAGCAGTTTCTGAACGTTATGAGGAATATCAATCATCTCGTAAAAATGCTAGGAAAGCTGTAGCAGATTTAACAGACGATTTACAGAAAGCGATGGAGAAATTAATTATCTGCTGAGGATTTCTGTTACATCAATTTCATCAATTCTGGCAGCACATTTCTCTGTGAAATTAAAAGATATTAAGTCTCTACAGGAATACGACAGGAATATATTTGTTCCATTCTTTTTTTTACATTGGTATTATTTATTTCTTTGTTAATCTAAATTTTTGATCTAAACTTTGGAGACAGCTTCTGAAATTCAGTAGCAATGCTTCAGGGAGAATCTCTGCCATATGTACAATGTAAAATGAAAATCGCAAAAATCCTTTTCCTGTCATGACTTTGCAACCCCAGACCGAAAAAGACCAGTTATCAGCAAGTGACAACACAAAAATAGATCGACAAATAGAAAACGAAAAAATTCTATGCCCTCATTGTAAGCGCACGGCTACGAATGGAATCAAATGTAAAGGCATTTGTGTTGCTGATAATGACTATTAGGGTAAGTTCTTAGACAAAAATATTTACATGTTGGCTATATATATGAGTGTTAGTATGCGAGTACTGTAAATCTACCCCCCTTAGACAAAATGTGGAATTAATACAGTCCCAGGAAAGGTAAGTAGGAGGGTTTAAATAATTGTTCAGTTAGGGTAGCTTAACTGAAGCTGTCATTGGCTTCAACAGTTGACAAAGGGAGTACGAGTATTATAAATAATTACGCCTTCCTACTTATTTATCCCTACTGATAATTTCCCTCATCTGTTTGCTAACTCCTGATTCTATTTTCAAACTAGATGATTAAACTTCCAGGCTATAGCTTTATTGAAAAACTTTATCAAAGTTCGCGAACAGTAGTTTTCCGAGGAAAGCGGGAATTAGATGGAAAAAGGGTAGTTATTAAACTACTTGATACTCAATACCCTACTGTTAGGGAGTTATTGGAGCTTAAGAATCAGTATGCTATTGTTAAAAATCTAAATTTACCGGGAGTTATTCAACTTTATAACTTAGAGGCTTTCCATTATGGTTATGGTCTGATAATGGAAGATATGGGGGGAATTCCTCTATCTAATTTGCTTGCAGATGAAAATTTAATACTACCTCTGAAAGTACTCAATAAGGGAGTTAGTAATAGTAAAAATTATTTGATTAATTTTCTCACTATTGCCATCAAAATAGCTACTATTCTCGAAGCTTTACATCATCGAGGGATTATACATAAAGATATTAAGCCACAGCATATTTTAATTAATCCCCAAACAAAAGTAGTTAAGTTCATAGACTTTGGTATCGCTTCTGTATTACCAAAGGAAACCCAAGAGTTTCTTAATCCAGTAATCTTAGAAGGAACCCTTGCTTATATGTCTCCAGAACAAACTGGGAGAATGAATAAGGGGATTGATTGGCGTAGTGATTTTTACTCTTTAGGTGTTACTTTTTACGAAATTCTTACAGGTAAACTTCCCTTTGAATCTCAAGACCCTATGGAGTTGGTACATTCTCATATTGCTCGTCAACCCATACCTTTAAAAAATATTATCAACGATATTCCACCTGTAATTGATAATATAGTGATGAAATTGATGGCGAAAACTGCACAAGAACGCTACCAGAGTGCTTTTGGCTTGAGATACGATTTAGAAAAGTGTTTGGCACAATATTTAACACAGGATTCAATTATTTCTTTCCCATTGGGAGAACAGGATTTTTCTGATAGTTTTCAAATACCAGAGAAAATTTATGGAAGGGAATCTGAAGTAGAAACTCTACTGTCTGCTTTTGAAAGAGTCAGCATGGGAAGCACAGAGTTAGTTTTAATTTCTGGATTTTCTGGTATTGGTAAAACCGCATTAGTAAATGAGGTTCACAAACCAATTGTCCGTGAGAAAGGTTACTTCATTAAGGGTAAGTTTGACCAATTTCAACGCTACATTCCTTTTTTTGCTTTTGTCCAAGCTTTTCAAAATCTTATAGAACACATATTAGCTGAAAGTACTGCTGAGCTAACAACCTGGAAGTCAAGAATTTTATCAGTATTAGGGGATAATGGTGCTGTTGTTGCTGAAGTTATTCCAGAATTAGAAAAAATCATTGGTAAACAACCTCCAGTTCCTCAATTAGAAGCAAGTTCTGGAGAGAATAGATTTCGCTTACTATTTCAAAAGTTTATTAGCATTTTCACTACTAAAGAGCATCCATTAGTAATTTTTTTAGATGACTTACAATGGGCAGATTCTGCATCTTTAAAATTAATTAAGTTATTACTTTCTTCTAGCAATAGAAATTCTTTTGGACACACTCAAAATAGTTTATTATTGATTGGAGCTTACAGGAATAATGAGATTTATTTAACTCATCCTTTGATGTTAGTTTTAGATGATATCAAAAAGGATATTAGTAATACTGATTGTTTTGGAGATGAAAGTAAAATTATAAATCAGAGAAAAGAAAATAATCATTTTGATATTAATACGACATATAAGACAAAAAACAATATCACAATTAATACAATAAACTTAATTCCTTTAAATAAAAAATCTATAAATCACTTAATTGCAGATACTCTTAGATGTAGTGAAGAAAAAGCATTACCCCTAGCAGAACAAGTATTTTTACAAGCGAAAGGAAATCCTTTTTTTAGTAAACAATTTTTATTATTTTTATATAAAGAAAAAATAATTTTATTAGATGAAAGTGATGCTGTCAGTAACCAACATCGGAAAGGATGGAAATGTGATATTTCCTCAATAAAACAATTGTCGGTTAGTTCTGATGTAGTTGAGTTTATGACCGTTCAATTACAAAAACTACCATTATCTACTCAACACGTATTGAAATTAGCAGCTTGTATAGGTAATAAATTCGATTTAACGACTCTCGCAAAAATCAATCAAAAATCCGTTACAGAAACTGGGTATGCATTATGGGAAGCATTAAAAACAGGATTAATTTTACCTACAAGTGAGATTTATAAGTTCTTTCAAGATAATTTTCAAGATAATTTTCAAGATGAATTGAGATTAGAGACAAATGAAAAAAGATATTTAGGCAAAATTAATCTAACAGTCAATTACAAATTTTTACATGATAGAGTTCAGCAAGCCGCATATTCATTAATTTCTGATAGTGACAAATTAACTATACATTTAAAAATAGGGACAACACTTTTTGTTAAAGCATTAGAATCTGATGATTTTAGTAATAAAAGTAAAAATCAGATAAATAGTCATCCCTTATTATATTTTCATAATTTATATGCTCATAACTTTAAAAATATACCTGAAGCTGTAGAAGATAAAATATTTGACATTACTAATCAACTAAATATCGGTGTTGAATTAATTTCTAAACCTGAAGAAAAACTTACCTTACTACATTTAAATTTACTAGCAGCAAATAAAGCGATCGCATCTACTGCCTATGATGCTGCAAATGAATATATAACAGTGGGAAGAAAGCTTTTAAATAAAAGTAGTTGGATAAATAATTACGAAATAACTTTAACTATTTATAACAAGTCAGCCGAAATTGCTTATCTCAGAGGCAAATTTCATCATATGGATGAGTACGTCAATTTAGTATTAGATAGAGCTAATCTTCTGCAAGATAAAATTGAAGTATATAAAGTAAAAATACAAGCCTATAGCGCACAAAAAAAATCATATGAGGCAGTCTTAACCGGATTAGAGGTATTAGGACTCTTAGGGGTCAAACTACCATCTTCTACCAGCAATTTTAAAATACTATTGGCTCTCATCGGAACAAAAATTACCCTACTGGGAAAGCCTACCGCAAACTTGCTGTATTTACCACCGATGAGGGAGCCAAAAATTGTAGCAATTGTGCAAATAATGCGTAGCATGAGTTCCTCTGCCTACTACGCTACACCAAAGTTAATGCCATTATTTACTTTACAGGCAATTAATTTATCTATCAAATATGGTAACGCTTCAGAATCAGCTTATGGTTATGCTTGCTACGGTGCTATTTTATGCGGTGTATTAGGTGATGTTGATTCTGGCTATAAATTTGGTCAATTAGCATTGAAACTAATTGAAAAATTCAATGCTAAAGAATTTAAAGCAGAAACTGTGATGGTGGTAAATAACTTTATCAACCACTGGAAAAAACATCTGAGAAAAGGATTAAAACCACTTACCGAAGCTTATCAAATCGGTTTAGAAACTGGAGACCTAGAATTTGCCTCTTTTTGTGCTTTCATTCGCTGCTATCACTCTTATTTGCTCGGTGAAGAACTAAGTAGCTTAGAGCAAGAAATGTTGAATTACTCTCGCGCGATCGCTGACTTTAACCAAGAAAGTATTCTCCAGTTTTTACAACTATATCGTCAGGTAGTGTTGAATTTATTAGGACAAGTTGATAATGTTTGTAGCTTAGTTGGGGAAAGCTATAACGAACACCTCAGATTACCTTTAGCGAAAAAGGAAAATCGACTCACAGAAATATTTGATATTTACTTAAATAAACTTATACTTTGCTATCTATTTGAGCAATATTTCCTTGCTGTAGATTATGCACAAACAGCAACAAAATATTTAGAAGCGGTAATTGCAACTCCTTCTGTGGTCTTATTAAACTTTTATGACTCTTTAGCTCGTTTAAGAGTATATCCTACCCTCTCTGGAGTCAAGAAAAGGTTATTCCTCAAAAAAGTTAATGCTAATCAAAGAAAATTAAAAAAATGGTCTCATTATGCTCCCATGAACCATTTGCATAAATTTTATTTAGTAGAAGCAGAACGCGATCGCGTTCTAGGAAGATATCTCAGTGCAATTGAAAATTATGAAAGAGCTATATCTGGAGCAAAAAATTATGCGTATGTTAACGAAGAAAGTATTGCAAATGAACTTGCGGCTAAATTTTATCTTTCATGGGGTAAGAATTCTATTGCTCAAACTTATTTGATTGATGCTTACTATGCCTATACTCGTTGGGGGGCAAAAGCAAAAATTAAGCACTTACAGCAACGTTATCCCCAATTGATGAATTCAATTATCAAAAATCAAGAAAACCATGATCAGAATAATAGTTCTTTTCAGGAAATTTTTCAAACAGCAATAACTAAATCTACATATTCAAGACCATTAGGAAGTGAAATTTTAGATTTAGAAGCAGTTATCAAAGCTGCTCAAATACTGTTTACAGAAATTCAGTTACCAAAACAAATATGTGCCATCATGAAGGCACTTCTAGAAAACGCCGGTGCACAGAAAGGTACTTTAATTTTAAAAGAAGAAGATAGTTTATTTATTGCGGCTCAATGTTTTACTCAGACAGATACAGATATAGACCCAGAAAATAAAATAATCTATCGTTTAGAGAATATATATATAAAGGAATTATTCCTTAAAAATACAGAAAATGAATGTTCTTTAATTTTACCGATTTCAGTTATTAATTATGTTAAAAATACTCAAAAAAATTTGGTAATTGCCGATGCTATGGCAGAAACTAATTTTGCTGCCGACCCTTATATAATTCTGCAACAGCCAAAATCAGTTTTATGCGCTCCTATTATTTATCAAGGTCGGTTAACAGGAATTTTTTATCTAGAAAATAATCTTACTACTAATACTTTTACAAATCAGCGTTTAAAAATTTTAAATCTTCTATCTAGTATTGCAGCCATTTCCCTAGAGAATAGCCGACTATATCAACGCTTAGAGGAGTATTCCCACACCCTAGAAGCTAGAGTAGAACAAAGAACAGAAGAACTACAGCAAGCAGCGATCGCTGCTGATGCAGCTAATCAAGCAAAAAGTGAGTTTCTTGCGAATATGAGCCATGAGTTGAGAACACCATTAAATGCAATTTTAGGCTTTTCTCAGTTAATGAATCATGACCAATCTTTACCCAAGGAAATACAAGAAAATATAATATGTATTAATAGTGCTGGCGAACATTTATTACAATTAATTAACGAAATTTTAGAACTGTCAAAAATTGAAGCAAAGCAAGTTAGTCTCAATCAAGATAGCTTTGATTTACAATCATTAATTGATAGTATCAGTAATATATTAAAAATTAAGGCTGAATCTAAAGGATTGCAGCTAATATTTATTTGCTCATCAGATATTCCCAGATATATTAAAGCCGACCAGAGTAAGCTACGTCAGACATTAATTAATTTATTAGGTAATGCGATTAAATTTACTTCCGTCGGTCATGTAATTCTAAAAGTTGCAATCAATCATTCAGTAAATAATTCAATAATTAATCACAGAAAAAATTCATCCAATAATCTAGTAGATAATATTTCAGAATTAGTGTTGCATTTTGAAGTCCAAGATACTGGTATTGGTATTGCTGATGAAGAAATAGATTTATTATTTACACCTTTTGCACAAACTGAAGCTGGCAAAACATATCAGCAAGGAACTGGTTTAGGTTTATCTATTAGTCAAGAGTATATAGAAATGATGGGGGGAAAAATAAAAGTTGATAGTACCCCAGGAAAAGGAAGTAATTTTTATTTTGACATTCCAGTTACTATCGCATCTTGCAATGATATAGAAGCAGTAAATATTCAAAAAATAGTAATTGGTTTAGCAAATAATCAAATACAATATCGAATTTTGGTGGTTGATGATATTTCTGCAAGTCGCATTTTATTAGTTAAACTTTTGACTTCTATAGGATTCTCGGTACAATCTGCTCAAAATGGTCAACAAGCAGTAGAATTATGGTCTAATTGGAATCCTCATTTGATTTTAATGGATATGCGAATGCCCCTAATGGATGGCTATACGGCAACAAAAATAATTAGACAAAGAATAGCAGAAGCTAAAAATAAACTACCTATAAATAAACAGTCTGAAGATATATCAAGGGAGACTATTATTATTGCACTTACAGCCGGTTCCTTTGTAGAAGAAAATGATTTTATATTAGCTAGTGGTTGTAATGATTTACTACACAAACCTTTCAAAGAAGAAAATTTACTTCATATAATTGCTAAACATTTAAATGTTACATATATTTATCAACAAAAAAATGTAAATAATTATACTCTCCTCAAACAAGAAGATGAAAAAATAACCAGTTCACAATGGCATGACTTTTTCTTAAAAATGCCTGAAGAATGGGTGAACACAATCAATCGCGCATCACGTCAAGGAAGTGACAATATTATTTTAGATTTAGTCCAAGATATTTCTCAAAGAGATGTCCAATTTGCCAATTCTTTGATAGAACTCGCTCAAAACTTTCAATTCGAGAAGATAATCAATTTGACTCAATTTGTAACTCATCGGCAGCTAGATGAATAATAGAGTGTACATAAGTGATTTAATTACATAAGTTAAGAATTTGGGATGTTGAGTTTCCTGAGTTTACCTTTGGCGATATGTAAGTTCCAATATGTATTTCTAAATATGTAGTTTATATAGATAGACAGTTTTGAGGGAAAGGTTTAGAATTTGACCAATTTAAAAGTCACATAATAAAAATTTTATGGTGTTTTGCCTGGTCGGTGAAATACTTTATTAAAATTGAAAAAGATATGTGAAGCAAGGAGGAAAACACATGGATGTAAAATTAATATTAGTGGGATTAACAGTCATTTTCACTTTCTCGTGTTTATTTTTTGGCACTAGAAATGGCTTTTACGATTCTGATAATTATCATGGAAATGGCTCTGCTCACTAATTCTAGTGAATATTTCTAGATGATGTTCAGTCGTCTTTGATATGTCATTTTCAAGGTAAGTTCTGATCTTAAAAGTATGGGAACTGATTATTGAACCCATGCTCCTGTCAGATTTTGAGGGGAGGAAAAAGCATTTTGGATAGTTTATCAGCATCTCCTCGGTCAGAAGCAGGAGAATGGCGTAGTGAATTAGAATGTTTGCCCTACGGTGTCGAGCATCATGATTCTGGTATCTGTTTGCTGATCAGGATGGGACCATACCGAATTTTACTTGATTGCGGTTTATCAGATATCTCACCTCTGTTACAAGGCTTAGAAAAATTACAAAACCGCAGGGATGTTCAATACGATAATTTACCATTAGATGCTGTAATCGTCAGTCATGCTCACGATGATCATTCTAGAGGTTTACTAGCCCTAAATAAAGTTTTTCCTTCCCTAGCTGTCTACGCTAGTGAAGTCACTAGTAGATTGATACCCCTCAATTGGTTAGATAAGCAAGCTGAGGAAATACCGAATTTTTGTTCAGCCTTACCATTGCGATCGCCTACCGAAATCAAGAAAGGTTTAACAGTAGAATTCTTTGCTGCTGGTCATTTACCGGGTGCTGTGGCAATTTTAATTACCTATACTTCTTCTATCCGTTCTTATAAGTTACTGTATACGGGGGATTTCTTCTTATCTAACTCCCGCTTAGTCGAAGGTTTACGTTTAGAAGAATTAAGAGGATTAAATTTAGACGTACTAATTATAGAAGGAACTTATGGTACTTCCCGTCATCCCCATCGACGCAATCAAGAAAACCAATTAGCAGAAAGAATTAATCAAGCGATCGCTGATGGTCGTTCTGTTTTGTTACCGACTCCCGCTCTAGGTTTGGGTCAAGAATTATTAATGCTCTTGCGCTCTCATCATCATTTCACGGGTAGGAATTTAGATATATGGGTAGATGGAGCAGTCGCTGCTGGTTGTGATGCTTACCTAGAATTGCTACCTCATTTTCCTCCCTCCGTACAAAATTTTGCTCGTCATCAGCCCTTATTTTGGGACGACCGAGTACGTCCTAGAGTCGGACGTTTGCAAGCAGAGAAGTTAGCAAGTTTAAGGGAATCTCCCTGTATTATTCTGACAGATTTAACTTCCGATTTAAGTAAATACTTTCAATATAATCAGAATCCTTGGTTGATTTTCTTACCAGAAAAAATTGATGTTGTTTTAGATCCAAAGTACTCTAAACAATTTAATTCTGAACAATTCAGTATAGAAACCTTTTTGCTCGCAGAACATAGCGATGGTCCGGGAACTACACAGCTAATTCATAATGTCAGACCCCAGCATGTCCTATTTGTCCACGGTTCGGCAGCATATTTGGCTGATTTAACGAGTCTGGAAGAATTACAAAATCGCTATCATGTCCACTCTCCAGGTGCTGGTACTTTAGTAGAGTTACCCATCGGAGAAACATTTATTCAACCTGCTCCCCCAGATACAAATTATGAAGGGGAACTGACGGAGTTTGAGCAAGTCATTACAATAAGTTTGCCAGATACTGTCACTAATGACCCTAGATGGCGACAATTCGCTGATACAGGGTTAGTTGCTGCTCGATGGCAGGGAGAAGAACTGGTTTTACGGGGATTGACTCAAAAAGAATTACTAAATCACCATAGCGATCGCTTAACACTATCTGATATAGAATGCTGTGCTAGCTGTCGTCACCAACGAGGACAAAGATGTTGGAATCCTCTTTCCCCTTTATATAATTTTAAAGTCACTTTGGAAGGTTACTGCCCAGCATTTGAACATAATCGGGAACTAACAACTGATTGAATCCCAAGTTCAAGCCTATTTTTTCTGATTTTTGTTACTAAACAGAATTAGCAATGCAAGCTTTTTAAGCATCATATTTCTATTTTCTAGGAATTTTGTCTTTAATAAAAGCCTGAAAGCCCATCATAATAAGATTTTCCCAGTTATTCAATAAGCCCTAATTAATAAAAAAAAATATAAAAAAAATTAATAAAAAAAACCTCTGGGATATCTTCCAGAGGTCAAATTAATGTATATATTTAAATTAGAACTGAAATTGGATAATGATAGTTCTAATTTCAGAGCTATGTAAATAGCTGAATATAGGACTAAAAGCAGTAGCTAAAGCAACAAACTAAAGGCAACAGTATGTTGTTTGTTTTACAACTTTATATTGCTCACTTACTGTTCTGGATTAGAGTCAGTATAGTGATCGCGAATTTTTTCTGCTTCAGGACATTCTTCTGTCAATAATGGTTCGACATTTCCTCGGGGTACTGATGCAAGTTTTTGATTAATTGCACCAATGCTTTCTAAACGAATCATCTCTTCCCATGAACAGATTTCGTCCTCTTCCTCTGTCTCGTAACGTAGGGTTACTAAATCCCCTTCAATGTCAATGATACGGGCACGTTCTATCCAGCGTTGCTGGTCCCGCAAGAAAACACATACTTCCCGACTATCACAACATAGCTGATAAATCTTGCGGTGTAACATGTACAGCTTCTACCTTTTTCAAAATGGCCAAATCTGTAAACATAAAGGCTAAATAGCCGGAGACAGAACTTGAGGAAACATCGGTAAATATTAGTTGGTAAAATCTGTTAAACATCTAATACTTTAAATTGTTCCTTTTTGTACTTACTCCCCTCGGATTCCAAGACTTTCTTGATGATTTTTCATCATTTATAGCCCTGATGTTTATGAATCCTTAATTAGTTACTTTTGTGCGAAATAATTGCACCTGATGATTTACTCGGTGAATTTTACAAGTAAGGAAAATAGCTTAGGCTCATTTACACAATCCATACTTGCCACTGTCTGAGAAAATAATTTCTGGAGAGTCATCCTGATAAATATGTATTGAAATTATACTTTACATACACTGAATTTTGCTGTTGCTGAAATTGAATAGCTGCAATTACTAGCATGAGCTTTGAAGGCTGAAGATTTGCTTTATTTTACCCCTATATATTCAATTTTAGCTCATTGTGCAATGAAAGTTGCTCACTTATTGAGAGATAATTCTTTACAGAAAAATATAACTTTTTATAGTCAAATATCTTACACTTTATTTTTTTTGTTGAATCCTATGGCTACAAGTACATTTTATCTAATTTAGAATCTATATGGCGAGTAATATTCAGAATGGATTTGAATTTACTCAATCTTATGATATTTACAATTAAAACTTATGTAAAGTACAAATGGCTGTCATTTTTCTGAAAAAACACAGCTAATATCTGTTTAAACAGCATTTAGAGCAATACTTCAAGCAATACAAAAGAAAAACGTAATTGATCCAGGACTTAAACAGTTAAAACCTGTCATTGCGACCAAAATGTAGTCTAAGGTTCCCTTAGTGTCCTTGTGAGAGAAGTAATTTCAATATTTTGGCGATAGCAAACCCTGATAGTGCTTGCTATGCAGCATCCCTATCCTTTGTCCATAATTCAAATTGAAGGAATTTTTACATCTAAGTTTAACTTTACTTCTCTTTGAATTGAACCTCTTTCTACTGCAAGATAAAGTCTTTTCAAAGCCTTTAAATCAGAACCCTGATAAATTTTAGTAGACAATATTTGATGAATCAGACCCTCTGATTCGACACTAAGATAACCTGTCTCGAAAGCAGATTCGACTATTGTACTTATCATTACCCCAGCCAAGAGATTTAATACCTTCTTCAATCGTCAGTGACATTTATTAACAATATAGTGACTGGTGTCGATTTATTTGAGTGATATAAGTCACTTGGAACTGTTTAAATCATTATTGCAAGGCTAGGTTTCTTTGTTCAAGAGAATTTGAGGTATTTATTTATTTTAAAAAAGTTGTTAAGAAGATTTGTTAAAGATGTTTTTTATACATTAAGTATACATTTAATTCAGTTTTATTGCTTAGATAATTGAATAAAATATACTCTCAAGTTAGGTTATATATAATCTTATAAGTATGTCAAACACTTAGGATTATCGAACCCACCATTCTCAATGGAATCATCAATTGTAGATTATCAAATTTGAGTAATTTTTAATTTCTGAAAAAAATAAAAACTTTTATAAATTCCGAACTCAGCTTCACTTAGGAAATAATCATTAAATCATTTGGTGCAAAAAATGTGTAAAAACAATTTTGTAACAACAATTTTGTAAACAAAGATTAACTAAATACTCCCACTCAAAAAGCAACGAAAATCTTCATCTTGAAAACTCAACTTTACCCATTCTAAATTTAGAGACCGAAACTTTTCTGTCAAGCGATCGCAACTTGGTCTTTCCGTAGCGTAGTGTCCAGCATCAACTAAAATTAGATTGCGATCGCGACTTTCTTGAAACTGGTGAAATTTACAGTCAGAGGTTAAGTATACTTGAGCACCGGTTTTCACTACATCAGAAATAAATCCAGCACCCGAACCTCCTAAAACAGCAACCTGAGATATTTCTTGACTCAAATTTTCGTGAGGAGAGAAAATTAAGTCAGGAGGTGATAATAATTTTTGAATTCTTTCTAATAAAGTTTGTAGGGTAACAGCAGGTTTGAGAGTTCCCACCCTTCCGTAACCCAAACCCAATTGAGTCGGGACTATCGGGTTAACTTCTTGTAAATCCAGAATTTGAGCTAGAACATCAGCAGTTCCATCCTGAACCTGGTCGAAGTTAGTATGAGCGCTGTAAACTCCTATTTTGTGAGTGAAAGCTAGACGTGTCATATCCCCGATGTACTGACCCGTTTGTAACGACTTCAGGGGATTAAAAATTAAAGGATGGTGAGCAAAAATCAAATTTACTGCAATACCTTGATGACGTAGCGCGATCGCTTCTTCCATCACTGCTAATGTCGGAGTCAAGCAAACTAAAACCCGTGCTTCTTCTTGCAAAATTCCCGGTTCAATTTGCCAACCACAATTATCCCACTTTTCTTGCCAAGCTGGATTTGCCCATGCTTCAAACCAGTTAATTAAATCGGTGATTTTCATTTTTATGGGTAATGGATGATTAGTCATGGTTAATTGGTAATCAAGTAAAGATTATCCACAGACGTGAATTACTAACTCTCTAGAATGATTCCTTTGTCGATGTTCCCAGATATATATACCTTGCCAAATTCCCAAAACTAACTGACCCTTATTAATAGGTATATGCTCAGAAGTGTGAGTTAAGACTGTACGAATATGAGCTGGCATATCATCAGCCCCCTCAGCATCATGGATATATTGCCCAGACTCCGGTACCAATTTTGCCATAAAATTAGCCAAATCCTTCAATACGTCAGGGTCGGCATTTTCTTGAATAATTAGACTTGCTGAAGTATGACGCAAAAACAAAGTACAAAGTCCAGTAGTTACTCCAGACTCAGCAACTACAGATGCGACCTGTGAAGTAACGTTATGTAGAGACTTACCGTTAGTACTAACTCGAAGTAGCTTCTGATAGTGATTCATATCCGATGCTATTGACTGCTCAACAGTTATATTATCCGTTTATATTGTTTTTTTGTACTAATATAGCTATTCCAATTAATTTCCCTTGGGTTAAGCGGTTAGATATACATGAAAATCAAGAATTGGGGGATTCTCTCCCAAACCCCCGATTGAGGGACGGTCGCGTCCCCCAAACCCCCTCCGAATAATTTAAATCGGGATGAAAAGTATATTTAATTCGATGTGTTTTTTATTTAGAATCACTATAGAATTTAGAATTTAGAATTGTTACTCCTGTTCTGCTCTAAGATTACCTATCAAAATTTTTCCTTCACTCACTCCCTCTCTCACTCTCTCCCTCAATCCCAAACGGTAATCTTTCACAGGGAAAGGAGTAGCACCTCTGTTTGCTGCACTTTCAATGGCTGCTTTGACGGTAAGCTTTGGGGGTGATTCCTGTTATTTGACGAAAGTATTTTCCCAAGTGAGCATGACTATTGAAACCACAATTTAAGGCTATTTCGATGATGGGTGTATTGCCTTTTTTTAATAGATTTTTGGCTTCTTCTATTCTTTGCTGCATAACATACTGATGGGGAGTAATACCGGTAGACTTCTTAAAAAGTCTGCTGAAGTGAAACTGACTAATTCCTAAATATGCGGCTAAATCTTTTAATTTAATAGATTCAGCTAGATTGTGATTAATATATTCTATAACTTGTAATAACTGGCGATCGCTTAATCCTCCTTCATATGTTGTAATTTTTGGTTGAATAATGGAGTATTCTCTAAGTAAGTTTACAACTAAAGCATTAGTTAGAGACTCTATGTAAAGCTTTCCTGCTCCATCTTTTCCTCGAAATAGTTCTGCTCTGAGCATTAGCGAAAGCTGTTCTATCTGAGGATTGCGATCGCGAAATTCTATATCTAATTCAAGATGTTCTGGATCTAAATCAATCGCTTCAACTGCAACCTGTTCAAGAAACTGGGGCAAAATTTTTATCTGCAAATATTGGTCATCACCATAAACTCGGTATGAATTAGCCAGTTCGGCGGGTGCAATTGAAATATCACCTTTAGCATATACCCCCGTGTAAGAGCGATCGCCGATAGCTTGCCAAATACGGTATGGTTTTGGTGCTAAACACACAGCAATCTTATGTTCTTTCTCCGCTTGAGATTCCCAATTTCCTGGGGGTAGCTGAAATTCTTCGACAAGAATAGATTCCCAACCTAAATTTTGACTAGAAATAATCGGTGATAGTGTTTTAGCGGACAAATCTGGTGATTTAACCATAATGCTTTAGCTCACAGTTCTGGAAACTCCCAGCAAGATTTTGGAAGTAGTGCAAGATTTTGATAGCTCAACAATCTTGTTATTACCTATTCTGTAATTGTAACGATTCATGACTTTAATTGCAGTGAATTACCCTATACGTACAGAAATCAAAAAGTTTCTTCAATTAGCAATTCCCTTAGCTAGCGCTCAAGTTGCACAATCTCTGACTGGGTTTTTCGACACAATCATGATGGGAAGACTGGGAGCAGAAACCCTCGCTGCTGGTGGTTTAGCTTCCTTGACGTTCTTCGCTGTCTTAAATGCAGCTATTGGTCTAGTGATGGGAGTAAGTCTATTGGTTGCTGAAGCTTACGGTGCAGGAAAGAAAACTAGGATTGAAAAATTAGCACGTCAGGGATTTTGGTTAGTTTTATTACTTTCAATACCGATGATGATGGCGATCGCGCATTTGGATTCGCTGATGTTGCACTTAGGACAAGCTGAAGTTACTGTAAAGAAAGCAAATACTTACTTAGATATAATATTGTGGGGTTTCTTTCCTGCTTTAGGTTTTGCGATGTTGCGGGGTGTTGTATCGGGATTGTCTCATGCTCGTCCTATAATGTTTATCGTGGTTATTGGTACAGTTTTCAACGTCATTGGTAACTATGTTTTGGGATTTGGTAAATTTGGTTTTCCTAGTCTCGAACTAGCTGGATTAGCTATATCGAGTACCCTTACTTTGTGGGGAATGTTCATTGCTCTAATAATTTATATCCTCAAACATCCAAAGCTGAAAATCTATCGCATATTTGAGCAGTTACATCGAGTCAGACCTGCTATTATCTGGGAACTAACTAAAACTGGTATACCTATTTGTATATTTATTACTTTAGAGTTGGGACTATTTACCGTCGTCACATATTTGATGGGTGCATTAGGAACAGATATACTAGCCGCACATCAAATCGTCTTTCAAACCATCATGGTAATTTTCATGATTCCATTGGGAATGTCCTATGCAGCTACTGTAAGGGTAGGACAATGGTTAGGAAAAAAAGATTTAAAAGGTATACAGCAAGCAGGACATGTTAGTATCGGTATGGGATTTACATTTGCAATCTTAATAACAATTGCTATGTTATTATTCCCCCGTTCAATAGTAGCCCTATACCTAGATATTAACGACCCAGCGAACTCCGAAATATTAGATTTAGCTTTACCCATGTTAACCGTTGCAACGGTATCGCAGATATTAGATGCAGTACAAAAAATTACCTACGGAACCCTTCAAGGAATGCAAGATACACGCATTCCAGTAATACTAAGTATCCCAGCATTTTGGATAATTGGTTTAACAACTGGTTATTTTCTCGGTTTCCATTTCAACTTAGGTGGTACCGGTTTGTGGTTAGGACAATCTTTAGGAATTGCAGTTGCTGCTATTTTGTTTTTGATTCGTTTCCACTATCAAACTGTTCGTCAAAGAAGTTTATAACTAACCATTATTCGGGTTAGCATATCGGGGTAAAAACCTTTCTAGACAAAGATTTGGCTTCTGAGATTAATGACGGTCAGTAAATAATCCGGGGGTGAAAGGTATATATGAAGCGATTAATATCACTTTTCCTTACAAACTCGAATTACTAAATCAATAATCAGACTTCATATTAGGCTGAGGAAACTTTCTGACTTGATATTCTGAAGATTCTACCATTTCATATTTGAATCCCAAGGAGCTATCAAACTTCTGAGAAATTTCTACTAATTCCTCTGCTGAGATACTTTTCCATTGTTCTGTAGTTTTCCATTTGATAATCATCACAATCTCATTCTTGTCAATGGGATTTATCCAAACCTCTTTTCCCAAATATCCCGGATAACTGGATATAGCAGTTGTCCAAATTTCATCATCCTTTTGAATAAATTCCTCCCGCTTATTTGGATTAATCTTAAATCTGAGTAGTTCTATTATCACTATTTCCTACATATATATTTTAATCATGTTTAATTTTATCAGGACTTACGCAAAAGCAACGCAATTCCGTCCGAGACCATAGACTTAGGGACTTCCAATTAAAAAAATAATCAATGGTTTTGGTGAGCAGAGGAAGCAGGGGAAGCGGAGGGAGCAGCGGTAGCGGTGCGAAGAAAGCGCTTCTTACAAAAGTTGTACATGGAGAGAAGTTGCTCAACGGAGGGAGGTTCCCTCCGTTGAGCAAACTTCGGGGGGAAACCCCCTTGACGCTAGCCTCTCCCTTTGGGAGAAGACCACAATGAAAGCGCTTTTTCAAAGCGCTAGGAAATGCGCACCAAGAGAGAGGGAGAAAAAATCTGATAGTTGTATTAGATGCGGAAATTGAGTAATTTAATTTTTGGATGTCCCTTACATTTTCAACAAAGATTGCAATCTAGATTTCTATTTATTGTTAGACAGATTTATTTACTGCGACTAACTTTACGATAATCCCAAGGTTTGAGAAACTTTTTATCACTCCATACCCCCCTTCGTCTTTTTTTCGCAAATGCTTCTGCTTCTTGTACCAGTTCCTTACTAGGACATTTGCTTAGATAATTGCGGTACACAACTACCAATCCTTCTCTTGCTAAAGCTTCTTGAACAAAAGTACCATCCTTTAAGCGTACCTCTGCAACCTTACGACCATATCTATCAGTATCAGTAATATTTAACTCAACGCGATCGCTTGATTGTTTCACCAGTTCACTCACCCGCTTTTTAGCTCTATCACCCCATTTGTACTGGTTTTTATCTACAGATTTCCTACTTTTCTTTTCCTTTTTTGAATGAGCTATTTCCGGTGCATCAATACAAGCAAAACGCACATTCAGCTTATTATTATTGTTATCGAGCACAGCTATTGTATCCCCATCACTGACCCTGCTCACCTGGTATCCGGATGAAGAGAATAAGCGATCGCATCCCCACAAACCAAATATCAACAATACTATAGCTAAATAAAAACTTGTTTTAAGGCTGATTTTCACCGTCTAGATCCATTGATTACTTACCTGTGGTGATGATACTAGCAGAAGCTGAGTTGTTTGTAGTGTATTGGAGTGCAAGAAAATATTTTGTATCTTGGTTTGAGATTCTGTAGATTTTACCAAGTCCTACTGGATACCAAAAAAGCGATTTTGTACATGAATATTTTTGCTCTGTGTTGTTCAATATCTATATGTTTGACATTTTTGTCTTTCAAAAAAATATTTTGTTGGGTGAATATCTAGTGGAACCCAACAAAGCAAAAAATCAATCTTCCATCACCCATCACTAATCAACTCACTTCCCGACAAGCTTGATACAAATCCTTCCAATCATCCCTTTCTTTGACTACAGTTTCTAAATACTCTCTCCACACAATTGCATCTTGTACGGGGTCTTTGATGACTGCACCGATTAATCCAGAAGCGACATCTCCAGCACTTAATTTACCATTTCCAAAGTGTGCTGCTAAAGCCATTCCACTGTTGACTACAGAGATTGCTTCAGCTGTACTCAGAGTACTGGTGGGGGACTTAACTTTGGTTTTCCCATCTTCGGTAACTCCACTCCGCAATTCTCGAAACACGGTGACGATACGTCGGACTTCTTCTAATGCAGGTGGTTCTGCTGGTAGTTCTAAAGCTCTTCCCAGACTTTCTACTCGACGCTGGACGATTTCGATTTCTGCTTCTACTGTTTTCGGTAAGGGTAAAACTACGGTGTTGAAGCGTCTTTTCAAAGCGCTGGATAAATCGTTTACACCTTTGTCTCTATCATTCGCTGTTGCAATTACGTTAAAACCTTTATTTCCTTGTACTTCTTCACCTAATTCAGGAATAGGTAGTGTTTTCTCGGAAAGGATGGTAATTAATGTGTCTTGCACGTCCGCCGGAATTCTGGTTAATTCTTCCACCCGTGCTATTTGACCGTTACTCATCGCTCGCATTAGGGGACTGGAAACCAGAGCATTCATAGAAGGTCCATCAGCTAGAAGTTTAGCGTAATTCCAGCCGTAGCGAATCGCTTCCTCACTAGTTCCTGCGGTACCTTGAATTAATAAGGTGGAATCACCCGATATCGCAGCAGTTAAATGCTCGGAAACCCAAGATTTTGCAGTACCTGGAACACCGATTAACAGCAGCGCTCTGTCTGTGGTTAAGGTCGCTACAGCAATTTCAATTACCCTGCGATCGCCTATATATTTTGGGGATATCTCTAAGCCATTTTCTAGTTTCCCACCTAGTAAATAGGTTGTGACTGCCCAAGGTGATAATTTCCAATTGGGGGGACGATGTTTTTTATCTGCTTTCTCTAGTTCTTCTAATTCTTCAGCGAATTGTTGCTCGGCATGTTGGCGGAGCAAGGTAGTATTTGCTACTTCTGTTTTAGTTTCTTCTACTTTTTTTTTCTGAGTTCTGCGAGTCTTTGTGGTTTTAGTTTCTTCAGCCATATTTCTCTCCTTTAGGTTAAAATAAATATTTTATCTGTTGTGTAATCTGTTATGTGAATCTATCTGTTATGCAAAGATTATGATAAGTCGGGGTTATTTTATTTAAGGGTTAGATTCATGGGTAAGCTTACTAATGAATAAAAAATAGTCAGTTATGAGCTACCGCTTAATTAAACTGATTTAAAGGCTTATTTAAAAGCTTATTTAAAAGCTTTCCTGATTTGCGATCGCAGTCTCAATCGACCTAAAAATTCGTCTACAATTCTATCCCAGTAATAATTTCCTTCGACTAATGGTGTGAGCATTTGAGTTGCTTCGTCTACTAAGGTTGGTTCCATATAAATGGAGCAGTGTTTTATCAGGTTTTCTAAAACAAAGTTGTATTTTTTATCATTCTTTTCAATTGAACTATGTATTTTGTATAAAACAGTTTTACTCAGTTCTAATTCCCAGTAAAAATTGGCTACATTTAAGATTTTGCAGACAGGATTTTTTTGATGAAATGCTTCGTTTTGATTATTTGATAAAATTTCTAATATCAGTTTTTGGGCTTGGGTAGAATCTAATATTTCTAATAATCCCTGAATCATTTGTTCAATGCTTTGCAAATAGCCACTATTCAGCCTAAAGGGTATATGTTCAATTAAAGCTAATAACCATGCTTCATCTTTATTTCTGATCGTCGCATTTACCCAACCCTCTAACAATAACCTTTCCCACTCGCTTTTAGTGGTGATTTGAATTAATTCTTGCGGGGTTTTATTCAGAGTCTCTGACCAAAATTTCGGAGGTATGAAACATAGCATTTGTAGTAGTAAGGAAGCTTTTTCTCCCAAACCAGAATTATATTTAGATTGGTCGATACCATCACGGGTCATTTCTCTGGTACAGTCTGATGGTAGTTGAATTTCTATATTGTTTTGATTATTTTGATTAGTTTGATTAGTTTGATTATTTAGGGAAATTAAAGGACTTACCCTTAAAATCATTCTTTCTACTAAACTCGATTCTGGTAAACTCGCAAGTAATTCCCCTGCAATGTCTCTTACCTGCTTGCGTTTATCATCAAGTACGGTTTCTAAAAACTCTTCGTCATCTATACTCAAATTAATTTTTAAAGCATCTAATAAAGCCGTTTTATCCTCTATT
This sequence comes from Mastigocoleus sp., assembly GCA_050042865.1. Classification (GTDB taxonomy): domain Bacteria; phylum Cyanobacteriota; class Cyanobacteriia; order Cyanobacteriales; family Nostocaceae; genus JBCCDM01. Next base: position 153,190 of record JBHJJE010000037.1, read on the forward strand.
TTTTGCTTTTTCCAGTACTTTTCCAGAACTTTTAGAGCGACCTTTGAGTCTTTTTCTCTTAATTCTTTTAATAGTAATTGTTTTGCGTAGGGACTACCTTTTTTCCAAGTGGTCTCTTCATCTCCACTCACAGCATAGCTCCACTCAGAATTCTGTGCAGCTAACCAACGACCGCGTTTTCCTATTAAAGGTAAAATGCTGTCCCGGAGTACTTTATTCTTTTTCCCTAGTGATAATAACTCCGGTAAATAATTGGGTGGAATAGTTTTTTGTACAGATGTTGCTAATTTCAACCACTCTGGTAACAAAATAGCATTTTTCTCTGCAAGTATTATCGATAAATACTGTGCAATCATACGATGGTTTACGATCACCTGCTCGTACTCAACATCATCTTCTGGTTCACAGGTTTTCAAATTCAGTTCTGAACCTATTTTCGGTGAATTTCCAGCTTTTTGGTAGAGTGAAATCACCCCAGCAGCACTAAGTAAGTTACCTTCTATATCTTGAGTTTCAATTTTACTATCATTTGTATTATTAACTTTATTATTAATATTTTGAATTATTTCCTTTAGCTGTTCATCTGTAGTTTCAAATTGCAATTCTTGCCGTTCTGTACCAACTAGTGCTGTTTTGACTATATTTTGCCAAAGATTCATATTTATTTTTAGATTTGATTATTTTTATATATAATTACTTTAATATCTAAACTTTTCTAATAGTTCATAGTATTGAACTTGCATCAATTTGTAAAAGCTATCATAGAAGCGTAGACCCACAAATCTTACACCTAAAAAAGACTAAATAGTAATAAATTTTTTATCAGCAAATATACTTAGAGGTAAAAAATATTCACCATCCCACACACCAAAGACATCGATTTTATGACCACCGCTAAGTGCCAATAATTGCCACTGTTTTGTAAACTTTGGTTTAATTGATACTTGATAATTATTCTCATCTTGAATAAACCATAAATTATCTTTTTTTACATTATCTTTTTGTATAAACTCTTGTCTAATAACGACTTGATTTAGACCTATTGGGAGAGTTTCAATCCAAGGATTTTTAGCTAAAGCTTCAGCGTATAATCGCATCATATCCTTAATATTTCTACATTCCGGAATCACATCTATCGGAGTAGAAATATCTTCGCGATGTTTCACTATTGCTCGCAAAGGATAAGCGCTTTCAAAAAATACTAACTCTGCATTTATAGAGTTCCCCGGGATTAAACTAACATCTATAGGTTGAGTATGGTGAGCAAAATTCAAAATCAATGCTGAGTGCTGAGAATTTTTCCCCCACAACCAGTTTTTCTGTACCTTCAAACGGTCTTCCTCTTCTACTTCCTGACCTAAAATTAACCAAGTATCTTTAATTCCCGAATTTTGAGAAAGTTCTTCTTTAGTTTGCGTCCAACCTATCTGGATGCGAATATCAGCTTGTACATCTGCTGGTAATCTATCTATAGCTTTGAAACCCTCTATTAATAAATAAACTTTTCCCAGCTGTGCTAATAATCTTTCTTGCCAACCTACACCAGAATAAGGAATGCTCCCCATTGATTTTACTATTCTGGCGATTCCTGGAGCTTGGGCATCTACTAATCTAGCTGCAACATTATCCCAAAAACTTAATGGTTTTTCCTGTACTGTAGCTAAACCCTGTCGGATTAAATCTCGTAACCATACTTCTAAATCTTCTATTCCCCCACTAACTTTATCTAAGCGTTTTTGAGCACGTTTGACTTGAGCTTCGGGGTCAACTTCTTTTTTAGCAATAGAAATATTTTCTGCTTTCTTAGCTTTCCTCTGGATCCGACTATCCAACCAGTCACTTACCCATTCGGGTGGTGTATCTCCATGAAAATTTCCGTTCTCTGAAGCTGATAACTCTGAAGCGAACAGCAAAAATAAACCCAATCCATGCTTACAGGGAAACTTACGACTAGGACAAGTACATTTAAAAGCAGGTTCGCTCAAATCTATCTGAGTTCTGTAAGGATTCTTTCCACTACCTTTAAACTCTCCCCAGACTGCTTTCTCGTTGTACCCTAAATTACTCCATTTACTTAAATTCGCTAAAATCCTACCATTCTTTGCCGAACTCGCATCCGGCGCTAATGACAGAATTTGCTCTGGTGTCCAATTTACAGACATGAATAATAGAAATCAACTTCCTTTTAGTTAATAAACATAAATCAAATCATTAAAAAGAATCATTAAAAACAATTAATTAAAGGTAATTAAAATTAATTAAAAGTAAGTTTTTAAAAAATATTGCAAGGTTTGTGATTTTTGTTCCATGCTTAGGAAAAATACATTCACCTAATCCATAATAAAGCATTAAACCTTACACAGTACTAGAATCACAATCTACCTCTTTTACTTCGTAGAAACGACAGCGATCGCATGGTCCTTCTGGATTTACTGCACAGCGCAAATAACCAGAGCGGGCATTATATTTACAGCTAATATCACCAATTAAATAACCCACTCCTTCAAGGTAGTAGCGATTTTCTTGAGAATTTCTAGCAATTTGATAATCCTCTAATGATCTACTATTGTGCCATATCCTCTCTCTAGTAAATCTAGAAGTTATATGCCTCATTCTCGCCCTTCTTTGCCACTGTTTCTTGCGAATAACCCATAGGGAGAAAAGGGACGGTAAGAAACCAATGGAAATCACCAAAAGTATCTTTAACACCTAATTTTATCCTCTAAGTGCGTGAACTTATTTCCTAAAGTATGCAATCTTTATAACGTAGTATCCAGTTCAAAGAAAAGTAAAAAATAAAAATATTTATCTTTACAAAAGTTAACACTTAGCTTCATTTATCTGTATAAATATAAAATTGATACAAAAATTCTCTATCCTGAAAACTTCATTTGAAAATTTCAGAGTAAAACAAACAACAATTATCTATGTTGAAGATAATCGTTACCGGAACAGTGCAACAATGGAATCTGCCATGAGCAGTGTTCTTGGGTCAGAAATTATTATAACCCACGCCATATTAACTCTCTAAAAAACGAACCCAGGCTATACACCCGGGTTAATTTTTGGCATTGCTCAATTGAAATATGAATTATATTTCTCATATTTACTAGTCCCCTTAATCCCGCAAAATTGGTGGCTGGGGGGCTATTCATATTATTAATCAGCAACGCCTAATTTTTTATAATTTAGATAAATTTACAAGACTTCAAACTTAATCTCCTAGGATTGTCCTGGTTTTTCTCTCTATTTTTTCTATGCTTTTGAGATGGAGTCCTTTTATGCTTGTTTTTGTGACGAAGTTGCTGTACGAGTAGTTCAGCCTCTCTTTCCGATCTAAATAAATCAATCTTTCTACTTGTAAGAATAAATGTCCGATTCGCTTTTTGCTTTAACCAAGGAACGCTGACAGGAAAATATTTACATACCTTCTCGAATCGCTCCTGCTTACTTCTTGTATGTCTTTTATATCCATTCAAAGTACTAGCGATCGCTTTCAATTCTAATATCGCAGCTTCTAACTCTGCTGCCATTGCATTTATACGCTCAACCTGCCTTGCTAAACGCTCCCATCCCTCTACGACTTCATCTGAATGGACTTTTAATGGCATTATCGCACCATTAACAGCTCTTTTGATTGGTAAAGAAATATTTCTCTGAGTTGACTTTCTATAACTGGTTCGGAGTACTTTCATGCTCTCTCCTAGCTAACCTCCAGGGTATTGTAACAGCAATTAAGTACATTAGTACTATATGTTTTCAAAATAAAATTACGTTATGTAAATTTTTGTAGAAACAACCTCGTCCTAAGCCATTTTGCAACAGAAAGTTTAAGGAAAAATTAATCTTGACCAAAGGTTTTCAACCTTCTTGGAAGAAGCTTCATTCGTTGCGAGGTGGAGTTAAATTTTGTTCGTTGAAACCCACATGATTGTAGGGTATGCAGGAATTTTGTAGCTTGCTTTTCACAAAGCGCGAGTATTTTGAATTCCCACCTTGTGAGTCGCTCACATATTGTACCAAGATATATGAATGTAAATTAATTACTCAATATTCAGCTTTAAATATTAATTTAGCAATATAAATCAAGTTAAACAATGTAGCTTTTTTGGATAATTTTTTTAATTTTCATGATTTATACGGTTAGGTGCAAGATATGAGTTTGGGAACATTAATTATTGTGAGGCAAAAATGAATTAGCAGAAAAAAGGACGTATTAATGACCACCAATATCGACACTCCTGTTATCTCTGGATACGAAATAATAGAACAAATTTACTGTGGTTCTAGAACTAAAGTATACCGCGCAACGCGAAAGCAGGATTCTCTTCCGGTGGTGATAAAATGCCTTGCTGCTGAATATCCCAGCTTTAATGAATTATTACAATTTCGCAATCAATACGTAATTACCGAAAATCTCCAAATACCAGGAATCCTTCGTTCTTTATCTTTAGAACCCTACGGAAATGGTTATGCGCTGGTAATGGAAGATATGGGGGGAATTTCTCTACAAGAATATGCCCTCATTTTACAAAAGGAATATGGGTCATTTTCAGATATTAATTTTTTAACTGAATGTTTATATATTGCTTTAGAGCTAGTAAATATTCTGCATAAATTAAACCAGCAGCGTATAATCCACAAAGATATAAAACCAGCCAATATTTTAATTAATCCAGAAACAAAACAAGTAAAATTAATTGACTTTAGTATCGCCTCACTGCTCCCTAGAGAAACTCAAGAAATCAAAAGTCCGAATATTTTAGAAGGAACTCTAGCTTATATTTCTCCCGAACAAACAGGAAGGATGAATCGAGGAATAGATTACCGCAGCGATTTTTATTCCTTGGGTGTAACTTTTTATGAATTATTAACTGGAGAATTACCATTTAAATCAAACGATGCAATGGAGTTGGTGCATTGTCATATTGCGAAACAGCCTCCGGAAATTAAAAAAACTGACTCCAACCGTAGCTTTGCGAATAAACTTCATCTAAACCCTCTCCTTGGTAAGGAGATGGGACAAGAAATTCCTCAAGTTTTATCAGATATCGTCATGAAGTTAATGGCGAAAAACGCTGAGGATAGATATCAAAGTGCTTTGGGATTAAAGTATGATTTAGAAATTTGTTTACAGCAATTAAAAGATACGGGAAATATTGAAAAATTTGAAATAGCTCAACGGGATATTTGTGATAAATTTATTATTCCAGAAAAATTATATGGCAGGGAAACAGAAATTCAAGAATTACTAACTTCATTTGATAGAATATCCCAAGGAAACAGCGAATTAATGTTAGTGGCTGGTTTTTCTGGTATTGGTAAAACTGCAGTAGTAAATGAAGTTCATAAACCAATTGTTAAACAACGCGGTTATTTTATAAAAGGTAAATATGACCAGTTTAATCGTAATATTCCCCTTTCAGCATTTGTCCAAGCTTTCCGCAATTTGATGAGGCAGTTATTAACAGAAAGTGATAAAACTATCAAACAATGGAAACAAAAAATAATCCAAGTATTAGGAGAAAATGCTCAAGTAATTATTGAAGTAATTCCCGAATTAGAAATAATTATTGGTAAACAACCGCCTGTTCCAGAATTATCCGGTAGTGCGGCTGAAAATCGCTTTAATTTATTATTTCAAAATTTTCTGAAATTATTTACTACTAAAGAACATCCTTTAGTTATATTTCTAGATGATTTACAGTGGGCTGATTCAGCTTCCTTGAAATTAATTGAATTATTAATGAATCACGGTGATTGGGGATATTTATTATTAATTGGCGCTTATCGAGATAATGAAGTATCTCCAACTCATCCCTTGATTAAAATATTAGATGAAATACAGCAAATAGGAGCAATTATAAATAAAATTACTCTCAAACCCCTAAGTCAATTAAACTTAAATCAATTAGTTACCGATACATTGAATTGTCCAGAGGATGTCGGATTTCCTCTTTCTCAGTTGATATATCAGAAAACTGAAGGCAATCCCTTTTTTGCGACTCAATTCCTCAAATCTTTACATGAAGATAATTTAATTCAATTTAACTTATCAGAAGGTTTTTGGGAATGCGATATTGCTCAAATCAAGAAACAGTCGCTTACATCTGATGTAGTTGAATTTATGATGCTGCAATTACGCAGACTGCCAGAATCAACGCAAAATATATTAAAGTTAGCTGCTTGTATTGGCAACCAATTTGATTTAGCGACCCTAGCAATTGTTTCCGAGAAATCCCAGATAGAAATTGCTAGTTATTTATGGAATGCTTTACAAGCTGGTTTGATTTTACCCCAAAGTGATATTTATAAGTTCTTTGTTGGTAGGGAAAATCAAATTGAAAATCAAACTCAAAATCAAGAAATAAGAGAAAATGTTATATATAGATTCTTACACGACCGCATTCAACAAGCAGCCTATTGTTTAATTCCTGAAGACCAAAAGCAGAAAACTCATTATCATATTGGACAATTACTACTTCAGCGGTCTTCAAATAGCGAGCAGGAAGAAAGATTATTTGAAATTGTCAATCATTTGAATATCGGTATTGCACTGATTTCACAAAACAAAGAACGAGAAGATTTAGTACAATTGAACCTAAAAGCAGGTCAAAAAGCAAAAACGGCTACAGCTTACACCGCAGCTATTGAATTTTTCAATGTAGGTATTGAACTTTTGGGTGTAAATTGCTGGCAAAAATATTATGACCTAAGTTTGGCATTGCACTCCGAAATTGCACAAGCAAGCTATCTCAATACCAATTTTGAGCAGATGGAGCAATGGGCTGATGTGGTATTGCAAGAAGCGAAAACATTGCTTGACACCATCAAAGTTCAGCATACCCGGATTATGGGAACTCAAGCCCAAGGTAAACTGATGGAATCTGTAGAAATTGGCTTACAGGTTTTAAAGGAATTAGGAATTGAATTTCCACAACAGCTAACCCAGGAAGATGTAGGAAAAGCATATGGTGTATCACGAACTCTGTGGGCTGATAAACCACCCCAGAGTTTAGTCAATCTACCAACCATGTCCGATCCACATCTTTTGGCAGCAATGAATATTTTGACAATCTTAGTGTCTCCTGCGTTTGTGGTATCCCCTAATTTAATGCTGTTGGTAATTTTCAAGCAAATTGAACTATCTGTACTCAATGGCAACACTCCTGTCTCAGTAATGGCTTATAGCGACTATGGTCTAGCCCTATGTGGCATCATGGGCGATATTAACAATGGTTACGAATTTGGGGAATTGGCATTCAATTTATTAGAAAAATTACAAGCCAAACCCTTCCAAGGTCGTTGTTGGTATGTGGTTAGCACTCATATTAAGCATTGGAAAAATGCCTTATCTGATATACTCAGCAAGCTAGAAACCGCTTATAACGCTAGTTTGGAAACAGGAGATTTGGGAACTCTAGGTTGGATTGCTTCTATTTATTGTGCTTACACTTATCATCAAGGACAGAATCTAGGACAAATAGCTGAAAAAGTGGAAGCTTACCGTCAAACCATAATTAAGTATAAACAAGCATTCTGTTTACCATTCCTGGAAACTTATCAACAAACTGCTCTCAATTTATTAGGTGAAGAAGAAATTCCCTACAATTTAACTGGTAAAATATTTAACCAAGAAATATCTCTTCCCCAACTACAAGCAACCAATCAAAGAACGGCATTATTCTTCTGGTTCTTGAACCAAAGCATTCTTTATTACATCTTTGCCAAGAATGATGAAGCTGTTGAAACCTCTGCCAAAACTGCTCAATATTTGGATGGTGGTACGGGTATGTTTATGGTTGCTGTTTATTTCTACTTTGATGCTCTGATACAACTAGCTATGGGTGAGCAAATTACCCCACAAGAGCGTCAATCTATCTTACTCAAAGTAGAACAAAATCAAGATAAATTACACCATTGGGCAACCTTATCTCCAGAAAATCATCAGCATCGCTGGGAGTTAGTAGAAGCAGAGCGGTGTCGATTCATCGGTAACAAACTCGATGCTATGGAAGCTTACGATTTCGCTATTGCCAAAGCCAAAGAAAATGGCTACATTCAAGACGTTGCTCTTGCAAATGAATTGAAAGCCAATTTTTACCTTGAATGGGGTAAAGAAAGAGAAGCAATTGGTTACATGCAAGAAGCTTACTATTGCTATTCTCGTTGGGGTGCCAAAGCTAAAACTGATGACTTGGAAACCCGCTATCCCCAACTACTCAAACCAATTTTACAAAGACAGCAGTTCAACCATTATCCTTTAGAAACAATAAATTCTACTTATTCACAAACCAGTCTTTTATCCACTTGCTCTTCAACTACAAGTAGTACCAGTATTTCCGATGTTTTAGATTTTGATTCGATTCTCAAAGCTGCTCAATCAATTTCTAGTTGTATTGAATTAGATCAACTCATTAGTAACCTCACCCAAATTATTGTAGAAAACTCTGGGGCAAAAAAATCTGTATTAATTCTCCCAGAAAATCAATCTCCAGAAAATGATAATTGGCTAGTTAAAGCAATTACCAAAATTAATAAACAACTAGATGAGCAAAGTAAAATAGAAACTACACTGACTTTAGAATCAATAGATGATTGTCAAGAAATTCCTCAAAAAATTATCCATTATGTTACACATATACAACAAACAATAGTTATTGATAATTGCCAAATAGATATTCCTGGGGTAATTGGAGAATATATGATAAAACACCAGCCCAAAAGTGTATTATGTACACCGATTATTAACCAAGGAAATCTTGTAGGGATTTTATATCTAGAAAACGAAATTACTGCTGGAGTATTTACCCCCCAGCGTCAACAAATAATTAACCTACTTTCCTCTCAAGCGGCGATATCCATTGAAAATGCTCAGTTATACAGTAATTTACAAAAAGCCCAATTACAAATAGTTCAAAGCGAAAAAATGTCTGCTTTGGGTAATTTAGTGGCTGGTGTAGCTCATGAAATGAATAATCCTTTGGGTTTTATTTTTGCTACTCTCAAACAAGCCAAGCCAACCATTACTGACATTACCGAACACCTACAACTATATCAAGAAACTTTTCCCGAGTCGGGAGACGAAATTTTAGATCATGCTGAAGAAATTGACCTTGATTATAGTTTAGAAGACTTACCAAAAATGGTTGATGCAATGGTGATGGCTTGCGACAGATTAAAAAATATTGGTACTAGTTTAAGGACTTTTTCTCGCGCAGATAAAGATTACAAAGTTTCGTTTAATATTCATGATGGTTTGGATAGCACTATTTTAATTCTCAAACATCGTCTCAAAGGTAATGACAACCGTCCAGCAATTGAAGTTATCAAAGAGTATGGCAATTTATCGCAAGTAGAATGTTTCCCTGGTCAATTAAACCAGGTATTTATGAATCTTTTGGCGAATGCAATTGATGCTCTAGAAGAGTTTAATCACGGACTGAGTTTTGAAGAGATTAAAACAAATCCCAACAAAATTACAATTACAACTGTCATTGAAAATGACAATATAAAAATATCAATTGCAGATAATGGAAAAGGAATGAGTGAAGAAGTTAAAGCTAAAATCTTTGACCATTTATTTACTACTAAAGGTGTAGGTAAAGGTACAGGATTAGGGTTAGCTATAGCCAGACAAATTATTGAAGAAAAACATGGCGGTAAACTCAGTTGTAATTCTGTTTTAGCTGAAGGTACGGAGTTTATTCTAGAGATGCCTACTTCTTAAATAGCCAAAAACCCTTTATTTATCTTACATGTAATATGATGTTCGGTTAAACACTTGTCATTACGAAGGCAGCGATCGCAGAGTGAAGTATAAGCGGTCTCACGAGCACGCTCCGCGATCGCAAAATCCCTGTTATTAGGTCGTTCCACTCTGTTACACTCGCAAGCTTAAAAAACTATATACACAAACAAAATATCCCTCTCCCAAATTCGGACGAAGGATAGCAGAACTTTTTAATTCATTAATGATTAAATCATCCCATAGGAGGCAAGGCTTGTTCTCCTAAAGGTGTATCACATTTTTGCTTAATTGCTTGGTGAATTGGTATGATAGAAAACTCTAAGCAGTAACCAACCTGCGTAAGGATTGAGCACGTCGCTTTGCAGTTGTATTCTTAGGTTCTAGCTTCAGAACATCTTCATAAGCACTCAAAGCTTGTTCATTTAGCTGTTTTTTCTCGTAAGCATGACCAATATTATTTAATGCAGTAACGTAATTAGGACTTATTTTCAGAGCTTCTTTATAGTTACGAATTGCTAGATCATACTGTTCTTGAGCAAAAGAAATATAACCCAATCCATTGTAAATCAGAGCAACATTGTCTTCTTCTTTTTCCTTCTGTGCTGCTTTAATTGCTTTATTATATAATGTTGTCGCTTGGGAATACAGCTTTTTGTCCGTATATATACTTGCTAACTCATAATACTCTTGTGCTGTACCGGCTTCCTTGGTAAGCTTATTACGCAATTTCGAGAAAGAGCCTTCCAGCTTACGGGTTTTGAGAACCTGACGAAAAACATTGATGACGATAAAAAATAGTATTGCTACTAAAACAGATAGATAAAAAGTTGCGAGATTACTACTCATTGCTATTTTTAAAAGTCTCTTCTAAATTCTATTATCAGGGGAATTTACAACTAGTAGTTTGTAATTCGCAATTTGTAATTAAAATTTTAGGTTTTTACTCTAGATTTTTATTATAGGATTTTGATTCGATTAAATCAGAATACTTCGACGGTGGCAAACCCCAATAGCTTATACGTTCTTGCAACCAGCCCGTTTCTAGATAATTGAGAATAGCACTATTAACTTTACGTCGCAATTCGTCATACTGCAACCCTTTCGGCATTACTATGGACAAGGGTTCGGTTGATAACTTGATTGGTACAATATAATACTGAGTATTTTCTTTTGCCCAATTGCTTAAAACACTACCATCAGCAGCAAAAGCATCTACATTACCCTTATCTAAAAATGCTTTCGCTTCTTGATATGAACTAACTCCAACTAACTTTGCTGTCGGTAAATAATATTTAATCGATCCTATAGTGCTGGAGTTTTTGAGTACAGCTATTTTCCGGTTTTGTAAATCTGTTAATTTTAGTTCTGAGGACTTCTGGGAATTGATATTCTGAGGAGATATATTTTTAATAATTATAAATGTACCGTCTAGGTAATAAGGTACGCTAAAGCTGACTAAACGAGAGCGGGACTGATTTGCAGTCACTCTAGCTATAGTTAAATCTACTTTTCCATCCAGGACTACATTTAGTCGCTGTTTGTTATTTACACTCTGTAATCGAAAAGCATCAGGTTTACCCAACAAATCATTTGTCAAACGCTTTGCTAAATCAATCTCTAAACCTTGGAGATTACCTGCCTTATCTTTAAAACCCAAAGGAGGTAAATTATCTTTGACAGCTATTTTAACGTACTTGCGCTGTTGAATATCCTTGAACTGCGCTGCATAAGCTCGATTGGAAACATTTAAAAACAGTGAATAACCCTGGAAGTTACTTACCCCATATGGAAACCCACACCAACAGAAAGTAAAAGCAAATAAGAAAATTACAAGTCTTCTATAACGTATCCAGCTTTCTATAAACATTGCTCGTAATTATTGCTTGCAATTAAGAACTCAGACTATAAAGTCCGCGTAAGTGCGGACTTATCATAGCCTTTAAGAAGCAATCTGTCTGTGTAGCCATAGACTTTTAGTCTTTAGGCAAAATGCCCGTATGAGGATGCTTTAACCAATATCAATAGCTAGTGTAACTATATAACAGCCAGTTAACTAATTACTAGCCCTTTGCTTGGTTAGCCATTTCGGCAATTTTACTAAAACCGTCGGGGTCACAGACAGCTATTTGCGCCAACATCTTACGATTAATTTCAACATTAGCCTTCTTCAAACTGCCCATAAACTGACTGTAACTCATACCGTGCATGCGGGTAGCTGCATTGATACGAGTAATCCACAGACGACGAAAATCACGCTTGCGCTTCTTGCGATCGCGGTAAGCGCTACGTAAGGCTTTCATTACCTGTTGGTTTGCTGTTCTAAACAGGGTAGAGTGAGAACCACGAAAACCTTTCGCTAGTTTGAGAATCTTTTTACGGCGTTTGCGAGCAACATTACCGCGTTTAACCCTTGACATAACTTAACTTTTATTCCTAATTAAACTTTATGACTTAGTAGAGTCTTAAATTTACAAATATGGCAGCATTCCGCGTACATTATCTGCGTCGCAGTCTTTAACTAAAACTGCTTTGGAGAATTTTTGCTTTTTAGCAGTGGTCTTCTTCTCTAGGAGATGATTCTTGAAAGCCTTACGACGAACGATTTTACCTGTACCAGTGGCACGAAATCTTTTCGCCGCAGCTTTACGGGTCTTGATTTTAGGCATTTGCTTAAGTTTTTACACTAAGACACAATCTAACATTATAGTTCTTAATTCGTAATTCGTACTCACTAATTTTTCAATAAGATTTTGAATGTTAATCTCGACAGTCCCTAATATCAGCAAAAAAGATAGTTTGCTGATCAACTCTGTTTCTCCTGCTTTTATTGCAACTCCCATGACAGACGCAATGATGAAACAACCAACAGACCAAAAAGAACCAGTCTTTACTGAAGCGATCGCTGAATTTCTCAAAAATAATCGTCCTCATCTAGAACTGAATAGTCGAGAGAAAGTACAGGAAGTCGTTGCTGTGATAACTTTTTCAATTAATTAAGCATTGACACAAAATATTGAATATAAGACCATTAAACTCTTAATAAACACCGGAAAAAATTATCTTAAAAGATTGTGTTAGATAAAACAATAAATGATAAAATTTCAAATTGCTAAATTACACAGACTGCTAAATTACAAAGCTAATACTCAAAGCCAATACTCAAAGCCAATACTACCAATAATTTTTGAATGGAAAGAAGCTCAGGGAAAAGCACACCAAAATTGATCGATAGGTCTTTGATTTTCATCGAAAACCTGGGTAACAGACTACCAGACCCGATTACATTATTCTTTATTTTATGTGTTGCAGTCATTTTAATTAGCGCGATCGCTGCTTGGTTTAATGTTTCTGTTGTTAACCCTAGCGATAATCAGACTATCTCTGCGGTTTCTCTACTGACTCCTGTAGGTGTCCGTAATATTTTCACTAAGGCAGTTGATAATTTTACCGGTTTTAAACCTTTGGGTACGGTCTTAGTGGCGATGCTGGGGGTCGGAGTTGCTGAATCTACCGGTCTGCTAGCAGCTATGTTACGACAAGTGGTATTAGTTGCACCAGGAAGGTTTATCTGTCCGGTGGTGGTCTTTGCTGGTGTGATGGGTAATATTGCTGCGGATGCTGGTTATGTGGTGCTCGTTCCCTTAGGAGCAGTGATTTTTCTGGCTTTCCGTCGTCATCCTCTAGCTGGTATTTCAGCAGCTTTTGCAGGGGTTTCTGGGGGTTATAGTGCCAATTTAATTGTAAATTCTCTTGACCCTTTACTCGCAGGAATTTCCCAGAGTGCAGCGCAGTTAATTCAACCAAGTTATCAGGTGAATGCGACTGCGAATTATTACTTTATGGTAGTTTCGACTTTCTTAATTACTTTAATTGGTTGGTTTGTGACTGAAAAGATTATTGAGCCGCGTTTAGGAAGCTACCAACAAGAGGTAAGCTTAGAAATGCAGGCTTTAACTCCATCAGAAAGAAGAGGTCTACGTTGGGCTGGATTTTCTTTTTTAATCCTTGCAGCTTTTATTGCAGCTTTGGTTTTACCACCACAGGGAATTTTACGAGACCCGAAAACATTTACTATTATCCCTTCACCCTTCATTGATAGCATCGTCTTTATTATTGCGATCGCATTTTTTATTCCAGGGGTTGTTTACGGTAAAGTTTCTGGAAGTATTGAGAGCGATAAGGAAGTTGCAAATGCTTTGAGTGATTCCATGGCAGCAATGGGTTATTATATTGCTTTGGCGTTTATTGCCGCTCAGTTTATTGCTTATTTCTCTTCAAGTAATTTGGGTCTGATTTTGGCTGTAAATGGTGCGAATTTCCTGAAAGCAACGGGCTTATCTGGGGTACCTTTAATGCTATTATTTATTATCATCAGTATGATAATTAATTTATTCGTGGGTTCAGCTTCAGCAAAATGGGCGATAATGGCACCAATTTTTGTACCCATGTTTATGTTAGTTGGTTACTCTCCAGAATTAACGCAAGCGGCTTACAGGATTGGGGATTCTTCTACTAATATTATTACCCCATTAATGCCATATTTCCCGGTAATTGTAGCCTTTGGTCAAAAGTACGATAAAAACTTGAAAATAGGTACTTTAATTTCTTTGATGTTGCCTTATTCTATAGCGTTTTTATTGGGATGGGCTATTTTATTTATTTTCTGGTTTGTATTTAAGTTACCCTTAGGTCCTGGAGCTAATTTGATTTTGGGTAATGGGTGAGGAGTCAGGAGCGATTGGTGAAGGATCGTTATCTTGATTTTGTTTGAGCAAGTAATTCAACTATGGTAGCAAGCAAAATTTTTGAGTCGATGGGTTTAGAGACATGTCGCTGAAAACCTGCTGATATAGCTTTTTGTTCGTTAGCTTTTCCTGAATGAGCACTTCAACGCGATCGCGTTGATAGGATTTCTTTGAGGAAGTATTATAAAGTTTCTTTATAAATATAGTCATGTATATACATACATAGAGAAACTTTAAGCATTTTGACCAGCAATACCGGATAATAGAAGTATAGTTTAAATATTTTTACCCCCTCCGACTATGGTAATACCAGCATCATTTTAAAATACACTTAACTCCTCTCCCCAAAAAACAAACATGGGAAAAGGAGAATCATCTAAAAAGGCTTTAGAAAAAATTGGAAAAATATTTCTTTGACAGCAACAAAATAACAAGTTTTGTTACCTATTATTTGTTGCTTACTAATTTATTTTCTAACTATTATTTCCTAGTTATTTTTCAGAATCAAATTCTATCTAAAAGTCTATTAAAGTTGCTTTATTTCAGAAAATCTACTACCGGACGAGATAACCAGTTAAAACCGACTTTTAGTTGATGTTCCAAAGTTGGTAGACGATACAGGTATATTAAACGACGAGCAACATAACCTAGCGTACCTTCCATCTTTATGCCTAAACTGGTCAAGGTAGCATTATCTTTACCTAAAGACATTATTTCCCCTAATGCTTGATAGCGGAAAGGAAGTAAAGGACGATTATTTAAAGAAGCCCAAATGTTCCAAGCAGTGAAATCAGCTTGTTGAAAAGCAGCTTGAGCAGTTGCAGGAATTTTCTTTCCTTCCTCATCTTGAAAATCAGCCAAATCTCCCAGAGCATAAACCTCATCATAGTCATGAACTTGTAGGGTAGCTCTAGTAACAATTTGTCCTCGTTCATTTTTCTTCAGAGGTAAATTTTCCACCACTGGGGTAACTTTCGTACCGACAGTCCAAAGCACTAAGTCCACTGGAATAGTATCCACTTGCTGTTTATATTCCAGAGAAATACTATCTTGAGTAATTGATTCAACCTTAGTTTCTAAATCAATAAATACTTTACGCTCATCTAAAGCTTTTGTTGCAGCTTTGCGATTGAATTCCAGAGAAGTACTTAAAATTTGATCGCTCAATTCAATTAAACGAATTCTTCCCTTATCTCCCAGTCTATCAGCTAGTTTACAAGCCAGTTCCACACCACTGTAACCAGCACCAACAATAGCTACTCGAATTTTTTCTGTTTTTGCATCCTCTAAAATACGTAAACGTTCTTCAATACCATAAGCATCAGCTATGGAACGGAAAGGATAAGCATAGGAAGTAGCTCCAGGAACCATATCTAAAGGAGTTTCCCCTCCCAACCCTAAAACCAAACGGTCATAAGATATCTCTGGACCATCCTGTAGATAAACTAACTTTTGCTCAACATTTATCCCCGATACAGCACTCTGACAAAAACGTACTCCAGTATTTTGTAAAATTTCTTCAAAAGGAGGAGCTATTTCCCAAGTTTGCATTTCCCCCGTCAAAAGTTCGTAGAGTAGCGGTAAAAAAACAAAGCGATCGCTTTTATCTACAAGAACAATGTCCGGTTTTTGTTCTTGCTCTCGATATAATTCACTTAAACGTAAGGCTGTGTAAAGACCTCCAAAGCCTCCACCAAGAATACAAATACTACCAGATTTTTCAGTCATTACTTTAAAATTAACAGCGTATATAGCAAGGTTATTTACTTTAGTCTAATAATTTATGCCTGCCATTTGCCATTCTTGAGGAAGAAATGTCGGAAAGGTGGGGAGTGATGGAGAATGAATTGTTGGTTACTAGGGGAGTGTCCCAATGAAAGAAGAAATATCTTTACCCAACTCCTTCGTAGCTAATAATTATTTTGTTCCCTGACTTCTATCCTGCGGGCTTTTTGTACAATTAGGATGCTCTCGTTGTTAGTTACAATCTTCCTGTAACATTTACCCATCACCCATCACCCTTAATCAATTCATAACCTTCTAACTACTTTAGGATTTCTCAACTCTGGATATCTTAGTTCTGAGTAAATTAACGTTAATCCCCAAAATAATAAACTAGAGCCGAAAAATAATAAAAATACATATTCTAGAATACCCTGCCACGGTTGAGATTGACGGGATGCATTCAAGACAAAAAGGATAAAAGTAAATGAAATTAAAGATGTTATGGAAATAGTTAATCCGCTAGCTGCTAAGATTATTCCTCTAAAAATATTCATGATTAAGAAAATTGAGATTTTTATATTAGTTTATAAAGAATTGAATTAAGATTTTTACATTTTTTTACATTTATAAATTAATCTTATTCGTAAGGT
This sequence comes from Mastigocoleus sp., assembly GCA_050042865.1. Taxonomy (GTDB): domain Bacteria; phylum Cyanobacteriota; class Cyanobacteriia; order Cyanobacteriales; family Nostocaceae; genus JBCCDM01. Next base: position 170,061 of record JBHJJE010000037.1, read on the forward strand.
TTATAAGGTCTGTTCTTTTCTATTCCACATGCAAATTTACCAGCTATTTTATCTCTCTATAAAATAAAAAAAATATCAAATTGGTATCAGAAGCATCTTGCCAAATCGATGAAAGTATTTATTTATGGGTAAATTGATTGGGCAAATTTATTATCCAAATCAATCAACAAGTCTTTACAAGTAAATCATTATTTTTCTTGACTCGATTTGTTAGATTTATGTAATTTATCTGATTTTAAACTCTATTTATAGGATTCTGATATTTGAAAAATTACTTTTTAAGATTGAAAACTTGATTTTAAATATTTAATTTTTAATACTTAAATCGTTATTGCTATCAAAAGTTATTCTGCTACCAATTTTGTAACGCATTTTAGAACCTATACCGGAAACTCTTTCTAAATCTGCTACAGATGTAAATGGTTTCTGTTGACGAGTGAGAATAATTTGTTTTGCTAACTTTTTACCAACACCGGGAAGAGATATCAATTCTTCTAAAGTTGCAGTGTTGGGATTAATTAATCCAATATCTTTTTGTTTGGTAGAAGTTGTAATTTTTGGACACTGCTTATTTTGTAACTTAATTTTTTCTTCAACTTTTGGCGGTATTCCTCGTCTAGAATTCTTATACAGCCGCTCAAATTCCCTAATATAATGGGCTGCAACGACTGGATTTTCAATAATTAATAAAGTTTCGTCATTTTTGTAGTTTGCAGCATCAGACCAGTTGTGGGAACCGGTAATTACCTTTTTCCCATCAATCACTGAAAATTTATGATGTAACAGGTCTCCCTTTGATAATACAGGTACTCCCACTGTATTAATAGGCTGATTCCAGGGTTGATTATCTGGCTCATATCTACATTTTTGAGAGTAAGCAATTCCCATCATATCTAAGCCTTCACTGTAGAAACGATAAGCAAAATCTTTTTCAATTAATGCTCTGATTTTTACCTTATTTAAATGACGTTTTTCTAGGATATTTGCAAGTCTTTGCTCGGAGAAGACAAATAAAGCCATATCAATAGTTTTTTTGCCATTATTCAAAGTTTTACCAATCAATCCATTACTTGTTTGCAACCAAGGTAATGTTGGCGAGATAGGGGAAAATTTGAGGATAATTTTATTTTTACCCAAAGTAATTGTTTGAGTTTTTCTAGGAGGTTTTTGAATACCAAATCTACTATCTAATTTTTTACCTACTCCATCACCCCACATCAGGTTAAACTCTTCTTTAAAAAAGCTTGCTAATTTTGGACTATCAATTTTTAAAAGATTATTCGCATTCCCCAAACTCTCGGCTTTACCTAGATCGCCATGAATACCACTCATCGTAAAATTTGCCGAACTAACGATAGTTATACGATTATCTACAATGATAATTTTGTGATGCATTAATCCACTACCTTTAGACCCATCTGCGGTATCATCTAAAATTGGAATATTAGCATTTCTCAAAATTACTAAAGCATCTTTTTTTTTCAGTTCTTCTAAACTGATTAATCCATCTTTATTGACATCTGTAAAAAATTTCCAGTCTTGATATTTAACTTTTTCTCGCACAGACAGTTTATGGATATCATTAGTATTTTTTTGGCTATGATTAATACTGTTATTACTACTATCTGATTTATCCCAAGAATGATTGTATTTATTCTCTAAAATAACCCTTACTTTTACCCCAGCCTTATGTTTATCTACTAGCGCTTCAGCGATTTTGGGTAAACGTAGTTCCTGTACCGCCAAATCTACTGATGACTTAGCTTCTATAATAGTGTTAATAATTTGCTGTTCTAGATTATCTCCGTAACGTTTCCTAGGACGATATTCTTCTTGGTATTGAGAAGATTGGGAATAGTTAAAGTAAACTTGAATAAATGGGTCTTGCGGTAAAGCTTTAGTCACAGAAGTAGATGATTTTACTCGAGTGCAGCCAAATAAAGTAAACGTTAGTAAAAAGATTTTATAAAAAAGTAGTCTGCTAAAAAACAAATGCACGATATTCTGATAATAGTAGGTAATAAACTAACCATTTTTATATTGCCCACTTACTTTAATTAAATTAAGACTGCTGAATCTATCCATAAGATTGCTTTACAAACTGGATAAGACTTTACCGTATTAAGTTCAGCATTAATTCCCACATTAAGTTCCACATTAAATTTTCGACAGGTATACAAAAATTTGTCATTATTTGTCAGCTTGAGTGTATATGCTGAAAAGATAGAGACCCCTTGAAGCGCTTACGTTTTCACCAATTCTTATGCAAATTTATCTAGATTACAGTGCGACAACTCCTACCCGTTCGGAAGCGATCGCGACCATGCAAGCTGTGATGAAAAATCAATGGGGAAACCCTTCTAGTTTGCACGAATGGGGACAACGCTCGGCAACAATCCTAGAACAAGCTAGAATGCAAGTTGCTGCTTTGATAAATGCCCCGGCAGAGTCTATGATTTTTACTTCAGGGGGTACTGAAGCAGATAATCTGGCTATCATGGGTGTTGCTCGCTGGTATAGCCAGCCACAACATATAATTATTTCTGATGTAGAGCATTCAGCTATTTCCGAACCAGCTAAATTATTAGAACAAAGAGGCTGGGAGGTAACTCGTTTAGGGGTAGATAGTAAAGGTAGAGTCAATCCCTTCGATTTAAAAGCATCTCTACAAGATAATACTGTTTTAATATCAATAATTTACGGGCAGAGCGAAGTCGGAACTGTACAACCGATTGAAGAATTGGGGAATATCGCTCGCCATGCTAATGTACTGTTTCATACTGATGCTGTACAAGCTGCTGGAAGATTACCTATAGATGTAGGAAAACTGCCTGTAGATTTACTTAGTATATCTAGTCATAAAATATATGGTCCTCAAGGTGCAGGGGCACTATATGTCCGTCCCGGTGTCGAATTAGTACCACTATTATTAGGTGGCGGTCAAGAAATGCGATCGCGTTCTGGAACCCAAGCTGTACCTCTAATTGCCGGCTTTGGGACAGCTGCGGAGTTAGCAGCCCAAGAATTACCCGCAGAAACACCCCGGTTAATCGAATTACGCAATAGATTATGTGCCAAATTATCTGATATTCCTGGTTTAATCCCTACTGGTGACTTAATGCAGCGTCTACCCCATCACGTTAGCTTTTGTTTAGAACAAGCTGATGGGGAAAAAATCACGGGTAAAACCATAGTTAGACAGATGAATCTCGCTGGTATCGGAATCAGTGCTGGTGCTGCTTGTAATAGCGGTAAACTCAGTCCCAGTTCTGTTTTACTAGCTATGGGTTTTGGGGAAAAAGTCGCATTAGGTGCAATTCGTCTGACGTTAGGAAGATACACCACTGAAGCGGACATTGATTGGGTTGCAGTGGTCTTTAAACAGATATTAGAGCGACTTACACCTGTAGAATTAGCTGTTAGTAGATAGATTTGGGTAACTGGTAATGGTTAACTAGACTTTGTTGTTTCACACCTTCACCTATTCCCTACTTCGATTAATTTCTAACTAATTTCTAACTGACTAACTAACTCCCAACTTCTGAAAATTTTTTAAAATGACACAATTACCAAAAACCTTAGAGGAAGCTGTAGTACAGTCTCAGGAAGCGACCAAAGCAGCAATTGACGACGGGTACCGAAGATTGCAGGTAGAATTTTTATTTCCTGAGTTAAAAATTATGCCCGTAGCGCAGCAGTTTTTACCAGCATTTACAGAATATAAAGATAAACTGAAAGTCTTATTTGCTGATGCTGGTAGTGGTGCTTTAGCGAAACGGGAATGGACAGAAGTCCCTTTTCAAATTACAGACATTGGTACGGGGAGGTCTGCAACTCCTCAAGAAAAAATTCTACCCGAAGACGAAGCATTTGTTTTTATATCCCCCACTTCCGTAGAAGTACCCGAACTCGAAAAACTCTGTAGCGAAATCAGCGATCGCCCTTTTATAATGCTTAATCCCCGTTTAGAAGATTCGGGTACAGTAGGTATCGGTTATGCTGCAAGAAAAGTACGCGATCGCTTTATCAGCACTATAGACTCATGTTATTATGTGCGTCCTATTTATGATGAAGCTGCTTTATTTCGCTGCTATCCGGGAGTCTGGGAAGTATGGGTGAAAAAAGGCGAAGATTATGAAAAAGTGGCTGATTTACCCAAAAAACCATCCGGTGAAGAAATAGATTTAATTATCTATGGAGGACAACCTACAGCAGAAGGGGAGACAACTCCAGCAGTTTCAGGAAATAAACCAGGAGTATTTAAGGGTTTACAAAGGTTTATAAAAGCGTTGACAAGTTAGTTTTTTTAATATGTCCCGCTTTTATCTTTTCAGGGTGTGGCTAATATGATAATAAAGCCTGCCTTAAAGCAGGCTTCGTAATTCAATAAGACCCATTATTTATGATGTGGGCGGTTTAATAGGTAAACTAGGAATTAGGGAATATAAGAACCAAGAATATTGTCATTATCAAAAACCAGATTTAAAGAAATTAAAACACCCGATTAAAAAAACCGGGTGTTTTAATTTTCAAGGATTTAACGCAAGATTTAGTTATTTAGTAAACACTACAGCAAACACCAGGAGAGTTCGGACATTTTCCTATTCCCTGTTCCTTGTCAACTATTAATTAACCTGTCCCCTAGTACTTTCTGCATCAATAGGTTTAATTAGATATAAGCTTAAGAAAGTCCAAGCTGTAGAAGCTATCAAAGGTAGCTTTTGTAGAAACTTAATTACCTTTGGTCTATTGGTATTATTAATTGCTATCATCTTCAAGTTATTTTCGGAGCATTTTTCTAAACCCTTAAAGAACTTGGGATGTTTGGTATTCAAAATTAATGGAAACGCTCTTAAAGAAGTTTCGTTAGTTTTTTCCACTACCTCGATATTATACTCGCGAGCATCTAAACCAACAGAATTATAGAAATCAGTTCTTTCAAATACCGTCAATGTATGGGTTACAAATACTGCAAGTAGGAAGAAACGTACCCACAACCGCGCTTTCCAGTTGTCATATAACTTAGACTGCGATCGCAAAAGTGCTTTGAAAAAGTCACCGTGACGATTTTCATCCTGACACCAGCTTTCAAAGTATTTAAAAAGTGGATAAAACTGATTCTCTGGATGCTTCTCCAGATGACGGAACATGATAATATAGCGCCAGTAACCAATTTTTTCAGATAGATAAACCGTGTAAATAATCCACTCTGGTGGAAAGAATGTGTAAGTGCGGCTTTTTGTCAAGTATGCTAAATCTAATGACAAATTAAAATCTGCCATTGCCTTATTCAGAAAACCAGCATGACGAGCTTCATCTCTAGCCATACAGCCAAAGGCTTCCGAAAGTATGGGATTTCTATCCTTAATTCTGCGGGATATTTCCTTAAATAGCAAAAATCCAGAAAATTCTGAAGTACAAGAACGCTCTAGAAACTCAATAAAAGCACTGCGAGTTTCCCCATCAATATGGTCCCAGGACTGCTTAAAGTCTTCATCTCGGACAAAATGGTGACGATTATAATCTGCTTTCAACTCTCCCAACATCGCTTTCAACTCAGTTTCCTGAGCAGACAAATCCAACTTTGCCACTGCATCAAAATCAGTAATATAAAATCGGGGTGTCAGCAGAGTCTCCTTCACAGGTGCTTTCACACCGGGTTTAAGCATCCCCGGTTCTACAGCTTGAGGTGAATTAACCATCTTAAATCCTGCAATCCTTAAATCCTTTTAAGGTTATATAAGCATAGGAATATAAAAACGAGCCATATTGTTTAAATAATTTAAAGCGATTTAATAAATCAAATGATATTTAAACTCTTATGAAACATTGGGTTACGACGTATATTTACCTGGAATAAGTCATACAGCAGATTGCATAAATTACATAAACCCCTCGTAGGTTGGGTTAGACGCAGCAAAATATTTAATTAGTAAGGGTAAACCTATTTGCGTCGTAACCCAACATCTTTCAATTATCGCCACACTGAGTATTAAAGTTGGGTTACAGCGTATTTTAAATTCCTGTAAGTCCAAATATAACTCATCGCCTTTAACCCAACCTACAATCTAATTCTATTATTTTTTATCAACAACAAAATATAAAGAAAATTTAACAGCTTTATAACTATGGAAAGATGCATAGTTAAATAATAAAATGTCTATAAACGAGCTTCAGATGAGGGGAATCATCAAGCTAGAGGTTAAAAGCTCAAAGCATGAAATCTGCGCAAATCCTCAGACTCATCAAGTGTTAATCGAAGATTAAATTGAGGATCAGCAAATGAGTAATAATCTAGCCCTTAAGCTTCGTGAAGGAACTCAGAAAGCTCACACACAGTCAGAAAATCTGGGATTTATGAAATGCTTCCTCCAGGGAGTTGTTGATAAGGAGTGCGTTGCGAAATTTTTTGCTAATCTCTACTTTGTCTACAGCGAGATGGAAGCAGCAATAGAGAAGCATAAACAGCATCCAGTAGTTGGTAAGCTGTACTTTCCCGAACTGAATCGGAAAGCGAATTTAGAAAAAGACTTAGAGTTTTACTATGGTAAAAACTGGAGTCAGCAAATTGTACCTTCACCAGCTGCTCAAAAGCATATTAATCGGATTCGCAATTTATCTGAAAATCAACCAGAACTGCTCATAGGTCACACCTATACACGTTACATGGGTGACTTATCAGGAGGACAAATGCTGCAAAAAATAATTGAATCCACCTTGAACTTGGAAGGATATCAAGGAACATCTTTTTATCATTTTGAACAAATTCCTGACAAGAAAGCATTTAAGAATAAATATAGAGAAGCATTAAACTCAGTTCCGGTTGACGTATCTACTGTAGATAAAATTGTCACCGAAGCAAATTATGCTTTTGATGCGAATATGCAAATGATCAAAGAGTTAGAAGCGATTTTAATAAAATCTATTGGTGAAGCTACATTTCATCAAATTATCAACTTTCATAACCCCGGTAGTACAGAACAACCAGCGACAGCAAATTAATTATTTGGGGATGGATAATTTACCAACACAACTTCCATACCCAATTACCAATTACCCATCACCCATCACCAGTTAATAAATCAAATAATGGTCTTTCAAATGCCTGATGTCAAATTCGACATTGACATCATCAAAAAGTACGACATACCTACACCACGATATACTAGTTATCCCCCCGCAACTGAGTTAAACGAAAGCTTTACAGCAGAAGATTTTCAAAGAGCGATCGCTTCATCAAATCATCGCAAATCTCCTTTGTCTTTATACTTTCATATCCCTTTTTGTGAAAGTCTGTGTTATTACTGCGGTTGTAACGTGGTGATTGCTCCCAAGCATGATATTGCTAAACCTTATCTGGAATACTTGAAACGGGAGATAAAACAAACTACCAGTTTCATTGACTCAGACCGGGAAGTTGTACAGCTTCACTGGGGTGGAGGAACTCCTAACTATTTGAGTCAACAACAAGTAGAGATGCTTTGGGGAGAGATTGCTAATAATTTTAAAATTAATCCTAATGCTGAAATATCTTTAGAAATCAATCCGACTCACATCACCAAGGAATATATATTTACTCTCAAGAAACTAGGGTTTAATCGAATTAGTTTCGGTATTCAGGATTTCAATCTCCAAGTACAAACAGCAGTTAACCGCATTCAACCAGAAGCAATGCTTTTCCAGGTGATGGACTGGATTAGAGAAGCAGGATTTGAAAGTGTGAATGTAGATTTAATTTACGGTTTACCCTATCAGACCTCAGAGAGTTTTCGAGAAACAATCCATAAAACTCTCAAGTTGAATCCCGATAGAATAGCTGTTTTCAATTTTGCTTATGTACCTTGGTTAAAACCAGCACAGAAAAAGCTACCCATACAAGCTTTACCTTCACCCCAGGAAAAGCTAGAAATATTCCACATGACAATCAGCGAACTGACAAAAAACCAGTATATTTTTATTGGAATGGATCACTTTGCTAAACCTCATGATGAATTAGCTATAGCTCAACGCAATCTGACCCTCAAACGTACATTTCAAGGTTACACAACCCACGCTGAGACAGAATTGTTGGGATTTGGTGCAACATCTGTAAGCTTATTAGATGCAGCTTATGCGCAAAATCATAAAAAACTCAGAGATTATTATCAAGCAATTGACGAAGGTTTAATACCAGTTAGTAGAGGCTTTAGTTTAAATCAAGATGATGTTATCAGACGAGATGTCATCATGTGCATTATGTCTAATTTTCAATTATATAAGCCAGATATTGAAGCCAAGTACAACATTAATTTCAACGAATATTTTGCTTCTGAGTTAGCATCTTTACCACCTCTAGAAGCGGATGGATTAATTAAAATTTCTCCAAATTATATCAGCGTTACAGATGTTGGTAGATTATTAGTAAGGAATATTGCTGTTATCTTTGACAGTTATATAAGAAAGAAAGAGCAGCAGTTTTCTCGTGCTATTTGATTCTTCGTTTTTTGATTTTAAGTAGTTAGTAGTTAATGGTGAGTAGTTAGTAGTTAGTGGTAAGTGATTAGTTCAAAGTTAACTATCTTTGTGTACTGATTATTCCTTACTAATTACTCATTACCTCTCAAAAATCTCTCCTATACCCCTCTAGTGCGATCGCAATTATTTACAGATACTTTTACGATGAAATATCCGCAAAAATCAAAGTAAAAGAAAACAAACATTGAATTAAATTACATTAAATTAACGTCAGTTCGGTTTCAGAAGGTTTATTTAACTTTGAATGACTGAAACGACACAAACACGTTGACATATCCCTAAATCAAGGAATGATTTAAAGGGGATTTTAGCTTATCCCGAACTCAGGTTAAATTAAATTAAATTTATACTTTACAGAATGTCTTTCCAAATAAATCAGGACAAGACTATCTGAAATAGAGTTTTGTAAAGAATTTTAATTTTTCAGATGGTAATATCCGGATTGTAATATTTTATTCTCGAATCAGTATTCAAAACTTAAGTAATTAATCTCATTCCATCTTAATTTATTCAATTTCACAAGACAAATTTATATGTTCGCAAACATACATAAACCCAGTTATAAAAATAATCAATAATCAGTAATATAAATTCTAGCTATTGCTTTACAATATTCTTACTCCAAATATTTAATAACCTGTTAATAACCATAACTCTGCTTTTCTTAAAGTGGACATAGATGTCTATAGCACAATTTACAAGATAATTTACAAGATAATTTATAAGATGATTTATAACGCGATTATTTCAAGGGATACCCTAACAGGTTTTCTCTTCTGGGGATGAGACATAAGATGGAACAACCAAAAGTAATTTTTTTAGATGCTGTCGGTACTCTATTTGGGGTTAAGGGTAGTGTAGGAGCAGTTTATTCTCAAATTGCAAAGGAATTCAATGTAGAAGTTTCAGCAAATACTCTCGACCAGAATTTCTTAAATAGTTTCAAATCTTCACCACCACTAGTATTCTCAGATATAGAAGAACAGGATATTCCTGAGCATGAATTTGAGTGGTGGAAAAAAATTGCCATCAATACCTTTAGAGAAGCAGGAGTAATTAATGAATTTAAAGACTTCTCTGCCTTTTTTAGCGAACTTTACATACACTTTGGTACAGCAGAACCTTGGTTTGTCTACTCCGATGTGATTCAGGCACTGATAAACTGGCGACGTATGGGAATAGAATTAGGAATTATATCTAACTTTGACTCCCGTATTTATTCGGTATTACAAGCATTAGACCTCAGAGAGTTTTTCGGTTCCATCACCATTTCCACAGAAGCACGAGCTGCAAAACCTGATCCCAAAATTTTTGCGATCGCTTTAGAAAAGCACAACTGTTCTCCATCTTCAGCATGGCATGTAGGTGATAGCATCAAACATGATTACCAGGGAGCAAAATCCGCTAACATGCGTGGTATCTGGATAAATCGTCAAAGTAAAGAAAAGTCAGCAGCAGAAAATTAAAATTGTTTAAGATAATTCAAAATAATTCAAAATAATTCACAATAATTCAAAATTATGCAGAACTACTGCTTTCTCCCTTAATCACAGCAGCAGAAATTAAATGAGCAAGACGTAAAGCTTCCGGTACTTTTCCACAATCCGTCAGTTTCTCTAACACTTTGGCAATTATTTCAGGTTCTTCACCACAAACCTGAAATACAAAGGGTGGATATTCATATATTTTACCTGCAAGTTTTAATAATTTCTGACGATATTCCAAGTTCGGTAATCTAGACATCGCATTTTTAACAGCATCTAAATCTGGAGGACGACGCATTACCGCTACACAAGGAAGTTGAATTATATTTCTCAATTCTGGCAAATCCACTAAATTAAATCCACCAAACCCAAGACCGTCAATCAAAATAATATGCAATTGCGGTAAAAACTTACTACCCAAAAGTAGTTTACAAATACTTTGTGTCGCATCCAAACCATCTTGTTCTACCTGTCCCCACAACATCCCCTCAAAACGAGTCCCAGCGCAAACTATTCCAGCAATATTAACATTTCCACCAGCACCACGAATAAATGGTGCATCATCGAAACCAATAACTCGGATAGTGCGATTGAATTTCAATAAAGATTCAAGATTCATTTTCAGGAAGAATTCTGTAGAACAAAATTTGGTAATGAGTAGCGGGTACTGGGTAATAAGTGAATAAATTTCATTAACTATAATTTGACTACATTTACAGTAAAATTTGTCAGTACACTAGTTATTTAATAATTCACCACAGATAATAACTATTACTTTACGCTGTCGCGGTTTAATATCCCAATTTATAATGAAATATTTGCATTCAGTTAGTTAGTAATTTCTCAAATAAAATCACACTATAACTATATTTTTCTCCGGATTTATCGGTAGGTTTAATTTCTCCCCCAGCTTTCAAAAAATGCACTTAGATAATTGCTTGTTTCATATCTTGCACCATAAATCCAGATTTCTCACAAAATCTCTCAAAATTCTATAAAACCTAGATTTACGCATTTCATACTGTGCCAAAATTATTCTCTACTTCTTTCTTGTCTCCTTGTCACTTTGAGTTATAAAATTAATACTACTAAACCCGGTATCCCGACCGATAAACCGGGGATTAAGAGGAGAAGCATCTATGGGGTTATGGGGTGTTGTGATATATGTCACTAATAAACAAGGATTTTTCAGGTTTATATGTCTATCTCTAGTAGGGTTAATAATCAGTTTTACAGTCACTTCCTGTAGAATGTCCGATGCTCAAAATTCACAAAACTCAACAGTAGAATTAACTTTTGTTTCCTTCATCGTCACCAGACCCGCGTATAAAAAAATTATTCCTCAATTTGTCAAACAGTGGAAACAGCAACATAACCAAACAGTCCGCTTCAATGAAAGTTACTCTGCTTCAGGAGCACAAACCCGTGCTGTAATCGATGGTTTGGATGCAGACGTGGTAGGTTTGGCTTTAGCACTGGATATGAAAAAAATTGAACAAGCTGGTTTGATTGAACCAGGATGGGAAAAAGAAGCCCCAAACGATAGTATTGTGACTCAATCTGTAGCCGTTTTAGTGACTCGGAAAGATAATCCCAAACAAATTAAAAATTGGGAAGATTTAACTAAAACAGATGTCAGCATTATCACCCCAAATCCAAAAACATCAGGTGTTGCTCGTTGGAATTTTTTAGCTTTATGGGGTTCCCAAAAATATAATGGTGAAACGGATACTGAAGCTTTAAATTTTACGACCAAAGTTTATAAAAATGTACCCATCTTACCCAGGGATGCTCGTGAAGCTAGCGATATATTTTTAAATCAGGGTCAAGGTGACGTATTAGTCAATTATGAAAATGAAATTATCCTGGCAGGATTGAGAGATAAAAAACGTCCCTACATAGTACCCCCAGTAAATATTTCCATAGATAATCCTATTGCACTGGTAGACAAAAACGTCAAAAAACACGGTAATAAGGAAGTCGCAGAAGCATTCATCAAGTATTTATTTACACCCACAGCCCAAAGAGAATTCGCCCAAATCGGATTTCGTCCCGTAGAATCGAGCATCAAAAAAGAATTCGCTACAAAATATCCTCCAGTAAAAAACTTATTTACTGTCAAAGACCTGGGAGGGTGGGACAAAATGCAAAAACAGTTTTTTGCAAACGGTGCTGCTTTTGACCAAATTCAGGCAAATATTAGGTGATGGTTAATTTTGATTGATTGACACCATTTTTACTAATTAGTAACTAACTAAAATAATGCGATCGCAAATCTTCAATAGAAAATCTCATACCCAATCCAATACAAAATCATTTTTTCCCAAAATCTCTTTACCTTGGGGAATCACTATTGGATATCTGACAATTATGTTGCTGCTTCCAATATCAGCTCTTTTACTAAGAGTCAGTTTAGTCGGAGCATCAGAATTTTGGGAAATAGCAACTAGTCCAATAGCTCTTTCAGCATACGATGTTACTTTCGTCACTGCATTATTCACGGCTTTAATAAATGGAGTATTTGGAACCTTAGTAGCTTGGATACTTGTCAGATATGACTTTCCTTTCAAGCGATTAATAGACTCCATAATCGATTTACCATTTGCTTTACCTACAGCAGTTGCAGGTTTGACCCTAGCTAATGTCTATAGCGAAAATGGTTGGATTGGTTCTTTGCTTGCACCCAGTGGTATTAAAATTGCATTCTCTCGTCTAGGTGTGGTGATTGCCATGCTGTTTATTTCTTTACCATTTGTAGTTAGAGCATTACAACCAGTATTACAAGAAATGGAAAGTGATATAGAAGAAGCAGCTTGGAGTTTGGGAGCATCCAAATTTCAAACATTTTGGCGAGTTATCTTACCACCTTTATTTCCAGCCTTACTTACAGGAATCACCCTTGGTTTTTCCCGTTCTGTTGGTGAATATGGCTCAATTGCTATTGTCTCATCTAATATTCCTTTTAAGGATTTAATAGCATCAGTATTAATTTTTCAAAAATTAGAACAATATGACTATGCCGGTGCAACCGTCATCGGTACAGTCTTATTATTAATTTCCCTATCAATTTTATTAACGATTAATTTATTGCAAGCTTGGGGAAGAAGATATCAGTAATTTAACAACTCATCACTAATTACCAATTATCAATTACCAAATGAACAACAAAAATTCAAACTGGGTGAAATTAACTTTAATTACTTGTGGGATTACTTATGTTGCGCTAGTAATTTTTATCCCAGCAGTTAACGTTTTTTACCAAGCTTTTAAAGGAGGTTTAGGTAACTTTTTTAATTATTTATTAACAGAAGAATGTCTTCTTGCTGTCCAACTAACTGTATTGATAGCTTTGATTGTAGTCCCCATCAATACAATTTTTGGACTTTGTGCAGCATGGGTTATTGCTCGTCATAAATTTCCCGGTCGCACCATGCTAGTTAGCATTTTGGATCTTCCTTTTTCTGTGTCTCCAGTTGTGGCTGGTTTGATGATGGTTTTACTTTACGGTCGTCATGGATGGCTTGGTGGAGTCCTGGAAGCTATAAATTTTAAAGTTATTTTTGCCCTCCCTGGAATGATTTTAGTAACTGCATTTGTAACCATGCCTTTTGTTGCTCGTGAAGTTATTCCGGTTTTGGAAGAAGTTGGTTCCGACCAAGAAGAAGCAGCAAAAACTTTGGGTGCTAACGAATGGGAAACTTTTTTACGAGTGACTTTACCCAATATTCGCTGGGGTTTGCTTTACGGAGTTATTTTGACTAATGCTAGAGCTATGGGGGAATTTGGCGCTGTATCTGTTGTTTCTGGAAATATTATCCGTAAAACCCAAACTTTATCTTTATTTGTAGAAGCAAGTTACAAGCAGTATGAACCTCAAGCAGCCTTTGCAGCAGCTGTTTTACTTGCTTGCTTAGGTTTTGTGACTTTGCTTATCAAAGAAGTTGTAGAACATAGTACTCAAAGAACTTAAGAGTTAATTTCAAGATTAATTTCAAGACTAATTTACTCAGAACTTACATACTATATAAATTAATCATGCTATGCATTTACGAATATGTGTCATCTCATGAGTTATTAATGATTATTTTAATGTTTTTGTGTAAGGATCTAATACTCTCTTCTCCCTAGAAGATACATAGTTTTTTTAATTTATAGATTCAATATTTTTTGTCAATTCGTAAATTTTAATATAATAAAATTACTGTTAGTTCACTTATTTTGAAATAAGAAAATAAATTAAATTTTTCATGCTTTGTATAAGGCTTAATTCCTTTCATAGCTTCAAAATGAGCAAATCTACAGAAATTAATCTCCAAATGATATTCTGATATTCTAAAAATCTAATTTTGCAAGAATAATTAACATAAGATTATTTTATTGTATGAAATATATTACTGATTTATTTTGATATATTCAAAATAGAGTACTAATCGGATATTCTAGGAAATTCTTATATTTCTTATTTGCAGGAGGTTTGGGGTAGTCTAACCCAAGTATTTTTTATTGTGGAAAAATTTCTTAACCCAATAGCCTAGCGCTATATGCATGTAAATTCAAAATGTGTAGAAATATAAACGGGAGCATCGTATCCGTGAGAATACTATCCACCAGAACTTCCAGTTATGAAAGAGGAGCAAGCACCCATCTACTCGAAGAAAATAGAAGATGGGTGAGAGTTCAGATGACAGAACTTTAAAGGAATAGATAACGATTTTAAGCAAAATCGTGTCATCTACAAATAATTGCTGTTAACAATTTTCTTAGTGATGACACGTAAAGCCTAAGATATGGCTGCGCTTACCGCTTTTGGGAGCAGTGTTTGCCTTGAGTAAAAACCCAAGGGGATCGACATCGAGGCATTCTCTCCTCAGCTAAAGTTATACTACGTAAATCTGTAGCATCTCTGAACGGAGAAGAGAGGCAATAGATGACTTGCTTAGTACTTGCCTAAGCAATTATCAGACCTAGGCAATTGTAAGATGTTTCTCACTTACATGAAAAAATCTTAGTACACAATTGACTAATCGCATCTAAAAATCAAATGCTTTACGCCATTTGATTTTCGATTGCCCAACGAGCTAATTCAGTGCGGTTATGTAGGTTAGTTTTGCCTAACATATTGGAAACGTGGCTTTCAACAGTACGTTGAGAGACGTTTAATTCTTCAGCGATTTCCCGGTTAGCTAACCCGCGAGCTACGAACTGTACAACTTTTAGTTCTGTTGGGGTTAACTGTACGTCAAAGGGAACCTGAATACGTGAACCGTTATCTCCTCCTTTGGCTTGGTGTTCTTTCCAACGGATGGTCTGCTTTAAGGAAGATTCTACCTGGGCTACAAGTTCTTCTGGTTCAAAAGGCTTAACCATGTAGACATCCGCACCCTTATTAAGACCTTTAACTCGGTCTGCACTTTGTCCTTTAGCTGAGAGGAAGAGAACGGGAATCCAGCTGGTACGCTCATTTTGTCGAACTTGTTCCACAAAAGTGTAACCGTCCATTTCGGGCATCATCACGTCACAGATGATCATGTCTGGAATATCCTGGTCTAGTATTTCGAGTGCCTCTCGACCATTTTCAGCAGTTACGACTTCGTAACCTCGGAATTCCAAGTAATCCTTCACCAGCAAGATGAGGTTGGGGTCATCATCAATAAGTAGAAGTCTTTTGTGATCTTTCATGCTGGGTTCTTTCATAGCAGTGGCACTTGTTGCGCTTCGGTCCATCAAGGTCTTGAATAGTTCTCTTCTATGGTGGATGATTGAGATGTGGTTGTTTGCTTCCCACTTAACTCGCCCTTACTTACTTCAAATCTTAAAAATGGGCATCACTTTTAAGGCGTTTGTAAATCAGTGGCACGGTTTTGGTAAGGATACGTAGAGCAGTAGTATTTATAATGCGCTATTATATATCGCTTTGAAAGTTGCAGAATAAAAAACACTGAATAAATAATAATCTTGAATGGTTCTTTAAGTATTTATTTACTGAAGATACTCCAAAACAAATATCTATTCCACTTTTTTACTTCTACAGCTTTCCATATCCTCATAATGTTAAGCTTCCATAAGTTGCTTATAGACATTATGATTAAATTTTGCTAACAGATTGGTTAAAAGCGTATTCTTCTACTACTTTATTACCAATTTACTATTATTGGATGACACGCACTTTCTTCTTTGGTAGAGCGACTTAGCGACAACAAACTCTATTGGGATAGAGTAGGGGTTTTTCCCCTCAGTCACCGGTATCTAAATTTAATTTACTGATGACCACTATTATCGTTGTCTAATCGTAAACTTGCAAGCAGTGAATCTTTGTCATAAATGTACTGGTTATAGTGTTCTTTATAGTTAAGTACAGTTTTAATACTTGAATTCTTTTTCTCAAGCATTGATAAGAGTTTCCACTCTTTTTGTGAAAGTAGTATCGATAAATTGCTTGCTTAGCATAGATAAAAATACAACCTAGTTTTTTTTCAAGTCCTAATGTTTCTACACATTTTTTAAGGACTTTATTATTTTTGCACTTATCTATTTTCGATATTTTACTTCACAGAGTTAATCACTTTTCTACTACTTTTTTACGTACTTACCTGATTACAGTTCTATAACAATTTTTCAACTTTGCAAATATTTGACTTGTAAAACTATTCATTATCTAAGCAAAGAAAATCAGAATATTAATAATAATTAAGTATTTATACTTAAAATTATAAATATTTTTTAGCAAACCTCTTAATTAATTTTCAGAGAAAACGATTAAAGTTCGGAAACCCGTACAAATATCATTGTTGCCATCAAACACTTTATTTCGATAAATTAGCACTCAAGAGTTGAGAGTGCTAACTCTGGAGAAAAAAGTATGGCAGCAGTATCTTTAAGCGTTTCTACAGTAAAACCATTAGGCGATCGCGTATTCGTGAAAGTGAACGCCTCCGAGGAAAAGACCGCAGGTGGTCTATATTTACCTGACACCGCCAAGGAAAAGCCCCAGGTAGGGGAAGTAGTTTCCATTGGTGAAGGCAAAATCAAGGATGACGGTGCCCGTCAAGCAATGGATGTAAAGGTAGGAGACAAAGTTCTTTACTCCAAGTACGCTGGAACTGACATTAAGTTGGGTACAGATGAATATGTATTGCTCTCAGAGAAAGATATCTTAGCAATCGTTAACTAAAACTAAAAATAGTTAACTAAAGTGAAGTTACCTAGCTAGCAACACGAAAAGCAGTTTCCAACTACCAACATAGCTTTAATTCCTAATATTTGACTACTATGGCAAAGCGCATCATTTATAACGAAAATGCCCGCCGTGCTTTGGAGAAAGGCATGGATATTTTGGCAGAGGCAGTAGCTGTTACTCTTGGTCCCAAGGGTCGTAACGTAGTACTAGAGAAAAAATTTGGCGCACCTCAGATTGTTAATGATGGTGTGACCATTGCTAAAGAAATTGAATTAGAAGATCATGTTGAGAACACCGGCGTATCTTTGATTCGTCAGGCTGCTTCTAAAACCAATGACGCTGCTGGTGATGGTACTACCACCGCAACGGTTTTGGCTCACGCAATGGTTAAAGAAGGTTTGCGTAACGTTGCAGCAGGTGCTAATGCAATTTTACTCAAGCGCGGTATTGACAAAGCGGCTGGCTTTTTAGTAGAGAAAATTAAAGAGCAGTCACGTTCTGTTGAAGATTCCAAAGCGATCGCTCAAGTTGGTGCCATCTCAGCTGGTAACGACGAAGAAGTCGGTGATATGATTTCTCAGGCGATGGATAAAGTAGGTAAAGAGGGCGTTATTTCCTTGGAAGAAGGAAAGTCCATGTTTACCGAATTGGAAATTACTGAAGGTATGCGTTTTGATAAGGGTTATATTTCTCCTTACTTCGCAACCGACGCAGAGCGTATGGAAACAGTTTTTGATGAGCCTCAAATTCTGTTAACTGACAAGAAAATTGCTTTGGTACAGGATTTGGTACCTATTCTAGAGCAGGTTGCTCGTGCGGGTAAGCCATTGGTAATCATTGCTGAAGATATTGAGAAAGAAGCTTTAGCAACCTTAGTGGTTAACCGTTTACGTGGTGTACTTAACGTAGCAGCAATCAAAGCTCCTGGTTTCGGTGACAGACGTAAAGCAATGTTAGAAGATATTGCTGTATTGACCGGTGGTCAGGTAATTACTGAAGATGCTGGTTTGAAGCTGGATGCTGCCAAGGTTGAAATGCTTGGTAAAGCTCGCCGCATCACCATCACAAAGGATAATACAACCATCGTTGCTGAAGGTTTTGAGAAGGACGTTCAAGCACGTTGCGAACAAATCCGTCGTCAGATGGAAGAAACTGAGTCTTCCTACGACAAAGAGAAATTACAAGAGCGTCTAGCGAAGCTTTCTGGTGGAGTTGCTGTAGTTAAAGTTGGTGCAGCTACCGAAACCGAAATGAAAGACAAGAAGTTACGTCTAGAAGACGCTATCAACGCAACCAAAGCTGCGGTTGAGGAAGGTATCGTACCTGGTGGTGGTACAACCCTAGCTCACCTAGCTCCTTCCTTAGAAGAATGGGCTAACAGTAATCTTACAGGTGAAGAATTAATCGGTGCTCAAATCGTAGCTCGTGCTTTACCTGCTCCTTTAATGCGTATTGCTGAGAATGCAGGACAAAACGGTGCTGTAATTTCTGAGCGCGTTAAAGAGAAAGAATTGAACGTTGGTTACAACGCAGCAAGTGGTGAATTCATCGACATGTTCAGCGCTGGTATTGTTGACCCTGCGAAGGTAACTCGTTCTGCACTACAGAATGCTGCTTCCATCGCTGGAATGGTATTAACTACTGAGTGTATCGTTGTTGACAAGCCCGAACCTAAAGAAGCTGCTGCTGGTGCAGGTGCTGGTATGGGTGGAGACTTCGACTATTAATTTCTGAGTTAATCTTGGAATTAATTTTTGAATTAGTTTCTGAGTTAGTTTTTGAAATATTAATTTACCCCTATTTTCGATACTGGCTGCTTCCTTTTTGGAGGCAGCTTTTTTTATTGAGAGTGAAGTGATTTTTTAATATAGTTAAAGTTAGATATTTTGGCTTAATGTCTTACTTTTTAATGATGCGATTTTATACCAACCCTATATGAAGTTGCGCCAGATAAATTTCGTAAAGACGAAGCAGGTCTACAATCAATAATAGAAATAAATAAACTTCTGTGTAGAAATGAAGTACTTAGCAATTTATATAAGCTGGATTTAAATTTATTCTCAAACAAGTAAATATTTCTGTGCTAGCAAAGCAGCAACAACTCTATCTCTTAAAGATAATTTGCTCAATATTTGAGTAATGTAGTTTTTCACTGTACCAATGGTCAGATGCAAGGTTTGGGCAATTTCTTGATTGTTTTTTCCTTGTCCTATTAGTTTTAAAACTTCTAGTTCTCGTTCGCTGAGTTGTTTGAAGTTTTGGGTTGAAACTGAATCGGTTGGTTTAAGATTGGCAAATATTTTAGGTGCGATCGCCGGACTTAGTTGAGAATATCCTTGGTAAGCTGCACGGATTGCGGTTGCTATTTGTTCGGAGGGTTTGCGTTTGAGGATATAACCCATTGCTCCTGCTTCTAGGGATTTCCAGACGTACTCATCGTCATCAAAGGTGGTCAAAACTAGTATTCGCATCCAGGGATAGCGTTGATGAATTTCCTTTGTAGCTGCTACACCGTCGCAAATTGGCATTCGCACGTCCATTAAAATCACATCTGGCTGCAATTGTTTGGTTAAGCTAATAGCATCTAAACCGTTGCTTGCTTGTCCGATAATTTCTAAATCCTCTTCTGTAGATAATAAGCTAGCTAAGCCATCGCGAAAAATACTTTGGTCATCTACGAGTAGTAAACTAATCATTGGGGTATTATAGCTAAAATTTGCGTTCCTCCATTTGGGGAGCTTTTAATATTTAATTTACCACCTAAACTTTGCACTCGTTCTTTCATTCCGTGCAAACCAGAGCCATAATTTGACCCATCTGAATCGAAACCGATACCATCATCTTCTAATTGTAAAATAATTTCTTTAGCAGTGAATTTTCCTGTAAAGTAAACTGAAGAAGCACGAGCGTGTTTTTGGATATTAATTAATCCTTCTTTTACGACACAATAAATTTGGTGACTCGAAGTAATAGATAAGTCAGGTAAGCTTATGTACCATTGAATTTTTAATCTTTGATTGCTTCTCATTTGCTCCATGAGATTGGTTAAAGCATTATTAAGATTAAATTGAGAATGTCTCATATTTTTAACAGCATGGCTGACATCTTCGATACATTGACTAGAAAGAATTTTGGCAGTATCTAAAGCCAGAAAAACTTTATCTAAATCACGCGAACGTAATTTTTGAGCTACTTCTAATTGAATATCTAAATTAGTCAGAGTATGTCCTAAAGAATCGTGAATATCACGAGCAATACGAATACGTTCTAAATCTGCTGCTAAAATTTCTATTTGTTCGGCTAAAGCTTCTGCTCTTTTACGACTTTTATATTCGGCTAAAATTGCGGAGCTAAATAAAATTACAAAAGCGCAGACTGCAATATAAATTCCTAAAGAAAAAATGGCAATATTGCTCAAATCATAGACGCCAAAACCAAAAGGCGGTTTAAAATCTATAGGTTGATTTAATTCTTGTAATTCTTGAATTTCAGAGACACATTCACTGACAACCCAAGCGATTCCTGCGATTGTCGCAGTCCAAAAAGTCTTTTTACCACCAATTAAAAAAAAGCTTTTGGCAATGTAAATATACATTAACAAATCTAAACTGACACCTGCAAAATTGGCGCAGACAATTAAGAGTATTGCTAATAAAACGTAGATTTGTCTTAGTATCAGAAGCCGATGTAGGGGTAAGATCCAGCTTAAAACTAGAAAAATTCCCCAAAAAGCAAAGCTCAACGGCAAATTATTACTGCCACTGGTTATTCGCATTACCATATGAACTGTAAGAGACAGCCATTCTAAATAACGCAATTTCCAGGTGATCGAGGGTAATAAATTAACAACTGGATTGATGTACATCAGTGCGTTTGAACTATAAAAATTAACAATATATTAAAACAGATCTGTGTTTTGGAAAAATGACCAGAGTCACTTTTTTTCATGACTCAACGAAATTGAAAAACAAAATTTATAGAGGTACTGTTTGAGATGTAGAAATTACTTTTGTTAACAATGAAGACTATGGGGAAAACTATTACTAAAGTTACATTAGCTGTAGCTATGACTTTTTTGGTAAATGAAATTGCAGTCGCTCAAGTTGCTACCGAAGAAGTAAATCTGGATAATTTATGTCAAAAATTTCCTCTTAATTCTCGCTGTCGTGATTATGATTATTCTTCAGTAGAACTAAAACAAACAACATTAAAAATTAATCGAGAAACCCTCTGTACCAGATTCCCCCAAAATTCTCACTGTCTAAAAGAAGCACCTCAACTTATGAAAATAAAACTCGATGGTTCTGGTAAAGATGACGAATGGATTCGGATTGAAAAACAAGACAATACTTTCCAAATCCTACATACAATAAAGAGAAAAGATAGGTTAGTTTCGGGACTATTTAATGGTGCTGTAAGTTTAGTTCCTGTTCCTTTATCATTTGTCAATCTAAATAATTATGACTGGAAAGACCATCAGGTAACTGGAGTGGCTTTTCAACCCGATGGCTGTCAATCAAGCAGTTGCACGGTTACAGGAATTGATACTTTAATTTTGCCAGAAGGAACAGATATTTATACTGGACTATTGACAGTCAAATATCAAGAAAAAGAACTAGCGCGTTCAGTTACTTTCCGAATTCCTACTGGTACAGAAATAGAAACCATAAACACTGTTACCATAAGCACTTCTGAGTCAAATGCTTGGACGCAGCAAACATCAGCCAAAAATGATTATGAAAATTAGTCAGATTGATTGTTTCATTCATGATTTTCTTCACTCAATAAAGCGATCGCTTCTTCACACCACTCAATCCGATAAGTTTCGTAACGAATACCGCAACGTAGGGTGACATAAAGACATTTATCTTCGTAAGACAATTGAGAAGTTTCGGAAAATTTTTGCTGTTCTATTTCTTTATAAACTGACAACTGTTGCAAGTGAATTTGATGATGTCGTTGAATTTCTTGCAAAATTACTGATTTGGGAATTAATTTAGCAGCAAGGACTTTGACTAACAACTCTTCACGAATTGTCATTGGTTCTGCTGGTTCTAATAACCAGGTTTTGAGTTTTTCTATCCCTTTTTCGGTAACTCGATACAGCTTTTTGTTAGGACGACCTTCTTGAGGTATCAAAACTGATGCGATCGCGCCTTCTTTTTCTAGTTTACTTAGTTCTCGATATATCTGTTGTTGGCTTGCTTGCCAGTAATATTTACTAGTCTGGGAAAATTTTTTCCATAAATCATAACCACTATAGGATTCTGAACCTAGTGTTGCCAAAATTGTGTGCGCTAGTGACATTTTTAATTAACAGTTAACAGTTATCAAGGACAGCTTGACATACTAAACAAGTTGAGTATAACATCATCGATATACACAATTTGTTGTGTAAATACAAATTGTATATTGTAATCACTGTATTTCTCTGGGATGAAGCCATGAATCAGCAGTCAATTCCGGAAATTTTAGAACAGAAGCAATCATTTGTACTAAAAAGGTGGCAGATAGTATTAGCTGGTTTGCTTATCTTAGTTGCTGGTGTGGGAATTGGTAAATTTAATGGGAAGTTTGAACTTGATAATAATTCTTCAGTTCAAGCACAAACGAAAGCAAGACCACTTCCAGTTAAGACGACCAAAATTCAATTAGCGACAAACTATCAAACAGCGCAAAACTATACGGGGGAAGTAGTAGCGAACCGTACTAGCGAAGTTGGTTTTGAAGGTGGTGGAAAGTTGGTAGAGATTTTGGTGGATGAGGGGGATAGGGTTAGTAAGGGGACGGTATTAGCGAAATTAGATACAGCTAATTTAGAAGCACAACGTCGGTCTTTAGTTGCTCAGAAAGCGCAAGCGGAAGCTAGACTGGTGGAGCTGAAGAATGGTGCGAGAAGGGAACAGATTTCGGCAGCAAGAGCCAATGTTAGAGATTTAGAAAAACAATTAAAATTAGAACGGATTAAACGCGATCGCCGAAAATTTCTTTACAAAGAGGGAGCGATTTCCAAGGAACAGTTTGATGAAGTTGCTTTTAATTCCCAAGCTTTAGCGGAGCGTTTGAATAATGCTCGGAGCAGTCTGGAGGAATTGCAAAACGGGACTCGTTACGAACAAAAAGCAGGACAACAAGCAGTTGTTGAGCAATTATCGGCTGAAATTAACAATTTAGATATAACTATTGCTAAAAGCACTCTGAAAGCTCCTTTTAGTGGGACTGTTGGACAGCGTTCTGTTGATGAGGGGACGGTAGTTAATGCTGGTACATCGATAATACGTTTAGTTGAAGATATTAGACCGGAAGTGAAAATTGGGGTTCCGATTGATGTTGCTAGGAAGTTGGTATCTGGTAGTCAAAAAGAATTAGACATTGGGGGAAAAACTTATTCAGCTAGAGTAAAGTCAATCTTACCGGAAGTTGATGTAGCGACTCGGACTCGGACAGTTATTTTACAGTTTCCATCTAGCGCTAGAGTTTCTCCGAGAGAAATTGCTCGTTTCAAAATTACTCAAAATGTCCCAATAGAGGGTTATTGGTTACCTATTACAGCATTAGTAAAAGGCGATCGCGGTTTATGGTCTTGTTATGGGGTTGTTGAGAATAAAGATAATCCTAATTCTTATCAAGTAGAGCGGAGATTAGTAGAGGTATTAGAAACTAATGGGAAAAGGGTTTTAGTTAGAGGGACAATTAAAGCGGGGGATGCAATAGTTACTGAAGGTACTCAAAGATTAGTTCCGGGTCAATTAGTTAGTAAAGATTTTAATTCTATAAATAATTAGTTAATGAATTTAGATATCTTTTGTAGTAACTGATTATTTAGAGTCTAAAAAAACTTAAAAAGTATCTGTAGATAATTTAATTTGAAAGCCAATAATGAGGTAAAACATGAATAAAATCACTAAAAAAAATGACATTAAAGTTAATGCAACTGCTATTATCTGGGGCTGTTCTACAGGAATGATGGCTATTTTAATTAGTCATGTTGCTATGTCTACAAGTGGTCTTATATTACTACTAGTTTTAATTTCAGGGACTAGTCTAACTACAATTTTAATTTGGCATAGTGACAATCAAAAAGTAGCTTTACCATTTGATAATTATCAGCAAATAGAGCAAAGAATAAGAAATTTAGAAACTATTGCCAGTAACGGTAATTTAGATACGGATACAATTCATAAAAATCATAATGTAGAGTCTCTAAATTATAGTAGGGATCAGTAAAAATATTTCTAGTAAATAAAATTTTCAGTATTCTTGAGACAAGACTATGAGACAAGAAAATGAAAGATAAAAATACTACTGAAAATTATGGTGTCAAAGTAGGAGTAATAGCTATAATCTGGACTTTTGCAACAGGAATGATGGCTATTTGTATTCCTTTAGTTTCAATATCTAGAAGCGGTATTATTTTGCCATTATTTGTAATTTTAGGAGTTTGTACCACTACAATTTCAATTTGGCGTAGTGGAAATCAAAAAGTAATTGCATCGTCTAATGATGTTCAGGAAATAGAGCAAAGAGTAAGAGATTTAGAAACTATTATTAGTAGCGATATTAATAACAGTAAATTAGATAAAACTAATAAATGAAAAATGAAAATGACTAAAAGTAAAGCAAATATATATAAGTAAAGTGAATATCAAAATGCAAAAAATAATTACATATATTCAGGACTTACGCAACGAAGATTTGTCATTGCGACGGTCACGTAGTGTAGGGAAGCATAAGCTCTATCGTTTGTCCTATCGGACATGCTACGCAAACGGTCTCGGACGGAATTGCGTTGCCTTTGCGTAAATCCTAATATTGATTAGAGATTTTTCTGTACAATCAGTTATTTTCTAGAAAGTAATCAGAAAAAATCATCAGATATAAATAATCAATTACAAATTCAATCAAAAACCTTCTCCTAATTGACATTTGAGTTGAGCTACTTCTTTTTCTACCTTTGCTTATCTTTCCACTATATCTAAACGGTCTGAATCGGCATATTGATAACCATAAAACTAAATTATAAATTCTAAATTCTAAATTCTAAAATGTTTACCATATTTTACCGTAATACCCGTTTACTAATTCTCACCATTATTTTAATTGCAGTTTGGGGCATTTCTTCTTTTTTCACTTTACCAAGATTAGAAGACCCGGAATTAGTTTCTCGTAGTGCTGTAATTACTACTTTTTTTCCTGGTGCTGATGCAGCAAGGGTAGAAGCTTTAGTTACGGAAAAAATCGAAGATAAACTTCCAGAAATTGAAGAAATTGATAATTTTGAATCAACTTCCCGTGCTGGTAGTTCTATTATTACAATTGAATTACAAGATACTGTCACCAAAGAACAAGTAGATTCGGTTTGGACGCGGGTTAGAAATAAATTAGATGAGGTACAAGTTGAATTACCAGAAAATATTATTGAGCCAGAATTAGAAGAAGTCAAAGTAAAGGCTTATGCTTTGATTGCTGGTTTAACTTGGGAGCAGGATGATAAACCAAATTATAGTATTTTAAGAAGACAAGCAGAGGTTTTTAAAGAGCGTTTAGAAGCTATTGCGGGGACGGAGGAAGTCGAAATTTTTGGTGACCCTAATGAGGAAATTATAGTCGAAATTAATCCTCAAGCTTTGGCTAGTTATAACTTAACTGCAAGGGATTTATCGCAACAAATTTCTTTAAGTGATTCTAAAATTTCTGCAGGACAATTGCGGGATAAAGATAATAATTTATTGATACAAATTGCAGGAGAACTTGATACTTTAGCCAGAATCAGACAAATTCCGATTAATTTTGGTAGTAGTGGTCAATTTGTGACTTTACAAAATATCGCTACAATTCGTAAGGGAATTAGGGAACCAGCAAACGAACTTGCTTTATTAAACGGTCATCCTGGTGTTGCTATAGCGGTTCACGTGCAGTCGGGAAAAAGACTTGATTTATGGTCGGAAGTTGCTGATAAAACCATAGCTGAATTTAAATCAGAATTACCTAGCAGTATTGGTTTACCGATTATTTTTGCTCAAAGTGGTTATGTTACCGAAAGATTAAATAATTTAATTTTAAATCTGTTGTCAGGAGCAGGTTTAGTTTTCGGTGTAACCGTCATTATGATGGGTTTAAAGAGTGCAATAATCGTTAGTTCTGCTTTACCTCTATCGACATTTATGGTGATTGGGTGGATGAATGTGTTAAATATTCCCCTCCATCAAATGTCAATTACCGGATTGATTGTAGCGTTGGGAATTTTAATTGATAATGCAATCGTGATGGTAGATGAGGTTCAAAATGAATTACGAAAGGGACTTAAACCATTAGCAGCAATAAATCACAGTATCAAAAATTTACTAATTCCCTTGTTAGGTTCGACTTTAACAACTGTTTTAGCTTTTTTACCAATTGCATTATTACCCGGAAGTACGGGGGAATTTGTCGGGACAATTGGGATTATGGTTATCCTCGCTGTCTGCTGTTCTTTATTTATTTCATTAACAATTATTCCTACCTTCAGTGCAAAATTCCATCGGTATAAAGATGAGAAAAAAGATAAAAAACGAGATAAAAAACAAAATATATCCTGGCTGCAAAAAGGTATTTTTATTCCGATTTTGAATAAGTTGTATCGACGAACCGTAAAATTCACAATTGTAAAACCCGTTTTATCAATATTCCTAGCATTATTAATTCCAATAATGGGTTTTATTCAAGCTGGTAGTCTCAGACAGCAATTTTTTCCTGCAGCAGATAGAGACCAATTGCAAATTCAGATGGAATTACCCGCTTCGGTAACTCTCGCGAAAACCCAAAATTTAATTAAACAAATACGTCAAGAAATTATAAAAAATCCAGAAGTAACAAACGTTCATTGGTTATTAGGTAGAAGTATTCCCTCCTTTTACTACAACTTAACCGGGGGAAGAGAACAACAAAATAATTACGCTCAAGCATTAGTACAATTAAATTCTTTGACATCAACTTCAATAACCAAAAAATTACAAACCCAACTAGATAAAAACTTTCCGACCGCAAGAATTATTGTCAGACAATTAGAACAGGGACCTCCATTTGATGCTCCCGTTGAAATGCGGATTTATGGTTCTAATATCGAAAAATTACAATCATTTGGAGAACAAGTTAGACAAATATTAGTAGAAATAAAAGACGTAACCCATACCCGTGGAAGTTTAGATGAAATTCAACCACAAATCGAATTTCAAGTAGACGAAGAACAAGCACTTCTCACAGGATTAAATCGCACAACTATTGCTCAACAATTAGATAACTCCTTAGAAGGTACCCTTGGTGGTTCAATATTAGAAGGAAACGAAGAATTACCCGTAAGAGTTCGTTTGGGAAATCAAGAACGAGGAAACTTATCACAAATCTCTTCCTTAGATTTACTCGCAAATTCTCCCAGTGTTAATACAAATAGAAATAATCCCCTCCCTAATATTCCTCTTTCTTCCTTGGGTAAAGTTGAACTAAAACCAGAACTTGCTCAAATTACTCACTACAACGGACAAAGAGTTAATACAGTTCAAGCTTTTCTGAATGCTGGAGTTTTACCAGCAGGTATTTTAAGTAAATTTCAAACCCAATTAGAACAAAGCAATTTTTCCCTACCTCCCGGTTATAAATTTGAATTTGGAGGAGAAGAAGAACAAAGAAGCGATGCTGTAGGAGGTCTGGTTTCCACCCTGGGAATTTTAATTATTCTCATGATAGCCACATTAGTACTTTCCCTCGGTTCGTTCCTATTCGCTGGTGTTATCGGAATAGTCGCGATCGCGTCATTTGGATTGGGTTTATTTTCCATCTGGTTATTTGGTTATCCCTTCGGTTTCAACCCAATTATTGGTTCAGTCGGTTTAATTGGGGTAGCGGTCAACGACTCAATCGTGGTTCTGAGCGCTATTTCCAATCATCCCATTGCAAAAACAGGAAATCCCAAAGCTATTCAAAAAGTAGTACTAAACTCGACCCGTCACGTACTCACCACAACATTAACTACAGCAATCGGCTTTGTACCATTATTACTCTCCGGAGGGGAATTTTGGCCACCCTTAGCAGTAGCGATCGCGGGTGGTGTTGTAGGAGCTACTTTACTTGCTCTTTATTTCGTTCCTGCTGCTTATTATTTGATAAAGTCACGGTTTGAGAAGAAGCGGGTTTCGGGTAGGAGGAGTGAGGTGAGTGTAGTTTAGCGAAACTTAAATAATCTGGTCATATTTAGGGGAATTTTAGATATTACCCTACATAAGGCAAATAAACAAAATTTTATAAATCATTAGACTTTATATTTTATGTGGTATAAAAAAGAGGCGCTTCTAATTCACATAAAGCTTACTTGACTAAAATCTTATATGTCTTTGACTGGCGATTCAATTCATTGGGCTATTAATTTTCTACATAGTCATTCTGACGGAGATTTATTTCCAAAAATCTTGGAGATTGATGCTATTTATGAAATAGCTGATGAATTTGTGAAACAAGTTGAGAATAAAGATTTATCCTCATTTCCTCCTGGTTCTTGTCGTAGATTTATTGTTCCAAAGGATGAAATAGCTTACCGTCAAGCGACACAGTTAGATCCACAAGATTCAATCATTCTTTCTGCTCTGATTTATCAATATGGTCAACATATAGAAAATCGTCGATTATCAAGTAAAAAGGTATTCAGCTATAGATTTAAACCTGATAAATTAGGTCTTTATGTAAATCAAACATCATGGAACGATTTTTGGGATTTTGCATATATAAAAAGTCAACAATATAGTCATGTTTTGTATTGTGATATAGCTGATTTCTATAATCAAATTTACCATCACGTTATTGAAAACCAACTAATCGCTTCAAGGTTTCCTAATCAAGCTATCAAATGGATAATTAGTTTATTGGAATCAACAACTGCGGGCGTGTCTCGTGGGGTTCCAGTAGGACCTCATGCTATACATCTGATAGCTGAAAGTGCAATGATTCCTATTGATAATAGCCTTTCCGATAAGGGAATAGACTTTATACGTTTTGCTGATGATATTTTAATTTTCTGTAATTCAAGAAATGCTGCAAAAAACGCACTAGCTACCGTAGCATCAACACTTGATAAACAGCAAAGGTTAATACTGCAAAAATATAAAACTAATATTTATGATTCCCAAGAATTTGGAAGCTTATGCTTATCCATGGTTGAAGACAGACCAATTAGTTCTGAAGAAGACCAAATTTTAAATATTATTAGGAAATATTCGGGAGGTAATCCTTATGCAATAGTTTCATATAATCAAATTTCTAATGAAGATTGGGCAACTATATCCGAAGAAATAATTACAAATATAATTAAAGAATATATGGAACAAACCGAAGTAGATTATATTCGTCTTAGGTGGTTTTATAGAAGACTGACACAGATAGGACACCCCGGTGCTATTAATGTTTCACTAGAAGAAATTGCTCATCTAAGTCCATGTTTTGCTAATATATGTACTTACCTTGCTTCTGTACAATCTGTAGATAAAGAAAGATGGATAGAAATTGGAAGTAGATTGCTAAATTTACTATACTCCGATGAAGTAAAAGGAAACGAATATTTCCGGCTTTCTATTCTAAGTCTTTTTACCAAAAACGAATACATTAATCATTTTTCAAAACTTGCTACATCCTATACATCTAGTGAGCCATTTATTAGAAGAGAAATACTTCTTTCAGCCAAGCAAAACTTAGCTTTCGATTGGCTTAGAGAGTATAAAGAGAACTATCCTACAATGGATCCCTGGCAAAAAATTGCATATATATTTGGAGTCTCTGGATTTCCAAAAGATGAAAAAAAATATTTTCTCAGTAGATGTAATTTTAGTAGACCATTTGAAAACGTCTTGGCTAAATGGACGAAGAATGCTTAATAATCTTCAAATAGCATTTTTCATTTTTGTACAGATTTTTCCTCAATCCAATCCGCTAATTCAACTTCATTTATTTGACCACTAGCAAGAAGAATCTATGTTTCATACTTTTCAACTTCTGATACTTGAATATCATAACCATTTAGTTTGAGAAAAGTTCTCGTTACAACATAAGAAGTTCTTCTATTACTATCGCTCTGCTAGCTGACGAAAGTGAATAGCAATTACGACTGATTTTTCGACCCAAACAGGTTCAATTCTCAACTGCTAACTTCTACAGAACATTACGGTCTTCACCCATGACCGATTCAGCTACATCCATTTGACTAGCAAAATCTTCATTGACTACTCCAACATAAATAAATTTTTTCAGTTGACTCAAAAACTGTCTTTCCCAATCCAAATGACTTGTATTCTGGTAACGAGAATATTTAAAATCATCATACTGTTTTATTTCATTCCCATTAATCAAGTCTAAAATTAATTTCCCTACCGCCAAACCTAAACTAACAGGAACAGCATTTCCTACCTGCTTGTATTGTTGAATCAAGGGACCAGCAAGTTTCCAATCTTCAGGAAATTCCTGTATTCTTTTATATTCTTGGATTGATAAAGGTCTATCTTCTTCGGGATGAGCTAAATCTGTTGCAGGCATAGCTGGATGTGTTACTAGTGTAGGAGAAGGTTTATCCCAAGCCAATCTTCTGAAGAAACCCGTTTTTCCACCTCCAGAATAATAAGATTTACCCATTGCTTCCCTCTGTAAATCTTCCGGTAGACATCGCCAATTTTGACCCGGTTTGAGCATCCTATAATACTTCAATCTCTTTTCAGGAAAATTCAAATGGTCATGTTTATTAATATTCTGAATACAAGATTTTAAAGTTTTCCATTTTGGTAATCCATATTTACCATCCTCTGAATGAGTCGGTACTAAAAAAGGTGGTTTTTTACCATCTCTAGAACAAACAATTATCACTCGTTCTCTTATTTGAGGAGTTCCAAAATTTGCAGAATTATATAAATTGAAAGAGTAAGCATAACCATGTTGTTTCAACTTACTGATAATAAAATTTAATGCCCCTCCTTTAAGTTCATCTTCTTTACGAGAGACTACGTCAACCGAAATATCCGGATATCTTGCTCCTCTTTGTTCGTGATTTCTATGTTTAAACGGACAAGATAACAGACCTCTAACAT
This sequence comes from Mastigocoleus sp., assembly GCA_050042865.1. Taxonomy (GTDB): domain Bacteria; phylum Cyanobacteriota; class Cyanobacteriia; order Cyanobacteriales; family Nostocaceae; genus JBCCDM01. The sequence continues at coordinate 201,332 of JBHJJE010000037.1, forward strand.
TCTCAATAACTATATATTTAGGTCTTAAAGATAGGGCTATATCAAGATATTTGAGAAAAACATTTCCCCTGTCATCATTAAAACCTTTTCTTTTCCCAGCAGTACTAAAAGCTTGACAGGGAGGTCCACCGATAATTAAATCAATATCATCTTTCTCTGTCAGTTTTGCTGCTTTCAAAACTTCATCTGGCTGATAATCATTAATATCATCCAATAGAGCGGTATCCGGTTTATTTAAAGCAATTGTTTGTCTACAAAACTTATCTACCTCACAAGCAAGACGAAGATGAAATCCAGCTTTTTCAACTCCTAGATCTAAACCCATTGCACCAGAAAAAAAACTTAATGCTATAGGTCGTTTATCTTTACTATTTATATGGTAATACTTATGATTTTCTGCTACTTTGAGATTTGATAAAAGACCATATTTATTAAGACTATCTCGGTCAATTATCCAA
>JBHJJE010000038.1:0-84432 GCA_050042865.1 Mastigocoleus sp.
TGACTTCGTATCTCAGGAATTGAGAGCAGCAGAAGACCCAGAATTTGAAACATTCTATACAAAAAACATTTTGTTGAACGAAGGTATCCGCGCTTGGATGTCTGCTCAAGATCAACCCCACGAAAACTTTATATTCCCAGAGGAGGTACTACCACGTGGTAACGCTCTCTAATGCTACTAGCGTTGTAGGTGCTGGACGCGACCAAGAGTCGTCCGGCTTCGCCTGGTGGGCTGGTAATGCCCGTTTAATAAATCTTTCCGGTAAACTACTTGGAGCTCACGTAGCTCATGCCGGTTTAATCGTATTCTGGGCTGGAGCAATGACTTTATTTGAAGTTGCTCATTTTGTCCCTGAAAAGCCTCTTTTTGAACAAGGCATGATTCTTATGCCTCACCTAGCTACTCTCGGATGGGGAGTAGGTCCAGGTGGCGAAGTAATAGATACATTCCCTTACTTTGTTGTGGGTGTTCTTCACCTAATTTCTTCAGCCGTACTAGGTTTAGGTGGGCTTTATCACGCTTTACGCGGTCCAGAAGTTTTAGAAGAGTACTCTTCTTTCTTTGGTTATGACTGGAAAGATAAGAACAAGATGACCAATATTATTGGTTTCCACCTAATTATGTTGGGTTGTGGAGCCTTACTATTGGTTCTCAAAGCAATGTTCTTTGGTGGTGTTTATGATACTTGGGCACCTGGTGGTGGTGACGTTCGCGTAATTACCAATCCTACATTGAACCCTGCTGTTATCTTTGGCTATTTGCTATCTTCTCCCTTCGGTGGAGACGGTTGGTTAGTAGGTGTAGATAACATGGAAGATATCATTGGCGGCCACATTTGGGTTGGCTTAATTTGTATTTCTGGTGGTATTTGGCATATCTTAACCAAGCCTTTTGCTTGGGCACGTAGAGCTTTGGTTTGGTCTGGTGAAGCTTATCTTTCCTACAGTTTGGCTGCTTTGTCCTTGATGGGCTTAATTGCTGCTTGCTTTGTTTGGTTCAATAACACTGCATATCCCAGCGAATTTTATGGTCCTACAAATGCTGAAGCATCTCAAGCTCAGTCCTTTATCTTCTTAGTTCGTGACCAAAAGTTGGGTGCAAACGTCGCATCTGCTCAGGGTCCCACTGGTTTAGGTAAATACTTGATGCGTTCTCCAACAGGTGAAATCATCTTTGGTGGTGAAACCATGCGCTTCTGGGATTTCCGTGGTCCTTGGTTAGAGCCTCTTCGTGGTCCTAACGGTTTGGATATTGACAAGGTTAAGAATGACGTTCAGCCTTGGCAGATTCGCCGCGCATCTGAGTATATGACTCATGCACCTAATGGTTCACTGAACTCTGTAGGTGGTGTAATCACCGAGCCTAATGCTTTCAATTTTGTTAACCTACGTCAGTGGTTAGCAGCTTCTCACTTTGTTCTAGCTTTCTTCTTCCTAGTAGGTCACTGGTGGCACGCTGGTCGTGCTCGTGCAGCAGTTGCTGGTTTTGAGAAAGGTATTGATCGTGAAAGCGAACCAGTTATGTTCATGCCTGACTTAGACTAGATTTTCTAAATTTGTGTCTTAAGTTTTGAACTTTCTTTATTCACTGAGAATTTAAATTGCTCTTGCTTGTCGGCAAGAGCTTTTTTTATCTAATTAATTTTCTAATTTTTTAGACACTGAGAGTTGAATGAGAGCAACTCATGACTGCTAGGATAGTTTTCCACTTTCAAATTCGTACAAAATATTTTAAGTTTTTAAAAATAATTCCATATGTAGAAATAATACCAAATCCGCTTATCAAAGCCCCTTTATAAAAATATAAAAATTGTCGAACAAGCTAAGATAAAATTCGGAGAATAAATTGTATATTCGGAATATATGTAGCTTATATATTCCGAATATATTTAACTATTTAATTTTTTAAATAATTTGAAAAAGCAAAAAGTTGGATATTAGTTAATCCTTAAATTCAATTTCTAGAAAAACTGCTTATGAGAAAAAGTAGTATTCTATTCAACTTATCTTATATTCAAATTATCTAACAAGGTTTACGAGCAATTAAATATTTGCTCATAAAGTGAATTTGCACGTCAATATTTTCAAAACCTGCTTTTTGCAAACGTTCTATTAAGTCATCATTAATGTAATTTAGATAATAAGGTTCGTGAAATCTCTCCTGGAAATCTTCCATTATTACTTCTATATCCGGTGAATCGCTGATTTGTATGGAGTCACAAATAATAAAGACTCCTCCAGGTTTAGTAACTCGGAAACATTCTGAAATTATTGTTTGTCTAACTGGTGCTGGTAATTCATGAAAAAGGAAAACAGAAGTTACCCCATGAAAGTGATTATCTAAATAAGGTAAATGTTCAGCATTCCCTTGTAGTAACTGGGGTAATTCTCCTGGAATTTCAGATAACAGTTCGTTTGCTTTTCTCAGGTAAGCAGGTGATAAATCCGTTCCAAATAGTGAAACTTCTGGTAAAGCACTGCGGATAAGTTTTAAAGTTCTACCTGTTCCACAAGCAACGTCCAAAATATTTAGTTTCTGATTGTTTTCATTGGTAAATATTTCCAATCCTTTTTTCAAAGGAGAAATAATCCTTCGTCGCATTGCATCTGCAGAACCTCCAAAAAGTAATTCTACTTGTAAATCATAAAGATTGGCAGATAAGTCACTTAAGTAACCATCTGTTTGGTAATGAAAGTTTTGCAGGTAATAACGAGGATAGTGCTTGGTATCTATTGATGAGGGAAAATCTTGATATTGCTTTTGTTTGACTCTTTCCCATGTAGATAGTAAATCTAGGCATAATGTGGGATAAAAACGAAAAAAATCTTCCCAAGGATTATCAAATAGTGAGCTATGAGGATATATACCATCCTCAGCATCTTGCCAGTCAACTTCTAATAATTTATCTAGCTTTTGTTTAACTTTCAGGAGAGCTTCGGAAGGAATAGAGGTTTTTTGCTTTTTTAAGGAGGGGGAAATTGTTTCTAGGATTTGTCCACTTATATTTTTGTGAGCTAAGCTGAACAAATTTTTACTTTCTTGAAATGTTTTATATGTCAGCTTGGTTAATGTGTCTGTCATTACAGGTTAATTAAAAATATATAAATGTAGTACTTATAACTATTGTTAAACAAAATTAACTAAAATAAATATAAGTTTATAAAAAATATAATAAATCTGCCAAAAATAGTACAAGTAATTTAATTACGCTTGTTTGAGTGTTCTATGTAGCGTTTCAATTATTCCCTTTTTATTCCCATTCCAGAGTAATTTCTAAATTTGCCGTATTTGTTCCTTTGCCCAATAACACTGTTAATGTGCCTGATTCAATACCTATTTCGATGCCAAATTTGATCCTGGCTTTATCTGGTTTGATTTTTTGCAATGATTCAGCAATATCTTTCGTTAAAGATTCAACGGCTGAAGTCACTTCCCTAAAAGGTCTACTTTGCGAATTGATTTGACGATACACACGATTAGTATCGCCGATAGGAGTTACTTCAACTCGAATAGGGGTACCATCGCTTAATTGCACGGGAATAATTTTACTTTGAGCTTCCATATGTCTTCTGAGATTACTCGCTCACTTATGGTATTGAATCAGATTTGTCAAATACTTATATTGCAATGATTTTGATGATAATGTGAATAATAATTTTTAATTATGATTTGAAAAGTTTACTATGATTAAATAAATATTTCATTTCTCACCTTGGTGAAATTAGTTAGAGAATATATTTATATCAAGTTGCGTTCTATCAGTTCGAGTCAATGAGATTGCTTCCTTTGTCGCAATGACTGGGTACTATCTTTGAATGCAACTTAGTATTAGTTATCAAGTTTAGATTATTAAAGCAAGCATATATGAGCAAAGAAGTAATTTGGCTACATGGTGAGTGCTTAAGTCCAAAGAATCCTGCACTACAAGAGTATCCTGAAACTCTTGCTATTTGGGTTTGGGATGATGAATTATTAAATGAATGGGCAATTAGCCTCAAGCGTATAGTTTTTATTTACGAGTGTTTGTTAGAACTACCTGTAACTATTCGTCGTGGTGATGTTGTAGAGGAAGTATTAGATTTTGCGAAAGAGAATGGTGCAAGTAAAGTCGTAAGTACAGATAGTCCTAGTCCACGATTTGCAAAAATATGCTCTCAACTTGAGAGTTCCATGGAATTAGAAATTTACAAAGTAGAATCATTTGTTGACTACGATGGTTTTATAGACCTCAAACGTTTTTCTCGTTACTGGAAAGTCGCACAACAACATGTATTTGAATAGTTGGAGAATTTGCGATCATCGCTTTTCACTGTAGATGGATGTTTCTGGATAATATTACTTTAATTTGCATAATAAATTTAAATAAAAACCAACATTAGATTTATCTCATAGTATTTATTTAAATTAATTTTAATCCAAGCATGAGAGCTGCAACTGTACCATTAACTGAAATTTCTCCAGAATATATTTTCTCTAATACAGCATCTTTATGTATTAATAAAACTTCAATATCTTCTGTAACATCGAATTTTTGTTTACCAGATTTAATTACTTCTTTTGCTAAGAATAAATGAGTTTTATTAGTATCTTTGCTTGGTCGGTCGTATAAAGTTGCTATTTTTTTGAGACCTGAAGCAATATAGCCAGTTTCTTCCTGAAACTCTCGAAATGCTGCTGTTTCTGGCTCTTCTATTTTCGGATCAAAACTTCCGGCAGGTAATTCTATAAAAAAGTTATCAATTGCATACCTGTACTGTTTAACAAAAATTATTTCTTGATTATTAGTTAACCCTAAAACATATGCAATATCTGGCTTTATATGTACAAAAAAGTCATCGATAATCTTTTCATTTGGTAACTTTATTTTATCACGTCTGACTTTACACCAAGGATGATCAATAATCATTTTAGAATTTAAATGTTGCCATTTTTTGAGATGATTCATAAATAATTAAGTTTTTAAAAATTAAAATACTTATTTTTGATATAAAAATTTACATTCATATTAACCTGAAAATCTTCAGAATAAAGAATAGTATAAATTAGTTTGATAGTTAAATATATAAAGAGTTATAAAAAAACATACAAGTATAATGATGTGAAAATGATATATAAAAATATATAAAATATTGTATGGGAAACCTATAATCAAAACTATTGAACAAATATTACATTGATAATAATAAAAGACTATAAAAGAATCAAATTCAGTTTAGTTTGAATTGTATTGTAATGATATAAGTAAGTAGGCGTTAAAAAAAATCAACTCATATGACAAAATTTAATATCAGCCAATAGCTAATTTATCAGCTATTACACAGATTTTACAAAACTAAATATATATAGATTTTATCTTGCCGACTTATTTGTTATGCATATAGATACAGAAATATTCACAGTAAATAAGCGTTTTCCTCTGACTATAAGTCGAGGTACAACAGCTAAAACCAATAATGTTTGGGTAAAGATTACCGAAGATGGTATTGAAGGTTGGGGAGAAGCGTCACCTTTTGGAGTCGGAGATAAACGACAAACCACCGAAGCGATCGCTACAGCAATCAAACAAATTTCTTCACAGTTAAAAGATTTTCATCCTGTAGAAAGACAAGAAATTGAACAGGTTTTAAATAATTATAAAATACCATCTTCCGCAAAAGCAGGAATAGACGTAGCTTTACACGATTGGGTCGGGAAAAAAATCGGGCTACCATTATGGCAAATGTGGGGACTTGACCGAAATGCGATCGCACCGATTTCAGTTACTATTGGTATCAGTTCTCCCGAAGCGGCAAGGAAAAGAACTCAGGACTGGTTAAAGTTTGCTGAAGTAAAAGTATTAAAAGTAAAGTTGGGTTCTACTGAAGGAATAGAAGCTGACAAACAAATGTTACAGGCTATTCAATCAGAAGCACCAGGTAAGGACTTGTATGTAGACGCAAATGGGGGATGGAGTTTATCTAATGCAATACATATGTGTAACTGGTTAGCCGAATTGGGAATTCGATATGTAGAGCAACCCTTAGCACGAGGAGAAGAAGACAAGCTGACCACACTTAAGGAAATTTCCCCACTACCTATATTTATTGATGAAAGTGTCTTTAATAGTTTTGATATTCCTAGATTGGCAAACTCTGTAGATGGGATTAATATCAAACTAATGAAATCAGGAGGACTAACCGAAGCTATGCGAATGGTGAATACAGCCCGTGCTTGTGGACTACAGGTGATGTTCGGCTGTTATTCCGATAGCGCGATCGCAAATACAGCAGCCTTGCAACTTGCACCATTAGCAGATTATCTTGATTTGGATAGTCATTTGAACTTGATTGACGATCCCTTTTACGGTGCATCAATGGACGAGGGAAGAATTTTACCGAACGATTTACCAGGTATAGGGGTACAACACAGTGCGTTTAGCGCTTAATCAAAAAGTAGCGATTTTATTACATGAGGGAATTCGCGGTACTCATGGTAAGACCGGACTATCACTTTTACGCTATAGTGAAGCTCCTATTGTGGTTGCTATTGACCGCGATTGTCCCGGACAATCTTTAACAGAATTAACAGGTATCAAACGTGATGTACCGATAGTGGCATCTTTAAAAGACGCTCTAGAGTACAAACCCCAGGTATTAGTTATTGGTATTGCTCCCAAAGGTGGTGCTCTACCAGATGATTACTGGCATGAAATAAAAAATGCTGCTGCTGCGGGAATGTCCATTGTCAACGGTTTACATACTCCCCTTGGGACAATACCCGACCTAAAAGAATTACTTAAGCCAGGACAAATGATTTGGGATGTACGTAAAGAACCCCAAAATCTTGGTATTGCGAGCGGTTTAGCCCGTAATTTACATTGTCGGCGAGTTTTATGTGTAGGTACGGATATGTCGGTAGGAAAAATGTCAACGGCTTTAGAACTGCATTGGGCTTCTCGACTGCGGGGAATGCGTTCTAAGTTTTTACCCACTGGTCAAACTGGACTAATGTTGAGTGGTGATGGAGTATCTTTAGATGCTGTGCGTGTAGATTTTGCTGCCGGTGCTGTAGAGCAGATGGTAATGCGATTTGGTAAAAACTATGAGATCTTGCACATTGAGGGACAGGGTTCTCTATTACATCCTGGTTCCACTGCGACTTTACCCTTAATCAGAGGTTCTCAGCCCACACAATTGATACTTGCTCATCGTGCGAAGCAAACTCATGTCCTAGATAATATTCCCATTCCTCCCCTATCGGAGGTCGTGAAGTTCCATGAGAGTGTTGCTCATGCTGGTGGGGCTTTTGCTGCCGTTCCTGTAGTTGGAATTGCTCTGAATACGAAGGATTTAGATGAGTCCAGTGCTCAGGAAGCTATTGAGGAAGTTGAAAAAGATACAGGATTACCCTGTACAGATGCAGTTAGATTTGGCGCTGATAAATTATTAGATGCAGTAATGAGAAATTAATTGGCTCTTATTACTGTAATTATGCAGATTACCTAATTCAAATCAGACAGTAATATTTTGAGTTCTTCCCTATGCACCTTCAAATTCAACCTTGCAGTATAGTGGAATTGTCAAAATAGATACTAATTGATAGCAGATTAATGGTGAGTGATACAGTTCTAAAAAATCGCTATAAAATCTTGCAATCTCTAAGTTATGGAGGTTTGTGTCAGACATATTTGGCTGAGGATTTAGATTTACCAGGACATCCCAAGTGTGTCGTTAAGCACCTAAAGCCAAAAAATCCCCATCCATCAATCTTACAAATGGGAAAAGCTATTTTTCGCAAAGAAGCTAAATGTTTATATTCTTTAGGACAAAAAAGCGAGCAAATTCCCAGATTATTTGCTCATTTTGAAGAAAAGGGAGAATTTTACCTAGTTCAAGAATTTATTGATGGATGGGATTTAAATCAAGAAATTACTTCCAAAACAAAATTTAATCAAGCAGAGGTTATTCAACTTTTAAAAGAAATATTGGAACCTCTGGCTTTTGTACATAAACACAATATTATACATAGAGATATAAAACCATCTAATTTGATGCGTCGTCATGAAGATGGGAGAATTTTTTTAATTGACTTTGGCGCTCTTAAAGAGATTAACGTCCTAGAAGCAGACTCTCAAGGGCAAATAACTTCTACTATAGCTATTGGGACTCCTGGGTATATGCCTCCAGAGCAAGCTAATGGCAAACCAAGGTTAAGTAGTGATGTCTATGCAACAGGAATGATCGCAATTCAAGCCCTAACTAATCTTCCTCCCCAACAACTTCCGGAAGACCCTATAAATGGGGAAGTTATCTGGCGTAATTGGACAAATGTTAGTAATGAATTAGCTAATATTATCAAAAAAATGGTGCGTTATAAATTCACAGAACGTTACCAAACAGCAGAATCGGTTTTATCAGATTTAAACCCTTTATTACAATCGGCAGTGCTCTGTGAAATAGACTCCTATAAAGCAACTCATTTAGAAGGAACATCATCAAAGCCATTCTTGCAAGATAAACAGGAAAACTCAAAAAAGAGTCTGATAAATTTATCTAGACGGCAATTGATTAAGACATTGAGTTTAATTGGAACTGGCTTGGGAGCAGCATTTATAGCCAGAGAAATCATATCTCATCAAAATGAAAACAAACAGCACAGAAATTCTGTTTTGTAAGAACAAAACTATCAGTTTACATCTCCCAGCATAAACGAGGATGGAATAATTATCAGATACGATCGCGCTGACTGGCATGAAAATTACTAAGACGCTCCTACAGATGGCAAAGCTTGGCTAACAAAAAAAAAGAACCAAATATTTTAGGAATAAATATTTTAGACCTTTACGTGGAAGTATCATGGGGTAGCAAACCAGGGAAATTTCACAGTGCTGTACGAAAAGCTGCGGATTTAGGTTTACGCTATCCTATTTTTGGTTTTAGAATAGCTTTGAGTATTTAAACAGTTATAAATATTACCTATCAATTAATTGTAGATATAAAAAACAAAACATACTGATGCAAGTATTATTATGGATTTATGATTATTTTTTTTGAAAAGAATTGAATTATTTGATACTCATTGTTTTCTTTTTGTACATTCAATGGGATAATTTCATCTAGCAATTTTTTATGAGTTTGTTTATTTAAGATTTGTGTATAGTCCCTATACTCATCTTTAAGAACCAATAGAAGAGATTAGTATTTACAAAAGTAATTACAGACACTTCTTCTACTGATTTTCAATTATTGAATTCTTAGTTTAATATCGACACATGGGGAAAATCTCTCATAGAGGAATAACCCTCCAGGTTGATTTTGAAAAATAACGGTACAATTATTCAGGTGTCTTTAACTAGAAAATTTGTGATAAATACTCAAGTACTTTTGCTGCTGGTTTAGCATTGCTAAGAGTAGTGGGATAGAAGTTTTGAAAATTTGTCAAAACAGAACTATAGTTCAGGGCATTTTTTGTAAAAATGAAGGGCATTCATACTGCTAGCAGGTCAAGCTGATGCTCATAAGCACAGTTCTCCGGAATCGCTACAAAGTTCTCAAAAAGTTGGGAAGTGGTGGATTTGGCGATACATTTTTAGCCGTGGATATGGACTTACCCGGTAATCCGAAATGTGTTGTCAAACATCTTCAAACTAAGAATACCAATAATACAGTTCTCAAAATTGCGAAAAGACTGTTCGAGCAAGAGGCAGATGTTCTCTACCGCTTAGGTAAAGGTCACAGTCAAATCCCAGAACTGTTTGCTCATTTTGAAGAAGAAGATGAGTTTTATTTAGTACAGGAGTATGTTGATGGACAAGACTTAACCACTGAAATCAGACCACGTCAACCTCTGAGCGAAGCTGAAGTCATAAATCTTGTGCGGGAAATCTTGGAAGTTTTAACCTTTGTTCATAAGAATAATGTGATTCATCGGGATATCAAGCTCAGGAACATCATGCGTCGTCGAGATGGCAAGATTGTGCTGATTGACTTCGGTGCAGTGAAAGAAATTGAAGGGTTAGCAAGTAGTATTGATGGTGATGTCAATTCCACAATGGTAATTGGCACTCCTGGTTATATGCCATCAGAACAAGCGAATGGTAAACCCAGATTATGTAGCGACATCTATGCTGTGGGTATGCTAGGTATCCAAGCACTAACGGGAGTATCTCCTCGGGATTTACCTTTAGACCCCAATACTGGTGAGGTAATGTGGCAAGACCGGGTGAATATTAGCGACAAGCTAGCTGGAGTCTTGACTAATATGGTGCGCTGTAATTTTTCTCAGCGTTATCAAACAGCAGGAGAAGCTTTGCAGGCTATTGATTCTCCAATTCCTGTACTTCCGAAATCTCATCATCGTCAAAAGACAGCTCCATCAAAAGATTCTTCATCAGGAAGGTTTTTTAATAAAGTTTTTAGAATATTAGGCTTGCTGGCAATTATGGGAGCAGGTTTTGGTGTAGCAATGTTTAGAGGAGAATTTTTTCCATCTATTTTTGATGATAATAGACCAGTTGAAAGTAAAAATTTAGAAAACAAGAATCTAGAAAAAAAGAATCTAGAGAATAAGAATTTAGAGAATAAGAATCTAGAAAATAAAAATCTAGCTGATCAAAAAAATAAATCAAAACCATCTTCATTATCTTCCCCTGGGAATCTTCCTATTATCAAAAGCCCTCAAAATCGGTTTATATCACCATCATTTCTACCAGAAGAGAAGAGAGAAAAAATAAAAAAATCAAATATTAAGCCATTACCTGATTCTGAAAGCAGTAAACCTCAAGAATCATCACAGCCTAAGAATAAAGATAATTCTGTACTTAACAACTCAAACAAAAATCAGTCTAATAAGTTTGTTTTTCCGAGTTTACCCAATATTGAGTTCTTTCCAAGAAGTACACCAAAAACTGAACCAGCAATTATAAAACCCATCAAGACAGAAAAACCCATCAAGACAGAAAATAAAGATGAGGCTGATTTAAAAAAATGGCCTGCTGAATTATCCCCTCAAAATACACTTGAGACTCCCATTGATGATCAAAAAGTTGAGGATAGTAAAAATGATCATAATAATAGTACTAATCCCTCTTCAAAACCCCAGCCTGAAGCGAAACCAAAATTAGAAACTCCATTAGAACCAAAAGAAACACCGAAAACTTCTTCAGACCCAGAAAAAAAGGGGGAAAGTAATTTATCATCTCCTACTCCTACCGTAGAAGCTGAAATAGAAGAAGCACCAAAATTTCCGGATACCCCCGCAATTGAGTCTAATCAGGAATTGCAGGATTCACCAGAGACTCCCGCAATTGAGAAAAGTGATGCTTTAAAAGAAACTTCATCTGATAGGATACCAGAGGTTGAAAGTTCTGTCGTTCCCCAGAGCGAACCTTCCCCGTTAGAGACTCAAAATCACAACAGCGATGATTCTACGATTTCAGAGGAAAATTCTCAAAATCCTCCGAATGAGTCTTCTCCTTTGTCAAATGAAAATAGTAGTGATCCACCAACAGTAGAAAATAATTCTGGGGATAATTTGCACAAGAATAATTCTGAAGAAGGAAAAAGTGAACCTTCCCCTTTCCCAGTTGAAGAAGGTAGTCCTAAAGAAGTCGCATCTCCTCAAACATCAGGAGAGAAATCTAAACAGCCCAAAATTCTGCCTTCAAATCTTTCTTTATTTAAAAGTCAAGATAGCAAAATCTCCCTCAGATATTTTCAGAGACTTCGTGAAATAACTTCATCTTTGAATTCTATTGAAGAATATTAAGCCATAATTATTACGCTCTTCTGGAGTAAAGCCTATAATTGTTAGCTTTTTATAGGTAGATGACAATCATAAAAGTAAATATTTAAAATATTCTCATTAAAGTTACAATTTTTAACACTTTTGTTTGTGAATTTTTGCTTGCTTGCTAGATTATTTCTATGCAAATTTTAGTATTTACTCATACATTGAATAAGTGCTTTTGTATAGGTTAATTTAGCCATGAACAGAAGATGGAAGTCTCTGATTCTTTCTGCTAACTGGATATTGCTTTCGGTTACAACTACAATCACCGTTATTTTTACTCAGCCAAGAGACATTGTTTCGGCACAAGAACCCACTGTTATTGTAGAAGCTGATAAAAAGCCATCAGTTAGGTCTGCTGATGAGCTAAATCCACAAATAGATACAGAATCAGAATCTAATGCCAGTGATAATTCTGATACCGATAATAAAGATAAATTAGAAGAAAATAGTGACGATATATCTGAGCCAGATAGAATTAAAAAAACACCAACAGATTCTGATGCAGATGAAGACAAGCAATCTGGGGATAAAACTGAAGAAGCAAAGCCTACCCCAGAAGAAATAGCTCGTCAAAATAAATTAATACAAGCCGATAAACTATATCTTTCTGGTGAAATAGCAGCAGCTCAAAAGCTGTATCAGCAAGTAAAAGAACCCTTTCCTTCTTCTGAAAATACCCAAGAACGTAAAGAAGCCATAACTAACCCTGAAAAACTCTCTCCTGGTGGTAAAGTATACTGGCGAGAGTCTACTGCAGGAATTACTAACAATCTGAAAACGCGAACTTTAGTACCTTTAAAATTTTTAGTAGAACAGTATCCAGAGTTTATACCAGGTCATATAAGATACGCTGAATCCTTAAAAAAATATGATAAGGAAAAAACTGCTTTAAAAGTACTCGAAAGGGCTACAACTTTATATCCCAATCAACCCAGTCTGGTAAAAGAAAGAATAAAAGCTTTAAGGGAAGCGAAAAAATGGATGGAAGCATCCCTTGCAGCACGTCAATTTTCTATCCTCAACCCAGAGCATCCCCAAGCAGAGGAATTTCGACTATCTGCAGATGAAAATCTCAAACGTTATAAACGGTACATCAAAAGAGAAATTCGCGGTAATGCGATCGCGAATATAATTACTGGTGCTTTAGGCTACGCTGTAACTGGTAGTTTATTCGGACCATTCTCGGCTTTGGATTCCACTTTACTTTTACTCAAAGGAGAAAGAGCTATTGGTGAGTCGGTAGCAAAACAAGCCAAGAAAAAAGAAGAGTTATTAGTTAAAGATGAAGCTATAAATAACTATGTCAATGAGATTGGGCAGAAACTAGCGAAAGTAACCGGTAGAGATGAATTCAAGTACGAGTTTTTTGTAATTCCTGACGAAAATCTCAACGCATTTGCTCTACCCGGAGGCAAAATATTTCTTCACGCAGGAGCGATCGCTAAAACTAATTCTGAGGCAGAAATTGCAGGACTTATTGGTCATGAGTTAGCTCATGTGGTACTTTCTCACGGATTTCAGTTAGTAACTCAGGGTAATTTGATTTCTAATGTAACTCAATATTTACCACTAGGAGGAACTGTTGGTCAGATACTGACATTTAACTACAGTCGCAGCATGGAAAAGCAAGCTGATATTCTGGGTACGCGAATGATTGCAGCATCCGGATATGCCGCAGATGGCTTGCGAAATCTGATGTTGACTTTAGATAAAGAGCAGAAAAGGAAACCCCCCAAATGGCTCTCCTCTCACCCAGGAGGAAGCGATCGCGTTCGTTATCTCGAACAAATGATTACTCAAAGTAGTTACAATCGATATGCTTATGAAGGTGTTGAAAAGCACTTAGAAATTCAAAAGAAGGCTAAACAAGTACTCAAAGAAGAAAAAGAGAAAAAGAAAGAAAAGAAGAAGGATAGAAGCGATAAGAAAAAGAAAAAAAAGAAAAAGACCCAAGAAAATGAATCAAAAAAATAAATTTCACGTCACTTAAATTATCAACTCTCAGCGCAAATTTTCTTTGTGAGGATGCTTTATGTCATTTAAAAACCTGAAGTTAGTCTTTTTTAGCACCCTGAGTTTATCTTTATTATTTAGTAGCTCTTCAGTCTTTGCTCAATCTAATGTTGGTGGGGTAGTTGTTCCCACTCGTCCATCAACCAGTTCCCCATCAACCAACCCTTCAACCCGCACTAATCCTTCGACTGATACAACTAGAAGTAGAACGGGAACTTCTTCTGTACCGGCTAAAACTGTTACCCGTTTTAGCTGTCAGAATTACGGGGGAGATTATACCGTTATGTACCAACCCGAAAGTCAGCCGGGTCAATTCTTTGCTTGGGCTACACCTAGAGCTTTAGGTGGTGGTTGGGATCGCGTTCGACGCTGTAATACAATTGCTCAACGTTTAGAAAGTTATCGTCCTGATGGGTTGACAGAATTACGTACATCCACAATTAATGGATACAATGTACTTTGTGTAACTAGTGAAGCAAATCCATCTTGTAGAATTGTCTTGACAGTTCCTCCTGAAAAAGACCCCTTTGAAGTACGTAATAGCGTTTTCCAAAATTTGGTTACTGCGGATAACGGACAGCAAACCATTGGTGTAAATACTTATACTAGAAACAGTTCTGGTAGTAGTATCGATCAAATATTTAATACGGGACGGGAATTGCTTGGTAAGAAGAAAACTAATGCAGTTTCGGAAGACAGTATTAATCTTAAGTATTTTCTTGATGAGAAAGATGGCGGTAATGGTAAGCTTCTAGGTAATGGAGTTGCTATCCGTAAAAACGAGACTCAAGAGAAGAAACCACAGGGTTTAAGATTGAATACTAATGGTTTACGTTAATAATGGTTAATGTAAGTAAGTTTAAATTAATTTAAGTTAAGTAAATCTTATTTGACTTTCATTATCAGAAAAATTTAATTGGGTTAAAGTTAATTTTTCTATATTTTTAGAGACGTATTAGATATGTAATCTATTACGTCTCTAAGTCTATGGGGTATAATTTTGAGCTATGAATTTGAGCTAGAATTTAATTTCACCTCTATTTACCATTTGTATTCATATATTTATATATAGCAGCAATATTACGAGCATCATCAATACCCCGATGATGTCTACCTTTTAAATCCATTCCTAGATAATCGAGGGCACTTTTCATCCCAAAAGCTTGAGAGGTTCCTAGATATTCTGAAAATTTTTTCTTGATATTTATATGTTCAGAAAAAAGATTTTCTAATTTGTGTAATTTACAGTCTTGTCGAAACTGTCTTCTATCATATTCTCCCCAAGAACAAAAAATATAATTGGGAAATGATTTAAGCCATTCCTGAAAATTAGATATAGCTTCGGGAAATTTTGGTGCCGTGTTAATGTCTTTTTGGGTAATACTAGTTAGTTCAGTGCAGAAGTCTGTAAGAACGGGATTAATAATAGGTTGTATAAACTGCTGGAATTCTGAATCTATTTCCCATTTTGAAGTGTTGAGCATCACTGCACCAATTTCAATAATCTCCATCTTATTACTGCGGATACTTTTGTCATTGGAGCAGGTTGCTTCTAAATCAATTATCAAGTAATAATCTGGTATAATAGGGGTCATATTCTTAATATAAATAATTTCTAAAAATCTATTTTGAAATTTATCTTAAAAGATTTATAAATTAACAATGAGGGGTTAACTGAGTCACTAACAAACTTTATTAATAAATAATTGGAGCTAAATTTTAATTGGCGTAAATTAAAATAATAATTTTACTCATTATACAGCAATATGAATATATGTAATATATATACTACATTTTACTTAAGTATATTTTTATAAAAATAAAAATTAAGTAAATAATTAATTAAAAGTCATCTTTATAATGAAAAAAATTAATATTTAATGCTTTTTCCTATAATTTATTTATTTATAAAATTACTTGTGATATTTAATGAAATATTGTATTTACTAAATTCCTTCATCTCGATTATTAAAGGCTGCAATTAAACCGATATCTATAGCTTTAGTTAGTATCAAACCAGCGATCGCAAATCCAATAATGCTTTCTACCCCCATAACAAGCAGAGGTAAAAAATCAGTCGAATAATTTAAACTCGTCTCTACTTCAGTTAAACTTCTAACCAAACCAAAAGCCATAATTCCACCAGCTTGTAACTGTGGATTTTTATCTGTGCGAATAATATAACGATAAGTTACCCCAAAAAGCAAACCACAGAAAGTAACAACAGCACCATTAAAAAACCAATGTATACTTAAGAATTCTGCTTGATGGCTAGGGAATATTGGGAAATAGGAAGATAAAACCGAAGCATTCAGTAAACTTGTCACCACAAAAGCGATCGCTAAACATAATCCAGCAATAGCTGCTCCTTTGAGGGACTCTAAGCGTTCTTTCATTAAATTCATATTTAAGGTTGATCGGTAATAGGTAATTGTTGAATTAATGTATTTATATAAATTTTGAATTTTGTTCGTTGAAAACGTTCCTGAAGGGTATGCCGGAATTTTGAATTTCCCAAAGGGATGACTTATCTCTATCTCCTTGTATGATAAATATTGGAATGGTTTTGTAAATAAATTTAAAAGTTAGGATCATGGAAATTTTGACATTCGGATGGGTTTCGCTCTTGGTAGTCTTTACTTGGTCGATTGCAATGGTCGTTTGGGGTCGTAACGGATTGTAATGGGTACTGAGGAAATTCCATTCCTGAATATTTTGTCTTTGGTAGCTTTGGTACTACTAGTATTAGTTACTGTTGGTATTGGTTACTTGACTGTAGCAGGTTGGCGCGATCGCCGTCTTCAAGATGAAGAAAAGCGAACTGGTCGTATCAGTAAAGCTGCAAAGCGTAAGTAAGTGCAAACCCAGGTAAGTTAAAACTTAGTTTCACAGCGCAGGATGCAAAAAAAATATCTTTCTTCCTCCACACCCCGTTTTGTAGACCGCAAAGGGAGTTTGAGTGTTACACGTTTGGGTACTTCTCGTTCGTGGAGTGATTTATATCATCGTCTGCTGAAACTTTCTTGGGGAAGCTTCCTGACTCTGATTCCTGTTTCTTATTTAGCCATCAATGCTATCTTTGCTCTACTATACCTGGCTGATAATAATGGCATAGAAAATGCCAAGCCAGGTTCCTTTAGTGATGCTTTCTTTTTCAGCGTCCAAACGATGTCTTCTATTGGCTATGGTGCTATGTATCCAAAGACACCATATGCCAACACTTTAGTAGTGGTGGAAGCTTTAGTAGGGTTATTAATAACTGCTGTATCTACGGGACTAGTTTTCGCCAGATTTTCCCTTCCTACAGCTAGAGTTCTGTTCAGTAAAGTGGCTGTAATTGACCAATATGACGATGTACCAACCTTAATGTTTCGTGCTGCGAATCAAAGAGGTAATTTTATGTTGGAAGCAAAAGTCAAAGTTTCCTTAATAAGAAATGAAATTACTAAAGAGGGTAAATACATGCGTCGTTTCTATGACTTAAAATTAGTACGCGCTCAGTCACCTGCTTTTGCTCTTACCTGGACAGTTATGCACTGTATTAATGAAAATAGTCCTCTTTATGAGGAAACACCGGACTCCTTGGAAGAAAAAGGTGTAGAACTAGTTGTTACTCTAATGGGGATTGATGAAACATTATCTCAAACCGTCCACGCTCGCTATTCCTATGTAGCTTCAGAAATTTTATGGAATGCGCAATTTGTGGATATTTTGTCTACGACCCCGGATGGTAGTAAAAGGGTGATTGACATGAAAAATTTTCACAATGTTGTATCTATTTAGTTAGAAAGTATAAATTTTTTTCGTAAAACCTTTGTTTTCTATAACATGAAATATAAACTTAAAAACTTAGATATTTAGGTTATTCAGTACCTGTTATGCCAAACTATTAGTCAAAACGAAAATTATCCTGCTAAATACCAGCTTAAATGATCATAATGCTTGAAAAGTTAGTTTTTGTTAATAATTTTAGATAAGAAATGCCAAAAGAGTAATTTATATTTTCAAAGATGGAAATGCGGTAAATAAAGAGTTAAACAACTGTCGAAAGAGTACAGAAGTAATAAGCAAGTTTTGACCCTTGCTACCAAATTTCGTATCTGGGAAACCAAAGCTAAAATGCGAAGGGAAGCGGATTTACCCGCTTCCCTTCGCATCAGCTTAGAATCTCCCGTCATTCATGCGGGGGAGAAATCAACTACAGTTGCTTCACTTCAGCAACTAACTTACCTACCATATCTTTCGCACTACCGAAAAGCATTGTGGTTTTATTCTTGTAGAACAATTCATTATCTACACCTGCAAAACCTTTGCTCATTCCACGCTTAATTACAATTGCTTGCTTAGCTCTATCTACCTCTAATATTGGCATTCCGTAGATAGGACTATTTGCATCACTTTGAGCAGCAGGATTTACCACATCATTTGCACCAATCACTAAAGCTACATCTGTTTGCTCAAACTGGGGATTAATATCCTCCATATCATGTAGCTGCTCGTAAGGTACATTAGCTTCAGCTAGTAACACATTCATGTGTCCGGGCATTCTACCAGCTACCGGATGTATTGCATATCTTACTTCTACACCCAACTTCTCTAACTGGTCAGCTAACTCTCTCACACCGTGCTGTGCTTGAGCTACAGCCATACCATAACCCGGTACAATCA
This sequence comes from Mastigocoleus sp., assembly GCA_050042865.1. Classification (GTDB taxonomy): domain Bacteria; phylum Cyanobacteriota; class Cyanobacteriia; order Cyanobacteriales; family Nostocaceae; genus JBCCDM01. The sequence continues at coordinate 18,451 of JBHJJE010000038.1, forward strand.
CCACAGAACGCGCATAACCTAACATCATTGCACCTTCTTCGGGATCGATGCTGCGGACTGTCTGATCCGTTGCACCACCACCTCCAGCAGCAGCACCACCACCTTGACCAAAAGCACCAAATAAGACGCTAAACAAGGAACGGTTCATAGCTTTACACATCATCTGAGTCAAAATTAGACCAGATGCACCAACCAAAGCACCAGCGATGATTAGCATATTATTCATGACCACAAAACCAGCAGCAGCAGCAGCTAAACCAGATAGTGAGTTTAACAGAGAAATTACCACCGGCATATCACCACCACCAATGGGAATTACAAACAAGATACCCAACAGTAAGGAAATTCCCACAATACCAAGGAACACAGGTAAATTATGAGGTGCGGTAACTAACACAACACCACCGACCACGTAAGCGACCAATAACAAAGCATTAAAAGGTTGCTGCAAAGGATAAGTAATCGGTGTACCCTTCATAATTCCTTGCAGTTTCGCAAAAGCGATCGCGCTACCTGTAAAGGTAATTCCACCAATAAATACATCCAAAATCATGGAAATATTCGCATCTAATGGTACAGGTTGTCCGCTATCTAATAAGCGCCAAAATTCAGCAACAGCGACTAAAGCTGAAGCTGAACCACCTAATCCATTCAATAAACCTACCATCTGGGGCATATCAGTCATTTTGACCGTATAAGCCGCAATTGAGCCAATAGCAGCACCAATAGCTAAACCCAGAAGAATCATCTGGTAATTTAACACCTGCTGGTCTAATAAAGTCACCGCGATCGCTAGTAACATTCCCACAGCAGCAACCACATTACCCTGTCTTGCAGTGGCTGGAGAACCTAATTTTTTTAAACCGAGAATAAATAATGACGCAGCGACTAAATAAGTTAGCTGAATAGCACTTGGAAGAAAATCACTCATGTTTGTTGTTGTCAAGTATTGGTTTTCAGTTATTTAGATCGATTATTAGAACTTTTATGAAAGTTAGAGGCTGGGGAGATGATGGAAGAATGGAAAAGTTACTATTTGTTAGTTCTTAACAAAACCCATTCTCACCATTCATCATTTAATATTTCCACTCCCCCCTCAACTAGCCTTCTTCTTGAACATTTCCAGCATTCTGTCAGTAACCAGAAAACCACCAACGACGTTAATAGTTGCTAAAACCACAGCAATCAGACCAAGAGTAACTGAAAGACTGCTATTTTTTGCACCAGATGCCACAATGGCACCAATTACAGCAATACCTGATATAGCATTGGAACCAGACATCAGAGGTGTATGTAGAGTTGGTGGTACTTTATTAATCACCTCAAAACCAGTAAATGATGCCAAAACAAACACAAACAAAGCTGCCAATAATGCTTCAGTCATAAATGAGATATACCTTTTTGACTAGTAAAAATTTAGAGTGAGAAAACGATGCGTGGGGTAAAAGTTACGGCAAAAATCACACTGGTTTTAGGTCTTACCTATCAACCTATTTAACCGCTAAAGTTTCTAAAGCTTGCTTAACTCGTTCCGAACGAATCTCTCCACCGTGGGTAACGCAAGCTGCATCCACAATGTCATCATCAAAATTCAATTCTAGAGCGTTATCCTTAACCAACAACTTCATTAAAGATGTCAAATTTTTGGCGTATAGTTGACTGGCGTGAACTGGCATTGATGATGGTAAGTTGATTGGACCTATGATGGTGACGCCATCTTTAACAATATCTTTACCGGGTTCGGTACAGGCACAATTACCACCTTGTTCTGCTGCCAAGTCTACAATAACTGTACCGGGTTTCATCTGGGCAACCATTTCTTCTGTAACTAGTAATGGTGCCTTTCTACCAGGTACTTGAGCAGTTGTAATTACCACGTCAGCATTTGCAACTCTTTGTGCTACTGCTTCTTGGGTGCGTCTTTTACTCTCTTCAGAAATCTCCTTCGCATAACCCCCAGCAGTTGCGGTCTCTTCGTCCAGTTTAACTTCTAGAAACTTTGCACCCAAACTCTGTACTTCTTCTTTAACTGCAGGACGAATATCAAATGCTTCCACTACTGATCCCAAACGTCTTGCTGTAGCGATCGCTTGTAAACCAGCAACTCCTGCTCCCATGATAAATACTTTAGCGGGGGCAATAGTTCCAGCGGCTGTAGTCAACATGGGAAAATACTTTGGTAAAGCCGCAGCTGCGATTAAAACTGATTTATAACCAGCCAAGGAAGCTTGGGAGGATAAAGCATCCATGCTCTGTGCTCTAGTAGTACGGGGGATCATCTCCATACTAATAGCCGATACCTTACGTTCTGCTAGCTGCTGAGCTAGTTGAGGATTTCCTAAAGGATTAAGAAAGCTAATTAAGATGCTACCTTCTTTTAAAGAATCAATTTCTGGCTTACCGTCTCTCTCTCCTGGAGGACTAACTTTTAGTAAGATATCTGCCTCACCCCATAACTTGTCAGTATCAGTGACAATTGTCGCACCAGCTTCCTCATACAGGCGATCGCTGAAAAACGAACGTTCCCCTGCACCACTTTCGACACACACCTCACAACCTTGTTTAACTAACCTAGCAACTGTATCTGGGATTAAGGCTACACGACGCTCGCAAACTTCGATTTCTTTTGCTACTGATATTTTCATGAACTTTCCAGTTAGTATGGGCAATATATGGGCAATTGAATATCTATAATCAATGCAATTAATGCTATCAAAAAGCAATCAGAAAACTATCGTATCTTGATGTAGACAAATTGGATGAAAGTAACTTAACTTTAGTCAGTAAGCTAAAGTCGGTAGACTAAAATAGGAAGGCAAATATTCCTGGCACCTCGTAAATGTGAAGAATCTAACTGAGATTAGCAGCTTTTGTTTTGCAAAATAGTTTCGCGAAATTCATGAAACATATTAAGATTTATTTTCATAATTCTACTACTTGCAAGTATTATTACATTAGGTATTACACATCCTATTCGATCCCCAATATTTGACTTTAGTTCTTTACTTTTTCTTAGAGCCTTTTAGAGATTTACATACCTTAATAATTGTTCATTCTCGACATAGTCTCTACTAAAGTCAGTCATAAAAATTTCATCAAGTTTACACAGACCTGTACCTTCATCAGAAAAGTTAAATCATTAGATACTTGTTCTGCTTGTGTCTCTTATTGCTAAATTCATTTCGCTTATCAACACTCTGAGGGTACCAGAATTCATAGTATAGTTATTGATTGCAAGTTACATGATATTTTTGAAATTTTGAAGGTAATTCCTGAAGATCGCTTATTTAAACAAAGCAAAGTCTATTTCTACCAACTTATATCAATTTATTCTATAAAAGCTCATTTATTCTATTTTATTTTTATTAAAAATAATATCTATTCTATACATTTCTCAATATTCTGAAATATTTTCAAAAATACTTCAAAAATAGAATTAAAAACACAAATGCGAAAAACTAAATATATATGCTTAATTTATTGCTTAAAAAAATATGTAGATACTAGGAATACAAATATTTTTGTATATTAGGGAGCAAAAATTATTAGAATTCTCAGAGAATTAAAAAAATATTTATTCTGTATAAAGAATAATAGGTCAATAGTTTTGCTAAATTTTAATCTTGAACACAATTATTAAGATAATTGCAAATTGTGTGAATGTAGTTTGTCTATACTTTTATTAAATTATAATTTCTATAATTTTTGGTTAATGAATTGGAATTATTTGGAATTTATATGTAATTACTACTATATTAATCATATTTTCAAGAAAATTACTACAGCACTAACAAATCTAAAATTTTAGGAATTCAGACACTTTTTGTCACAAAATAGCGTCTATTTCTGGTAAGTCGGTAGTAAAGTTTTAGTTACAAGCATTTAGTTACAAGTATTTACTTTTTGTTACTCAAACTACCAACTTACACTTTGCCACAGGAGCTTAACCATGCGACGTTTTCTATCAAGCTTGATAATAGCCAGTTGTTTTTTAGGCAGTTTGCCAAGTGTTACATTGGCTCAGAACGGATTGACAATTTTCAGTGGTGTCAAAAGTGGCAACGAATTACCTTACCGTTTAGATTTTGGTGGAAACACTAATGACTGGGATCGCTACCGTCTAAGAATTCCCCAAAGAAAGCTTACAACAGCAGTCCAAAAGTTTGTTATTACTTATCCTGATTACTATGAAGGTGAATTTGACACCGACGAAGTAGAAATCAAAGTCCAGGGGAAAAAGGTGAAAGTATCTGAAGTGAAATGGGACGAAGAAGGTAACACTCTAGAGATTTTCCCTGAGGAAATAGTACCCGCAGGTAAAAAGGTTGAAATAATTTTCTCTAACGTCAAAAATCCCAGTTTTGGTGGAATGTATTATTTTAGATGCTTAACTCAATCTCCTGGTGATGTACCCTTACCTCGTATGTGCGGTACATGGATTATTGGAATTGACTAAAAATATACTCTACTCTGATATAAAATTCAAAAATTTAACAGGAGTTGAGCAGTCAATATTCCTGTAAATAGGATTAATAGTTACAATATTGAGTCGGTAGATTCCTCCTCCTACCGACTCTTTGTAGATCTATTTTGTCACTAAGAATAAGATATCTTTAACTAAGGTACTTCCACAAAAGTAGCCCCGGAGTGTTGAATACAAAGAATCAGGGTAAAAGAGCAGTAGAAGCAAGAATAAATAAATTCAGAAGTGGATAACTTATTTATTGGCGTTCTTCATTTTAGCTCTAAGAAGATGAAAACAACTTAATTTATGATTTATATTTTACGATTTAGCTGTGAAATTGATATATTAATAGACTGTGTAGAGGGAAATTATTTTCCCTGTTTGTAGACTCATTAGCAGGACTTAGAGTATGAAAAGAACCTTAGGCGGTACTTGCCGTAAAAGAAAAAGAACCTCTGGATTTCGCGTTAGAATGCGTACTCCGAATGGCAAAAATGTCATTAGAGCTAGAAGAAAAAAGGGGCGAGCACGTTTAAGTGTTTAATATTCTAGAATCAACTGTGAATTAGTTAATCTAGGTTCGCATATTGTGGCTTTGCCCAAAAAACATCGTCTAAAATCTCGTAAAGATTTTCAAGCAGTATTCCGGAGGGGGTTGCGTCGTCATGGTTCTTATATGACTGTAAGGGCTCTACGACCTACTGTTTCCGGTTTGGGTGATTCTAGAAAAGCTAATATCCCAATTTATAGTGGAAATCAACCTAATCGCGGTAAATCATTCCCATTATCTACCCGTTTAGGCGTAAGTGTTAGTACCAAAGTAAGCAAACGCGCAGTAGTTCGCAATCGGATAAAACGGCAAATTAGTAGAGCTTTTTACCAGCTATTACCTTTATTAGACCCAGGATGGCGTTTAGTAGTAATTGTTAAGCCCGCAGCAGTAGAATGTGAGTGCGCAAGCCAACAATTTCTGCAAGAATTAAAGCAGTTATTGGCACAAACTGAGGTATTAAATTAAATGGGCATTCGTGAAGAAGTTTATTTTGAAGGCGGTCCTCATATTGGGGATTTGATATTAAACATATTGGTTGGATTTACGATACTAGGTATACCGTTAACTGTTGCTGCGATTGTTAGGGCTTTGTGGCTAAGATTTCGCATTACCGATCGTCGAATTTCAATAATTGGTGGTTGGATGGGACGCGATCGCTCTGATGTCATTTATTCAGAGATAGCGAAAATCACCAAAGTACCTCGCGGTATTGGCTTATGGGGTGATATGGTAGTCACTCTCAAAAATGGTACTCGTCTAGAAATGCGGGCTGTACCTAATTTTCGCCAAGTTCATGATTACATGGTAGAGAAAGTAGTAGCAAAAAATCCCAATTTTGTTGCTGTGCAGAAGTAAGTTCAAAAGGAGTCGGGTTAGCTCATGTCAAATTAAAGTTAAAATGCTTGCATTATAAAATTAGGAATGAAGAAGAAAATTTTTAGTACTTTATTTTTTTAGTACTCCAATATTTCAAAAATATTTTAGTCTTGACTTCTTCATCTTGTTTTAAACTCTCATCAGATAAGCGCTTACATCTGAATAAGGTTAATGCAAATTTTGCCTACAATTAAGATTGTACGCCTGACTCCTGGCTAATATCTTTAGAGAATGTGCGGCTATCCGTAGTCAAATACAGTCGCATATATAAGATGTTTTAGATAAATTAGATCCAGTTAAATTACAGTACCTCAGGTTGAATTCAGGATAATGGACTTTGGTATCGGGTTTCTCTCGAATAATGTAATGTTGCCAATTATAGATTTTTTCTATAATATTGTGCCCAGCTATGGGCTGGCAATTGTCGCATTGACTTTAATTATTCGTTTTGCACTTTATCCCCTCAGTGCAGGCTCTATTCGCAATATGCGGCGAATGCGTATTGTGCAACCCCTAATGCAGAAGCGGATGGCAGAAATTAAGGAACGTCACAAAGACGATCCACAAAAACAGCAAGAGGAAATGCTCAACACCCAAAAAGAGCTTGGTAATCCTCTGGGGGGATGTTTGCCCCTAGTGCTGCAAATGCCGGTGCTACTTGCTTTGTTTGCAACTCTAAGGGGATCGCCATTTGCTGGAGTTACTTACAATGTCAATTTGCAAATTGTACCCACAGAACAGATAGAAAGAATTGTGCCCCAGGTTTTTGAGACCAAAGCTCAAAATGTTTATGTCACAGATGGAGAACACCTGAAGGTATCAGCAATCTTACCGAGTGGTAGTAAGTTGGCTATTGGGGAAAAAATTCGTATAGAATATCAAACCCCAGAAGGTAAACCATTTAAGGAAATTATTGCAGAGCATCCTGAAACCGAATTAACCCCCAAATTCAAAGTTACAAAAGGTGAAGAAAGGGTAAAAATTAATGAAGATGGAACTATAGAAGCACTTCAACCTGGGGATGTAACTATTCAAGGCATAGTTCCTGGACTTGCAGCAGACCAAGGCTTTCTATTTATCAACGCTTTGGGTAAAGTCGGAGCTTTTGATGATGATGGCGGTGTAAACTGGGATATTGTTGCTATGGTAATGTTCTTCGGCATTAGTCTTTACGTAAGTCAGATGCTTTCAGGGCAAAATACCACTGGTGCTAATCCCCAACAGGATACAGTCAACAAGATTACTCCTGTGCTTTTCTCCGGAATGTTTCTATTCTTCCCTTTACCTGCTGGGGTACTAATGTACATGGTAATCGGAAACATCTTCCAAACACTGCAAACCTATATTCTTTCTCGCGAACCTTTGCCTGAAGAATTACAAAAAATAGTAGAGACACAAGCAAAAGAATCAGAAGATGTCTCAGAAAAAGCATTACCTTTCGAGCCAAAAAGTTCTAAGAAGAAAGCCACAGGCTAATTATGAGCGATAGTCTAGTATCCAGAGGCAAAGAGTGGTTAGAAGAACTGCTAAACCTGACTGGAACTTCTACTGAAGTTATAGCCCAAGAAGATAAAAATGTTATTGAAAGAAATGGTTATTCATCAATAGATAGCTATTGGTTAACTATTGATGAGACAAAATTGACTGCTGAAGAAATTGAAATATACATCGGTACTGATGGTAAAGTATTGGACGCTATTCAATACTTAGTAAACTCAACACTCAACATCAATCAATCAATAGAAGAGCAAGCTTCATATACAGTTGAATTGAATGGCTATCGTACTTCTCGACAAGAACAAATAGTCTCTGTTGCTGAAGATGCAGCGGAGCGGGTTCGTTCTACTGGAGAAGAGATAGAAATTAGATCCTTAAGTTCAGCTGAGAGACGACAAATCCATACTTATTTAGAAAGGTATGTTGATCTAGAAACCTTTAGTCGGGGTAAGGAACCCCATCGTCATCTTGTTGTTCGTCCTGCTTCGGATATTTAGCTTGCCTATCAAAATCCTGCGATACTTCATATCGTCAGATTTTAGAATCTCTATTATAAAAGGAGGAAGTTAAGAAATAAATAAATGGATGTTTTCTGGTTCGATTGCTAAATTTATCAATTCACATTCTAAATTCACATTCTAAATTTATAACGGTGTCGTAGATAAGTATTTCCAGTCTGGATTTAATTCAGTCTAGATTTGATATTACAGCCAATTTCATCTGATTGAGGTACAGTTCATATCGTTGTAAGGCAGGGAGCAGGGGGCAGGGAGCAGGGAGAATGTACCTCATGTAACTGCAAAGTGCTGTAATGGTCAGCATTCGTTTTCTAAGACGAACAATCCAGAAAAAGTGATAATACTAGTGAAACTGATGTGTGCTTGTGCGGAGCTGGAGATGCTCCGCTTCCTGTGTATACTTTTAAGTGATAAATCATATATTTTGTCTGAATAATATTAGAATAGACAAATAAAAACTTTGAAATTGAAGTTATACCAGCACAAGCGCAATAGATATCTCAAGGAAACAATTAGCACTTCCAGGGTCATCTATAATTATTACTGTAGTTTTGTGAATGGAAAGACAATGCTAGTAGGATAATTACGCGGTCGGGGCATCAAACGTCGGGCTGGTGATGTGAGATAGCAGAGGGCTGCAATCACTGTTTAAACCCAAAATCCTACCAAGTTTATGGGTGGGAATGTGTCGATAAATATAGAGATAATTTCAGTTAATAATGCCTCATACATGCTATGGACGCTATTTATATTCCGCAGCTAACAAAAGCGCCGGAGCGGACAGGGGAACTTCAGATAAAAGAATTTCTGCCCGGTTTAGAAACATTAACCCCGGTTCGCGGTAAGATTCGCATGCAGCACTGTGGTAACTATCTGCAAATTCATGTGAAAGCAGAATCTATTATTACCCTTACTTGCGATCGCTGCTTGCAACAGTATAATAGCCGCATAGCAATTGACACATCAGAGATAATTTGGCTAGAAGAAAGAGCTAATGATCCCGAGGAATTACCTTTAGAAAGGGAAGTAGCTATGGAAGACCTAGTAGAGTCTCTATCCCCAACCGGTCATTTTTACCCGAGTGAATGGCTGTATGAACAAATGTGTCTAGCAATTCCCCAACGTCAGTTGTGCGACAATAAATGTCCTGGAATAGAATCAGCAAATAAATCAGATGATGTTATTGACAGTCGTTGGGCATCTTTAGAATCTTTGAAAAAGCAATTTCCTTCTTAAATAAGCTTTTAGATTTTATTTATTGAAGGCTTATAGCGTTTTCCAAGCAGATGAAGTATACCTAATTTTTTCTCCTACTTGTATTAAAAGAACACAAATTTTAAACTGCACCCCATGCACCTCATTAGACTGGTAAACGCTATATTTTAATCAAATAATAATTAATTTTCTAAAAAATTTGATTTCGCAGCAGTTTTAATTATCTAATTTTTATCATCTGTAAGTTTTTCCTGTATTCTTAGCGGTATATTTTTATGCCTCAGATTCCAGATACTAATCAAAGTGCTAATAATCATACTTGCTTAGCTTTAATGATTGGTAATTCTCGATTGCACTGGGCATATATAAAGAATGAAAAACTTAGATTGTCTTGGGACACTAGCTATGTATCTAAGTTCATAATCGAAAATTTGGCAAATTGCAAAAAAGCAGAGGATTTTCCTAAAACCATTAAGCCTGATTCTTTTATTCCCTGCTTTTCTTCATCTCCGATTCCTCTAATTCTTGCATCAGTTGTTCCCAGTCAAACAGAACTTTGGAAAATTTATCCTAAAGTAGAAATTATTACTCTGGAACAAATACCCTTAAAAAATACTTATTTATCTCTAGGAATTGATCGTGCTCTTGCTATATATGCTGCGGTTAAAACTTGGGATAGTTCTACATTGGTTATTGACGCAGGAACAGCATTAACATTTACTGGTGCTGATAGTAAATGTAATTTAATAGGAGGAGCAATTTTACCAGGTTTAGGATTACAGCTAACTACACTTAACCAAAGAACGGGAAAATTACCAAAAGTCGAACTACCATCAACTTTACCGTCAAGATACGCTTTACATACTAAAGAAGCCATGCAGAGTGGCGTGATTTACACAATGCTGGCTGGAGTTAAAGAATTTATTCAAGATTGGTTGCGCTCATTTCCTGAAAGCAAAATTGCGATTACAGGAGGCGATCGCTTTGTCTTATATGATTATCTAAAATCTTATGAGCCTGAGATTTATAAATACGTAGTTACGGAAACAAATCTGATTTTTTGGGGGATGAATTTGGTTGTAAAAAAATAATTACTTAATTTTGCAGAGAATTATTTTTTAAGTATTTGAGTGATTTAATAACTTAATTTTTCAGTAATTTAATGTCTTTGCACTTGAGTATGCTGTAAATTTTTTTGAGTCATAAATTCTCGAATTTCTTCTGCTAATAAACCAGTACAAGATGATGTTAAGTCATTTCCAGCATGAGCAATCATTTTTAAATTACTTCTGGCAGCAAGTCGAGAGAAAGTTCGACTTCTGTCTATTGTCTCTGCTTCATCTTTACCACCCTGCAACACCAAAGTAGGTACTTCTAAAGCTGGTAAATATTGGTTGAGAGTCTCTGCAAGAATTTCTGATGTCTGACGTTTAAAGAGAATTTGGGTTGCAACCGGATACCCTTCCATGATTTGCTTTTGTCTGAGATCCGCTCCGATATCCACCTCACTACCAAATAGTCTTAGCAAAGGTTTGAAAATTCGCATCAAGCCAAAAACTAATGGAGAACGTTCGATCAAACTTTGCATTTGATGACATTGTCTTTCCCAATGTTCCGTTTCTACTCCGGATGGTGATAGCAGCACTAAACCGGAAACATTTTGTGGATACTTACAAGCATAGCTAGCAGCAATCCAAGCTCCCAAAGAATCTCCTACTAATACAACTCTATCTAGCTTCAATGCTTGCAGAAATTCTGATAAACACTCTAACTGCAAATCAATACTGTAATGAAGATCAGGATACTCAGATTCACCAAATCCAAATAAATCTGGAGCTACACATTGCATATCTTTGGCTAAATATTCCATCAGTGATACCCACTGACTACCATCATTCCATGAACCATGTAAAAAGATTACAGAAGTTCCTTGACCTATCTCGCGCCAAAATAATAAACCCTGAGATAGTTTTATGCGAGAGTTACGAAATAAATAGTTCATTGTAAATTATAAATTAAGATTAAGCAGTTTCTAGAGAGTTTCAAGGGACAACAAAATTTGCGGTATTACATACTACAACCATGAACTGTTAATTTAATTATCAATAGCTGAGTTAAAAATAGAACAATTAATCTCCTTAAAGATGCTATCTGAGATACACAAATCTATGCTAAAGTTACTGAACCTTTTATATAGTCTTGCAGTTGTCTAGAATGATCGTGAGACATTTTTTCTGCTGGCAATGAGTCTAAATTAAAAGCTTTCACTTCTAATACTTCTAATGAATCTTGGATAGCCATTTCCCCTGTGACATCTGCTTCAGCCACAACACAGATAGAGTGAATTCTTGGGTCTCTATCTGGTGCTGAATAAACTCCGACCAAACGTTTGACTCTTACCAGGTCTAATCCAGTTTCTTCTTTTAGTTCTCTACGAATAGTGTTAGGAATATCTTCTCCCCAGTCAACCATTCCTCCTGGTAGCGCCCAATGTCCATTATCGCGTCGTCGAATCAACACAATTTGACCATTCGGTAAAATAGGAATAATACTTGTACCGGGAACTGGATGTCGAAAAATTATACCAATTACAGTTTGCCCAAAACGCCATAGACTGCGTGTAGACAATATAGCTTCGGAGAATAAAGCAGATACTTTCAATTTTAAAGTTCGCAGATAATACTTAACAGTTTTGCCATCAACTTCTAATACTTTCAACTAAAATCTAAGTGTTAATAATACAAGTTTTGGCAAAGAATACTATTCTAGTAATTTCGTAGAATTATATCAATATTAACATTTAGGGAATTCATATGTAGCGTGATTAAGTATACAGTATATCTATTGATTACTTACTTGATAATATTTAATTTTTTTGACCAGTAATATACAGATATAAATACTCATTTATTTATAAATAACTATAAAGGTATTTTAGGTGGCATGATAAGGAATAGAATAGAATAAAAATAATTTCTATATTAAAACTTTTCATGCTATCTAGATACAAACTTACTTAACGTAATAAATATTTATAAAAAAATTATAATAATAAAAATCTTAATTTGGGAAATATATACTATGAGATTAAGGAATTGAACAAAAATCTAATAATAATATCTTTGATATTAGAGGGAACTTGCTCCCGTTAATTTGATTTAAGTTCGGAATTACACGCAACATAAATGAATTAAGCTATACAAGATTTACAAATTTACTTTATCTCAAGGATTATGAATATTATTAAATAATTATTTAATATCTCTCCACAAAGATTTAGCTGCTGCTTTCCCCTATGCAATATATTTTTTTATAATTTCCACGTTCAAATATTTTTCGTTAATGCGTAAGTCATATGAATTTTAATAAGTTTTTACTATATATTTGAAAGTGTCATGATGCCAAAACATTAAATGTATATTAGTATACATAACCAGCTAAATTAAAAGTAAATATTTAATTAATGGCTTACCCTTGAGGTAATTGAGTGCAATTATAAAATCGTGCTAGAATTGATAATTGTTCAAAATATATCTAGATTTTGGCTGGACTAAAGGTAAAGCTAAGGTAATACTAGAAAGGCGATGCATACAGCTAATTAAGCTTGCATAGTGCATCAAGTGTAAATTTTTTGTTGTTTATTTGCGAGGTGAATATGGCAAAGCGCCGTAACCCCAAGAAAGAAAAGGCGCTACGAAACCAGGCATATGCCCGTAAGTTTCGTAAACGGACTAATACAGGTCGTTATAACAGAAGATATCAGCAGCAGACAATGCAGAAGACTGAAGAAGAGGATGAAGGAGCAGCAGATTCCACAGGTACAACGGCTGTTGACACTGACTAGCTTGCTGAATTGTATGCATAAGTGTAAAGGCGTTCTTGATGAGCGCCTTTAATTTGTATTAAATTCTGAATGTGAGCAACCCACAAGGTATAAATTTCTGTATTTGGTCATTAACTCCTCCCTGCAAGAAATAAAACTAACCGGAGCTAGAGTGTCTCCGGCTCTACACATTTTTAGGAAAATCCTAAAACTCATGATATATAAGAGTTATAAAATGTGTAATTTAGAAGTTAGAGGGTTCAGGGAAGAAATATGTACTAAGATTTTTTAAAAAGAAATACTAAGATTTTAGAGCGATGCAATGAGGATACGTGCTGTCTCTAAAGATTTTTGAATTTGAATAAAACCAGTACCTCCATAGCTATTGCGAGCAGCAACTACTTGATGAGGAGATATAGCTTCATAGATATCTTCTGCAAATGCTGGATGTAGTTGTTTCCACTCCTCTAAAGTTAAGTCTTTCAGCAGCTTCTGGCTAGCTATGCTTGTTTTTACAACTTTTCCGACTAAATTATATGCTTCCCGGAATGGAACACCACGTGCTGCTAAATAGTCTGCGACATCAGTTGCATTGGAAAAGTCTTCACCTACAGCCTCACGTAAACGTTGCTTGCGAAACTCTAAACCTTCTGATAATAGGATAGTCATTGCTTCTAAACAAGCAATAACTGTATGAACGCTATCAAATAATCCTTCTTTATCTTCCTGTAAATCCTTATTGTAAGCTAAAGGTAATCCCTTCATGATGACTAGCATAGCTTGCAAATGACCGAATACTCGTCCTGTTTTACCTCTGATAAGTTCTGGTACATCAGGGTTTTTTTTCTGAGGCATAATGCTAGAACCTGTAGCGCAGCTATCTTTGAGAGTTATAAAACGAAACTCTTCAGAACTCCACAAAATTATCTCCTCTGATAGACGAGAAAGATGAACCATAATTAAGCTTCCAGCATTTAGAAACTCGATAATGAAATCGCGATCGCTTACTCCATCTAAACTGTTAGCATAAACATCATCAAATCCTAGTAAACTTGCACTATAGTGTCTGTCAATAGGAAAAGTCGTCCCAGCTAAAGCACCACAACCAAGGGGAGAAATATTTACTCTTTTATATACATCTCCTAATCTTTCCCAATCGCGTTGAAACATATGAAAGTAAGCTAGTAGATGATGAGCTAGGCTTATAGGTTGTGCACGCTGTAAATGGGTGTAACCAGGAATCAAAGTTTCTACATTTTCTTGAGCTATATCTAAGAGTAACCTTTGAAATTCCCGTATTTGAGAACGGATTTGCTGTATTTGCTTCCGTAGATAAAGCCTAATATCAGTACCAACCTGGTCATTGCGAGAGCGTGCTGTGTGTAATTTTTTGCCAACATCCCCCACAATTTCAACTAAACGTCTTTCGACGGCAAAATGTACATCTTCAGCTTCAATACCGGGATTAAAATTACCTTGCTTATATTCTTGACGAATCTGTTCTAAAGCAGAAACTAAACCATCTACTTCTTCTGGAGAAATGATACCAGTATGACCCAACATTTGAGCATGAGCTTTAGAACCATCTAAGTCATATTCGAGTAATTCTATATCAAAATTAATACTGGCATTAAAATTAGCGATCGCTGGATGCAAGGCTGATTCAAATCGCTGACTCCAAGTTTTCTGATTAGTCATAAATATCAAGGGAAAGAAAATGAAAATTGTGATTCCAAGTTCTTAATTTTAATCCCTTGCAGGTTCAGATGGGGATAGGGCTATGGGATACTCAGCCCTAATAATTGTTCTTATCCATAACTAGTTAGATTACGCACCATATAACCAATGGCAATACCAATCAATAGTGCCCATGCTTGACCAGATTGTATAAAACCAGTGAAGGCTCTTTGTACTTGACCGAGTAAATCTGGGTCTTGAATATTTTGAGCGAAAACAATTGTCCAGTGTATGGGAAAGTTTTCTATTACATTTCCTACCAAATCTAAATTTGATATGAAGTTATTATATATTTCCATAATTTCTAAAAGATGCAAATTTTTGAACAGAATAAATTGCTACATTTATTTATTTAAAAGTTTCTTTAAATTTTTTAGTCGTTAGCTTTCATTCTGGAGAGAAGCAAAAATCTAAACTAAAGGTAAATATCCACACACAATAATCTTAGATAACATTTTTCAGTGGGATTTTAATATTATTAAAGCTATTTCCAGAGCAATTAATTAAAAAATAATTAACTCAAAATAATTAACCAAAAGCAATCGACCAAATAATCAAAAGCTAAATTCAAAATAGATGTAGCATATATTACTTAACTGTGATAACCTTAAAAAATCTTCATGACAACCCCTGATTTAGTTATTAGTTATTTCTCAGAGATTTGAGAATATTTGATTTAGATTTAATTTAGATTTAATTCTGTTACTAGTTGAAATTAAATTCTGGAGCTTCGTTCATAAAATCATCGAAAATGTTTAACTGAATATCTAAATTTTCTTCTATCAAGTTTGGAGTTTTATGTTGACTTTCAAAAATAGATTCCGATTTTATATTGTTTCTGGGATCACTTTGAGCATTTACAGTTTCCTCGGATGAAATAGCCAAAGTTAATATTAGACTCAATGCAAATGCAGCTATGGATATCCAAATTTTCATAGTCTATATTTAGAAGTAGAAGAATGAGAAGGTTTGCATCATTGTCTTAACCTTGAGGATCTGAAGATGCCAACCGCAATTTCTCGGCTGTACGCAAAATTTGTCCGGCTAATACTGCTGCACCAAAGCCATTGTCGATATTTACTACTCCTATACCTGCTGCGCAAGAGTTAAGCATGGTTAGTAGTGGCGCTAAACCGTTGAAACTAGCCCCATAGCCAATACTGGTAGGAACGGCTATTACAGGGCAATCAGCTAAACCGGCAACAACGCTGGGTAAAGCACCTTCCATTCCTGCGACTACAATTAGTACAGAAGCTGAATTTATCACATGACGATTATTTAACAAACGGTGAATACCAGCAACACCAACATCCCAAAGACGCTGTACTTGGAATCCGGAAAGCTCTCCTGTGACTGCGGCTTCCTCAGCTACAGGTAAATCGGCAGTACCAGCAGATAGAATACCGATTGTTCCAGCATGTTGAGGACGAATATGATTGGAGATAACAGCGCAAATTCTAGCAGACTGATAGTAATTTAAGTTACGGACTCTTGGTTGTAGCTGTGCGTATACTTCCGGTGTTATTCGCGTCGCCATTACTACAGAATTACGCTGACGCATAGTTTCCATAATTTTAATTATTTGCTCAGGAGTTTTACCAGGACCCCAAATCACTTCCGGGAAACCGGTCCTTATAGCGCGATGGTGGTCAATTTTGGCAAAATCCTCTACAGTCTCGTAAGTTAAATCCTTCAGTTGAGATAATGCCATCTCAGCAGATACTTTACCATCAGCCACATTATTAAGAAGCGATCGCAAAGTTTGTTCGTCACTCATAATCAATTCACATCCTATTTCAAAAATTATTATCTTTTCTTGACAAATGCCAAGCCCAAAAATTATTGTAGAGACCCAGCAATCCTGAGTCTCCACGATTTCTTATTTATTACTTATTACTTCCTAGTTAATTGATATTGAAAATACTCCTAATGAGCAATCATTTCTCAATTTTAATTTCGTGAATATTCCAGAAAGTTCCTCCTAATGCAGAATGCTCGACACCTTTGACGTGATTTCTGACAGCAGCCATTGAGTAAGGATTTACTAGATAAATTAATGGTAAATACTCTTGGGTAATCTGTTGAGTTTTAGCATAAATTTCTTTGCGCTTAGCTTCATCAAACTCTTGTGCTGCTTTAATATATAAATTTCCGATTTCTGCTTCCCAAGGAGCTACTTTCCTTCCTTCAATAGGTTTTTGACCTACCTGGGGTTTCTGGTTAAACATATGTAATCCACCATCAGGGTCCCAAAGATTAGCACCATTATTTGGTTCCACACCACCAGTAAATCCAATCAGACTAGCTTCCCAATCTAAGTTGTTGCTTAACTTATCTGTAAAAGCACCCCAATCCATAGGAGTGAAATCTACTGCTATTCCGATTTTGCTCAAATCTTGCTTAATTTGTGCTCCCATTGCTTCTCGAATTTTATTCCCTGCATTTGTTAACAAGGTAAAACGGACTCGGTTTCCATCAGCATCCAATAACTGACCTTGGGAATTATATTTAAACCCGGCTTTTTTGAGGAGTTTTCTAGCTTTATCAAGATTGTAATCGTAAACTTTCAATCCTTCTTTAGGAGAAAGATAATAAGGACTCTGTACAGAAATCGGTGAATTTTGTAGATTACCTAAGCCACGGTAAGTATTACTAATAATTCTTTCTCGATTGATCGCGTGAGCTACTGCTTGTCGAAATTCTACTGTATTGAACCAGCGAGATTTAATTGGACTTATTAAAGGTTTACCGTTCCTCTTACCTTGATTGAGATTGAAAAATACAAAAGTTTGTCCAGAAGCAGGACCCCCGTTATAAATCTTGTAACTACCAATTTTTTCCTGTCGCTTTAGCAGAGAAAAATATTCTGGGGATACTCCTATAGAATCTAAACTACCGGAGCGAAACTGTAGCAAGGATGTATCTGTATTTTCAACAATTTGCCAGATGATTCTCTCTACATAGTCTGATGAGCTTTCTCCATTATTCCAACGCCAATAATAAGGGTTACGACGGAAAATTACTCGTTGACTAGTAACATAACGTTCAAGTGTATAAGGACCATTAACAATAACTTTTTCGGGGGGAGTATCAACTCCCCAAGTAGTAAGAAATTTAGGTTTTCCGTCTTTATCTTTAGTTTTTACAGATTCTTGAAGTATGTGAGCGGGTAAAATTGGCATCCCTACAGTACGTAAAAAGGGAGAAAAAGGTTCTGGTGTAGAGAATTCTACTCGTTTGTCATCAATTTTTTTTACTGCTGGTAATGCTTTACTTTCTCCAACTCTGAGAACATCTCTTGCGTCGGTAGGAATTTCTTTATTTAGGTAAATATTATTAAATGTAAAAACTACATCATCCACGGTCAGAGGTTTACCATCAGACCATTTCAGATCATCACGCATGGTAAATATAATTTGCTTTTTATCTTCGGAAATTTCCCAGGATTTTGCTAATTCGCCTTCTAGTTTTCCCGTAATGTAGTTTTCAGTAATTAATCCTTTAAAGGTGTAAGGAAATATAGTAGGGGATTCTTGAGAAAGGGCATAATTAAAAGTTTTGACATCACTCAAAATACTCAGGACTAATTCCGGTACCTGTGCTGCTTGGGAACGGAAATTGTCTGGATTGCAAGCAGCTACCATCAAAGCAGCTATCAAAGCAAAAATTACTGGTAAGCGCAAACGGCGAAATCTAGGAAACATGGTAGATATTCTCATTATCTAAATCTTTGATAAATTGTTGAGATAAGTAAAATATACTTGTTAGTTTATTTTTTAAGTTTAGATACCTTGAGATGGTGAATAACTTAATTGAAATCATCTAGCAAGCAAGTTATTAGCTTTAGGAGTAAATTTCTCAGGATAAACTTCTCAGGGTAAATTTCTAAGGATAAATTATTTGATCCCGCTAACTTCTACTTATTTAAAGGGACTCTTTATTTAAATTGAAACTTCAAATATAAATATATTCAGGACTTACGCAACTAAGATTTGTGATTGCGAACGGAACGTAGTACAGGGAAGCATAATTCCTATCGGACACGCTACGCGTTTGCGTAGCATAACGTAGTTAACGCAAGGACTCTACGATTACGTCGCTATCACTCATAATGACGAAGTTACGTAGGTTTTGCGTAAGTCCTGATATTTTTTTAATAGACACATTTAATGATTAATTATGGATGTTCCTGAACATATCCCCTAAATATTCAAATAAATATCCAAAATTTATTGATATTTTGGATATGGAGAACATTACTATTTGGCATTTAATAAAACCACAGCATAAGCACAAATCCCTTCTTGACGACCAACAGGACCTAACTTTTCATTAGTTGTCGCTTTTACCCCAATTTGATTTGGTTGTAAATTTAACACATCAGCTAAATTTTGCCGCATTTTATCAATGTGGGGTTTTAATTTGGGTTTTTCTGCAACCACAACAGTATCGAGATTACTGACTTCCCAACCTTTATCTTGAATTAATCCATTCACTTGTCCTAATAGAACTAAACTATCAGCCCCAGCCCATTTAGGGTCGCTAGGAGGGAAATAAAGTCCTATATCTCCTAAAGACAAGGCACCCAGCATAGCATCCATAATCGCATGGGTGAGAGCATCAGCATCGCTATGTCCTAGGAGACCAAGAGAATGAGGAATATTGACCCCGCCTAAAATTAATGGGCGATCGCTAACTAATTGGTGAATGTCGTAACCGTTACCGATACGAATGTTCATTTTTTTGATAATGAGTAATTGATAATTGGTGATGAGTCATTTTTAGGCGGGCACCTAAAATATTCAGAGAGCAAAGCACTTACCGAGGACTCTCCTTTTGCTCCTGCCCTTAATCTTTGTCTTTACCTTTTTCCTTTTCCTTGTCTTTGCTATTCCCTTGCTTATTATCTATCGATTTTTTCTTGTCCACTTGCTGTTTTTTATTTTCTTCTTCCCAAGCTTTGTACATATCAAGACGACGTTTTTTTGTTCTCTCAATTTGTTGTTGGTAGCGCCAATTTGCGATCGCAGCATGATTTCCACTTAAGAGAACTTTTGGGACTTCCCAGTCGCGAAATTTTGCGGGACGAGTGTATTGGGGATAGTCGAGCAAATTTTCCTCAAAACTTTCTGATTTGAGAGATTCTGCTTTTCCAACAGTCCCCGGCAGCAATCTTACTACGCCATTGATTAGAGCCATAGCAGGAATTTCACCACCAGTGAGCACAAAATCCCCCAAAGATACTTCACGGGTAACTAAATTAAGTACCCTTTCATCCACTCCCTCATAATGACCGCAAATCACAACTATCTGGCTATAATTGCCAGCTAGTTCTCGTAAAAGTGGTTGATTAACAGTTTGTCCTTGGGGACTCATTAAAATTATCTCTCGTTGGGGTAAAGTTGGTAGGGACTCTACAGCAGCAAATATTGGTTCGGGTTTCATCAGCATTCCAACACCACCACCATAAGGTTCGTCATCAACTTTCCTATGTTTGTCAGTGGTAAAATCTCTGGGATTAACTAGATTCACTTGAGCAATTTTTCTTGCCAAAGCCTTACCTAAAAGTCCAGAGCCAAGAACAGATGTAAAACAGTCAGGAAATAGCGTAACTATATCAAAGCGCACAGTATTTCGTATTGAAGGACACTAATCTTAAATTGGAATTTCAGCCTTGGAAGCGGAAAATAGTAATGTAAAACACATACTAGCTTCTCAATGAGTATTTAAAAACAAGATAAATATTTGATTTTTTGTAAAAACAAAATTTTTGGTAGTCACTTAATTTATGTTTAAATATTGTCACATCTAGATTTAAATTATTAATCTGACCGGGTTAACAACTTCCAGGATGCGTCGAGTCAGCCTCAGAAGAAAGTGTTTATGTAAACTTGTAACCCAAAACAGGAGAAAATCAACCAGTCTGAAATCGATAGGCAGGCTAGAAACCCTTGCAGGGGCTGACTCGACAAAATGCTAAAGGATATTAAAAGCGGAAACTCAGTTTTTAAATTCAAATTTAAATTCAGATTGTACGCTCTTGCTTTGGGCGAAGTCCAAAACCAAGTTTAACTTTGGAAAGTTGGAAAGTTGTTGACATGGAGAAGCACAATGCGGCAATTAAAGGCTAAATGGCTGGAAATGAGGACACCCCAAGCTACTAAAACCGCCGTTCTGGTTATCGGAGGTGCAGAAGATAAAGTTCATGGACGCGAAATTCTAAGAACTTTTTTTAATCGTGCTGGAGCCGGCGACGCATACATTACAATTATCCCTTCTGCTTCTCGCGAGCCTAGTATTATCGGCGGTCGCTATGTCCGTATATTTGAGGACATGGGCGCAAAACGGGTTGATATTTTAGACATTCGAGAGCGAGAACATTGCGAATCATCTTACATAAAGGAATCCCTCGAAGCTTGTACTGGACTATTTTTGACTGGAGGCGACCAGCTACGTTTGTGTGGTGTGTTAGCAGATACCTGCGCAATGGATATTATTCGACAAAGAGTCCGGTCTGGAGAACTCACTCTTGCAGGTACTAGTGCAGGAGCTGCGGTTATGGGTCATCATATGATTGCTGGCGGTGGCAGTGGTGAATCACCTAATCGCTCGTTAGTAGATATGGCAACTGGCTTAGGAATTATTCCAGAGGTAATTGTCGATCAACACTTCCATAACCGCAATCGTATGGTGCGATTAATGAGCGCGATCGCGTCCCATCCAGACCGGATTGGCATTGGTATTGATGAAGATACTTGTGCCATGTTTGAAAAAGATGGTTGGCTTCATGTTATGGGTAAAGGAGGAGTTACAATTATTGACCCCACCGAAATAACTCATACAAATGAACCCCATGTAGGGGCAAGCGATCCCCTAAATCTTCATAATTTACGATTGCATTTGCTTAGTCACGGCGATCGCTTTCACTTATATCAACGTACTGTTTTACCAGCGATTTACCGAATACCCAGCTGACGGAGTATCGTATCTGGAGTTACACTGAGTTGACCGCTTATTTCTACCAAAATGTAGAAAAAGTTAGAATAGTACAATTGATGAAGAAAAAACTGTTTATCAATAACAGTTAAGCGGTCAATTTCAGTAAGAAACTAGAATATTGGTTCCGAATCTCCATCTACCTATCTCATGAGAATCCTCAAAATCCAGACTTTACGCGGTCCAAACTATTGGAGCATTCGACGCCACAAACTCATCGTCATGCGCCTCGATTTAGAAAATCTCTCCGAGACGCCTACGAACGAAATACCCGATTTTCACGAAGGATTGGTTGAGGCACTGCCAAGTCTGGAGGGTCATTATTGTTCGCCAGGTTGTCGTGGTGGTTTTCTAATGCGGGTGCGAGAAGGCACCATGATGGGTCATGTGGTAGAACACGTAGCCTTAGAACTTCAAGAGTTAGCTGGGATGCGTGCTGGCTTCGGTCGCACCCGGGAAACTTCCACTCCTGGAGTTTATCAGGTTGTATTTGAATATCTAAATGAAGAAGCAGGTCGCTACGCGGGTAGAGCTGCTGTACGACTTTGCCAAAGCATTATTGATAGAGGACGTTATCCAAAGGCAGAACTTGAACAAGATTTACAAGACCTTAAGGAATATTGGCGTGACGCTGCTTTAGGTCCCTCAACTGAAGCAATAGTCAAAGAAGCTGATAAAAGAAATATTCCCTGGATGCCTTTAGAGGCGCGTTTCCTGATTCAACTTGGTTATGGTATGAATCAAAAGCGAATGCAGGCGACCATGACCGATAGTACTGGAATTCTAGGAGTAGAGCTTGCTTGTGATAAGGAAGCTACTAAGCAAATATTAGCTAGCTCCGGAGTCCCAGTACCTCGAGGTACTGTAATTAACTTCCTTGATGACCTACAAGACGCTATAGACCATGTTGGTGGCTATCCAATAGTAATTAAACCCCTTGATGGAAATCACGGTAGGGGAATTACTATTGATATTAAAACTTGGGATGAAGCTGAGACGGCTTACGATGGGGCTAAGCAAGTTTCTCGTTCGGTTATTGTCGAACGTTATCATGTCGGACGCGACCATAGAGTACTTGTAGTCGATGGGAAAGTTGTAGCAGTTGCTGAAAGAGTTCCAGCTCATGTTGTTGGAGATGGCAGATCAACAATTTCTGAGCTAATTGAGGAAACTAACAAAGACCCAAATCGCGGCGACGGTCACGACAATTTGCTGACCCGCATAGAATTAGACCGTACAAGTTATCAGCTACTTGAAAGACAAGGTTTAAGTCTAAATAGCGTACTGTCGGATGGCGAAATTTGCTACCTCAGAGCAACAGCAAATTTAAGCACAGGCGGTATCGCAGTAGATCGTACAGACGAAATTCATCCTGAAAATCTCTGGTTAGCTCAAAGAGTAGTTAAGATTGTTGGTTTAGATATTGCTGGAATTGATATCGTCACTTCTGATATTAGTCGCCCTATACGAGAAGTTGATGGCGTAGTTGTTGAAGTGAATGCAGCCCCAGGTTTCCGGATGCATGTTGCTCCCAGTAAAGGTGTATCTCGAAATGTTGCTGGGGCAGTAATGGATATGCTATTTCCTCCAGAGAAATCTAGCCGCATCCCTGTTCTGAGCATCACCGGTACCAATGGCAAGACTACCACTACTAGATTGCTAGCTCATATTTTTAAACAAACAGGGAAAGTAATTGGTTACACGACCACCGATGGTACTTATATTGGCGATTACTTAGTTGAAGCAGGGGATAATACTGGACCCCAGAGTGCTCAGTTAATACTGCAAGACCCTACAGTGGAAGTCGCTGTATTAGAAACAGCTAGAGGCGGCATTCTGCGCTCGGGGATCGCATTTGATTCATCCAATGTAGGTATTGTATTAAATGTAGCTGCTGACCATTTAGGACTTGGTGATATTGATACCATCGATCAATTGGGTCATCTTAAAAGCGTAGTCGCAGAGGCAGTATTTCCTAATGGCTATGCTGTTCTGAATGCTGATGACTATAGAGTTGCAGCGATGGCACAAAGAACTAAAGCTAATATTGCTTACTTTACTATGAATCCTGATTCGGAGTTAGTGCGTGAGCATATCCGTAAAGGTGGAGTAGCAGCAGTATATGAAGGTGGTTGTTTATCAATCATGAAAGGAGATTGGACTCACCGTGTGGAAAGGGCTGAAAATATTCCTTTGACTATGGGTGGAAAAGCGCCTTTCATGATAGCCAATGCTTTAGCAGCTTCTTTAGCAGCATTTGTCCAAAATGTTTCCATAGAGGAAATTCGGGCAGGATTAAATACTTTCCGTGCTTCGGTAAATCAAACACCAGGACGGATGAACTTATTCAGTTTAGGTAATTATCATGCTTTAGTGGATTACGCTCACAATCCTCATAGTTATCAAGCTCTAGGAGGATTTGTACGTAATTGGACATCAGGAATGCGTATTGGTGTAGTTGGTGGACCAGGCGATCGCCGAGATGAAGATTTTGTGATGTTAGGTAAACTAGCAGCAGAAATTTTTGATCGGATTATTGTTAAGGAAGACGATGATACCAGAGGACGTACCCGTGGTTCTGCTGCTGATTTAATCGCTCAAGGTATTGAAGAAGTCAATATTGATTGCGATTATGAATTAATTCTTGATGAAACAGAAGCGATTAATAAAGCATTAGATATCGCATCTGAGAACAGCTTGGTAGTAGTTCTTCCTGAAAGCGTTAAACGTGCAATTCAATTGATTAAGGCACGTGGTGCGGTTAAAGAAGAGTTATATCAAACAAATGGTACTCAAAGTGCATCTGATTCTCCCCAAGGAGTTACCTCTGTAGCAAATTCACTTTAGTTACCTGCTATTGTTTAGGCGTTTTACTTTTAGACTGTAAGTGACTAATCACTAGTCACTAGTCAATAGTTTTAGAGCTATTGACTATTGACTGGTGATTACTTATTTTTTTTTGCATTAGTCTTTATCTATCATTTATTCTTCGTTTATTTTGTCATCAATATCTTTTGAATAATCTTTAATATCCCCCTCAAAGTTTTTCCAAAATTACTACCTAATTCTGGATTTTTTTGAACTGAATATAAAAAATGCGACTAAAGCTATCACTACAAATTCTGCCCATCCTAAGCCGAAAGTAAGCTTTTTCCTAAAGGTTAATAACTTTAATTAATTTATAGACAATACTTTCTTAAGACTAGTAAATACTGCAAATAGGTAGACATTTGCTACCAAAAAAATATTATGTCTTAATATTTGATATGAAAGTTTTTTGAGAAAGCTTAATAAATGTTTGAGGTTGTAACTATCGATTCAATTGAAGCTTCTTGAAACATATATTCCGTAATTTCCCATTACTTTTCTGCTTCTAATTTATTTTACAGTGGTAGTGGAAATTCATCACTGTATAGATATGAAAGTTAGTCTAGCTAATCTTGGAAACTTAACTTTAGATGAGGCAATATATCCAAGAAACGTTAATGAAGCGATCGCAATCCAAGAAAATTTACAAAAATGCATTATTACAGAGGATAAAATTAGTCAACCTGTAAAGTATGTTGCTGGGGTAGATGTCGGTTTCGAGGAAAATGATAGTATCAGTTGTGCAGCAGTAGCTATTTTAAGTTTTCCTGACTTACAGCTCCAGGAAAAAAGCATAGTCAAGCGCTCAACAACATTTCCTTACGTTCCGGGTTGTTTGTCATTCCGGGAAATTCCTGCTTTATTAGATGCCTTGGAAAAACTAACCATAACACCAGATATAATTCTTTGTGATGGACAGGGTTTAGCCCATCCCCGCAGGTTTGGACTAGCTTGTCATCTAGGATTAATTTTCGATATTCCTAGTATTGGGGTAGCAAAGTCTTTATTTATCGGCGAACATGAAACATTACCTCAACACAGGGGAAGTTGGAAACCACTTGTAGATAATGGAGAAACAATTGGTGCTGTTTTACGAACTCGTACAGGGGTAAAACCTTTATACGTTTCTAGTGGTCATCGTATCAGCTTAATGACTGCAATTCATTATGTACTAAAGTGTGCACCAAAATACCGATTACCAGAGACAACTCGAATTGCTGATAGCTTAGCGTCTTGTTGAATTATGAATTCTGGTTTAAGAACTATTAATAATAGTTAATAATTCATAATAAATTTTATTTATTTATTAGTTTCTCATAAATATCTGATAAATAGTTGATTCTTTCTTATTGTTCGTGTTAGGAATCGCACAGAAAAAGACTGAAGTTGTTGGTAACAAGTTTAATAGTTGGGAAAATGAACTCATTAACTTTACAGTGGGATGACGCAGGAGCACACAAAAGCCAGAAAATCTATGATCAGCAACCGAGTAAAAACTACGGTACTGTCCGTCTTGGTCGAGATCCATTACGATGCGATATTGTTTTAAGCAATCCGACTGTATCTGGTTTACATGTAGAAATCTTTTTTGACCCCCAACAGAGAAAATTTTTCATACGTAATTTGCGATCGCAAAATCCACCACTAATTGACGATCGGCAATTAGTTCAAGGTGAGTTGCCTTTACTGAGCGGTAGCAATATATATTTAGGACAGCAATTATTAAGGGTAAGCGAAATTTCCATACCTCCAGTTAGTGGTAATTTACCACCAACTGTGTTAACTCCTCCATTACCAGCAGCTAATTCTGAAGCATCCGCATCACAACCGATTATTTCACAGGAAAAGCAGTCTTTTCCCCAAGAGCAGCAAAATCATGGCGAACACAATCACAGCTACGGTTTACAATGCCCTAACTGTGGCAGAGTATCATCTATTGAACATTTGCAGGTTGGCTGTCCTTGGTGTGGTACTTCCTTAGCTGCTGCTGTTAGTGTATTGGTTGCACCGAAAAATAAGTAATTTAGCTTGGTTTTTGGTAATTATTAATTGCTTTTGCTATTGTTTGCGATAAAAAACATACTTAAATTACGCCAGTTTACTTAAGTAAATTTAATTATGCAATTTTTGTATAAAAATAATTTTTTATAGGGTTCTGTATTAAGCAGTGTTAGTTTCGGTGGGTAATAGGTAATATTTATGATACTTTCTTGGTAACTGGGAAGTATAAAACCTAGTATGTAGATGATTTTGTATAGAGATAAACTTTATAAGACTTTATAAGACTGAAAATTTACTAAAACTGAATCGATATAAATAAATAAATAAATAAATAAATAAGTAGGTTGGTATTAAAAATTGTAATTAGGACAGGCAGTAGGCAATCGGCAATCGGTAGTCGGTGTAAGAGTTCAAGACTTATTTACAATCTGTGACATAGTTATATTTATTTGTTCCCACCTACTTAGAAAAATTAAATTAATTAATTAATTATAAAAATGACAGATAATTTACAAATTCAACTAAGCTGGGATGACCCAGTGACTGGAGAGAGAAGGGAACCACTTCTTTCCCTACCTATTAGTTTTGGAAGAGAATTCGCTCTTATGCCTGTTCAGCACCAGGGACAGCGAGTTGCAAGAATGCAGCTAGAGCATAATGAAATATCTCGTTTCCACGCCTTAATTGAATTAGAAAATAATCAAGTAATAGTCACCGACCAAGGCAGCGTTAACGGTATTTATATTAATGGCGATCGCGTGAATTGTGGGGTGATTAATAGTGGTGATACCTTGCAAATGGGTCCCTATTTTATTACTGTTACCTATTCCATACCTACAACTCCTCCCAGTGTAGACCTAACAGCTACAAACCCTTACCCCAGTGGCGGTATTGATTCTTCAATTCAGTTTAACCCTGTAACTAATCTTCCTGACCCTAATCTACCTCATCCCCAACGGGTAACTCCTTTAGGTAGTGCTTTTCCACCTGCAATATTTAACCAAGAAAATGTTCCGACTCAAGGTCTTCATGCTACGGGTTTACCCGTAGGTGAATGTGACTATTTAGCAGTAGGAGCCGGTTTAGGTAGCTTCATATGGGTTGATTTATTGCGTTTGTCCGGTATTAAAACCGATAAAATAGTTGCTTTAGGATTAGATGAACAACCATTCGCCCGTTATAAGCGCTTGTGCCTCAATTCCCAAATACCTTTAGATGAAAGATTGCGCTCTAACTCAGATTCTTGTCCTGATAATATTTGGGGCTGGCCCAGTTATGCTCTCAGAGAAGCTTGGCACGATTTTACTAGGGGTAAAATAAATGATTCCATGAGCTATTTATGGAAAGTTTTTGCAGAACCAACTTTTATAGAAACTTATACTCCACGGGCAGGTAATGTATTTGACTCTATTCAGAGAGAGGCAAAGCGTATAGGCTGGGAGAAAATGTATAGCTATGGTCGAGTTCGAGCAATTCGTAAAACTGACGATGGTCGATATTGTGTTGCTTACTCTCGTGGTAAAGGTGACCATGCATTTATAGTTTGTCGTTATTTACACTTAGCTACTGGTTATCCTGCTATAAAATTTTTACCAGACTTACAAGCGTATAGAGAGAAGTACCGGGATTTCAAATCCGTAGTCAATGCTTATGAAGAACACAACCATGTCTATGAGCAATTAGAAAGACAAGGCGGTAAAGTATTAATCCGGGGACGGGGTATTGTTGCTTCTAGAATCATTCAGCGAATTTATCAAGCCAGAAAGAAAAACCCTCATATTTCAGTTTTGCACTTAATGCGATCGCCTAAACCAGAAGGTAATAAATATCAGCGATCGCAGCGTACTGTGAAGCATCACTATGAATTTCAGCCTTTCAACTGGCCAAAAGCCTGTTGGGGTGGTGATTTGCGTGTAACTTTAGAAAAAGCTAATGACGAACAGCGTCAAAAATTATTAAAAGTATGGGGAGGAACCACCACCGCAGATAGAGTTGACTGGCAAAATATTACTGAAGAAGCTTTGCGGGAAGGTTGGTACAGAATTGAGTTTGGTAATGTAGAAAAGGTGGAAAGAGATAAACAAGGCGGTACCATTAGCTATATTCAAGCAAAAGACTTTGGACAAACTACCCTAGATGCCGATTTTATTGTTGATGCTACCGGTTTAGATGCAAAAGTAGAAGCTAGTCCTTTATTAAATGACTTTGTTACTCATTACAATTTACCGATAAATGGTCAGGGAAGATTGGCTGTAGGAAATGATTTTGAACTGATAGAAATGCGCAACGATAAAGGTAGAATGTATGCTGCGGGTGCAATAACTTTTGGCGGTCCTTATGCTGCTGTGGATAGTTTTTTAGGATTACAATATTGTGCTCTACGTACAGTTGATGCTTTAGCTAAACACCGTGCTATTGGAGTACGTCGTTTAAATGCTGCTTCTTCTTTTGGTCAGTGGATAAAATGGGTATTGAATCAATCTCCATCATAAATTTCAAGTTTTGCAAGAGAAAATTAGACAGTAAAAATTCTGAAATCAAATTTTGTTCTAAGATTTTATTCTAGATTTCTGTTATTTTTTTTGCAGAAATCTAAAGAGATTCAAACTCAATCTCTTTTTTCTGATTAGCTGTTCTTCTCCATACCACCAACTAAAAAACCATGATGCTGCTTGCCATACAAGAAAGCCAATAAGCATACTTGTAATAAACGAGAAGAGGAAATGAGGAGTGTGGAAAGTTAAATTAATCGGCTTTTCTATAAACGGTAGATTGATTGGTATATTTTGAGGATCATTCTTTTCGGGTTTTTTATTTTCTGCGATTGAACCTGCTTCATAACTAGATGCAAAATTTCCGGCAACAGCTATACCAATACCTAAGCTAGTAATTGCATTTTGTAACTGACGTTCTCTATGAGTTTGTTCAATTGCAACTTGACCTCTAATTGAGTCTATTGCGTTGTCTATCAAATTAATATCAAGTTGGAAAAAATTAACAGCAGCTGTTACCCTTTCTTGAAAAGGACGACAAGTTCTCTCTATAAAAAGTTCTAAAAATGAAAGGTCTTCGTCTAAATTATTACTTTTAATCTCGTAAATTTTATCAGTATAGTTTCTGGTATCATCAACAATAATATTTTGAAATTCTTTAATAAAACGTATATTTTCTGCATATTCCACAGAAAAATGCGGCATTCGCATTAACAAATTTTGTAATTTATTTAAATCTACCTCATTAGTTTCTTTTTGTGACTTTTTTCTTCGATTTATCTGAAAAAAATGTTGTGTCGATTCAATTTCTGCTTGTATCTCTTTAGACTTATTTTTAGCTTGCTTCTCAATTTTTTTAATTTGCCTATAGGCGTGAATTATTTTAGCTCTAAAGAAAAATAAATCTAAGATTTGTTGATAGTAATGCTCAAATTTTTCTTCTGCTAATTCATCTGAAAAAAACCAAACTATTATATGATTATATGTTTTAGAGGCTCTAATAATACCGTATTCGTATATGGGAGAACCAAATAAATATCCTGAACGATTAAAGGCAGGTTTTCTAAAATCACTAGGCAATAGAGATTCAAGATAGTTGTCAGCTATATTTTTTAGCTTTTCTTGATTATATTTATTCTTTAACTTATATATACCTTCTAAATTAATTGTAATTAACAGAGTTTGACCAAGAAAATATTTATTCTCTCGACTTGGGTCTAAAATCAGACAATTATTAGGATTCGCTTTTGCAATATCTTTACTTTCAATATTCTTACCATTTTGATTCTTGGGAAAAATTAATTTCAGACCAAATCCATAATTATTATAAAGTTGTACTGGATAAATGATAGAGGTTTTACTATTTGAATCGATTTTAGAATCATACTTATTAAAGCAAAATCCGTGAGGCTGTACATATATTGGATAATAATTATCTGTCTTGGGAAAATTTTTGTTGAGATTAGCCCAAGGTTCTTCAGGTTTATTTTTTAAATCAAGATGTTTTTTTATATGAAATTGAAATTCAGTTTTTAAAGCTTTACTTACTATCTGATCGCATTTTTCCCATAACCAATCATGTTGGTATTCACCCAAACTATCAACCCTTTCACTCATATAATAAGCGAATAAATAAATATTATGAGTAGTAAATTTAAAAGTCATAGATTCCTTACTCCATATACTTCCTAGCTAATTTTTTTTCCTGGAGGAAGAATGCATCGGTTCATTATGACTCAATCAGATTCTTTATGCTTGTATAAAATATAACTTATGTGGATATTTTTGAAGAAACGATAAAGCAGTTAATTCTAGGCTACAAAATATCTAAAATGCAGTAAATAAATTGCTATTTAATTGCTATTTAATTGAAAAATTAAAATTAATAAGTACAAATTTATGATGAACTCATCAAATAAGGGATAAGAACACTGGCAAATGGTGTAGAAATGTATAGAATCTTTACAAGATATAAAATATATTTTTCTTAAGATGCAAACACTTTCAACTCCTGACTTAATGCAGCAATCTGTTTCTGTTGTCAAAGAAGTTAAAAAGTTAGCTCAACCCCTGAAGATGGTCGCACTGGGAGATAGTTTAGTGTATGGGTATGGCGATCCTGAAGGTGGTGGTTGGATTGAAAGACTGCGTCGTCAATGGATGTTACCTGAGAGTGCAGGTCATGTAATTTATAATTTGGGAGTTAGAGGCGATCGCACTAAACAGGTAGCGAAAAGATTAGAAGTTGAGTTTCGTCATCGTGGTGAGTTGCGGAACCGGGTTCCCGATATGATTATTCTCTCGGTCGGTGTGAATGACTCTGCTAGGGTGGGTCGTCTAAATGGGAAGAATTATACAGAGTTTCAAGTATTTGAAAGAGAAATAGTTTCTTTGTTAGAAAAAGCACAGCAGTTGTGCCCAGTGTTATTTGTAGGTATGGTACCTGTAAATGAAGCAAAAATGCCGTTTATGGATTGCTTATATTACAATCATGCTGACCAATATCGTTACAAAGAAGCTGTAAAAGAAGTTTGTTTACAGTTAGACATTCCTTACCTTGATATTTTTCAACTGTGGATGCAGCACACTGAAGACTGGAGATTACAGCGTTTAAGTGAAGATGGTCTTCATCCCAATACCCTCGGTTATAAGACTCTACTTGAAAACGTAATGGAGTGGGATGAAGTTGTTGCAGGATTATCCTGAGCATAATCAATAATCAATTATTTATAGAATTTAACTGTCTTCCACAATTGGTTTCTCATCTTATTGAGACAGGATGTCACAAGAATTAATAGCGATTTGAGAAAATAAAATAATAGATATTTTGATGAAGACGTTTTGAGAGAAACGTCTTTTATATTTTCCCTATTCAGAAACTCGAATATCTTTCACTCAATATCTTGAATATTTGCTTCCCCAATCCTACTTACTCCAAAAGGTTTTTTGATAGAATCACATGCTTTCTCTACAGCAATTGGTATAAATCGATTCAATGTTTCGCAAATACTAACTTATTTATGTTTTATGACAAGAAATCAAAAAAATATGATGAGAAAGTTTTTCTTTAAATTTATTTTTTTAATTTATAAAAAATAAACTTTTGCAATTAAATGAATAATTTACTTTCAGATTTTAATGTATTTAATCATACTTAGGTTGATTCCTATATTTTCGATGATTATCTCTATACTTCACATGTAGTAATGATTAATTGTCCGCAAATAATCTCCCATACTCTCTGATAAAGAAAGTTTTAGCTTGATATTAATCTACTTTAATGAGAAATATTATCTACTATATTTTTTCTGTAAAAAATTGTACTGTTTTACCCTGTTTTTATAAAAAAAGAAGGATTTTCTTTTATTATTAAAGTGTTAATATATGGAAGCAAAATAAATTCTTTTTTGTAAACTTAAGTTATTACTTAGAGGGGAGAAGTATGTCTGAAATTAAAACTTTGGTGCAAAATTTTGGTGAGGTTTCTGAAAATCCGGTTTTATTAGACCGCAGCGTTACCGAACCTGTTTGTGAAGGATTTAATATTGTTTTAGCTAGTTTTCAAGCACTTTATTTACAGTATCAAAAACATCACTTTGTAATTGAAGGCGCAGAATTTTACTCAGTACATGACTTTTTTAACGATAGCTATGGGGAAGTTCAAGAGCACGTTCATGATATCGGAGAAAGATTAAATGGACTTGGTGGAGTACCTGTTGCAAGTTTTACTCAACTAGCTAATATGTGTTGCTTTGAGCCAGAGTCAGATGGTATCTACAACTGTCGTCAGATGATAGAAAATGATTTGAAAGCAGAGCAAGAAATTATCAAAGTTATTCGTCGTCAGGCTGCACAAGCTGAAAGTTTAGGCGATCGCGCGACTCGTCACTTGTATGAAACTATTCTGATTAAGACAGAAGAACGTGCTTATCACTTAGACCATTTCCTTGCCAAGGATAGTCTAACTTTTGGTTTCGTAGAAGTATCTAAAAACTAGTTAATTGCTGAGAATTTTCAGATAGAATTATCCTGATTAAAAGAAGCCTTCTCACAAATAAATCCAAAATATAATTAAAAAGCAGGGAAGTTATTTTTAATACCCCTGCTTTTTAGATATATATCAATAAAAAGATTACTTGCTATACCTAATTTTATACCTTCCTTATACTGAATATAGAGAAATTTATATGGTCATATATATACTTAAACAATAGATTATGAAAAATTAGGTGAAAACTAACTTTAGTTCCACCAATATCTATTACCTTAAATGCCAAATATTCCTAAATTATAAAAATAATAGATTGAGAAATATTGAGACATTTTGAAAATATCTATCAATTAATTTGAATATTGTCTTCATTGAATGTATATCATTATAATTTCTTATGAATAGGGAAAAAATTAAGAAATTAATCAAATATTTAGCAGAGGAAAACTAATACGTAGTTATTAATAAACCTAAATTTAATTTTTTAAGAGTTTTATATATATTATTAGGGCATCCGAGAATTCATGGATGCAAAACTTATCTCTTTATAGCTTATATACAAAAATTATTTGCATATAATTTGCATAATAATTGTGTATAAATTGCATACAAGTATTTATATTTGTTGATAACATCAGCAATTACATCCAAGAAACTGGATAATAAATCCGTTGAGTAGCGATCAAAGAACCTTAAAATTGAGTTCGATTCGTATTCTCCGGAGTCAAAATCAATAATCATGCCGAGCCGCGACGATATTAAGAAAATTTTGCTACTTGGTTCTGGTCCAATCGTTATTGGACAAGCCTGTGAATTTGATTATTCAGGAACTCAAGCTTGCAAGGCATTGCGAGAAGAAGGCTATGAGGTGATATTAGTCAACTCTAATCCTGCCACCATTATGACCGACCCAGAAACAGCAAACAGGACTTATATTGAACCGCTTACACCCCAATTGGTAGAAAAAGTGATTGTCAAAGAACGTCCTGATGCTCTGTTACCGACAATGGGAGGTCAGACTGCTCTGAATATTGCTGTTGACCTATCAAAAAACGGTGTACTAGATAAATATGATGTAGAGCTAATTGGTGCAAAATTACCAGCCATTGAAAAAGCCGAAGATCGGAAACTATTTAATGAAGCAATGGCAAAAATTGGGGTAAAAGTATGCCCTAGCGGTATCGCTTCTTCTTTAAAAGAAGCTCGCGCGATCGCATCTCAAATAGGTACTTATCCCTTAATTATTCGTCCAGCATTCACTATGGGGGGTACAGGTGGAGGTATAGCCTACAATGCAGAAGAATTTTCCATTATGGCGCAGGCTGGTGTAGAAGCTTCTCCAGTATCGCAGATTCTCATTGACCAATCCTTGATTGGCTGGAAGGAGTATGAATTAGAGGTAATGCGTGACCTTGCAGATAATGTAGTGATTATCTGCTCCATTGAGAACTTAGACCCTATGGGAGTACATACAGGAGACTCTATCACCGTTGCCCCAGCTCAAACTCTCACAGACAAAGAATATCAGCGTCTGCGGGATATGGCGATTAAAATTATCCGCGAAATAGGGGTTGAAACAGGTGGTTCAAATATTCAATTTGCGATTAATCCTGTGGATGGAGATGTAGTCGTAATTGAAATGAATCCCCGAGTATCCCGCAGTTCAGCTTTAGCTTCCAAAGCTACCGGTTTTCCTATTGCCAAAATGGCTGCAAAGTTAGCCGTAGGCTATACTCTCGATGAAATCAAAAATGATATTACCAAAGAAACCCCCGCTTCCTTTGAACCGACAATTGACTATGTAGTTACCAAAGTTCCCCGCTTTGCTTTCGAGAAATTCCCCGGTACTCAACCCGTATTAACCACTCAGATGAAGTCTGTGGGGGAAGCTATGGCTATTGGGAGAACTTTTAATGAGTCATTTCAAAAAGCCCTACGTTCTTTAGAAACCGGATGTGCAGGTTGGGGATGCGATGGTCAAACATCTAGCGGAAGCAATCGTCCAGAAAAGTTACCCAGTTTAGAACAAATTCGTTATCAGTTACGTACTCCTAACCCGGAACGTATTTTTGTTTTGCACCATGCTTTACAATTGGGGATGAGTACGGAAGAAATTTATGAGTTAACGGGTATTGACCCCTGGTTTCTTTACAAACTAAAAGAAATACTACATGTCGAAAAATTCCTGAAACGTAGACCATTGCAAAACCTAACTAAGGAAGAACTTTACGAAGTCAAACGTCAGGGATTTAGCGATAGACAAATTGCTTTTGCGACAAAAACCACAGAAGACGAAGTACGAACATACCGTCAAGAGCTAGGAGTAATCCCGGTTTATAAAACAGTAGACACCTGTGCTGCCGAATTTGAAGCCTTTACACCATATCACTACTCTACATACGAGCTAGAAACAGAAGTTCTCCCCACCGATAAACCAAAGGTAATGATTTTAGGGGGAGGACCAAACCGCATCGGACAGGGAATTGAATTTGACTACTGTTGTTGTCATGCTGCTTTTGCTCTGCAAACCGCAGGCTATGAGACCATTATGGTCAACTCCAACCCAGAGACAGTTTCTACTGATTATGACACCAGCGATCGCCTTTATTTTGAGCCGTTAACAAAAGAAGACGTACTTAATATTATTCAGGCAGAAAATCCGGTGGGAATAATCGTCCAATTTGGCGGTCAAACTCCCTTAAAACTAGCTTTACCGCTCCAAGAAGCCTTAAATAAAAATTCACACATGAATACTCGTATCTGGGGTACTTCTCCCGACTCCATAGATACAGCAGAAGACAGGGAAAGATTTGAGAAAATTTTAGAAGAGTTAAAGATTACTCAACCACCCAATGGAATAGCTCGTAGTTATGAAGATGCTTTAAGAATAGCCAAAAGGATTGGTTATCCGGTTGTAGTACGTCCTAGTTACGTACTGGGAGGACGAGCAATGGAAATAGTCTACTCTGATACTGAATTAGAAAGATACATGACCTTTGCCGTACAAGTGGAACCAGAGCATCCAATACTAATTGACAAATTCCTAGAAAATGCTATTGAAGTCGATGTAGATGCGATCGCTGACCATACAGGGGCAGTGGTGATTGGTGGAATCATGGAACATATCGAACAGGCAGGAATTCACTCCGGTGATTCTGCATGTACATTACCCTCAATGTCCTTACCATCAGCAGTCTTAACTCAAATTCGTATCTGGACGACTGAATTAGCAAAATCTCTAAAAGTAGAAGGATTGATGAATATTCAGTTTGCCGTTGCTGGGTTGCAAACTGAGTCACCACAGGTTTACATACTCGAAGCTAATCCTAGAGCTTCTCGAACAGTACCTTTTGTTTCTAAAGCTACAGGCATACCTTTAGCTAAAATTGCCTCTTTGGTCATGTCAGGCAAAACTTTAGAAGAACTCAATTTTACCCAAGAAGTTGTACCAAAGCATATATCTGTTAAAGAAGCCGTTCTACCCTTCAATAAATTTACCGGTACTGATACAATTTTAGGTCCCGAAATGCGTTCAACAGGGGAAGTCATGGGTATAGATAGTGACTTCGGACGGGCATTCGCAAAAGCTGAAATTGGTGCAGGAGAACATTTACCCTTGCAAGGTACGGTTTTTGTCTCTATGAATAACCGGGATAAAACCGCTACAGTTGCAGTAGTACAGGAGTTCATTAACTTAGGTTTTACAGTTATTGCAACAAGCGGTACTCGTGATATCCTCCAAGAAAATGGATTAAATATAAATTTAATTCTGAAACTCCATGAAGGTCGTCCTAATGTCTTAGATGCCATTAAAAATCATCAAATTCAGTTAATCATTAATTCACCTTCTGGTGGAGAAGCTCAAAATGACGCTAGGCTGATTCGTCGCACCGCTCTAAATTATAAAATTCCGATTATTACCACTATTGCTGGAGCTAAAGCTACTGTTGCCGCCATTCATTCCCTACAAAGTACCACTTTGGATGTCAAAGTAATTCAAGATTACAACACCCAAATCAATTAACGGGACTTAATGAACCCTATTTAGATTTGATTGAGGACTATTTAGTACTTTCTAGGCAAATAAATCATCCTTCATCAGTACTTAGACAAAAATTACGACAAAAATTACAGATAAATTCCGCATATGGGACAAATTCATTGTCTGCGGGGTTTATCTTAATTTTTACCTTTACTTTATTCATCCTTAATCTTTTTTAGTCATGATTTCTTAACCGCTCTAAAATAAAGGAATTATTAAGTATGTGAATATTAGCAAAAAATTATAGATATGATTTAGTTATTTTAAGAGAATTTCATAATTTTTGTGGCAGCATAAGAGATTATACAAGAGAGTATTGTCCTTTCTTAAAGATTCCTAGAGTAGCATTGAAATATAGCCATGCAGATTGGCTGTATATGAAAAAAAATTCTGTAAACCTATCAGATATTTTTAATCAATGTTACAATTTTTAATAAGAAAAAATCATGTTTAAAAAGCTACCTTTTATCTAACTCAAGGTACTTGTCTAAGAGGACAAATAGCTGTAACTTCTACTATCAAGAATATAAATTGAATAATTAAGTATTAACCGATTATATCGGATAAGCCGAACTAAAGTTAGTGCCTGGGTTATTAGTCAGATTGAGGAATACCCATAATCAAAATTGCGTCTATCAGCAAGAATATAGCTGCCTTTTTATTGAAAAACTGCTCCTTAACCTATTAGTTACCGAAGAGTCGCGCCATGAAGACCGCTCAGAAACCAACAGACCTCGTGCGGACTTATCTGCGCGAAATTGGTCGCGTACCGTTATTGACCCATGAGGAAGAAATTTTTTACGGCAAGCAAGTAAAGCTTATTGCCACTCTAAATGATACTAAAGAATCTCTAGTCAATCAGCTTGGTCACCAGCCCACATTTGAAGAATGGGCAAAAGCTGCTAATCTTGAACCCTTAGAACTGAAGTTAGCTCTAAGAAATGGTGAATTAGCTAAGCGTAAAATGGTGGAAGCTAATTTGCGTTTAGTAGTTTCAGTAGCCAAAAAGTATATCAAGCGTAATGTAGATTTACTCGATTTGATTCAAGAAGGTAGTATTGGTATGCAAAGAGGGGTTGAAAAGTTTGACCCAACTAAGGGATATAGATTTTCGACCTATGCCTACTGGTGGATTAGACAGGCGATTACAAGAGCGATCGCGGAAAAAGGTCGTACAATTCGCTTACCCATTCACATTACCGAAAAGCTGAATAAAATCAAGAAAGCTCAACGTCAACTATCTCAGAAGCTAGGACGTGCAGCAACGGTCGCTGAATTGGCTGAAGAGCTAGATTTGAATCCTAAGCAAGTAAGAGATTATTTAGAAAAATCCAGACTGCCCTTATCTCTAGATTTGAGACTGGGAGATAATCACGATACTGAACTTGGTGAAATGTTGGAAGACCCCAATCATTCTCCAGAGGAATT
This sequence comes from Mastigocoleus sp., assembly GCA_050042865.1. Classification (GTDB taxonomy): domain Bacteria; phylum Cyanobacteriota; class Cyanobacteriia; order Cyanobacteriales; family Nostocaceae; genus JBCCDM01. Next base: position 56,953 of record JBHJJE010000038.1, read on the forward strand.
TGTTGCTCAGTCATCATTATCATTTGATTTAGAGCGCTTGATGGCACAGTTAAATCCACAACAGCGAGAAGTAATAGCTTTACGCTTTGGTCTAAATGATGGACAGCCACTAACACTTGCTAAAATTGGCGAGCATTTAAGTATCAGCCGAGAAAGAGTTAGACAAATAGAACGAGAAGCATTATCCAAACTTCGTAAGTATAAGGGAGATATAAGCGAATATTTGGCAAGTTGATAAATAGGTATCTCCTCAAAATTTCGGGGTAGTTTGTCTAAGTATCTATATTTCCGAATATTTGATGGTTAGTACTTGCTAATTAATCTGTGACTGCCAGCACTTAGTTTTAGCTAGATGCTGGCTTTTAACTTTATAGACTTATCTTTAAAAAGTTTGTCTTTAAAATTTGTCTCTAAAAGGTGATAATACCCGTTACATTGAGGTACGGTAACAACGACACACATATGGGATTAGAATTGTTACATTAGTTAAGAAATCCCAGAAAACAACTCAAGTTTGTGACTTACATTACACAAAAGTTACAGATGTACAGTTGACTTTAGTCGAGTTAAGAAAATAGTTAAAATTGTAACTGTTTAAAGTAAAATCTGGTCATTAAAGGAGATAAAGCGTGAGCGACCAACACCCTAAGGTTTCAGAACACTTTGATAGCGAACCAGAAAGTAACAATTTGCTTTGGCAATACGTAAAATCATTGAGTCCAGAGGTAGTAAATCAGCTATCTAAACCCGCTTCTTATGAAGTATTTCAGGTGATGGAACGCAACATTGTAGGGTTACTGGGAAATTTACCTCCAGAGAATTTTGATATAACAGTTAATACTAGTAGAGAAAGTTTAGGTCATCTTTTAGCATCAGCCATGATTAGTGGTTACTTTTTGCGTAATGCAGAGCAAAGAATGAATTTTGAGGAAGCCTTTACCAACGAAAATGGTGAATTTAGTGATGCATCTGACTAGGGTATTGACTCTATCGATTTTTTGGCATCAAATATCATCCATAATTTGTGAATCAATTTTCACTATATCCCGCCTTTAGACTTTAAGGGTGCGAATAATATGATAATAAAGCCTGCTTGCAAGCAGGCTTCGTAATTCAATGAGACCCATCATTTATGGTATGAAGGCTTTTATGGGTAGATGGTTATTATTTAAAAATAAATAGAAATTGTATGAATAAAAAACTGCTAAATCTTATTCATCTCAACAGTCTAGCATTTGACTAATACCCTGGGGCAATAATTTTTAGCTGTTATTACCTTACATTTGTTTTCTCAAAAGAGTCTGAAAACCCCTGTCTAGTATGACTTATAATTTTATTGAGCAAGCCATAAGTAAGATTTATCAAGTATGATGTCTCAAGTATGATTTCTAAAGATAGCATTTTAATCTTTTATCCAATTACTATTCCTGGACAAAGAAAGCTGATTAAAAACAATGAATCAAAATAATTCTCCTCTACCTCACAAAGTTATTGGGGTTGCTGTAATTAGGAATGAGCAGGGTCAAATACTAATAGATCGTCGTCTTCCGGAGGGAGAAATGGGAGGATTGTGGGAATTTCCGGGTGGAAAAATTGAAGCTCATGAAACTATCGAAGAATGTATTAAGAGAGAAATTAAAGAAGAACTGGATATAAATATTGAAATTGGTGAGCATTTAACAACTGTTGACTATACTTACACCAAGTCACGAGTAACTCTAATAGTACACAATTGCCTTCATATTTCTGGCATTCCTAAGCCCATAGAATGTGATGAAATTCATTGGGTAAACATAAAAGATTTAAAAGACTATACTTTTCCTGAAGCGAATAAGCAGATAATTTCTGTATTAGAAAACTAAGACTTGAAAATAAGACTCTAATAATTGAGAACTCCTATTTCCTATTCCCTTTCCCTAGCTTTACCAAAATAAATACTTGTGTCTATATTAATTAAACGTTTCCTATGAGTTGTGAATATTGAATAGTTAATAGGGAAAATTTATCTAGCGATGGACATATCAAGAACTGGACATCATATACTACTCTACTGTATAGGCAAGGCACAAGGGGCAATCGGCAACAAAAAATATCTTAATATAAATGGCTATTGCTATATAACTGAGCAGTAAATATATAAATAATGTAGGCATAAATAATATGAGCTTGACTACATAGTTTTCAGCAAACCCTAATTAGTAAAGGTTTGTAGGGGTTAGTAAAAATTTTTATTCCAAGTCTTTGAGGATAAATTATTTACGTCGGGTAAACCGGAAGGGTGAAGTGAAACCATGCTCCTCCTTCAGGGGTATTATCTACCCAAATATTCCCATAATGTGCCTGTATGATCCGCTGACACAAACACAAACCTATTCCATAACCTTCCTTACTTTCGTCTCTTTCTAAACGAAAATGGTTCTCAAAGATGCGATCGCGGTTTTCCTCCGGAATTCCAGGACCACTATCACCTACACTTATTTGTACTTTCTGGGTAGTACGGTGTAAACCTGAGACACTTATTTTGCCGCTTTCAGGAGTATATTTGATGGCATTATCTAAAAGATTGACTAAAACCTGACGAATACGTTCGGGGTCTGCATAAACAAACGGTAAGTCTTCTGGAATATCTTTTTCCAGTTCTAAAGATTTTAAAACATAACTAGAGTGCATTTCAGCAAGTACTTCTAGAAATAACTTTCTTATATCTACCTTCTGAGGTACTATAGGAATCCTCGTTTCCTTGCCGCGAGCAACTTGTAATAATTCTGCAATCATCCTATCGATTATCCGGGTTTGACTGCGAGCTTGTCTTAATAAATGTTCTGCCATTGCTGGCTTCAGACGTATAAACTCACCCCTATCCCGATTATAATTAGCTTGCAAAGTCTCAATTGCGATCGCAGCAGCAGTTAAGGGATTACGTAAATCATGAGCTAACATCGCAATAACTCGGTCTTTGAACTGCAATTGTTCCTGAAGTTTTTCGTTCTCCTGTTTCAAACTGAAGATTTCATCGGAGAGCTGAATTAATTCTGCTGAAAAAACTAATGAGTTAATTGAACTTCTTGATGTTGCGGAAGTCTGATTATTATTCTCTTTACCTTCTTCACCGTCTTGATCTTCGCTATTATTTTGGGACTTCAAGTAAGATTCTACTGCTGCTTGCCACTTTGGCCACCAAATTTTCAGTTGTCCAACAATATTACCACCGGCCAATATTTGCCTTGGTTCGGGATGAATTTTAATTAAAGCTGGAGTCGCTACTAATTTAAAGTGCTCGGCTAAATAGGGTTGTTTTCCAACATCTACTATCTGCAGCTCAAAATCATACTGAGTTTGCTGTTCTTTTAGATAAGAGCGGATACGCTGTACTTGCGGTTTGGATTTTGGTCGTCCATCAACAAAAAGTATTAGCTGTAACGGTGCTTCAGCATATGTGCGCGGTTCCGGAGAAAGTTGCATGAAATCTTGTATGGGCACTTTTGATAACCCTACGGATGCTTTTGGGAAAAATAAAACTAGTGATTAGCAGTTGATATAACAGTCGCTTTTTCAAACCTGATATCTATTATTTTAGGTTTTTTGTCCTCCTTATCTGCAATAGTTTGATATGAAATTCGTATTTTTTGCTTTGAGTTTACCGTTTATACTTATTATTTTACAAAGTAATTCGATAGCCATTGAATCTCCGTCGTTATCTTCCCCGAATAAAAAAAATTCGTCAAGCCCCCAATTTGATTTTTATACGGTAGCTGCAAGATTGGTGCAAGACCAGATTAATTTAGTTGCTCGCATTGAGAAAAGTATGCTAATTGCAGATCCGAATCGTATCAGGGTAGTTAGAGGGCAGCTGTTTCATCAGTCTAAATTAGTGGAAAGATTTATTGGTAAATATCGCAAAAATTCATCCATAAACTGTAAATCCACCAATAAGTTTGCTAGTCAACTAAAAGTTGAAGTTTCTTCATCTCCCAAGAATGTAAGGGAATCGCAACAACAAATTTACTGTGCGCTAAATTCTTACAATCAAGGTCTACTTAAAATGTCTCCCATTTTGGATAGATTATTATCTAGACGTGGTGAGTCGGCGATGGTTCGGAGATTACCTTTAGTAAATGGAGAAAGAGTATTTCATCCGGTGCTGTCACTATCCCAGATACAAAAACCATTACTACGCAGACCAGCAACTCCATTTGCAACTCTAGAGCCAAACTTAAATCTACCTTTTTATGAAACTATAGGTAGCAAAGTAAAAAAAAGTTTGTCTAATTATAATCAGCCATTGCAACCAGCGATCGCGCAACCGCCGGAAACATTTGCTATTTTTGATACTCTTAACAATAATCTTAATTTAGCCAAAAGTGCTTTTCCTTCTTCTAATAGATTTCAAGATCCTAGAGAAACTGATGCTGCTCTCAATAGCTTTACTTATAAGATAGATTCGCAAGAACTACAAACTTATGCAAAATTTTTAGAGATACCATCTACTGGTATATTCAGAGTTCTGCATCATCACGTATACCAGCGAAAATTAAATCATTTGCAAAATAGATTACTAAGGAGTAGTATCAAAAATCTCAGGGCATCAGACGGTGTCACATTAGAACACCAGCATAATGATTTATTTCCAACATTAAATAAATCTAAAAGTGGTTTTATATCAATACTACCACTCCAATTAGTTAATGGTTTACCTTCCGACTCAAATTCTACTCATCAATTTGGAATACTCGGAAAAGGAATAGACTATAACTTCATGATTGATATTGGGGATATTTCTCTGGAAAATTTGGATGCTAGTTTAAAAAAAATTCCTCCCCAGATAAGAAATTTTGTTCTTAGTTATCAACCACCAAAGCAACTGTACGATTTACAGGTAGATCAGCGACGCTTTTTCACAGGTAAATATCCTCCCATAGATAGTTCTTTTCAGGTTTTGGCTACTGCACCAGCGAAATTGAATCACACATACTTAGTAAGAACATTTCAGTTTCAGTTACCAGAAATTATTGCCCGCTCACAAGTGATTTCCCAGAGGCAACGTGGCTACTTAGACCAACTATTAAAAATGCAAAGCAGCGATATAATTGTTGCCTTTCGTCCAGTACGTCGGCGTTCTGATGGTAGTTATACTGTACTTTGGCGAGTAATCAAGCATTTTGATAACCCAGTAATTAATGATTTAGAAAAATACGTCAAGTATTATTGATTGCTTATATTGATTGCGATTTTTGCATAAATACTTATTAATTCTTGTTGCCTGTATGTAAATGTATTTGTTCTGTGTGCGCTAACCTAAGAGTAGAGAATTTTTATGTGAGATTGCAGTGGTTGCTGATAAGTATTTCCGATTTCTTCTGAGTTTAGCCTTCTTAGCTACACTTAATGTTTCCTGTGCGAATAGTCCCATCGCCAAAAAGCTAGAAGAATCTTTTGCATCAGACCCAAAACTCCAAGAGAATCAAAATATTTTCGGAACAACCGAAATTGCTCAAAAAGAAGCTCAGAAAAAGACAAAAACCGACTTGCCAGTCGATTTTCCAGAAAAACTGCGGTATCCTCAGGCTGTACTTCAAGAAGTTAATCGAGAAACAGATCAAAAAACGGTCTCTACTATCTGGCAAAGTTCCGATCCTAGCAATATTATTGCCGGATTTTATACGAATCAATTACCCAAGGATGATTGGAGAATCATAGAAGAAAAAAATAATCAACAGCTATTGATATTCCGAGCACAACGCAATAATGTACAGCTTGAAATTTCAATTCAGCCTCTATCTATAAAAAAACCCAAACCGAATCAGCCACAGACAAATACGGAAATTATCATCAAGTATTTAAGCGATGCGAATGCTACAGCTTTAAGTACTAATTCTAGAACAGATGGTACCGAAAATTCTCAACCATCTCCAGGTTCTCCAAATTTTATTGGTCCTGTTTTACCTAAAAATTCTTCTCCATCTTCTTCAGAATCTAGTCCAAACTCTAATTTAAATAAGGTACCGCTTCAGCTACAAACCTACATTCAAGATGTATTAGCTCTAGGAATTTTAGAAGAAACTTCTACTCAAGCAAAAACTACTCAGGCAAAAAATAATTCCGTTAGTTCTACCAAGCAACTGGAACTGAATAAAAATATTACTCGCGGTCAATATGCTCGTTTGCTAGTAAATACTTATAACAGAATGTATGCTAACCTTCCAGCAAAGCAGATTCGTTTGGCATCAGAAGGAAGCAAGGCAGCATTTACTGATGTACCACCCACACATCCTGATTTTAGTTTTATTCAGGGATTAGCGGATGCAGGTTTGATTCCTAGCTCTTTATCTGGTGATTCTAGTCAGGTTCTATTTCAACCTAATGCACCTTTAATTAGAGAACAACTAGTTTTATGGAAAGCTCCTTTAGATACTCGTCAAGCTTTACCTCAAGCAACTATTAACAGTATTGAAAAAACTTGGGGTTTTCAGGATGCTGGAAAAATTAATTCAAAAGCCTTGCGAGCAGTCTTTGCAGATTTTCAGAATGGAGATAAATCAACTATTAGAAGAGTATTTGGTTATACTACATTATTCCAACCAAAGAAACCTGTGACTCATGCCGAAGCATTAGCTGCTCTTTGGTACTTTGGTACAGAAAGTGAAGGTGTCTCAGCAAAGGATGCTCTGAGTCTGAATTAGGTTTGAAAAAAAGGAAAAAGTAAGTAAACAGGTAAACAGATCGGTAAATTACTTAATAAATTGCCTAATAAATTATCCAGTAAATAAAACCAGATGCACAGCTACGACGATTTATTTCAAACAATTTCGCAATTGGTAATGTGTCATTCTCCATCTGGAATGGAGTATGAAATCAATCAGTTATTGCTAGAAAAATTTAGCACTCTGGGAATAAAAGCATGGAAAGACAATGCAGATAATGTAATAGCTAAAATAGCTGGTAAAACATCCAACTGTTCCATAGCAATTACTGCTCACAAAGATGAAATTGGTGGGATTGTAAAATTTGTTGGTGATGAAGGTAGAGTAGAAGTCCGACGTTTAGGAGGTTCCTATCCGTGGGTATATGGTGAGGGTGTAGTAGATTTAATAGGCGATAATCACACAATTAGCGGAATTCTCAGTTTTGGTTCCCGTCATGTTTCTCATGAGTCTCCTCAAAAAGTTTACCAAGAAGATGCTGCCCTCAGATGGGAAAATGCCTGGATAGAAACTAAGTGCAGTTTGAGTGAATTAGAAGATGCAGGAATTCGTCCAGGGACAAGAATGGTGGTTGGTAAGCATCGCAAGCATCCGATACGCTTAAAGAATCATATAGCTAGCTATACTTTAGATAATAAAGCATCACTAGCAATTTTACTGGCATTAGCCGCACAATTGAAAGAACCAGAGGTCGATGTATACCTATTAGCTTCAGCGAAAGAAGAAGTTGGAGCAATTGGAGCAATGTACTTTACTCAAAAGCAACATATAGATGCTTTAATTGCTTTGGAAATTTGCCCTTTATCTGAAGAGTACCCCATAGAAGACGGAGAAAATCCAGTCATTTTAGCTCAGGATGCTTACGGTATATATGATGAAGATTTAAATCAGCAGCTAAGAGAATGTGGACAAAAATTGAAAATGTCACCCCAGTTTGCAACTCTTAGCGGTTTCGGTAGCGATGGATCGATTGCAATGAAATTTGGTCATGTCGGTCGTGCAGCTTGTTTAAGTTTTCCTACTGAAAATACCCACGGATTTGAAATAGCTCACTTGGGAGCAATACTCAATTGTGTCAGGTTATTAAAGCAGTTTTGTGAAACTGGATTGAAGCAGAGGTAACAATCTATTGCACTTATGGGAAATTGATACCAACAATTTTTACAATAACTCTATTAATACAAATACCAAAACTTAACAAGTAAAAATGCCTAAATCTGTTGCCGATATCATGACCCATAACCCAACTACTGTTAGGCAGGAAACACCTTTACAAGACGCGATTAAAATCTTGGCAGAAAAAAAGATTAGTGGACTACCAGTAATTGATGATACTGGAAATCTAGTTGGTGTAATTTCAGAGACTGACTTGATGTGGCAAGAAACAGGTGTAACTCCACCTGCTTATATCATGCTACTTGACAGCGTCATTTATCTGCAAAATCCTGCTACTTATGAGAGAGATTTACATAAAGCGCTGGGACAAACTGTGGGAGAGGTGATGAGTAAAAATCCAATTACTGTTTCTCCTGAGGGTTCTGTGAAAAAAGCTGCTCAATTAATGCACGATCGCACTATTCGTAGATTACCTGTAGTTGATAGTAACGGGTTATTAGTGGGTATTCTGACGCGCGGTGATATCATCAAAGCTATGGCAGCCAGTGATGATTGATAATCTTAGTTTTTAGAATTATTTAGGCAATCAAGAAAATTCAATCCCAGTTTGGTCTGTAAAAATGCTTTTGAAGGAATATCGTTAAGATGAGCTTTCGTTAAAAGTCTAATAATAAGGGTCAACAAAAAAGGTCAACAAAATTTTCCTTCAGAGGACTATTTTAATAAAAATTAGGACAGTTAAATGAGTATTACCCCCGAATCTGTACAGCAAATGCTGAGTTCGGAAGATTTAGGCGATCGCTTACGAGGAGTGAATCAGATACGTCAATTAGAACCTTCTATAGGTTTTGAATTAGTACAAGCTGCGATTAAGGATGATAATTCCCGCGTGCGTTACTCCGCAGTTAGCATGTTAGATACTTTAGGTCACCAAGACTTGGAGTTATCTTTACAAATATTGCGCGATCGCTTATTCAATGATTCAGAGGTAGATGTACAAGCAGCAGCAGCAGATTGTTTGGGAGGACTGAAACTAACCCAAGCATTTGATGATTTAAAGCAAGTCTATCAGACTAGTGGGGAATGGATAATTAAACTAAGTATCATTGCTGCATTGGGTGAATTGGGAGAACCAAGAGGTTTTGATTTACTTAATGAAGCATTATCTTCAGATAATGAACTAGTTCAAGCTGCTGCTGTTAGTGCTTTAGGAGAGTTAGGGGACAACAGAGCGGTATCTCTACTTGCTCCTTATGCGCAAAGTACTGACTGGCAAATACGTTATAGAGTGATACAGTCTTTAGAACGTTTAGGTGGTGCAGATGCTCAGTCTATAATCAAGCAACTAACCTCCGATGAAGTAGAAGCTGTTGCTAAGGAAGCTCAAAGATGCTTATCTGAATAAATAAATTTGCCTGTTGAAAGATTAGCTGCACAATAATTTAGATACGGTTCTTATTCAAAAACGGTTTCCATTACAAAATGTGGAAACCGTTTTTGAATATATGTCAATAAATATTAGGACTTGTGCTTCCTCTACACTACGTTTCGGTCGCAATCACAAATCTTTGTTGTGTAAGTCTTGTAGGTATATGATTTTTTTAAATTAGTAAATAAAAACTTTAAAAACTCGCTTTAGTTTAACAGTAAATCAAATATAAGTTTGAGGAAATATATCGTATATCATCATTTATATCAGTATTTATCAAAGCATAAAAAGTATTAAATAAACACTTAGAATCAGTATTTTTCCTAAAATTATTCTCATCGTCAAGAAACCGTAAATACTCGCAGAAAACGATGACAACAGCCATTGGATGGAAATAAGATACAAACATGGTAAGAAAAACCAACTACAAACAACTTTTTAACAACTCAAAAGATAAAGAAATATAAGGAATAAATTCATGGCAAACTTCAAGGGTTTCGTAAAAGTACTAACAGTATCTACCGTAGGTTTAACCCTTCTCGCTGGTGCAGAGTCTGCAAATGCTCAAAGCTTCTTACCACAGGAAGAAGGTGAAGTAGAATTGACAAATCTTATTTGCTTAACTGGAGATTGTATCGCACCTAAAGGTTTCACAATTACTAGCTTGGATTACTCTCAGGATTTACCAGATGATGCTAACTATGGTGTAAGTAGATTCTTCATGGATAGCAAAGGTACAGCTAACGACTACGGTTTCGGTATCAAGTTCAAAGCTGATGACGCTGGTACAAACCCACACAGTTCAGAAATTTACTGGGGTCGTCCTGTTGCATTTGATAAAGATGGTAATGCAATTGAAAACGGGGAATTAGAGGTAGGAAGATTCCTGTTTACCTTTGATGAGAAAGTTAGTCTAGACCTCAGCTTCTTAGATGTAGAGGAAAGCAAGGGAGCATTCAGCAGTATCTTGAAAGTTAACGGAAATGACTTCAACCAGTCTTTACCAGCAGGTGCTGATGACAACATTCAAAATGTTAGTCTAACAAATGTTAAGTCCTTTGAAGTCCAGTTAGGAAATCCTGGAATCAACAGTGATATTACGAAGTTCCAAAAGACAGGTGATGGAGTTAACATACAGGTTGCAGCTAAAACACCTGAACCTGCTGCAACATTTAGCTTTGCAGCTTTAGCAGTCGCAGGAATGTTTGGTGTAGCAAAGCGCAGAAAGTCTACTAAGCATGCATGATTTGCAGTCTTAGTGGTAGCCTTTACTTCAAAAGAATTACTTCAAAATAATTAGGGTATCTATCTACCTCTTAAATAAAATTAGGGTATAAATATTGATTAGTCTAAAAATTGAGTTATTTATTATCCCTATATCCATCTACTTCTCAAGCTATTCTCTCTAGATCATCAGAGCATTTTCTATTTTCTTTATAATTATAGTTGCATCTACTACTGCTACTTCTTTTTCTTTTATATTCATTATCTTCACTATTCTCAAAACTATGATTTATCACACAAATTGAATTCCTATATAGAATTTAAATTATAAAAATAAAACAGATTTCTTTTTTCTTCTCTTTATTATCTATTAAAAGCGGATGAAAGTGATAATTTTTACAATTATTACTTTTATCTGCTCTTTTTCATTGCTTATTAATCTATTGGAATTGATAATTTCATTTCAGCTTATCTTTCCTAGATTCTTTTTAGATGACCTTTATAAAATTAAATATTGAAGGTTTATAGTCATGCCAAATCTGGAAATATAAGATAATAATTGAGACTACTTCGAGGGCATTTGGGACACTCCAAATCACTTTAATCTGGAGTTGTACGTAGTCTAAACGATTATTGTTTCCTAATGAGAACTATTGCTATTCAATAGGGAAATTAATTGGAATGATTCTAAAACTACCATTCTCTGTAATCTCAGCAACTGAATTGAAAAAATCAGATAACTAATCATCTGACTATTCTAGGAAATAATTAAGACGATGAATTTTGCAATGATGATATGGTGCAAGATATGAATCTATAAACATTTTTCAAAGTGATAGTTTAATCACTAACAGTAATTAGTACTTAAGTATTGTTATATGGGAATAAATGAATCTGCGTATTTACTGGTGTATCACGGGAGCCGGGACCCTCGTCCAAAAATTGCTGTAGAAAAGCTTGCGTCCCATATATCACAACGAATATCAAAACAACTGTTAAGGAATTCATCGAATTATTCACAGGATTTAGTAAATGATCCATCCTCTAAAGCATCAACAACATTGACGGAGGAACGACGGTCAATACAAGCTCCCTTGTTACACCCGAAAGCAATTGTGATAGATTACACAGACTTTGTGGGTACAGCCTCCTTGGAGCTAGCAGTAAAACCACTACATGAGCAAATTATTGATTTTGCTTCTCTGATACATGAGAACGGGTATAAAAATCTACAAATAGTTCCTCTATTTCTTCTTGCTGGAGTACATCTCAAAGAAGATATCCCATCAGAAATTGCGATCGCTCAAGAGATACTCGGAAACCTGGGAAATAATATTAAATTAAATGTAAGACCATATTTAGGTTCTCATCCTGGTTTGGAAAGTTTGATCGCAAGGAAATTTCTAAATCAAATATCGAACACAGCATCAGCAAAAATTCTTGTCAGTCATGGGAGTCGTCGTCCGGAAGCTAGTAGGCAAGTAGAAGCGATCGCTGCTAGTATAGGAGCCTCAATTGCTTACTTCAGTATACCTCCTAACCTTGAGTCTTTAGTTTTAGATTTTGTAGCCAAGGGTAGCAAAGAAATTACTATCATGCCGTACTTTTTATTCCCAGGTAGTATAACCGATACAATTGCTCTGACAATAGAAAGGCTAAACTTACAGTTTCCTGCCGTTAGTTTCAAATTGATAGAACCTTTAGGAACAAGTGCAGAATTAGCAACATTGATTTGGGATTTAGTAGAAAAATGAGCCGCACAGTTGAGGGAGGGTTGCAAAACTTAGGTAAAGTTTACTTGGTTGGTGCAGGTCCTGGTGACCCTGGATTAATGACTATCAAAGGTAAAGGTATTTTAGAATGTGCAGACGTAGTTATTTATGATGCTTTGGTAAGTCCGGAAATACTGGCAATGATTAATCCCCAAGCTGAAAAAATCAATGCAGGTAAAAGACGGGGAAGACACTCATTATTACAAACTCAGACTAATCAGCTATTAATTGACAAAGCTCAAAATAATAGTATTGTGGTAAGGCTCAAGGGTGGCGATCCATTCATCTTCGGAAGGGGTGGGGAAGAAATGGAAGAGCTAATCAAAGCTGGTATACCGGTGGAGATTGTTCCTGGTATCACCTCTGGAATTGCCGCACCAGCTTACGCTGGCATACCCCTTACTCACAGATTGTACAGTTCCTCAGTCACATTTGTGACTGGTCATGAAGCAGTAGGAAAATATAACCCTAAAGTCAACTGGGAAGCGATCGCTCGTGGTTCTCAAACTATTGTTATTTACATGGGTATTCATAACCTCAAATATATAGTAGAGCAATTAGTTATGGCAGGTTTGAGTGCTCAAACTCCTATAGCCTTAATTCGTTGGGGTACGCGATCGCAACAAGAAGAATTAATTGGTTCCTTAGAAACAATTATCAAACAAGTAGATACCAGTAGTTTTGAAGCACCAGCAGTTATCGTAATTGGGAAAGTAATTAATTTATCAATGAGAAACTTCTCTACGCAAAAATTCTCTCAGTAAAAATTCTCTCAGTAAAAATCTGGGCTGAAGAAATGAATTATAAGTCATAGATGCTCCCTGGAGAGGCAGTTTTACCTCCTGCTGACATATGTCATAGACCTAACACATACCCCCAACGAGTAACTGAATTATTAACGAATGTAGTTTATTACCTTAAAATTAAGTTACATTTAATTAAGATTATTAACTTTGAGGTCAACGGTCAAACTGTAGGGACTTTCATTTCTACAGTGATTTTCGAGAAATATAAAATTAAAACAAAATGTATTTGTAAAAATGGATTTATAAATATCCGTTTAACAGCGTGGTAACTGTAGAAAATATATGTTTCTTTAGTTTCATAGCTATGTAGTTGTAATCGGCATCTAGAGGCAAAATAAAAATGAAATTTTCCTGGAAAGTCCTAGTACTTTGGACACTACCAGCCTTGTTAATTGGCTTTTTCTTCTGGCAAGGAGCCTTTTCTAGCGCTCCTGTTGAGATGGGCAAAAATACAGCTAGTACTCGCATGACCTACGGTCGCTTCTTAGAATATCTGGATGCCGATCGAGTTGCGAAAGTAGATTTTTATGAAGGCGGAAGAACTGCGATAGTACAATCTGTAGATCCAGAAATTGATAATCGCTTACAGAGAGTAAGAGTAGATTTACCTGCAAATGCCCCTGAGTTAATCACCAAGCTCAAAGATAAAAATGTTAACTTTGATGCCCATCCCATGCGTAATGATGGTGCAATCTGGGGATTATTAGGTAACTTAATTTTCCCAATACTATTGATTACTGGTCTTTTCTTCTTATTCCGTCGTTCTAGCAATATTCCTGGTGGACCAGGACAAGCTATGAACTTTGGTAAGTCCAGAGCTCGTTTCCAAATGGAAGCTAAAACAGGGGTTATGTTTGATGACGTAGCTGGTATCCAAGAAGCTAAAGAAGAATTACAAGAAGTTGTAACCTTCCTCAAACAGCCAGAAAGATTTACAGCTGTTGGCGCTAGAATTCCCAAAGGAGTACTATTAGTAGGACCTCCAGGAACAGGTAAGACATTATTAGCCAAAGCGATCGCGGGTGAAGCTGGAGTTCCTTTCTTCAGTATTTCTGGTTCTGAATTTGTGGAAATGTTCGTTGGTGTAGGTGCTTCTCGTGTCAGAGACCTATTCAAGAAAGCTAAAGATAATGCCCCCTGTATCATCTTTATTGATGAAATTGATGCAGTAGGTAGACAGCGTGGTGCTGGTATCGGTGGTGGTAACGACGAACGGGAACAGACCCTCAATCAGTTATTAACTGAGATGGATGGTTTTGAAGGTAATACAGGTATTATTATTATCGCTGCTACCAACCGTCCTGATGTTCTAGATGCAGCATTGTTACGTCCCGGTCGTTTTGACAGACAGGTGATTGTTGACGCTCCAGATGTGAAAGGACGTTTAGATGTTCTAAAAGTACATGCACGCAATAAGAAATTAGACAAGAGCGTATCTTTAGAAACAATTGCTCGTCGTACACCAGGTTTTACTGGTGCGGATTTAGCTAACCTGCTTAATGAAGCAGCTATCTTAACTGCTCGTCGTCGAAAGGAAGCAATTACTCTTTATGAAATCGACGATGCAGTTGATAGAGTTGTTGCTGGTATGGAAGGTACTCCATTAGTAGACAGCAAGAGTAAGCGCTTAATTGCCTATCACGAAATTGGTCATGCTCTGATAGGAACAATATTAAAAGACCACGACCCCGTACAGAAAGTCACCCTAATTCCGCGAGGACAAGCTCAGGGTTTAACCTGGTTTACTCCTAGTGAAGACCAAGGTTTAATTACTCGTGCTCAACTCAAAGCCAGAATTACCGGTGCTTTAGGTGGTCGCGCAGCAGAAGATGTTATCTTTGGTCGTGACGAGGTTACTACTGGTGCCGGAGGAGACTTGCAGCAAGTAAGTGGTATGGCACGTCAGATGGTAACTCGCTTTGGAATGTCTGATTTGGGTCCATTATCTTTGGAAAGTCAGAGTGGAGAAGTATTTTTAGGACGAGATTGGATGTCACGTTCTGAATACTCTGAATCTATTGCAGCTCGAATTGACGCTCAAGTTAAAGCGATCGCTGATGAATGTTATCAGAATGCTTTGAAGATTACGCGAGAGAATCGCACACTCATGGATAGAATTGTTGATTTACTCATCGAGAAAGAAACCATTGACGGGGATGAGTTTCGTCAAATTGTATCTGAATATGTTGAGGTTCCTGATAAGTCCCAATATGTACCAAGTTTGTAATTTGAGACTGAGTTTAAATTCAATTTGAAATTAGAATTATTTAACTAAAGATAGAGGTGATTTTCATCACCTCTATTTTTTTATAACAGAATTCCTGCAATACAAGCTGTCATAAAACAAGCGATCGAACCTCCAATCATTGCTTTAACCCCCATTCTGGATAATTCTGCTTGTCTATTAGGTGCAATTCCGCCAATACCAGCAATCTGTATACCAATAGAACCAATATTGGAAAAACCACATAAAGCATAGGTAGAAATGATTTTGGCACGTTCAGAAATTACCGGGAGCGAACCTGCTGCTGCGCTACCTGATTTAATTTTCTCAATGTTGTCTATAAAAACTTTTAAATCTAGATAAGCAACAAATTCATTTAGTATTGTTTTTTTACCTAATAAAATACCAACTTTTCCGCAGTCTTGCCAAGGTATACCCATCAACCAGGCAACTGGAGATAGTAAGTAAGACAATATCCACTCTAAGGATAATTGAGGCAGCTTAATTAGAGTTCCAAACCAACCCAAAATACCATTTACTAAAGCTACTAAACCCAAAAAAGCAATCAACATTGCTGCTACATTTAAAGCTAATTTCATTCCTTCACCAGCACCAGTTGCAGCAGCATCAATAGCGTTAGTATAAGAGCTTTTTACAGAAACTTGGACTTTTCCAGCAGTGGGTGATTGCTCTGTTTCAGGGTAAAGTATCTTGGAAATGGCTAAAGCAGCAGGTGCAGACATGACTGAAGCAGCAATTAAATGCTCTGCTGATACTCCAAACGATATATAAGCAGCCATTACTCCACCAGCAATGGTCGCAAAACCTCCGGTCATAATTGCATGCAATTCAGAACGAGTCATCGTTTCTACATAAGGTTTAATTAATAATGGGGCTTCTGTTTGCCCAACAAAAATATTGGCAGCAGCAGAAAGAGATTCTGAACCAGACGTTTTCATTGTTCTCATCATCAAAGCCGCCATAACTTTTACAACACGCTGTAAAATACCGTAGTGGTAGAGAATAGTTATAAATGAAGAGAAAAATATAATAGTCGGTAACACCTTGAAAGCAACAAAATGCTCCTCAAAATTATCCCCAAAAACAAACTTTGCTCCTGCATCACTAAAATTTAAAAATTGATTTACTGCATCTCCTAAAAATTTAAACGCAGTATAACCAGGTGTGGTTTTGAGAATTAATACTCCAAGAGTCAACTGTAAAGCAATTCCCCATAACACCGGTTTCCACTTAATCGCACTACGATTAACTGATAGGGCATAAGAAATACCAACAAATACAAATAATCCCAGTACTGATATGAAGCGTTCCATGAAATATTCATCACTAAGACAATAAGCAGAAAATTATACACCTGTAATGGGTATCTTATTCAGTTATGAAGCAATATTTCTGAAGAAGTCCTTTTACATCATCTCTTTTGCCAGTATTAATAACCTTTCCAGCAATCGTTACTAATTGTTCCTCGATATTGACTGGTGTCCATAATCGCTTTATTCTTTAACACAAAGTATTTATTAGTTAATATTAGTTAAATCTTGATGAGCCACTAAATAATCTGATATCTTTAATTTGTCACAGAATAATAATATCTGCCATTTCAGTTATCAGTTACCCCATTGATGAATCGAGGGGCTTGAGGATAAGGAAAACATTTTTGACTTTCCACGGATGAATTCGGGGGCTTGTATCCTTTTCTTTTTTGGTCAAGAACTATTATTTTTAACAAACTTCATAAAAATAAGTCTCATTTCAATAAATTACAATAAATCTATACTTGATAACAATTCCAATAAATATTTATAGGCAAATACAAATACATGATAAAAAAATATAAATGCCTATACAATTTTTATTATTTATCTTTGATTGACTAATGCACAAAATTAATGCACAAAGAAATATTTGGATACTAACATGTAAATCTGACTAGAGATATTTTAAATAAATTCTATATATGGAAAGTTGATTTGATGATGTTAATGCTACGTAAAATTAGAGAATTTGGCAAAAACGAGAGTTTTTTACATTTTGTAGAATTTATAGAAATATCAGTTTCTAAAGTCTTATCATTTCTAATGATATTGGTAATTATAGCTGCCACTATCAATCTTATTATTTTTTTAATTTACACTTTATTCGATGATTTATTTTTGCAGGAAAAAGCTGGAGGATTTAGTAAAAGTTTATTTACTGTTTTTGGCTTATTTCTTAATATTTTGATTGCTCTAGAAATTTTAGAAAATATAACCGCTTACTTGCGTAAGCATGTCTTTCAAGTAGAGCTAGTTATTGCAACATCACTAATTGCAGTCGCCAGAAAAATTATTATTCTTGACCTTAATAAAACTACAGAAAATAAGGTAATTGGTTTAGGAATTATAATCTTAGCATTATCAATCAGTTATTGGATAGTTCGTAAACGTAAAAAGCCATAAAATAAATAATTATATAATTCAAATCAATATAAATAGCCCTGCCGAAATACCTATTAAGTACCGCTAAAAAATCGTAAAATTAGCTATTAAACAAATAATTATAATTAAAAGATAAAAATAATTAAAATACGAAACTTCAACATAATTATAATATAAATTTTCTAATAGATATCATTATTTACAAATAATATATTTTGATATAGAAATCGTGATTTATCAATCATAGAAGAAACTATCTATCATCATTTTTTATATCTTTAAATCAAGATAGATCATAAATACTACGGATTTCCACTAAGATTTTATCCTGAGAATTATAAAGTACAAAAATAGAAAAATTTTATACTGTGACCTGAAGAGCGACTTCAGAAACCTAATAACCACCGTGGAGAAGCACCGCTTGACTATAAATTGCATGATGAAAACATAGATAAGACTAGCCAACTCAAGGAGCAACTGAACGTAAATTTCTGTGATCGGATAATTTGTTTAAACCCGCGATAGATTTAAACTCATAAGTATTAAATTAATAAAGTGTAGCAAAATAAATATTCAATATTAGCTATTGTTGTGTATGCTATATATTCAATACATAATTTGCCTAATATATATGTTGCAAATTAAGCATACAGTAGCAATTAATAATTTTCTTACAAACAGTATTCAAATTATTGATTTAAATACTGTTTGTATTCATTGAAAAATTTTTTATTTTTATTTTAAATTTTGTTCGGTAGGCAATGACTAAAGCTATAGTGTAGGTAGCAATGCTCCTATTTATCTGCTTAAAGTTAAAAAGCCGTTAAATCACTTTCACATTTATAGTCTGGAAATACTTTGTAACTCAATGGCAGGCAAAAAAGCAAGAGAGAGTGCAATTCTGCGGCTAGTGTCTGGAAATAGAGCGGCTGCTGAATCAGAATATCGTTGTCTGCTGCTTACTGACAGAGATGTAGTTATAGGGCGAGACCCTAACTGTCAGTTTGCCCTAGACGCTATTCAGTATAGAACTGTATCACGCCGTCATGCAGTTATTCGTCCCTTACCTAATTCTCATGAAATTGAAAATACTTGGGTAATTTGTGATCTGGACAGCGCTAATGGTACTTATGTGAATGACAAGCGTATCGATGGTTGTCAAAGACTGTGCTCAGGCGATCGCATTACTTTAGGTCATGATGGTCCACAGCTGATTTTTGAAGACCAACTCCAAACCTATCAGCCAGCAGTTACCATTCAAGGTGCGGTGCCGACTGTATACCCTTCAACTAGTTACCAAGCTTCTTCTTCATCAGACCCTGTTAGCCTAACTAAACTATTTCCTATTATTTCTACTGGTAAAGACTTGACTCGCAAAGCGTATTTATTACCAGGAATCTTAACAGTAATATTTGTAGTCTTAATGTTTGCGACTGTGGGTAGACCGGAAGCAAATCAGGTCATAGTGGCAATTTATATCGCCTTTGCAGCCTTCTATTTTATCTACCGTTTATGCGGGAAAGAAAAACCATGGTGGGTTTTTCTGGGGTGTGCATTAGCAACGATGCTAATTTTACGCAGCCCAATTTTACCGCTATTTATATATGTATTTCGAGATATATTACCAGGTAATTTACCTATGAATGAAGAACAAATAACAGTAACAGAGTTACTGCTAAGAATGTTCTTCGGTGCAGGATTGATGGAAGAATTACTCAAAGCTTTACCAATTTTAGGTGTGTACCTGATCGGTAGAGGACTGACTTCGCCTTGGCGGGAAAGAATTGGGGTGTGGGAGCCATTGGATGGTATTCTCACAGGTGCAGCTTCAGCAGTAGGTTTTACCTTAATAGAAACTTTGGGTCAGTATGTGCCACAAATTACCCAAAGTGTGGAATTGGAATCAGGTTTGGGTACTGGGCAGCTAGTTGGTCTACAATTATTAATTCCTCGAATTCTAGGTTCTGTAGCTGGACATATGGCTTACAGTGGCTATTTAGGATATTTTATCGGTTTAGCGATTTTAAAGCCATCGAAAAGCTGGCAAATCCTTTCGATTGGTTACTTAAGTGCATCCGTACTTCATGCTTTATGGAATGCAACTGGTGCATTGTCCACCGGTGCTCTATCTGCTTGGCTTTTAGTAATTGTAGGGGTTATATCTTACGCTTTCTTGATGGCAGCAATTTTAAAAGCCAGAACTCTCTCACCTACGCGATCGCAAAATTTTGCCACTCGCTTTTTTGATTCCAAATAATCAAACAAAGTTAGCTATGATCCTCAACAGTACAAGATTAAAAATATCAGAACTTTATGTAGACTACATTAGATATTTGCTGAAGCTACATGAAAATGCATAAGCTATTTAGCTTCAGACGTAAGTACTATTAGAAGCACCTAGCGCACAAGTTTAAAACCTGCAAATTAGCTATGAAGAGTTTTGCAATTACTGCGAGATTAAAAAAAAGATGCTTAACTGGTCAAAATAGTTGAATAAACAAATCAACCAGTTAACTTAAAAAAATTATGTAGCTTAGATGACTACAACTTATATATACAAAAAGTCAATAAATTAGCAATATTTTTTTATTAAAATCGATTTCAATTTTTAAGTTATCACAGTAAAAAAAGCCAAAATTGCAGGCAAGGACTGAATTTACTTCCACATGTCACAATCTCCACACATATTTCAACATATAGTCTAATTCAAGCAAAATATTTACATGGTAAGAATACATATGTTGAATAAGCACTCTAAGAATCTGTGCTGCTTAATTCCTGAATAGCATGATATGCCATAGCCAAGCTGACTCTTGCTTGTTCAATTTTAGACAAAGAACTCCATTCGCGATCGCTTAAAGGCTTGAGCGCTGATTCTACCTGTTCCGATTTGTTTTCATTTCCTCTCATAGCAAAAGCATAAGGACGAGCCATTACACTTAAATCTTCAGAGTCGAATGTTGGCATGACCGCTTGTACACATTCGATCAATTGTTCTCCCACTGAATGACCAGATTTTAATAGTTCACCTGCTTTGCTACTAATTTTTGCTAACCACTCCTGGGGTACTTTATCTGCAAAACCGGAAAGTAAATTTTCTTGTAAATTTACTTTTATTTTTTCTTCTGTATTATGCTTGTAATATGAAGTATTTAAGTTTTTCGACCATTGTAAATCTATTTGCTGGTAGAAATTTTGGGAACGTTGTGTCAATTCCTCATCTAATACATCAGTCATAGAAAACTGTTGTTCCAATTCATAAAAATATTCATCTGACTTTTCTTCAGATGGATTCCAGGGGTAGCTAGCATCTTCAGGCTCTAGAATATTGGCTAGCATTTCTAAATCACATTTATCATTTAAAGAATGAAGGCTTTCTGAATTATTTTTCTTTGTCATTAGTATCTCCGAGCTATTTTGTCTGGGTATTGACAGCTACAGCTGTCTAAATCAAGTTTCCGTAAAACAAATTCAATTTTCAAGAATTAATTTTGTCAGAATCATAGAAAAATATTTTATTAATTAATTCCTTAGTTATTTCTAAATAAATAGGCATGGAAATAAGTAGATATTAATACATATAACTACCGAACATAATATAATAATCGAAAATACCTGCCTGTAGGTAAGGCACGCTAAACTTCATTACCTTCTCTACCCTACAGGAAGAATTCGTCAACGTAATAACATAACTGTAAATTTTCCTACTGCCCTACTTAGCTGTATTTATCAATTAGTCTTCTATTATAAATTCCCACGGGTAAGAACGGATACTACCAAATTTGAGTTGTACTCCAGATTCTAAGGGTACTTCCTGACGGTGTATTTGTTCCCAACCATGAGATCGAGAACGAAGAATCCAGGTAGTCCCATAGGTTGACTTTTCCTGTAAATAATAAGTTTGTACTTGAGTTGAACCTAAAAGGGTATTGCGACATAATATTTCCGCATGGAGTCTAGAAACACCCCCTTCCGGAATGACAATGTCATTTTTACCAGTACGACCAATACGAGTAATTACTGGACATAACTTCCAAATTTTTCCTTCTGGAGAAAAAGAGCGTAAGCAAGCGGATGGTGAGTGGGAAGTAAGTGTGGGCAAGGAGGTTTCTGGTAATTCAGTATTGCCTTCCTCAAAACTGTAAATTAATTCACCATTAAAGTCTGGGTGTAAATACAGTACAGGTAAACTCCAAGCTGGCTGATTAAATTTATAAATTGTGAGTAATTGTTTTCTCGCGTCGGCAACAGCTTCATCAATAGGTTTACGTGCTCGTAATGCCTGAGAGAAAGCTTGAATAAAAGTGTGACTTTCGTGATCCGCTATCTTATCACGCATGCCCAATACTGCCGGCACACCATGACGAATCATCACCTCTGCCAAACTACTACGAGGTATGGCTTGGTGATTAACTGCAGCAGGTTGAGCGCCCCAACAAGCATTGAAGACAGCCAGTTTCACTCCTGTACGTGTCAGAGCTTGTGCTAGCTCTATACCGTTTAAAGTCGAATTAGAATCTAGAGATAATAATCCTCCGTCTGGGTTAGGTAAACCATGACCTGCATAAAAGAATACATTATATGTTTGAGTTTCTAGTTCTGCAATTAATTCCTTAGGAGTTGGCTTAACTAAAGTTTTAACCGTACATGGTGCATATCCGTAAGATATATTACCAATAGCCGAAGCATCCGATAAAGTATTACCTAAAATAGTAGCTTCTTCATCAAGTTGTAAATTTTCATCTTCTCCTAAAACCAGCAAAATATTTAAAGCAGGGTCTTTTCGCAGATCGGAGGGTAATGGCTCAACTTCACTGGTAGTACGGCTAAAAAGCAGATGCTGGGATATGGACATTGCTGAGCGACCAGCTTGACGCTGCATGATCTCCCAAGGTAGAGCAATTAAATCTGGGTCGCGAATTTCTAGAAGAAATCGTAAGCGAGTATTTTGACCCATTGCAATACCACGACTGCGTTCTAAGCTGGCCACAATTTCATCTTCAAAAATCCAACGCCACATACTAATTCCTAAATATTGCATCAAGCGACTAGTGTAGCTGCCAGACTCAGGAAGAACAGGAGGTTTTGATGATAGTTCTGGATTTTGGGGTGTGGCTCCACGAGGAATATCTAAGCGACTGTGACCAGCAAACATTTGTCGCCATTCTTCCCAAACTTGAGTCAGGCTAGCAGGCCAGACAACATCACGTAAAACATAGCCACTAGGATAAGGAGCATTTACCACCCAAATAGCAAAATTGTCAGAACCACTATGTACAAGACGCGAAATCGCCAGATTTAAGGATGGCATGGATAAATTGAGCAGGTACGGTAAATGTGAATAACTGCAAGTAATAGTTTAAGCAGTAGTTTAAGCAACCATTTTAAGTCAAATTTTCTTCTTTAATTTTGACTTATTTTATTTAGCTATATATTTTCAGCCTATATACCAGTGTATCCAGTTTTTAGCATAGTGCTATTTTGTCTTATTGCTGAAAATTATAGGTATTTATTCTGTAGAGTTTAGAGAAAATTATGGTTGCGACGGACTTGAAGAAAAATCAGAAACAGGGGGAGAATTATCTTGAGTGCTTAAACAAGTGGTCGAATTGGGTACTGACGATATAGAGTTTTCTTTGCTGCCCAATTTAGATTGCTTTATCCACAATTCTTCCCCTGTATTTGCTTGAGAGTAATTATTGGGAAAAGGCTGAGAATTATTGTTGCCCTTGACTTGTGCTGTTGATAATGAGCAGATGCGCAAACGCAACCAATAGTCTGTCACATCGTTTACAGATGAATCATCAACTGGTTTTTTTTCTAGTATTTCTAATACTGCATTGGAAGGAACTGTAACAGATAATCTAATAGGATAACTAAATGAGGATTGTTCGCCAGTAATGTTCTCAGGGGAAGTCTCACCCCTTAGCAATTTATACATTTCGATACTTTCACTGCTATTAAATTTAGAGCTAACAGTAAATCTATCAGTCACTTTTGTCAGAGATGGGTTTTGAGGTTGTTTAGTTCTTATGGTTATCCCAGTAGGTTCATCTTTTGGACTAGAAAATTGAGGTTTTGGTCTAGAAAGTTCAGGTGAGAGCAATTGGGTTACGATATATGCGAGTAAACCTCCCCCTAGCATTATTAGAGGAAGTATAATCAGATGTGGGGAAATCTTACTTCTGTTGACAGGTGCAGTATCCGGGACTGACTGTATTTGTTGTGTTGATTCTTTATTAATGCGACTGACAGAAGTCAAATTTTGGGAGTAGTCTAGTCTGGATATGACATCTGAATTAGCGATATCTGCTGACAAAGCTAATTGTGGCTCAGAATAATTTGTTTGATAATGTATTAAAGCCACAGTAACATTATCATGTCCATTTTCTGTGTTGGCAATATCAACTAGTTTTTGCGTCATAGTAACTAGATCTTGTTTGCCTTCGAGAACTGGTAAAATTTCTGCCTCCCAGTATTGCTCAACTCGATCTAAATCGCTTAATCCGTCAGAGCAAAGTAGAAAGATACTATCCTCATCAAGGATAAATCGCTGGGCTGTTGGATGTAAAGAAGCACTAGGACTCATACCTAATGCTTGTACTAGGGAACCAGAGGCACTTTGCTGCACGGCATCACGGTAAATTGCATATCCCAAACGTACCTCTCGCGAAGCTACATCATCATCAAGAGTAACTTGATAACAACCTTGTTTATTTATCCAATAGGCACGACTGTCTCCCACATGAGCAATATACATATGGTTCGCAATTGGTAAAGCTATGACCGCAGTAGTACCCATGCGCTGCCTTCCCTGACGATTTTCACTATCATTACGCTGGCTAATTTTATCGTTAGCAGCAGCAGCAGCTTGTTCTAAAGCAGCTAGTAGGCTCATTGGCTGTATTTCATCTTCAACAGCTATTTGCGGCTGCAATTGCTGTTTAATGGTCTCAATTGCTTCGCTAGAAGCAACATTGCCACCTTCATGTCCACCTATACCATCGCAAACAATTGTCAAAGTATCTTTTGTCGCTGGTTCAACAACATGGCTGCCATTAGGTGGATAACAAGCATCTTCATTACGTTGACGACTTGGTCCAGTATCGGTTTTGGTCGCGATCGCTACTTTAGTCGACTGCGATCGCCCTAATTGAGCAATACCTTTATCTAATAGTGCGACGAGTTGTTCGCTACTGGAAATTTCTTCTTCAATTAGAGAATCACATAAACGTTCAAAAAATGGCGCGATCGCATATGCTGCATTCTCAAGTAGCTCATTTTTCCAAAACCTACCTAAATCAGTCAAGCTAGGTACATTTTCGCTATCAGAACGCAATTCTAATAATTTAATTAATGACCCTTTTGTTCTTACCAAATAAGGGTCAAGCAGACTAGAACCAACTCCCTCACTTGTCAAAGGTTGCCAAATATAAGCTATTTGCCATAACCAGTTAAGTTGACGTATTGATGTCCCATTCTCCCAGGAAATTGTCAAGTCGTTGTGAAGATATACTTGCTCAAAGTCGGATTCGTTGCTCTGATATACTGGTGGCTGTTCTAAAAGCAGTATCTCTAACTTAGTATCACCCTTTTGTACTGGCAGTACTCCATACACTTGAGGTACATGTAGGCGATAAGGGATCAATCTTAAATATGGTCTAATCTGTTGTAAGTCATCTAAATCTGGCGTTTGAGGGGCTGAAGCGGGTTGTGTGTCTAAAAAAATATTTTCGTCCACAACTAAGTAACGTTCGGCAACAATTTCGCCAGTTTTCCACGAACCTTTACCTACTCCTACTGCCCAGATATAACGTTTAATTAAAGGTGTAGAGCATCGCTGGCAAAATTTGTGGGTAAGCGGGTTAGGTGCCTGACAAAGTTCATTAGGGCAGTAAAGCGTTGCCGCGTCATTTTCCATATTTTTACCACCGATCGGCGATTATCACTTCCTTCAAAACTACTAAACAGCAGTATTCAAGACTGCTGACAAAAATTTGTACTTGAGTATACCCAATTTTAGATATTATCTGGTGTTGTTGATAGATAAAGGAATTCCAAAATAAACCATCACTGTTCACCACATCATTAACCTAATATCTGCACTCAGTGACTAAAACTGTCTTTAAAAACTTGGTGACTATAATCAAAAATATTAAATTGGTTTCATCTCTAAAACTAATATACTCAAAACTTATAACCTACCTTTAATGTTAGTGAACTGCCTCATAAAATAGAGGTGGATAATTTCCTACTGTAATTATTCTATAAGTAGCAAGACGATGATAAGCTTAAATGAAGACAAAATCCATATAAAAGTTGACTGAAGAATTTAGTCATCTTAGGAAACGTGGTTATAGGACAGTATATGGCGGTATATATAAATAGCTATATATTTGTTGTAATTCAGATTGCCAATTATTCCTGAATATTTTGGTTGGCAATACAGGGATAGATCATAAATGCATTATTGATTAAGTTTGCGAATGTTTACAATACAATTTTGTTTAAAATTAACTGGTTTGGGATAATCTTCCAAAAATAGGCTGCCTGAATATTTTAGTTTTGATATTTATCATAAACACTATTCTAAGTTGAGATCATATGTATACAAGTATTTATTATGACAAATATAGTTATAAAATCAGCATGCACTTGTATCAAAGTAGTTAAAACACACTTCATTAACTTTATTACTTACATGCTCCCTTTGAGTCTGAATATCAATGAAATACTACACCGTCGATATCCCGACGGTGTCTGCGTGCTTGTACAATAGCACGACATCTAATTTTCTTGAGAGTTGTCTAAGAATGGGAAATTACATGATTGATATTTTTGTAAGCCTTGATATCTAATGTTTTATGCCATTTTTATCTTATCAGCTCTTCTCAACATCTATTTGTGGCAAACCCATACTGTAATTGTTAACCCGCGCGGAAAGATTATAGCTAACTTCCCCTTTCTGTAAAAGACTTCTTACATAATGTTCTAAATCTGAGCCTATGCGACGTAGATTGTAGTCTGTTAGCTCTTCACCACTATTAGCTTCTACTAAAGAATCAAATTTTTGATAAACCTTTTGTAAAGCATCTTCATTCCAATTAAATTCATTGTCAGGATCGATATCTAAAGTTAAGACCTGATCACTAGATACAAGTTCACCCTCTTGATCTATTTCTCCAGCGAATATATGTATATGTCGAGTAGTGGATTTGAGTAATATGGTTTTTTCCATTTTTAGCGCACAATCATAGAACAGTTGACACACAAATAATTGTAGACGCTATTCTCAGCTTAGAGAACGAATAGGAAATAGCATTCTAAATTTTATCTATCCCATAGGTTCTACTTCACAGGACTTACGAGATCACAACGATAAGTTAAGGATTGCAAATTTTAATATTCTCTAATAACTAAACAAGTGAGGCTTTGCGTAATTCCTGAAATTAGAGGTATTAGGTCTGAATATGCCAATTTTGAAGAGCAAGGTGTTATGGTGGCTAACAAAATAAATATATGTGAGATAGCTGGAGAAGGGTAATTGTACAGGGCAAACGCATCTAAATTTAGAGCATAGACTATTGACTAAAGAACTTAGATGTGTATCAAACGATTAAATAAGGTTTGCCGTCGAGAGTCTTTTGTCTACTTATAAGTCTTTAGTTGAAAATACAACTAAGTACTAAGTCAATTAGTATGGCTTGATGCGACTATTTTAGGTCTAGTTGAGAATATAGCCTTCTTAATGACAAGATGCGTTCGCCCTG
>JBHJJE010000039.1:0-60689 GCA_050042865.1 Mastigocoleus sp.
ATATGAACCTTCTCTATTATGAAAAGCATTAATAATTTTTTGGCGTAGGTCTTGGTCGTAAGGTTTCATAAAAATATCATTGATACACCCTGCTTATATTTTACAGTGTTTGTATTCTACTCAACTGAAAACCGCTATATATAAAATATTTAAATTATTAAAGCTATTTATTTGTAACAATATTAAGTTGTATTAAAAGAGAGTAAATCCAGAACGATTTTACAGCACTTTCAGAATGTGATATTTTAATAATTACTGGAGGCGTATAGCTTTTATTTTTTTGTCTTCTGTAAAGCCTATTCCTGGGTTAGATTTTTTAATTAGAAAATTTTAGATTAATAAAAACATAAAGATAGATTTTTATTACGGTTGACATTTTTGATATTTTTGTAGTTCTAATTGATTAAGCTTATCCTTATTTATTTTCAACGCCCTTCTATAGTTTTCCCGAGTTTTTTCAATGGTAATATTGCTGCAAATATTTACACAACTGATAGCTCTGAGTTAAATCAGTAACAGAGAAATCGCCTTTTATCTGACCTCATAGATATAGAGCTTTTATATATTAAATGAGACTTTTACTAGAGAGCTAGAGAGGTAGCAAAAAGTGGTGACTAGAAATCTTCATTCGTTGTCGAAAATAGAAACGATGAGCATCAAAACGCTGAACCCCGGAATCTAGATGTAACTCATTACAGTTGTGTGATTTTCCATATTCAACCAACCACTCAAATAGATGCTTGCCGTAGTTTTGCGATCGCGCATTTTGATCGACTATTAAATCAGAAATATACAGAAATTTTCCCCAGGATAAAGATTCGGAAATATGAAAGCCAGCCACAGCTAATACTATATGGTCTTCTTTTATGAAAGCGAGCTGATAACCATTTTGCTGCTGACGATGAATTTGCTCTAAAAAAGTTTTCTGTTTGATATGGGGACGTAATTGAGACAAAGTAGAAAAACACTCCAGAATTTGAGCATCAGATTCCGCTAACTGAACTAACAAAAGTCAGTACCTCTGAAGATTGAACAACATTAACTCCCAAATTATCCTACAGCAAGCTCAGTATAATTCATTCTAAAATCAACTTAATAATCGAACTTACCAAATCCCAGGAAGTAAGCGACTGCTGTTCTGTTTATAAGTCGCAAAATCAGGATATTTTGCTGCCATCGCTTCTTCTTTTTGGCTGATTCGCTGTAAGTAAAGTAAGGTAATAATACAAGGTAAGATAAAAGCCCATAATGACCCAGCAATTACACTAAAACTTGTGTAACGCATTAAATCCCCTAAATAATTGATATGTCTTACGAAGCGCCAAATGCCATCATTCACTAAGCTTGCTCCCATACTTTTTGCCACCATTTTTTGAACATCTGCTCCAGTATTAATTAGACTTCCAAAAATATATAGTGGTAAGGCAATAGCAATAGTCAAGTACGAAATAGGGTGAGAATTAGTAAAAGCAAAATAACCTGGCAATGCGTAAAACACACCAACAAACAATAAAACAGCTATAAATGCTAAGATTCCCACT
Source organism: Mastigocoleus sp. (assembly GCA_050042865.1). Classification (GTDB taxonomy): domain Bacteria; phylum Cyanobacteriota; class Cyanobacteriia; order Cyanobacteriales; family Nostocaceae; genus JBCCDM01. The sequence continues at coordinate 1,542 of JBHJJE010000039.1, forward strand.
TTTTCATTAAATATCTGTTGAGCACGCTCAGGAAAAAGCCATTGCTCTAATAACCACCAAGAGCAGTAACTAATGTGTAAACAAAGATAAATAACTTGCCGTTGGTCTTGAAAACCATAAATCACACTTAGAATAATTAAGCATAAAATTGTAATAACCTTGGCAATATTAATAGCTGTAAGTTGAGAAATCTGAAATCCTGATTTATCTGTCGTTGTTTGCATTTCCCTTATTCAAATCCAAGGTAAGTTATGAAAATAATTTTATCAATTATCGGAATACAAGGTTTATGACCCTAGAGATGATAACTTCTAGAATAAAAAAATGTTAGTGTCGTAAGGAAAGTGAATTTAGTTTAAGGTTTACTCCTGCATTTTTGACAAGTTTTGGGATGAGTTTTGCAAAGCCCTTACTAAACTATATTTCGGAGGTGTTAGACTTCTAGCTGTAGTATATAGGAAAATTAGAAACCTAGATATTATAGGGGTTTGAGAATGTTGTAAGAAATCCGGGTACTTCCTGCTCTTGAGACTCAGCTCCATTATTTAAGTACTTCAACTTTCATAAATTACACAATGTCATTACAAATGAAGTTTCACATAATAGAGCAATCGCAAGAGTTTGAGGTTAATCTATTTAGTTTTTAAAAAGGGTAAATATTTTTATTTATTTACTTACTGGATAATTAATCTGTATTTATTTAGAAAAAATTATTTAATATACTTAATAAGTACCCCATAACAAAATAAGATGGACAATAAATGTCCACCTTATATTTAATCAGAGACAAGAAAATATAATTTATGTTCTTACTCTTTTAACCAGGGAGTCATCTGAGGTTCCCAAGAAACTAACTCTTCATCCTTGAACCACAAAGAAATCTCTTCTTTTGCGGTTTCTGGAGCATCAGAACCGTGGATAATATTGCGACCGATATCTATACCAAAGTCACCGCGAATTGTCCCTGGTTCAGCTTCTAAAGGTTTGGTTGCACCAATCATTTTTCTCGCTGCTGCGATTACACCATTTCCTTCCCATACCATTGCCAGTACTGGTCCAGAAGTAATAAACTCTACTAAACCGTTGAAGAAAGGCTTGTCTTTGTGAACGCCGTAATGAGCTTGAGCTAACTCTTTAGTGGGTTTAACAAATTTCATTGCTACAAGAGTGAAACCTTTCTTTTCATAGCGACTGATAATATCACCAATCAATCCGCGCTGTACACCGTCAGGCTTGACTGCTAAAAATGTGCGTTCCAAAGCTATCTCCATTGTATTGAATCAAATTTTCCACAGTTTAGTTATGTATTATCAATAGTTTTATCTAATTCATACCATTGATAACTGATTGCTAGACTGTCAAACAATCAGAGTGTATCTCACAAAGAGGACTTACGCAGCAATTTACATCCTGAATCGGGTATTGTCAGGTAAGAAGGTAATTTATAAGGGAGTGGTAAATGGTCAACGGTGAGTGGGGAGTGGTGAACATCTTCATTAAAACAGTGGTTGCTATATTTATTTAATATTGGATGAATTTTTGATGAACATTGGATGAATTTCGTACCAATAGTTTAATCACTTACAAGGCAGCGTTACTTAACTTAATTATCGATTCTTGAAAAAATTATACTTGTGAAGTGTATATCCTGAGTATGTAATGAGTTAAATTGTAATTTCGTGGGTGTAACATAAAGGTCAGTAAAAAATGGGTGTTCAGCCAACTTCTATCTCCCTTGAGACGGTAGATTCGCATTCCGATGGTGCAATAGGTTTGCTGAGTGATAATAACGTGAAATTAAAGCAGCAAATGTTACTTTCTGGAAGTAAGTCAAATATGCTTCAACAGAGTAAATGGGCTATAGAGAAAAGCGAAGCACTTTATCGAATTGAAGGTTGGGGACAGCCATATTTTTCTATTAACGCCGCAGGTCATGTTACTGTCTCTCCGAAGGGCGATCGCGGTGGTTATTTGGATTTGTATGATTTAGTTAATGCCTTAAAAGCCAGGAATCTCGGTTTACCTATCCTAATTCGATTTTCTGATATTCTCGAAGACCGTATAGAGCGTTTAAATTCGTGTTTTGCCAAAGCGATCGCTCGCTATAATTACCCGGGTACTTATTGTGGTGTCTTTCCGGTCAAATGTAATCAGCAACGTCATCTAATCGAAGACTTGGTACGCTTTGGGAAACCCCATCAGTTTGGTTTAGAAGCCGGTTCTAAGCCAGAGTTAATGATTGCTTTAGCTTCCTTAGATACCCCGGGAGCTCCTTTAATTTGCAATGGATATAAAGACCAAGAGTATATTGAAACGGCTATGCTTGCTCAGAAATTGGGGCAAATGCCAATCATTGTTTTAGAACAAATTGAGGAAGTAGATTTAGTCATTCAAGTCAGTCGTCAACTGGGGATCGAACCGATAGTTGGAGTCAGAGCAAAACTGAGTACTCGCGGTATGGGAAGATGGGGAAGCTCTTCAGGCGATCGCGCTAAGTTTGGTTTAAATATTCCCGAAATTATTCAGGTAGTAGATAAATTTAAAGAGAGCAATCTTTTAAGTTCGCTGCAATTGCTACACTTTCATGTCGGCTCACAAATATCCTCAATTAACGTTATTAAAGACGCTATCGGAGAAGCCAGCAAGATTTATGTAGAGTTGGCAGCTTTGGGGGCAAATATGAAGTACCTTGATGTTGGTGGTGGTTTAGGAGTGGATTACGATGGTTCCCAAACCAACTTTTATGCCTCCAAAAATTACAATATGCAAAACTATGCCAATGATATTGTGGCAGAGGTAAAAGATACTTGTACTGAGCGTAATACACCAGTCCCGACTTTAATTAGTGAAAGCGGCAGAGCGGTTGCTTCCCATCAATCTGTATTAATTTTTGACGTTTTGAGTACCAGTGAAGTACCTTTTAGTACACCGGAACCACCGAAAGAAGGAGAGTCACAGGTAATTGTGTACCTTTGGGAAACCTACGAGTCTATTACCGATGAGAATTTTCAAGAAGCCTACCATGATGCAGTCCAGTTTAAAGAGGAAGCCATTAGTCGTTTTAGTTTGGGAATATTACCTCTAAGAGAGCGGGCTAAAGCCGAACAAATATACTGGGCTTGTTGTCGTAAAATACTAGATATCACTAAGCAACTGGATTATGTACCTGATGATTTGGAAGATTTACAAGAAATTATGGCTTCAATTTATTATGTAAATCTCTCCGTATTTCAATCAGCACCAGATTGTTGGGCAATAGACCAGCTATTTCCGATCATGCCCATACATCGCCTTGATGAAGAACCGACAAACCGGGGTATATTAGCTGATTTAACTTGTGATAGTGATGGTAAAATCAACAGATTTATTGACCTTAAAGACGTCAAATCATTATTAGAACTGCATCGACTTAATAAAGATGAACCTTACTATCTGGGCATGTTTCTTAATGGTGCTTATCAAGAAATTATGGGCAACTTACATAATCTATTCGGCGATACTAATGCTGTTCATATACAGTTAACGCCGAAAAGTTATCAAATAGAACACGTAGTGAAAGGCGATACTATGCACGAAGTGATTGGCTACGTACAGTATGATTCCGAAGATTTGGTTGAAAGTATTCGTCAGCGTTGTGAACAGGCTTTGCAGGAAGGACAAATCACCATCACTGAATCTCAAAAACTATTACAAACTTACGAGCAGAGTTTAACTCGGTACACTTATCTATCTTCGTAAAATTATTGGGGTATTTGATAGAGGCTTAGAACTTAATAGAACTTAACTATAATTCTGGAAAGCTTTTATGGAATAGAAAGTAGTGCCCCTTTCCCAAAATTGGGGAAGGGGCTGGGGTCTTTCAACTCAAATATATAAGCTGTCTTGAATCAAGTATTTCCCCTAGGTCAGGCAGGAATTAAATGTAGTGGTATTTAGTAGTAGTAATTTATTACTTAATTGCCATTGCTTCCTAAAAGTTCAGCGATCGCTTGTCTTTCGGCTGGTGTATTTGACGGTTGAGCATTACGCACATCAGTAATTAACCAGTCTAAAGAAGCAGCCTGTACGTCAATAGTTGCACCAGTTTTATCTACGCAATAACGTCCAAAGACTAACTTATCAACTAGTCTGACTCCTGGTCCTAACCTAGAATATTCAAAAATCACACTATTTTCCACAGTCGCATCGTTACAAATCCAGCAGTTGGGACCAATCATAGTCGGACCAACAATCTTAGCACCATCTTCAATTCTGGTCATGCCACCAATATAAACCGGTCCTGTAATGTCTACCTTGTCCCAATTAACTGCTACGTTAATGCCGGTATAAATACCTTCGCGGACTTGATGACCAGGAATAGATACATTCTTAATATCACCCTTGAGTACCCCTTGAATTGCTCGCCAATAATCAGGTACTTTACCAATATCTACCCATTCAAAATCCATCGCTTTAGCGTAGAAAGGGGCACCGATTTCTACAAGTTTAGGGAATAATTCCCCACCAATATCGTATTCAATCCCTGAGGGAATATAGTTAAATATTTCAGGCTCAAAGATATAAATACCAGTACTGATATTATTACTTTTTGCCTCTTCTACTGCTGGTTTTTCCTGAAATTCTTGGACACGTCCATCATCGTCAGTAACGACTATACCATAGCTAGAAACTTCTTCTTTTGGAACTGTTTTGGTGATAATAGTTGCAATTGAACCTTTGGACCTGTGCCATTTTACAGCAGCAGTTAAATCGAGGTCGATCAGAGCATCACCGCACAAAACGACAAAAGTATCATCAAAGAAAGGATAGAAGTCCTGAATACGTCTCATTCCACCAGCAGAACCAATAGCTTCACCTACTAGTTTGCCGTTATCGTCAATTCTTCCTTCAAAGGAATAACCTAATTCTACTCCGAAACGCTGACCGTCACGGAAATAACTTTCAATTTCCTCAGCCAGATGACTAACATTTACCATTACCTTATCAAACCCATGCTGACGCAAAAGTTCCAGCAAAAATTCCATTACTGGCTTTTGCAAAATAGGAATCATCGGTTTGGGAATTGTATAGGTAATGGGACGAACGCGAGTTCCCTTACCCGCAGCTAGAATCATCGCCTTCATAAATATTTATTCCTCAACCACAAGCTGGTTTACTATTATTAACTAATACTCGATCATCTGTTCGTTTGAATCCTCAGTCATCCATAAAAGTACGGATTATGAAGATTCGTTTATCCCGACATGTGCTGTTACTTTAAATTTTCAATTTTGCTAATTTAATATACCTTTCCGGAAATGAGGTATAGAACCTTACTACATAAGGCTTGTGTATTCTTTTTCGGAGATATTTAATCAGCTTTGCCAAATTAAGTAGATGCCTTTATTTCTCCTCAAGTAAAGAAGTTTCTGCTTTCAATATCCTATTGCACTCAAATAATAGGAGTAAGTGCACGAATCAAGTTCGGATAAACCACAGCGATGCCTTCTGTATGAGAGGTTACGTAAACAATATATCCCTGACAGACTCGTTGCCTTTAAGACCGGTGCAGCAGCATAATTATATGATGCTCCCCCGTACAGCGAGGAAACCCAAGACTTAGAGACATTTAAGGTAATAAACTTGTTTTGGATGAACCTATAAAGTTTAAGCATTGATCAAAGTAAATGCGAAACTTAGCATTACTACTATCTTTCCACTTTACTGGGATTTGGGGCGTGACTGAAATAAAACTATGGGGCTTTAGTATGCCATTAGTTATATCACTAGCAATTTTTAAGTAAAATGAATCAGCGTTAACTTCTTTGAGAAGAAACGATATGATTGACTCATCACTCATATCTCAAGTACTTAGCTTAGATACCTCAAATCTAAACATTTAAGTAAATCTCGAATCTACGAAAAGATAGCGCTTTTACTCAAAATCATTGACCAAATTGAATATAGTAGAGCGTGAATATACTATAGATTCAAACAAAGCCCAGTTTAATAACCAATATAATTTTTAATATAACTTTCAATTCAACTTATAGATGTATCCAATTGCTTGCTAGTATCATTGGAATTGCTTAACAATCGAATTTTTACATCTTGATAAAAATCATCTTGGTACAGTTCTACCTTCGATTGAGCCGAAAGTAATAGTAGTGCCCAAAAAACACTAACAGTATTACTATTAGGTGAATGATCACCAGAACTATGCAGATGCGGTTGTTTAGCTTGAGTCCATAACTGTACTAGCTGTTCCAAATTCATCCAGTTATGTTCTAATTGTAACTCTATGGCAGAATTATACAGCACCTGCTCTAATTCCCCAGCTACCTCAGTCAAATTTTCTTGATGAGCCAGTTCTAGAGCGGCTTTCATCGTTCTTACCGTTGGTTGACGGCGAGGACGGGGTGCTTTAGGATCTTTCTGAACAAGCTTTAGTTGGCTTGCCATGATCTGCAATTGCTCGATTAACTCATGCAAAGTTACAGGACGCTTCTTTGGAGGCATTGCCGAAGGACGACGCTTTAAATGTCTTTCTAAGGGCAATCTAGCTGACTGATAGAGTAGTAAACCATCTTCAGATTCTGGTAGAACATCATCTAACAAGGCTTCTTCTTGGTCATTAGTTACTTGCATCTGCATCAGCGTATTTGCTTTGAATAACACCAACATTGATGCTGATAGAAAAGCTTGTCCTGATTGAGATAAATCGGTTTCGTAACTTCTTGGCCTTTCTTGAGGTGCCATTAGTTCTAGATAACGATCTATAACCTCTATCACCTGAACATCCCAAGGGTCGATTTCTCCCTCTTGAGCTTGGTGAATTAACTGTGTAATTGTTTCTAATAGCTCCGAAGCATCCATTAACTAATTATGAGTAATTGAGCTGCAGTTTTAGGGAAAATTTCCAATTATCGATCGGATATTAGCCCGTCGCAACATTGGTTAAAGTTTTGCCCACGGGTGGCAGTGATAATTTCAAAGACTGAATTTCAGTCTTATATTCTTCAATTTTGGATTCTAGTTCTTGAATTTGAATGTTCTTTTGATGAACTGTTTGGTTTAATATGAACTCACGCTGTAACTGCGTCCATAAGTTAAACACCCAAGCGCTAGTTGCTCCAATACCAATTGTTAAAATCAAATCAATTGCCATTGGTGCTGACGCATCCAAGTTAGGAAGAATATGAATAATCACTGGTTCACTATTTTGAATAGCGAATAATGCTAATCCTAGGCAGAATATAAAAATTATTAGGAAATTTAACTGTTTCATTGGAAACCTGGTAAAAAGTAATCAATGATGCCCTAATGCTTCCGTGTAGGCTAACAGTCAATATAATTATTAATAGTTAGCGACTTTTCAGATAGTATTACCCTAGTCCATAAGCTATTTTTAGATAAAGAACAACACTATACTATCTGCCAAAAATAGTAAATCCATAGAATTGACCAATCAAGTATAACATGATATATACTTAATCTTTTTTATGTAAAATTAGTCATTGGTCACATAACTTATACTGAAATTTTATATACAGAATTGATAATCTTTGAATTGAAAAATTTGAATGTCAAAATTTATTACTTTACCGGTAAATAGTAATTTGAGGTTGGAGAAATTTTCTAGGGAGTAATAGCTTCCCACAAACCTAACCTTGATTTGTGCAAATTCACTTGTTGTACCAAGATTATTTGATGTAAATTAATTATTCGGTATGAAGCTTGAAATCTTAATTTAGCGATATAAACCAGCGTTTAATAATGTAGCTTTATTGCATAATTTTTTTAATTATCATGGTTTGTACGGTGAGGTGCAAGATATGAATAAATCTTAATTATGTACTTTTCAGGGCATCAAAAGTACTTTTAATAGTTCCAGCAATAGGTATGGCAACCAAGGTTCCAAATAAACCCGCGATTTGAAATCCCAATAATAAAGCCACAATTATCCAAATAGGGTTTAAGCCAATAAAATTTCCTAATAACTTAGGAGTAAGTAAATTATCTTTAATTTGCTGTACGATAATTGCAGCAACAGTTACTTGTAAAGCCATCCACCAACTTTGCAACAAAATAATAAAACTAACTAAACCAATACCAAGTGTTGCCCCCACAAAAGGAATTAGTTGAGAGATACCGATGATAATTGCAAAAATTAAAGCAAATGGAACCTGGAGGATCAGGAAAATAGGAGTTAGGGTGATGACCATGAATAAAGCCAGCAAAATTTGACTCAGAAAGAAATAGTGAAAGTTCAGTTTGAGTGATTTTGCTAAGGGAGCACGAATTTTAGTTGGACAAAGATTAATTAAACCGTTAAAAAAATTTTCTCCGTACAGGAGCATATAAAATGCTAGTACAATTATTAAAACAAAATTAATAAATGCAGATAAAAGTAATCCGGCTATTCCTGCTAACTCTTTGGTAAATTGTTCGGCTAAATTACGAATACTTTCATTGATTTGGATGCTAATAAATCCAAAGTTGACAGGTAAGCGCCGTTTTTTCGCCCACATTTCTAAACCTCTTAAGTGGGTCTCAGAGGTCATCCACCAGTCAGGGATATTATTTAAGAGTTGACTTGTTTGGTCAATAACAACTGGTGAAAGTGTGACAATGATGATTACTAAGACTGCTAAAGTAAATAACAAGACAACAATAATCGCTTGAATGCGATTGAAACGGATACGTTCTAGGACTTCAACTATATAATTGAGTAGAAAAGCCAGAATGGCGGCAGTACTCAAAATGATAATTTGATTTTGAAAGTATCCAAATATCCAGTAGAGAACCCAGCAGTTAAGAGCTACAATAGGACCGCCCAGACCGTAGATGAGTAAATTTTTTAGGGAAACCGAACGGCGCATACTATAGTAATTTTAGAGATAATAGGCTGATTAAAGATCGCAATAATAGAGATCGCAATAATATAATTTTTTACGGGTAGATTAAGTTGAATAAATTACAAAATAAATGCCAATGGATCCCAATGTAGCTAATCTTCGCAAAGACTACAATTTACAAGGACTTAACGAAACAGAAATTAATCCAAATCCTTTCATTCAGTTTCGGCAGTGGTTTGAAGAAGCACTGAGTGCTCAATTACCAGAACCGAATGCTATGACTATTGCTAGCACGACTCCAGATGGTATACCCTCTGCTCGGATAGTTTTACTGAAGGAGTATGATGAACGGGGTTTTGTTTTTTACACTAACTATAATAGTCAAAAAGGGCAAGAATTAACTAACAATCCTCGTGCAGCTCTAGTTTTTTGGTGGGCAGAATTAGAGCGTCAGGTTCGGATTTGCGGAGATGTAGAAAAAATTGCTGAAATAGAGTCAGACAAGTACTTTTATAGTCGTCCTGTTGGTAGTCGTTTCGGTGCTTGGGCTTCTGAGCAAAGCCAAGCGATCGCTTCTAGGGAGATTTTAGAAAAAAATCTAGAGTTAATAAAAATTAAATATCAAGACCGAGAAATTCCTCGTCCTCCCCATTGGGGAGGTTTTAGGGTTATTCCAATTCAAATAGAATTTTGGCAAGGACGTTCTAGTCGTCTCCATGACCGTTTGCTATATACTCGAGATGATTATCGGTGGGATATTCAGCGTTTGTCACCTTGAATTAAAAAGGTGATTACACTAAAACTGATAATCTATATTCTATAGCTCGTGTTTATATGTATTGTCATCTTCCCAAGGAGGAATTTCCCCAACGGCTTTGGGGGAAATTTTTGGTATAGTCTCAGTGTCATCGTGCCAAAATGGGCTTTGGTCAAGATGAATAAATTCTCTATCAGATTCCCAAACGGTGTGAGTCACCTTCTGGTTGAGTTCTTTGCTTTTTTTATTAGTTTCTATATAAGCACCAAAACCGAGAGTTCTTTTCTGTGGTCTAGTTTTGACAGGAATTACTTTACGTTTTTTTGCCATAGGGAATAATCTCCTAGCTATAACCAATTATGTTTTCTAAGTAGTTCTTCTATAACCTTGACGAAATCCTTACCTTTAGTATTTGGTAAATCAGGGAATTCATTTATTTTCTTCAATAGTGCAAATTGTAACTCCGGAAATCTATCGCGGATGCTATGAAAATCTGGATCCTTAGTTGACCATTCCCAAAGAGTTTTTTCTCTATCTCTGACTAATGCACATACTAGGTAACGCTGTGCGGATTGTTTGATATTTTGTTCTAAATAACCCCGACTATAGGCGATCGCGTACCAAGAAGCGAGGTTGTACAGGAATCTTGAACTCATTTCATAAGCAGGGTCTACTCCTTGCTCTAGATGACGAATTTCTCTATATGATTCCTTAATTGATAATTCATCGCCGATATTTAATTGTGCGATCGCTCTACCAACTTTAATTCTGCGTCGTACTATTTCATTATTACAGCGAGACAGTGCTTTATCGTATCCTAAAATTGCTTGACGCTGCCAAGTTAAACTTTGAGAGTTTTTGAAATTCCGTCCTTTACTGCTATATGTATCGCCTAAGTTTTCGTAGGGTTGATACCATTGGGGATAAGCTTGAATTGCTTTTTCTAAATCTTGTAGTGCAAGCTTGTAAAATAAATGACCATGAGTAGGAGCACTAGCATGATTGAGGACTCCAAAAAAGTTATTGATCTGAGATTGGTAATATTTGCGTTTCTTACCAAAGAAAAATAAGGGTGTTGCTGTTACCATTTCTCTTCTAGAAAGCTCTATTGCTAACCAGCGAGTAGCTGTCCTGAGGAGGTTATGATATCGGTCTGGGAGTGATTTACTATATGGGTCTTCTGATATATTTTCAAAGTGTACTGGTTGCTGTGGTGTTTCCCAAATAGTATAAATTTTAGAATTGTTGTAACCACGTAAGTCGATAATCTCAAATGTAATTCCTAGTCTTTCGTATTCTTTACCCTGACTTTGCAAAATAGTATTAACTTTAGTTCCAGAAACTGGGAAAATTATCTCCAGTAAATGCACTATTGGGTCTATCTGTTCTGGAGTTAATTCTTTTAAGGAGGAAACCAAGTTACTTAGTCTTTGATCTGGGATAGATTGCGGTAGGGGTAATTTATCATTTGGACGGTAATGTGATGGTCCATTATTCTGGATATGGCTTTTAAGACGTTGGTGAACACCTTCCATTTCTTTAACTAATTTTTCCCTTCCTAACTGACTTAAACCTAGGAGTCTGAGGTCAATATCAATTGAACCAGAAGAGTTAGAAAAATTATCAATAATTAATTGAGATGGACGATTTGTAGTTAGTAAAAATATTTTTTTGAGAATGATTAAGCTAACTAAAAAAATAGCTATTTTGCCTATAAAGATAATTAAGGTGGTAAATCCTTTATCTATAATTCCTAATTCTTTGGCAATTCTACCTGTGGGTGTGACTATTTTTCTTTCTTGATTTTTATTTTCTTTACTTGGATTCTCTGTAAGTACGGTTATAGTTTTAACTGCTGATTTTTTCTCAATTATATTTGTATATTTATTAGTTGCGTAAATTGGATGATCAGTAATGCCTGAGATAAATAAAAATATAACGCTTGCTGATAGAAGGTATTTTTTCATATTTACGAGAGCTTTGATTGGACTAATATCTTGGATTAATATTTAGACAATTCCAGATATTAAAAAGAGATATATTATAGTTTTATAGATTTGCGATATTTTGCATTTTTGATGATTTTAATTTTATTAAATAAACTCAATAAAAGGCAATATTAATAGTCTTGCTAGCTATGATAAGTTTCTTTTACGTAAATACTATTAACAATAAAACTCAAAATCAAACTCAATTTACTATTCTAATTTCAGATATAATTTCAGATTCTAGTTTCTTGTAAAAATAATTGTAAACAATATTCGTAAAAATGTTTATTAGGGGACAAGAATAAACACCCTCATCTCCTAATAAACTTGCACGCTGGTCAAACTTGCAATATTTTACTTACTGATATTACTCCGTAGCTGCCGGAGGGGTAACTGCTGGTGAAAATTGCACTCGAGGGTCTGGCATAAAAGTATATCTGAGATAGAACCCTAACCAGACGAATAAAACAATGAATAATGTGCCGATACCTATTGGATTAGGAAGCCAAAATGCAGCTTCAATATGATTTAGTTCTCCTGGTATTAAATGCCATATCAGTTTACCTTTATCTTTTATAGGTTCTGTAGCATTTTCAGTATTTGTAATATTTTTTGCTCCTAATGGTGTTTTTAAAGCAAAATTCAGATCCAGAATAGAACTAGGATTGACTAAGGAATTACCATTACTAGAAACTAAATCTAAGGAGCGTAAATCCAAATCATAAATTAACTTATTGCGAGTCACTAATAAAAAGTTATTCTCTTTTAATAATAAGTTGGAATCTACAATTGGTATATCAGAATCACTTTCGCTTTCTGCTATTTTTTGTTCACCCTTTGATGAGCCATTAGGGTGAAAAAAATCGTAAAATTTATCCTGCAATTCATCAGCGCTATTAAAAGGAATATTGACTAAAATTTCCTCTTTAGAAATTCGTCTAACTTTTCCATTCAACTCACGAGCACGACGCTCTATACTATCTAACCAATCGTAAACAGATTCACCGCTAAAACTAGTTAGTTTCTCTCCTAACTTAATTCGCTGTGTAAGTTCACCACTATTAGCATTATGAAAGTTGGCTCCAACTTGATAGTCCACACAACCCGAAAGCAGTAAAGATATTAGAAATATGATAATCCATACTCCCGTGCTGCGCTTGAGATTCTTTTTGAGAAACCGCACTGAATTAATCATGGGTTTTTAAGCAGTAGTGGACAAGTTTATTAATTAGCTTTTAGCTTTTAGCTTTTAGCTATTAATTTTTAGCTATTGGCTTTTCAATGTATAAGCTTGACACGTTACCACATTTTGTCAACAAAAAGTTTGAATTTGTTAATCTTTATAAAAGTTATCACGAAGTCTACCGCATTTATGGGTGGGATTAACATACTCCCATGGATTCTATTGAGGGAGCTTCAATAAGAGATTTCAGAACGGTCACGCCAAAATTTACCTGTCTGATTATTTGGTGCTTCTAAAGTTATTGAAATTCATTAAGCTTATTCATCTCTTCAGATGTCAAAGTTATAGAACTAACAGCAATATTCTCTTCTAAGTGAGAGATGGTTGTAGTCCCTGGAATTAAGATGATATTTGGTGCATAGTGTAGTAACCAGGATAAGGCTATTTGATTGGGTTTTACGCCTTTTTGATGGGCAATATCTGCTAGTATTCCTTCTGGATTCGCTAAAGGTGCACCACGTCTGAGGGGATGTGCTCCAAGGGAACCGTAGGGGATAAAGGCAATGTTATTTTTAGTAGTGTAATCTAAGATATTTTGATTGGTGCGATCGCTAAAACTAAATCTATTTTGCACTGAAGCTATCTCTACTATCTCTGTTGCTTCTTGAATTTGCTTTAGGCTAACGTTGGAGATTCCTATGTGGCGAATTTTACCTTCTTGTTTAAGCTTTGCTAAGGTCCCAATAGATTCTGCAAAAGGAACTTTGGGGTCGGGACGATGTAGTTGATAGAGATCAATTTTTTCTAATTTAAGCCGTTTCAAACTACCTTCAACACTAGTTTTAAGACTTTTAGGACTACCATCTGCTTTAATATTATCAGGTGCGGGTTTATTGATTCCTCCTTTGGTGGCAATAACCAAGTTTTCTGGGTATGGATGCAAACCAGAAGCAATAATTTCTTCATTGAAACCTGGTCAATAAGCTTCAGCAGTATCAATAAAGTTTACTCCTAGGGAGACTGCACGACGCAGTAGCTCCTCTCCTGCTTCCCAGTCAGCATATGCACCGAAGTTTCCTGGTTGTCCTGTCAGTCTCATTGCACCGTAACTCAGACGATTCACTACTAATTCTCCAGCGATCGCAAAAGTTCCAGGGACTAATGTTGTTGTGTTTTTCATTGTTTTAATCGTTATTTAAATACGATACGTTGTGTAAATTAAATTAGTACTCAAATAGGTAGACCAACCATCAGATTGATTAGGACAGATTTCTATTTTCTCCCTATTCCCCTTTGAGGGAGGCATATTATCCTAACCTATATGTCTACGGTTATAAAAACATTTTCTGATTCTATTTCAACCAATTACGAAATAGTATCGTCAAAATTGGCATTACCCAATAAGTCATTAGGTATACCAAAAATCCTGTCAAAAAGAAAGTACGAATTGGTAAAGGTAGTAAACTTAAATATTTGCCGAAAAAGTGTAAAACAAGGGTAATTAAGGGGTAAATTCCTAGCCAAGTTAGCAAAAATAGCTTATAGCGCGGCGGAGGTTGCTTTTTTAAAGGTAATCTATTGAATGATTTTATTTGACGATATATAGTCATTTGACATAATCTAGATTAACAATAATGTTAACGTAACGCCACGTAAACAATATATCAAAAATAAAATCAAAATGTCAACGAATAAAACTAAAAAAGCTAAAACCCCTATCAAATCTGGACCAGGAAGACCGCGATCGCCTGAAACTCGTGAAAAAATTCTGAAAGCAGCTTACGAAATGCTTAATGAAGTGGGGTTTATGGATTTAACTATTGAAGGAGTAGCAGCAAGAGCAGAAGTAGGGAAACCAACAATTTATCGACGTTGGAAAACTAAAGCAGCATTAGCGATGGATGCTTTTTTAGAAGCTGTTAACCCAGAAATTTCTTTTCCTGATCATGGGTCTGTAAAAGAAGACTTTCGGGAGCAGATGCAGAAATTAGTTAAATTAATGAATAGTTCTAGAGGAGAAGTATTAGCTAGCGTAATTGGTTGTGGACAGTCAAATGATGAATTGATAAGTGCATTTCGCGAAAATTGGCTAACACCTAGACGAGAGGATGCAAAACTGATATTAAAACGGGGAGTAGAGCGAGGGGAGTTAAAAAAAGGCATAGATGCAGAAGTTGCAATAGATGCTTTATACAGTCCGCTCTTCTATCGTTTGCTTCTCAAACATCAGCCACTAACTAATGAGTTTATAGACAATTTGATTGATCTTGTCCTGGGAGGTTTAAGTATTAATAAGTATTAAATATTAAAAAAATGCTAGTAATAATCATCACACTACCAGCAGTCAGTCGCTATGCTCCAATTAAAAATTCAAAATTCAAAATTCAAAATTTCTGTATACCCTGCTCGAAAGTCTTCGACGAACAAGATACTCGCTCTAGTGAGGGTCTTACATTTTGTATTTTAAATTGTTTGGATTCCATTAATTATTTTCTATGAATTCGGGTTTTTAAAAACTAATTTGGATTTACCTACCATATACGCATAAAGTAAATTTGTACCACCTACAGCAATTTTTGCGATGACTATAACTATCAATGTCTCAATTAGAAATACTAAACCAAACTAAACTACCCATCGTCAAAGCAATAATCCCTAATACAAACCAGATAAAATTATTATCCTTAGTATTTACCTGAGATAAATCGATAATTTCTAATTCTTCAGGAGTTTGGTCTAGGGAGGATTTTTTTGTATTTGCGCTGAAACGAGTTTTACCGTCATTATCATCTAAAGCTGAAAAATCAGGTATCTCGGTCATCCATTCTTGGGGACGCTTTAGTCTGGGTGCTTTGAGAATATATTGTAATCGCTTTGCTTCCTTACTGGTCTCCATAAAGGGGTGACGCTTTAACTGTTCGCATAGCGCGATCGCATCATCTGTTCTCCCTGCTGCTTCGTATGCAGTTGCTAACCAAAGTCGTACTTCACCACTTATACGACTGTTTCGAGGTAAAAGTGCATTAGCTTTCTCCAGATTCTCTACAGCTTCGCGGTACTTACCACCTTCAAAGGCTTGTTTTCCGATTTTATATCTGGTTCTTGCCAGCTCTAAACTTTCTGAACCATTACTTTGTGCACCATTACTTTCTGAATTATTACTTTCTGAAGTCACGTTTTACTTATCAAAAACTCAATTTCTCATACTTTATTATTTCTAATTATCTCTAATTACGACAATTTAGGAAAGAAATTGACAAAGAAAAAGTATTTCTCTTTTGTTTCAATTGACTTCCCTAATTGACTTTACTTCTTTCCCTTTCCTAGGAATAAAAAAGCAACTCACTTAATTTGAGAACCTAAAATCATTGTTCCAATACCACCATCGGTAAAGATTTCCAATAATAAAGCATGGGGTATACGACCATCAATGATGTGAGCTGCACGTACTCCCTGAGCAAGCGATCGCACGCAACAACTTACCTTCGGAATCATTCCTCCACCAACTACCCCATTATCAATTAAATCTCGTGCTTCTTGGATATCTACTTTAGGAATTAGACTTGTGGGGTTTTTATAATCTTTTAGGATACCCCTAGTATCAGTTAATAAAATTAACTTTTCAGCAACTAAAGCTGCTGCGAGTTCTCCTGCAACGGTATCAGCATTGATATTATAGGCTTGACCTTCCTCATCAGCAGCAACACTAGAAACTACTGGTATATAGCCGCTTTCGACTAAAGTATTCAGAATCTTAATATCTACACCGCATACTTCTCCAACAAAACCGATACCTTCTTGACCTTGAGGACGGGCTGTAATCAAGTTACCATCTTTACCGCAAAGACCGACAGCAGAACCTCCAGCTTGGTTAATTAAAGCGACAATTTCTTTATTGACTCTACCTACTAATACCATCTCAACTACATCCATAGTTGGAGCATCGGTTACCCGCAAACCATTTCTGAACTGTGGTTCAATACCAATTTTACCTAACCAGTTGTTAATTTCTGGACCGCCACCATGTACGACAATTGGTCGCAGACCTACGCAAGATAAGAATACAATATCGCGGATAACTTTATCTTTGAGGGTGCTATCTTTCATTGCTGCACCACCATACTTAACTACAACAGTGCGATTTGCAAATTGTTGAATGTAAGGTAATGCTTCGCTAAGTACCCTAACACGAGTTGCGGCAGCTTGCTCTATAAATTCGGTATCGTTAACTATCATCAGGAGCTATTAACCTTGTTATGGCGTTACACAGTTAAAAAAGTTAGTACTCTGACTAATTTCTCACATAATGAGCGCTGAAAATACTTGTTTGTTAAGATACGTATTGTAAAAACTATTCTTTTGGTGAGGTGAGAACTCAATTATCCTGATTATTTGGGATTTCTCTAACTGATGATTGTTTAAGAACACTAGGAATAGCTGCTATGATCTTATTTGTCACTTCTTCTGGGGTTTCTTGTTCACTAATATCAATCCTTAAGTCCGCTTGAGCATATAGGGCTTTTCGCTCTTCTAAAAGACTTTGTAATTTCCCTTTAGGATCTACGTCATTTAATAGCGGTCTTGTATTGTCTTGGGCTAAACGGTTGTAGAGTAAGTCAACTGGTGCATTCAACCAAACTATTAAGCCATGGTGTAGATAGCTCCAGTTTAATGTCCGTAGAACAATACCTCCACCGGTTGCAATAGTTAACTTGGTATAAGCGCAAAGTTCTTGTAAAATATCGCTTTCTAACTGACGAAAAGCTTCTTCTCCTTCTTCTGCAAATATCTGACTAATATTTTTAGAAGTAGCTTTTACTATCAAATCGTCGGTATCTACAAAACCATAGCTCATTTTCTCTGCGAGTAAACGCCCAATGGTAGACTTACCCGCTCCCATCATCCCAATCAGATAAATGCTGACTCCCTGTAATAAGTTATTCATTAGTTTTTGTCTTTGCGATCGCGAGTGAGAATGGTTAAGAATTTATATACTTAGTTTTATATAAAATTAAATATATAGCACTAGGCATATAGTTACTAAAAATGTTTTCACATTTTTTTCCACATTATCTATTTTCTCCCCAACAGTTTCAAACAATGGATCATAGCTGATGCTGCTATCTATCATTCAAGGAATCACTTATCTGAATTTAAACCTACTTCGCGGATATATTTTTTAAAATGGGATTCAAACACGCTGTAGTTTGAAAAAGAGTACTTACCCTGCTGCATTAGATTAAATTGTTCTTCAATTAATTTTTCAACAATATATTCAGTCAAAACTTGTGTTTGAGAGATGTGAGACCCATTTTTTGCAATCAGCGATCGCCTTTGCAAAGATTCGATAGCTTCAAGTATGACTCTTTGAGAAACTTTAGGTACAATCGCTTCTTGCAGAGCATTTAGAGAAGTCAATTCTTTATTGAGCGCTAAGAAATATACTATCTGTTGTTCTAAATCAGATAAACGGTTAAATTGTTGATCTAGAACCATGCGAATATCTCCAAATATCAAGGTACCCTGCTTCAAAAAATTGGATATACTTCCAGCAAAGAGCTCTTGAATTACTGTTGCAATCAGTTTAATAAATAAGGGATTGCCTGCATAAATATCAACTAACTTCTTGGATAAAGAGCTTTTAAAACTAATCAATCCCTTTGCTTTCAATATATGATTACAGTCTTGATACTCTAAACCATCGAGAAATAACGACTTAACTGGTAAAGCTTCTCCTTCAAGCATTGCTATTTCCTGAGGTTTTTCCCGACTGTTGAGAATCACACAGCTTTGATGGGGAGATTCCCCTAAACGTCTGAGTAATTCTCCATACATCTCATGACCTTTTTGATAACAGATACGAGAACAGTCATGATAGGAATCATGAATGTTCATACCGCTATATTCGTCCTTGGTACACAAGATTGCATCCCAAGCATCAAATATTAACAAACATCGAGTAGAACGCAGACAGTTGATCAGTTCTGAAATACCGTCATCCAAGTTTTCAGCAGTAACTGTTTGGAAACCTGGTGATAGAGTTTGGAGTATCTGATTAAGAGTTACTTCTAAGGGTAGGGATACATTATAGGAGGATTCACTCAAAGACAATTCACAAGGTTTTCTCCGGAGGTTTCGCCAAATTATACAGGAGAATTTGCTATGAAACTGCTGAACTAATTTTGCCGTCAATGCTGTTTTACCCGAACCCCCCATTCCTAATAATAAAATTAAACGACTACTTTGTGCGTCTACCCAGCTTTCAATTTTATCTAATTGTTGGATTCTACCGTAGAAATTGTTAATATCAATTGCTTTTCCCCAACTTTCTGTTTGGTTAGAATCTACTACTGTATGATTATTTTGAATATTATCCTTTACAGAATTAACATCTTGTATAGAAGACCAAGATTTCTTATATCCAGATTTTTCTAATAAGTGAGTGACGCGACTCCAACTTTTTACCTTGACATTTTCCCCTGCTTGATTGCTTAACATCTCTTCTAGATATTTATACAATCCGTTGGAAAGATAAACTCTAACAGTAGAACTGCTACTACTGTTGTAAACTGTTTTGGCAATTTCTGCTGGACTAAAACCACATAATAGACCTCTTAAAAATTTTTTTTCAACAGGTGTTAGAGCTTTTCCTTTTGCAGACCCTAAGTCCACATATAACTTTTCTAACTCCCAATTTCTTTTTGCTTCTATAAATTCCTCTTCTATCTTTTGACTGTTATCCCTGGCTCTCATTCGTTTAATAATTAAGGTTTTATATGGCAATATATTAACGACGTTTAGATTAACTAAGTATAAATAATTATTAAATTTATAACGAATTTAATAACGATCGTTAGGTGACTAACTGACTCTCACAAATGTATCTTAAAATTTAATGTAAGTTTAATAAAATTTGATTGAAACTTTATTCAGATTTAATATGTCAATACTCATGAGATTGCAGTTTTACTATTTAAAGAGATATGAGTATAAAAAAGCTTATTTATAATCAGGTTTGTACCATGTTTTTTAAATTACATTAATTGAAAGTTAATCATTTTTTCGATAAAAAAGGTAGATAATTATCATTCACTGATTTTATGGCATTTTACAAAAAAGTTAACAAACTTCACGGTTCCTAGACAAAAACTTCTGCATATTTTATTGAAACAAGTCCAAATGATTAAGTGTGATGTTTTTAGGAGTAACAATAATGGCTCAGATTCGTGATGTTGTACAAGAAGCAATAAGAAAAGGTTATTTAACTTTAGAAGCTGAAAATAAGTTGCGTCGGTTATTAGCAAAGCGCTACGACAGGGAAGACTTAAATGCTTTTATGAGGTTACAAGAAGCTGCAATGACAGGAATAGTCAAGCAGGAGTCTCGCGAAAAAGTTATGCAAATAAATTAAGTAAATCTATTAAGTGGATGAAGGTGAGTTTTTATCTACTTCAAAATCATCATCTTCTAGAAAACTCCAGTCATCTTCTGAATTATTACTTTGATTCTCATCTTGGAAAACATTCGATGATTCTAATGGTGGATCAATTACTCGGTAATCAGCATCGTAAATTGATTTTTTGACAGAATTTCTTGGGGTTTGAGGTTGCTTGTAGCCGTATGATGTATCTGAATCAGAGGAACTATTTCTTGGATTTTCCGGTTCCGGGTCTAATTCTGGTTCTAGGTCTAATTCTAGGTCTAATTCTGGGTCTAATTCTGGTTCTGTTTCCCAATCAGATTCTTTATCTTTAGTTCTCTTCGACCTACTAGGTTGATGATTCTCAAATTTTCCTGTATCAGGATTATTTTGAGTCGATGAGTTTGATCTATCTTCCTTAAAACCCCAATCATCAGCATCTCTAGGATTTTCCCAGCTATCTTCATCATCATATTCTCGGTTATCTACATAATTTCTGTACTCACCTGAGTTATCCGCAAATGGTTTTCTCTGGGGTGGAGAATCTGTATAACGAGAATTGCGACCTTCTTTAAAATCTGTACTTGTATTTTTATATCTTGAATATCTTGTTTCTGAATATTGTCTGGAATTCCTTGCT
This sequence comes from Mastigocoleus sp., assembly GCA_050042865.1. Taxonomy (GTDB): domain Bacteria; phylum Cyanobacteriota; class Cyanobacteriia; order Cyanobacteriales; family Nostocaceae; genus JBCCDM01. Next base: position 22,367 of record JBHJJE010000039.1, read on the forward strand.
TGAGAAATATAACCAGATAACTGTAGCAAACTATTTATCAACAAAGAAGTGGCAGCCCCAGCAAGTAAACTGAATAATATCCAGGCTGCTAAAGGAAGAGTTCTAACTCTCATACCCAGGAGTACAATTGATATAGAAGGAAAAATCGACCAGTTCTGTACAAAGAACAGTATCAGTCCTCCTAAGATTAACGCTAATAAAATTAAACGATTAACAGACATAGTGTTTTAATTGATCGGAGTAAGATTAGTCGGTGGTTTAAAATTAAGCGATGACATACTCTATTGCCTTACACGCTTGTGATATTCTCAGACTAGAAGATAAAAATAAATCATCTGTTTCCCCTCCTGAAGACTCCCGAGCTTTTTTGATACTTCAATTAGTTCTTCAGTTGAACTTATTAGCTCTTCTTAATTTGTACTTTCAACTTTTACTTTCAATTTTTACTTTCAATTTTTGAATTACCCTGCCATCTTTGAATAGGAACGCAGTCAATATCAAGTTGATCTAAAGCTCGAGCCACAACAAAATCAACTAAATCGTCAATAGTCTGAGGATTATGGTACCAAGCGGGAATCGCCGGAACAATTCTAGTCCCTGCTTCTGCTAGAGTTGTTAGATTACGCAAATGAATCAAACTCAATGGGGTTTCACGAGGTACAACTACTAGCTTTCTTCCCTCTTTTAATTGTACATCTGCGGCTCGTTCTAGTAGATCGCCACTCAGACCAGCTGCTAACTTCCCGACAGTGCTCATGCTACAAGGAATAATAATCATTCCTTGAGTACGGAAAGAACCGCTAGCAATATTTGCTCCTACATTTCCCCAATGATGACATTGTAGTTGACCAGCAGTTTCTACTCCTGAGTGCTTTCGCCAAAATATTTCTTGCTGTCGTGGTTCTGTAGGCATGGGAGTATTTTGTTCAGATTGCCAAACCATATGACTTGATTTGGATGCGACTAATTCTATTTTATAATTTGCTGTCAATAAGAACTTCAGAGAGCGTACAGCGTAAATTAGTCCAGATGCGCCTGATACACCGATAATTATATGTTTGTGGTTATTTGGCACGTTATTTAATACTTAAGTGATATTTGATATCGTCAATTATGAATTTAATTGCAGAAAATTAGTTTACAGGATTTAGGGTATAACTGCACCACTTGGTTGAGAGTGGAATTTTTGGAGTGGAATGTAGAGAAATAAATTAGGGACATAGTTATTCTATGTCCCTAACTCTTTGATAATTTCAGTTAATCATCCATAAATAAAAAGCTGAACAACAATTTTGTCCAATTTTTGTTCAATAAATAATTAATTATTCATCATATTCATCCAATTCATCATCTAAATCTTCAAAGTACAAAGGAGAGCGATCGCGGGTATCCTCCGATTCATGTAAATCTTTACCCATAACCATTCCATCGCTACCAACTGTAACTAAGTCGATTTGCTGACGGTAGTAGTCAACACTTTTCACCTGTACTGCAACGCGATCGCCTAATCGATAGGAAGCGCGGTTTTTGCGTCCAAATAATGCTTGCTGTCTAGCACGGTATTCGTACCAGTCGTCCTTGAGAGAACTAACATGAACTAATCCCTCTACCCGCAAAGGTATATTATTTCCTTCATCTGACTCTGAAGGAGGAACTTCGATTTCCACAAAGAAACCGTAAGATTGTACCCCTGTAATTACACCATTAAATACCTCTCCAATACGTTGCTTCATCAAAGACGCTCTTTGCAAACCTTCTAAGTCTGCTTCAGCTTCTTGGACTTGCTTTTCTCTATCGTTGAGTTGGGTAATTACTCGCGTTAGCTCGCTTTGTAGTTCTTGCTGTAACTCTGGAGGAAGAACATTCCAATTAATTTCCCCATGACAGGTAGAAGAGTGCAAATTCACTCGCTCTTTCACACGAGTATTGCGTCGATCGCGACCATGTTCAATTAAAGTATAAAATACTCGCTGCATCAATAAATCTGGATAGCGTCGCAAAGGAGCAGTGCAGTGAGTATAACCGTCAGGTAATGCTAAACCAAAGTGAGAACTTTGATTAGTAGTATAAGAAGCTTGCTTGAGGGTGTCTTGTAATAAATAGGTTAATACTTGTTCAGAAGCAGATTCGGCAAATACCTTAATTAGATGCTGATAGTCTAAGGGCTGAATGTCCACATCTTCTGGTAGTGCTAACTCTACACCCAAGTTAATTGCTAACTTGAGCATTTCCTGAACATCCTCCGAGTCTGGAGCACCCTGAACTCGCCAAACAGCAGGAATACCTAAGTTATTTAAGTGAGTAGCCATTAACTGATTCACCAGTAAAACTAACTCAATTAGTAAAGCCTCCGTTGGAGATTCACTAGTAGTTACGCAACCAAGCATTCCCTCATCATAGTAAGGATTTTGATTTAGAGGTAAATTTAACTGCAAGCTACCGCGATTCAATCTTACTTCTGCTAAGAGATGTCGCATAATCTCCATCTCTTTGAGCATATCAATTATTTCGCGAGACCGTTTTTTCGATCCCCCGCTCATAATCGTATTTGATTCTTGCTGGGTTAGATGTTTGTCAACTTTAACTACACTTGGCTGAATTTCCCACTCTAAAACTTCCCCTGTTTCCGAATCAATAGTAATTAAAAAGCAGATGCTCAAACGGTCTTTATCTTGCACTAAAGAGCAACGTTGCACCACTGCATCTGGAAACATAGAAAGTAATAAGTCTCCTAAATATACAGCCCTGCCTCGTTTGATTGCTTCTCGATCGAGGGGTTCATCTGGCTGTACATAGTGAAAAACATCACTAATGTGAAAAGCTAAATACCAATTATCATCTTCATTTCGACTTAAGCTGAAAGCATTTTCTACTATTGTGTCATCCCCTTGGGGATTGGCAATGCTAATAGTTAACTGTTTGCGTAAATCTAAACGATCTTTTAAGTCTGCTTTGAGCAACTTTTTCGATAGTTTGGCTGCTGCGGCTTCTACAGTATCTGAAAATACCTTAGAAAGGTCGTGTTTACACGTAACTAAATCTATATCAGCTGCCGCTTCAGCATCACTACCAAGTATTTGTACTACCCGACCCATAGGAGGATACTGTGCCAAAGGGTAGCGCATAACTTCGACATGAGCAAGATGATCAATAGATTCGTCTAATTCCACCTCCTCATTATCCCGTAGCTTCAACTCAAATAATAAGCGGTCATCTAAGGGTACCGCTCGATAGCCACCTTCAACCTCCTTAATTCTTGCTAGCAAAGTATGATTAGAACGCTCTAATATTAACTTAACCTCACCTTCAGGAGAACGGCGACGACTACCTTCTTTAAGTACCCTCACCAGAACGCGATCGCCATTCCAAGCATTGGAAAGATGACTTTCGCGGATGTAGATATCCTCTGCACCTTCAATGTCCTGAATTGCAAAACAAAAACCTTTACTAGAGCAGCGTAGTTTGGCTTCGATTAACTCCTCTTCAGGAACTCGACGATACTTACCACGTTCCTTGCCTAATAAGCCGATTTTTTCTAACACATCTAAGGCAATGTGAAGTTGTTGTAAGCTCTCCTCATCCTCACAACCAAGTTTTTTCTCTAGTAGTTTACGAGCAACCAATTTATCATCGGTGAAATTGGCAAGGAGTGTAGCGATTGAAAATTCCATGCAGTGAACCGACCTAATTATCAAAACATCATCATTTTTACAATCTGGTTTGTAGGCTGTAATACCCTCACGACTAACAGACATGACTTGTAGAACATGCTTACCCCTTCAAAGTAAGTACTGTCTAGCCGTAAGATGGAGTTTACTTGTGTAATGCCCCACTATTCAAGCAATCATCATAGTCGCACTCGGTACATGATATGCCCCACTAAATAAATGTACGCGAAGCGTTTTCACAGATAGTCGGAAATATTTCCAACTACTACTCTAATATGCAGTAAAAACATTAATAGAGGTGTTTGATTGTCTTGACTAATGGTACCTTTACACTACTAACTCCAATTTTTAACTAGGAGATATTGCCGACAAACCCGCGTTGTGCCACATGTAGAATCGGTAACAACTAGGGGGAGCAATTCAACGAGTTGTGAGGGTTAACCATACCTTCATTATTGTAGATAAGAAGGGTATTTCCAGAAAATACTTCTGGATATCCAACTGGGTACATAGTATAGCACTAGTAGCCATACACAATATTTATATTTAGCAGTAGCTAAAAATTTTCCATATCCCCATTGCTACAATTAGAACATTTCTTAACTAAGCTAAAATTAACTTGATATTTAAAAATATTACCAATAAACGTCTATTTATCCCCGTACTCATCCCCGGTTATATTTTTGCAGGTCAATGGCTGTGTTCCATTCAAAATTATCAATACTTTGGGGAAACTTAGGGTAAATCCTACGGAGAAGGGGGATTGGGACTTCTTACTTTTGTCTGAAGTCCGTTAGCATAGCGGGAGGAGGTATAGTTTGAATAAAGATTATTTTTTTATTCTTTTGGAGGAAGTACGGAACCTGTATCCTTAATGAAATAATTGGAAAGAAATGAATTATAAGTATTCTAAGTAAGTAGTTAAGCAAAGTTATTTTTATATTTTGATATTTTTACACAAATACTTATTTTGATTCTTGAGTTTTGTGTTTTGCATTTTGTATTTTGAATTTCCCCAAAGCGGTGACTTTATTTCCCAGTTAAGTTTTAAATTAGATCCTGTTGGTCTATAATCTTTTCAAAGAACAAATTTACTACAATAGAAGTTAAGCATACATCCATTTTCAGAGCGATAGAGATATGATGTTAGCTCAATTCCAGAGCTTATACTCTCAAGGAAGTTTAATCTCAGAACTTTTGCAAATCCATAATGGTAAGCATATTGTTCGAGTAAGCGTACAAATTCAAGGTATTACCCGTGTCACAGGTATGGCTGCATCTGAGACAATAGAAGAAGCTGAAGACCGTGCAAGGGAAAGAGCTTTGTCTTTGCTGTCGGATGAACAAGTAAATCAGGAAGTAGGGAATTTATCTTCTCAAGAGATATCTTCTAAGGAGATACCTTCTAAGGAGATATTTTCAGAAGTGAAACAGAATAGTTCTTCTCCAACTACTTCTCAAACTACTTCTCAAACCAATTCTCTAACTACTTCTTGTTTAGATGAATCGAATAAAAATGATACATTTCCTCAAGAATCTAAGGGAGCAAAAGTAGAAGAAACGGATAATACATCGCAGAAATTACAGCAAGAACATAAATCAGAGAAAAAAGAAGACGCGATCGCTGTTTCATCTGATCAGCAAATTACTGAAGAAGAACTATCTCCGATACCGCTGGAAAGTTTATATTCCCAAGCAGCAAGTACAGAGAAAGAATTAGATACAAAGACAACGACTCCAGATATCCCAAATATTTCAACTATTCCAACTACTCCAACTACTCCAAAATATGCACATATAGATGAAAGCATTGATGAATCGGAATTATCTATATCTCCTTCAACAAATTTAACTAATGATTTCCAAAATTCTACTGAAGATGTAACAAATTTATCCTCTCAAAACCAAGAGGAACAATTATCTTTAATATCATCTGAGAATTTATCATCCCCTGAAAATCAAACCTCAGAGACAAAAATTTTAGAAACTACAGGAACTTCCAAAACCACTAAGAAGAAAACTACAACCAGCAGACGCAAGAAAAAGACGGAACCAGTAGATGATTCAGATACAATTGCAAAAATTGGCGTGGAAATGAAACGCTTGGGTTGGACAATAGAAGATGGTAGAGAACACTTGAGAAAAACCTATAACAAAATTTCTCGTCACTTGTTAACTCCAGAAGAACTGCAAGATTTTTTGAGCTACCTGGAATCACAAGAGCTATCATCTTTAGAACCACTACCCCTAGACCCTAATTTCTAAACCCTAATCTAAACCCTAATCATTCAATCATTTTAAAAGCTGAGATTTTCTACTTCTATTCAGGAGTTGAAAATCTCAGCCTTTCTCAGCTTTTAGTTTTTGCTTATCTGCAAATCATTGATTGATAAAGCTTGGAAGTGGAAGTTCGGGCAAAGCCGGAAAACTTCTTCAAGTAAGATAGTTTAGGCTAAAATTTGAACTAAAATAAATTTAAACTAAAACTTTTACTCTTGTCTCCTGCCTGATATTCCACCTTCATACACTACACAACAGCCATTGGACGACTACCAGCAGCATGACGATTTATAACTTCATCAATTAAGCCATATTCCTTAGATTCTTCTGGAGACATAAAGAAATCTCTTTCAGTATCCTCATTAATTTTCTCAATGGGTTGTTCTGTGTGTTCAGCTAAATATCCATTCAAACGCTTTTTGAGATAAAGGATTTCTTTAGCTTGAATTTCAATATCAGTCGCTTGTCCTTGAGCACCACCTAAAGGTTGATGAATCATGATTCGAGAGTGGGGTAAGCTCATGCGCTTACCTTTAGTACCAGCACTAAGTAGAAAAGCTCCCATACTTGCAGCTAGTCCAGTACAAATAGTACATATATCCGACCGAATATACTTCATAGTATCGAATATTCCCATGCCAGCAGATACTGAACCACCAGGAGAATTTATATACATATAAATATCTTTCTCTGGGTCTTCCGCATCTAAAAATAGCAGTTGAGCAACAATTAAGTTAGCCAAATTGCTATCAATCGGCTGTCCTAAAAAAATTATACGTTCGCGCAACAGGCGAGAGTAGATGTCAAAGGCTCTTTCTCCTCGACCCGATTGTTCAATAACGATTGGAATCATGCAGCAATATGTAATCTATTTACATACATTTTATCGATCTCAATTGATTATTGTCTGACAAATTCAAAAGGAAGTATTGATAATTTTGTAAAAAACTCTGCTTTTGAGCAAAAATTGAGCGAAATCTTCAATTTACTGTCAGCTTCTTTTTGAATAATTTAACTTTACTACTATGAATGAATGTTATAAATATTACTGTTACTGTACATAATTTAAATAGTGTCGCCGAAAGTCATCGAAATATAAGTAATTTTAAATAATTAACTTCTGATTTCAAAGTTTCAGAGATTTACCAACCTTAATTAATTGAGTCGGAATTGTTAATTTTATTTCATAAACTATTACGCAAAGAATGGGTTTTTGTAACCCAAAATACTCTTTTCTTAATAGATATTGAATGTTTGAGCGTTTTCACTGGTGACTATCCGGATATAATAAACATATCTCAGAAAAGTTGGATATAAGGCGTAATTGTCATCCATCAAAAGACATAGGACTTGCTCATGTTAGAAAAACTTATACAAGCTGCAATTATTACTTTCTTGCTTCAACTCATTGTGGGGCTTAATACTACAAATTCTGTTAGCTATCGCAAATCCCCATCTTTAGGGAAAGCATATACTCCAATCGCAGAGTTGTTAGCTAATCTAAATCGTTAACGGGAGTTATCGAAATTCTTACTACTGTTTGAGAATAATGATTTAGAGCTAATACTAAAAGTTAGAACTAAAAGTTAGAACTAAAAGTTGGAACTAATAATTTAGAAATTAACAGCCGAAAACTTGTGGCGGATTGATAAAAATTAACCAGCACCGTAGAGAAAAGGTTTAAGATTTAATTTTGGCTCTGGATACGATAGCACAGAAGTTTGTCGGCAACGAGGATTAGATTTAACATTAGGCGGAATTTATGACTATGTTGGTGGTGGTTTTCATCGCTATACCGTTGACCACACCTGGACTGTACCCCACTTTGAAAAGATGCTTTATGATAAAGGTCAAATCCTAGAGTATTTAGTATCTCTATGGAGTGCAGGTGTGGAAGAACCGGTCTTCAAAAGCGCGATCGCTGATGTTGTGGATTGGTTGGAGCGAGAAATGACATCCCCAGATGGTTATTTTTATGCTGCTCAAGATGCAGATAGTTTTGCAACAGTAAATTCAGCAGAACCAGAAGAATGTGATTTCTACGTTTGGGATTATCAAACAGTTTCAGAAATATTAACAGTTGAAGAACTAACAGAATTACAACACCAGTTTACTTTCACCGAAAAAGGCAACTTTGAAGGTAAAAATGTCTTGCAAAAACGCGATTATACAGAACTAAGTCCAACTCTCCAAACCCCACTTAGTAAGCTTTTTAGGATTCGCTATGGTCAGAAATCCGACGCAATTAGAACTTTCCCCCCGCACGTGATAATCAAGAAGCGAAAACTATAGAATGGCAGGGGAGAATACCTCCAGTAACTGATACTAAAATGATTGTGGCATGGAATAGCCTGATGATTTCGGGTTTGGCTAAAGCCTATGCTGTTTTCAGAGTGCCAAAATATCTAGAATTAGCGATCGCTTCTGCTAATTTTATCTGCAATAATCAGTTTTTAAGTATACCCCCGTTTTCTAAACAGGGGATGCCCGCAGTAGTCCAAAAACGAATACTTTAATTCGCACTACTCAAGAAACAATAGATTTCATTTCCACAAAATATCTGCCTATAACTGCGATCGCTTTAGTTACAAATATACCAAATGGAAGTGTCGGTACAGTTTGCCAAGGTCTCAAATGTCTTCCTGCTGCAAATAATTTAGAGAGTTTAATCAACTAAAAGTAAAGTAATGTTGCTATCGTTAGCCGAAAAACTTTAGCCAGTAACACCTTTCGGTTTAAAATATATATTCTTATCTATTCTCAATTTATTTTTAACTCTCCTTAAGTTAGCAAAAATGAAACATACACTTTCAGTTCTTGTTGAAGATGAAGCAGGCGTTCTTTCTCGTATCTCCGGTTTATTCGCCCGTCGTGGTTTCAACATTGAAAGTCTTGCTGTTGGTCCTGCTGAGCAAGGGGGAGTTTCTCGGATTACTATGGTGGTAACAGGGGACGACCATGTCATTGAACAATTAACTAAGCAGCTATACAAATTGATTAATGTCTTAAAAGTTCAGGATGTTACCGAAACTCCTTGTGTGGAGAGAGAATTAATGTTACTGAAAGTTAATGCTAATAGCAATACCCGTTCAGAAATCGTTGAATTAGCTCAGATATTTCGTGCCAGAGTAGTAGATGTCGCAGAAGACTCTCTAACCCTGGAAGTAGTAGGAGACCCTGGGAAAGCAGTCGCAATTGTGCAAGTTTTGCAAAAATTTGGTCTCCGAGAAATTGCCCGTACCGGTAAAATAGCACTTACCCGTGAGTCTGGTGTCAATACAGAGTACCTAAAATCAGTTGCTAAAGTTTGAAATAATGTAAAATAATGTAATATTAAGTGTTATGTTTGCACATTTATGTATTCATACAAGGCAGTAAATATGCAAAGTAATTTATCTTAGGCTCATAACATTCACTAAATATTTGTTTAGGTAAGCATGATTCGGGTAAGGTCAATGTATTTGTGTTGTTTAAGCAATCACAGTTGAATAAACCCGATTTAATCCGAACTGATCTTAGGTAATGCGATCAAAAATAATGGTTAACTGTTAATCAATAAACTAATCAATTTATAGCTATAGCTTTAAATTGATGAATGATAGTAATAAATAATAATTTATTTAAGGATATAAATAAACGCGATTATACATTAACTTAAGTGAAATAACAGATATATTGATCTACTAACAACCTACACCTAGTAGATATATATCTTTTTAAGAAAGTTTACTGTAATAACTATTAGACAAAGATTCCTATCTTATCAAAGTAAAAGCGATATTCATTTAAAACCAGCAATTCCTTCAACACTATAAAATAGTACAATTAGTTGCATGTTTGAATTGACTCCATGCAATTTATCGTTTTGATACCATCAAAAATCAAGTAGAGGAATTTATATACTTGTATTCAATCATTGGAAGCATAAAAATCAACTAAAGAATGCCAAATTGGCATAAAAACAGTGCCAAATTGGCATAAAACAACTTATAAAAACTGATACAAGATAAATAAGATTTTTGTGAAAAAAGTAACAGTTTTAGAAAATTTGTAAGAAACCATAACAAATTTATAGATTGCGAAATATGAAGATTAGATGTTGTTGAATATGGAGGTTGATTATGATTGCGGTTTGCATAGCTTTTCCTTTAGGAGAGGGCAAATTAGAGAGTATTAGGTATAGCGTTTCCTTTAGGAAAATAACTTGGCAGATGCTAATGTTTATTTGGCTCTAAATTCAGCATGAGCAAACAAAATCACTCTATATTTATCAACATCTTTTTAGTAAATTGTTGCGTTTTTCATATTCAGCTACATTTGTTTCAATGCATGACATTAGACCGGTTTTAGAGTATCAAAAGCTATCGATAAATTATTTGTAGGGGGTAAGCTTGTAGTTGTTTGGGTAGAAGAGATGGCTTTTTTTTATATTATTTAGCCCTATAGCTATCTATATCCAAAGTCTAAAATAACTACGCCTACGGTCTATTCTTTTCAAAAATTACTGATAGAGAAATTTGTTTGGGTTCTGAAGGGTATGCTACTCATATACAGAGAACTCAACTCTCCTAACTTGTAATATTGTACGTTTGAGCAGTCACCTTAACTAAGCTAAAGTCCAGTTTTAAGGTTCGTATTGCAAATGTATAATCTTACCTGTAAAGAAACTTCTAGTTATTTTCTTCTAATTCTTTTTCTAAATATTTTCATTTTGCATTCCTTTATTGTTCTGAGTAGATTTTTCTTCGATTGATGTAATTAGATATTTTCAAATGCTAGTTGAATTCAAAGCTTTTGTACCTGATGAAACAGTTACAAGCTAATGATATGGTCATGTCTACTTAGTCAACCAGGTCATATTGTTTGTAATCATATTGACTAACTACATTTGCATAACCATCTTCTTGTGTATATCAAGGAAAACAAGTGTTACATGAAAAGACGGATGCTGCTTGCGTAGGTAGTACTTGGTTTTTTAATAGAATGTTGCTGTAGATAATGCTGGTAGGGCTTGCTTGATATGAATTTTCTTTTCTTCGTTTCGCATTGGATTGCTGACAAGTTCATCAACACATTATTGGGTAGATTGTTGAAAATGAGGAACAGTCATCTACTAGTTTTAGATATTGCTGTTTTCTCCCTTACGCCTTTATTAGCATTGGTATTACGTCTAGATGGCAATCTGAATCTAGCCCCATATTGGTCGGGTTTATTTTTTGCTACTATACTTTTCCTTAGCATTAAGCTCGCAATATTTGGAAGTTTCGGTTTTTATAGACATTACTGGCGGTATGCAAGTATTGAAGAGCTTACATATCTGGCAATATTAGTGACTGCAACAGTAGTCGTACAAGCATTAATATTTGACATTGTTCAATCTCTACCAAACTTTCCTACATCCAACTTGCCCGAGTCACTACCATTTATAGATGGACTACTCTCATGTATATTTATTGGAGCATTACGTTTTAGCATCAGAGCCGTAGAAAGAATAAGTAATAAGCGAAAAAAATTTCATAGTAAAGAGCGCGTTTTAGTTGTTGGTGCAGGTAGTGCAGGGATTTCTTTAGTACAAGATATGCTCAGTAGTCCCCACGTAGAGTTACAACCAGTAGCTTTCATTGATGACAATCCAGATAAGCAAAACTTGCGAATTCGGGGAATCACAGTTGTAGGCGATCGCCACAAAATACCAGATGCTGTGAAATCATTAGGAATATCTAGGGTGATTATAGCTATGCCTACGGTTTCAGGGCAGGTAATAAGAGAAATAGTAGATATTTGCAATTACACAGGGGTTCATACTAGCACTTTACCTGGAATCAATGAAATATTGAATGAAGTGCGAGTAGACAGTATCCGTGACGTAAGGATTGAAGACCTGCTCAGACGAGAACCTGTACAGACAGATATTAAAAAAGTCAATCAGTTTTTGAAAGGAAAAAGAGTTTTAATTACAGGAGCTGGTGGTTCTATTGGTAGTGAATTGTGTCGCCAAATTCTTCGGTGTTCTCCCAAGGAAATAATTATTGTTGGACATGGGGAAAACTCTGTATTTAATATCGAACAGGAACTCAAACAGCTATTGCAAACAGTCCAGCAAAGTAGTATCAATCTGGGTAGAACACCATATTTACATACCTTTGTTGCCGACATTCGTTGCCGCGATCGCCTCAAACATGCCTTTGAAAAGTATCAACCAGAAGTTATTTTCCACGCAGCAGCACATAAACACGTTCCTTTAATGGAACTAAATTCCCCCGAAGCTATTACCAATAATGCTGTGGGTACAAAAAACTTAGTTGACATGGCATTAGAATATAATGTCAACCATTTCGTAATGATTTCCACCGACAAAGCAGTTAATCCCACTAACGTTATGGGTGCGAGTAAGAGAGTCGCAGAAATGTTAGTTCTAGAAGCTGCAAAGAAAAGTGGTAAAGCCTATGTTGCAGTTAGATTTGGAAATGTATTAGGTTCTCGCGGTAGTGTAGTTCCCACCTTCAAGAAACAAATAGCAAAGGGTGGTCCAATTACAGTCACTCATCCCGATATCTGTCGCTACTTCATGACCATCCCAGAGGCTGTTCAGCTGGTATTACAAGCTTCTGTCCTAGGTCGCGGGGGTCAAGTTTTGATGCTGAATATGGGTGAACCAGTCAAGATAGTAGATTTAGCCGAAGAGTTAATTCGATTATCAGGATATGAAGTTGGTAAAGATATAAACATTACCTTCACAGGTTTGCGTCCAGGAGAGAAATTATTTGAAGAGTTATTTGTCGAAGGTGAAGAATATCATAAAACAGAACATGAAAAATTATTTTTAGTAAAGAATGCAAGCCAAATTATTCCAAAAAGCTTAAATGTAACTGTTGAGGCTTTGTGTAAAGCCGCAGAGAAAAATGATGCTAATTCAATTTTGTTCTTACTTGAGCAACTAGTACCGGGATTTCAACCAAAATATTTAAATAGCAATATTTTTGTAAATTCTAAAAGTGGCAAAAATATAGTTGAAGAACGTCATAAAATAGCTCAAATTAAAACAGAAGGTGTATGAAAAAAATTACACAATGCACGATTTTTTCACCGTATTAAAGAAATATCAAAATCTGTATTGCTTAACTTTTTGTTGTGACTGCATAATTCATAGGAAAATAAAAAAATAAAAATATTACAGATGAATTTGTAGGTGTATCCAGTTTTTCATTATGAATACTCAAGATAATTTAAGAGCAGAAAATTCTGATAAAAATTATCAGTATACTTTTACAGTCTTCACAGCAGCATACAACCGTGCTCATACACTTAATCGTGTTTATGAGGGTTTAAAATTACAGACATATAATAATTTTGAGTGGTTAGTTGTCGATGATGGCTCCAGCGACAATACTCGTGAATTATTACAACAATGGCAACGGGAAAATGCTTTTCTTATCCGTTATATTTACCAAGAAAATCAAGGAAAGCATATCGCATTTAATGTAGGTGTAACACAAGCAAAAGGAGAACTATTTCTTAATCTAGACTCAGATGATGAATGTCTTCCGAACGCCTTAGAAAGATTCAAATATTATTGGGATACAATTCCATTAGAAGAAAAGCACAAATTCTCTGCTGTTACTTGTTTATGTAAAGACCAACATGGGAATCTTGTAGGTAATCGTTTTCCTTATGATATTACTGACTCAGATTCATTAGAAATTAAATATAAATACAAAGTTTATGGTGATAAGTGGGGATTTCATTCTACTAATGTCTTGAAGAAGTATCCATTTCCCCAAAGTGTAAAGAACGTTTATGTTCCCGAAATAGTTGTATGGAATAGTATTGCAAAGAAATTTAAAACTAGATTTGTAAATGAAATTCTCAGAGTTTATTGGATTGAAGGTTCCTCACTTTCTCGTGGTGGAAAGATAAATCGTGATTCACTTGGCATTAGATTAGCCCAATCAAGCATATTAAATAACGATATTTATTGGTTGAAATTTGCACCTAAATCTTTTTTTATTTCTGCTATGCACTACAGTCGTCACTCTGCACATTTAGGGATATCTATTAGTGAACAATTTAAAGATTTAAAGAATACTGCCAGTAAATTTATATGGATACTTGCTTTACCATTCGGATATACGCTTTATCTAACAGATAGGGCAGGTTTAACAAAATCTTTGAAATTTCTTTTAAAAAAGGAGTACTAAGAGAAATGATGGAATTAAAGCTTTCTGACAAAGTACAATCAACATTGTGCTGCCCTATATGTAATAGTGGTTTAGAAAAGAGTGCTGATACCTATCAATGTATAAACATTGATTGTAAAGCTATATTCCCTATTAAAGATGGTATTCCAATTTTAATTAATGAAAGCGCAAGCATATTTTCTATTCAAGATTTTCTAGAATCTCGTAATACTTATTTCGACTTATCCCCTAAAAATAAATTCATAGGTATTATTAAAAAATTAATACCTAATATTGGTTTAAATATCAAAGCTGAAAGTAATTATCACAAATTTAATCAGCTACTAATCTCACAGAATCCTTATCCTAAAGTATTAGTTATTGGTGGTAGTATCTTAGGGAAAGGAACAAGCTCAATAATCAATAATCCTGATATAGATTTGGTTGAAAGCGATATTTCTTTTGGGACTCGCACCAACCTAATATGTGATGCTCATAATATTCCCTTTGCAGATAATTCATTTGATGGTGTAATTATCCAAGCCGTCCTCGAACATGTAGTAGATCCCTGGAGATGTGTAGAGGAAATCCATAGAATTTTAACAAAGGACGGTTTAGTTTATGCGGAGACACCATTCATGCAGCAAGTTCATGGAGGTTGCTATGACTTTACTCGCTTCACTTATTTAGGACATCGTCGTTTGTTTAGAAAATTTGAGGAAGTCGATAGTGGAATTGCCTGTGGACCAGCAATGGCTCTAGCTTGGTCTTATAAGTATTTTATGTTGAGCTTTACAAAATCTAAATTACTAAGAATGATGATTGAGCTTTTTGTGAGACTAACGGCTTTCCCACTAAAATATTTAGATCATATTTTAATTAAAAAATCTACAGCTTTAGATGCAGCTTCAGGATACTATTTCATAGGAAAAAAAAGCAACTATATACTTTCAGATAAAGAACTAATAAAGCTTTACCAAGGAACTTAAAATATACTATTAATAAATATACGAAAAACCTACCTAGTAAATATTTGAGGTTTTAATAAAAATGTATTAATTTCATTTATTCCAAGGTAGGATTTAATTAATTTTGTTCGTTTAAAACGTTCCGGCAGAGTATTTTGGATTCTCATATTGTTGGTTGTTCATATCTTGTACAAATCTTTATTAATGTAATTCCATCACTCAGGATTCAGCTTAAAATCCTAATTTAGCAACAAAATCTGAGTCAAAGAATGTAGCTTTATTGCCTAAATGTATGATTGATTTATCGTTGCTTAAATAGTTAGGTTCAAAAAATGAATAATATTTTTCTGAATAAGATACTTAATAGATGGAATAGTTTTACCAGTGGTTCTGTTAATCGTCAAATATTTAAGGCTGCAATGACAATTGCAACGGGAACAGTATTTGTAAAACTTTTAGCAGTCTCAAAAGAAATTTTTACTGTATGGCAATTTGGTTTAGGCGATCAGATAGATATATTTTTAATTGCACTGTTGATTCCTTCATTTGTTATTAATGTTGTGGCAGGTTCTTTAAGTGCATCATTAATACCAACATATATCCAAGTCAGGGAAAAAGAAGGCAAGTTAGCTTCTCAAAAACTTCTAGAGGGGATTACTCTATGTGCGATAACTTTACTGATAATTACAACCATCATAATGTTAATTATCGCTCATCAATATTTGCCTTTTATAGCTCATGGTTTTGATAAGGTTAAGCAAGGAGTAACTTTAAATTATTTATATGCAGTATCGCCTATTGTATTGATTAATGGAATTATTTGTATCTGGAGTTCAGTCTTAAATGCTGGAGAGCGCTTTGCTCTGGCTGCTGTTACTCCTAGTTTTACACCAATAGTTACTATATTATTACTATTTCTTTTCAAGGATTGGGGTACCTATGCTTTAGTCGCTGGGTTAATCTTGGGAACAGGATTAGAAGCATTAATACTGGGAATCGCACTTAAGAGACAAAAAATATCTTTGCTTCCAAAGTGGTATGGATTTAACCCTCCCGTGAATCAAGTTCTTAGGCAGTTTATTCCAAAAATTGCTGGAAGTCTGTTAATGTGCAGTACTGTTGTAATCGATCAATCTATGGCAGCAATGTTATCTTCAGGTAGTGTAGCAGCATTAAGCTATGCTAGTAGAGTTACTGCCTTTCCAATAACATTGGCTAATACAGCATTAAGTACTGCTGTTGTTCCTTACTTTTCTAAAATGATTGCACGTGACGACATAAAAGGGGCAACAAGAAGTTTAACTTATTATTTAAGATTAATTTTTATTATTAGTATTCCGTTCTCAGGATGTTTGATTATATTCTCTCATTCTATAATTGAGCAACTTTTTCAGAAAGGAAATTTTACAGCAAATAATACAGATTTAGTTGCATCTATACAATCTTTATATACTTTACAAATACCTTTTTATTTAGGATGTATATTATTAGTAAGATTTATCTCTAGTACGAAAAGGAATCATATTCTATTTTATGGTTCTAGCATTAATTTATTAGCAAATGTAATTTTAAACTACGTTTTCATGAAATACATAGGTTTACCTGGAATTGCATTATCAACGAGTATTGTTTATATGATTTCATTTTCATTTTTGAGTATGTACTGTTTTTTAAATAAAAATAATCAAACTAATTAAAAATGCGAATAACTTTAGTATGCTCTTCCCTCGACTGTGGTGGTGCAGAGAGAGTAGTGACTCTATTAAGTCAAGGTTTTCTGAGTAAAGGACATGAAGTTTGTGTAGTAACTTTATCTAGTAAAGAAGATGATTTTTATACCTTACCAAGCAAGGTTAATAGATTAGCCCTAAATTTAAGAAATAATTCACAAAATATTTTTCAAGCAATAAAAAATAATCTGTCTCGTTTAAGAAAATTGAAGCAGGCTATTATATCTACTGAACCTGATATTGTGATTTCTCACCTAGTCAGTACGAATATATTGGTAACGCTTTCGATGATTCAAACAAAGTATCCAGTAATTTTGACTGAACACAATAATCCTAAAATGATTAGTAAAGGAAAATTATGGAAGCTACTACGACGTTTAATTTATCCATATGCATCAAAGATAGTTAGTGTTAGTGATGGTTTAAAAAATTCTTTTCAATGGATATCTGAATCTAAATTAATTACTATATATAATCCTTTTTTGCTACCAGAAAATAAAGATAGCAATAATGAAAATTCTATAACTATAGATACAAAAAAAAAGACAATTGTTAGTATGGGTAGACTAACAGAACAGAAAGGGTTTGATATTTTGTTATCAGCCTTTGCTAAAGTTGCTCCATACTACCCCGATTGGCAGTTATTGATACTAGGCAAAGGTGATGAAAAGCAATTTTTGGAGAAACTTAAAGATGATTTGGGTTTATGTGAACAAGCATTTTTTATCGGTACGGTTAAAGACCCATCTGTGATTTTGGAAAAAGCACAGTTGTTTGTAATGTCATCCCGTTATGAAGCTTTCCCTATGGCTCATGGTGAAGCAATGGCTTGTGGGTTACCCGTAATTGCCACAGATTGTCCTTTCGGACCTAGAGAGATAATTAGACATGAAATAGATGGAATTCTAGTTTCTAATGAAGATATTTCAGAATTAGCGGATAAAATGAGTTTATTAATGTCCGACGATGAAAAGAGAAATAGATTAGCTGCTAAAGCAACAGAAGTAGTAGAAAGATTTAGTTTAGAAAAAATTATTGATAACTGGGAACAATTGATTTTGGAAGTAATTATCTAATTCAGAATTAAGATAAGTCTAATGAATCAGGTAGCGAAATATCATACAAATAAAAAAATTAGTTGATTAATTTTAAGGATAATAATTCAGTGAAGCGAAGATTTATTTACATAATCCTTACTTTTTCCATATTGATACTATTTGTATCAACAAAATATCCAAACAGTTCTATTCAATATGTGGGAGCATTAGAAACTAATACAAAAAAGTTAATCAAGTATGGTTGGGATTCACCTCGTCCTGAATATATGCAGAAGCATATAAAAGAGATGGAAGAGAAACCATTTGATGGAATTATCTTTAAACTTGCTCAAGGTAACCAAGTTTTTAAAAATGAAGTATATGATGCAAAAATAATAGATAAAGAAATAGAATTTCTTAAAACAACAGACTTTAAAAAATTCACAGATAACTTCGTAATGATGTGGCTAACTCCAGATAAAGGATGGGATTGGTTTAGTGACAGCGATTGGGAAAAAGCTAAGCAAAATATTTATTTATTTACAAAAGTAGTTAAGAAAGCAGAATTAGAAGGTATAGCTTTTGATGCAGAACCATATATTGCAAATACTTGGAGGTATTCAGATTTTTTGAATAATCAGGGTAAATCCTATGAAGATTATTATGTACAAGTACGTAAACGAGGTGCTCAATTTTTGAGTATTCTTCAAGATGAAATTTCTGATTTAAAACTCTTCGGTTTATTCTATATGAGTTATGTATCAGATGGTTTTGAAGTAGAAGATGAAGATAAGTTAATAGAACTGCTTTCGGAACATAGTTATGGCTTGCTGCCAGCATTTATTAATGGAATGTTAGATGTAATAAAGCCTAGTTCTGTAATTATAGATGGTAACGAAAATGCCTACTACTTTAACAGTGAAAAAGATTTTATAGAGTCAAGAGAATTAATTAAACAAAAGGCTTTGTCTCTAATAGAGCCAGAAAATCGTTCAAAGTATAATAATCAAGTTTCTGTAGGACAGGCTGTGTTTTTCGACAATTCTTACGGATTGCTCAATCCAAATGAATTGAATCATCCTAGTGTAAGAGTTAGCCATAGTTTAAGTAAAAATAATAAAAAGAAGCTATTGGAACATAATATGTATCATGCTTTATCTAATTCAGATAAATATGTCTGGCTTTATGATACGAAAGTAAATTGGTGGGAAGATAAAGTACCGAAAGCAGCAATTAAAGCAATTGTTTCTGCCAAAGATAAAATTATGTTGGGTAAAGATTTAGGATTTAGCATTAAAAATGCTATAGATGAAGCTTATAAGGGTTGTTGTCTTAAAAATAAGTAATTTAATCTGATCGAGATAAAAAATATTTATTACTAAATAATTGTGTAAAAATGATGCTTTAAATTTATTTATTATATTCACATAGATGTAAAGCTTCTAATCCAAAATTTATGCTGCTCAATTTTTGTATTTTTATATTTTGGTAACTATCTATTTAAAATGGAATGATGAAAAAATCTGAAAAATTAAATTCTATTGTTAATCCAATTAAATGACACATAAAATCACTTTTCAAGTATAAAAGATTATGTTACAGAGATTAGATTTAAACAAGTTATTATTATGGTACCAATGTATACTTGCTTTTAACGTCACTTTTGTATTTTTTAGTGATTTAGATCGTTATTGGGCTTATAAAGGGATAGTATCTTCTCCATTAGTCATTCTTTTATTTTTTGTATCAGCTTCAGTTCCACTAATTTTTCTGCGCTTGCACGAATTTAAATATTTATCAAAGCCCTTGATGATTTGGTGTATATCTTATGTAGCATTCTCTTTCCTATGGCTAGGTTTTTTCACTGATTACAATGCCAATAGTCAACAAGATTTTGAGACTAGGGTTTTATCGACTTTATTATTAATCTCTTTAAATGTTATTTTCAGCAAATATCATATAGTAATTAAATTCAGTCAAAGTGCGATTTTATTATCTTTATTAATGCATTTACGCAATATTTTTTTAGAATTAAATCAACCCAGAATATTTGGAGATTTTAATCTAACTGGTCGTCCTTCAGGATTTTATCAAGATGTTAATGTTGCCGGGGGTGCCTTTGTAATCGGTATGATTTTTTGCTTAGATTTAGTTCCTAAAAAACTACGTTTGCCATTTATATTATCTATGGGATTAGGAAGTTTTTTGACTTTCTCTAGGGGGGCAATATTTTGTTATTTTCTGGAACTAGTTTTATTGATATACCTAAGAAAAATTAATTTTAAGCAGTTAGTTACTTATTGCAGCATTATAGTCTTGATAATATTTATAGGTGGGGGAGTAATTGCTAAAGAATATTTGCAAGAAATAAGTATGCAAAATACTAATATAAGTGAAAGAATAGAATGGATTCAAGACCCTTCATCCAGTAATGCAAATAATGATACTTCACGGTTCTATATTGTAGAACTTGGTTGGAAACTATATACTAAAAATCCAATTGTTGGTAATGGTTTAGGAATTACAGACCGATGGTCTCAACCTATTGCGACACATAATATGTATTTAGATTTAATGGTTAATTATGGATTTATAGGTGCTGTTATACTACCACTTCTCCTCTATGCTATTGTACGAAAATCTCGTGGAGAAGTCAGAATAACAAGTATATTATTTGTTACTTTTTTTGCTACTTGGTCTTTTTTTAGTCATGAAGTTTTAGAAGAAAGATTTCAATTGACTATTTTCTCTTTAATGGCTGCAATGACTACCCAGAGTCGTAATAATTTATTATCTTTTTCAGGAAAAGGCAAATTATGAAAGTGGTATATATCGTTAGCGGACTTTTCATTGGAGGTGCAGAGACTATGCTGTATAATATCTTATCCAAAATGGATAAAGAAAAGTTTACCCCATATTTAATTTCGTTGTTAGATGGTGGAGCATTAAGCGATCGCGTAAAAGCTTTGAATATACCGGTGTATAGTTTAGGAATGAAGAGAGGTCAAATAAGTCTAAAATCGCTTTTTCAACTTTTGCATATAGTTAATCAAATTAAGCCAGATATTATTCAAGGGTGGATGTATCATGGCAATATTGCGGCTTTTTTAGTTAAGTTATTTTTATTTCAAAAAATTACTGTTTTTTGGAGCATTCATCATTCAATAGATTCTTTGAGTGATGAAAAGAAGTCAACATCCCTAATTATTAATTTGTCCGCTCCCATATCAAAACTAGTTGATAAAGTTTTTTTTGTTTCTAAGAGGAGTCAGAAACAACACCAGGAGATAGGTTATTCCTCTAGAAATAGTTATGTGATTCCAAATGGTTTTGATACATCTTTATTTCAACCATCAGCAGAAAGGAAATCATTAGTTAGAGAAGAATTGAATCTGTCAGAAGATACATTTATAATCGGATCTTTTGCTCGGTATCATGCGATGAAAGATTTTCCAAATTTTCTAAAAGCAGCAGCAATTTTATCTAGAAATTGCCCAAATGTTAGCTTTATTCTTGCTGGTACAAATGTCGATATAGATAATCAGGATCTATGTAATTTAGTCAAGAAGTTAGAAATTGAAGATAAAGTACACTTGCTTGGGGAACGCAGTGATATAGACCAGCTAATGACTGCATTAGATGTTTTTACTATTTCTTCTGCTTATGGAGAAGCTTTTCCTTTAGTTTTAGGAGAAGCTATGTCTTGTGGTATTCCTTGTGTGGTTACAGATGTAGGAGACTCCTCATGGATTTTAGGAGAGCTTGGGAAAGTAGTACCTCCAAGAAATTCACAAGCACTTGCTCAAGCTTGGAAAGAATTAATAAGTATAGATAGAAAGGAGATGAAGTCCACGGGAGAACGATTAAGAGAGCGAATTGTCGATAATTTTTCTTTAGAAGCGATCACATTTGAATATGAAAAAAATTATTGCTCTTCATTATCTTGAGAATAATGATTATTTTCAGTACAAGTTTTACTGATTTGAGTTATTACATATTCATGGAATAAATTGGCAATTAAAACCATCGAAAATCCATTTTAATTGAGTAAAGTAATCCCTTCACTCAGCAATATCTAAATTAAATATATTGAATAGACATATTAACCATGGTAACTATGACAACAATTTTAAAGACAACAACCTTTAAAAAAAAAGTGATGTTCATCATTCGAGATTTGAAATATGGTGGAGCTCAAAGACAGTTAGTGACCCTCGTAAAAGGAATGAATAAGGAAAAGTTTGATATCACTGTTTTATATTTTTACGATGGTGGAGAATTAGAAGTAGAGCTTAAAAATAGCAATATTAATGCCATTTCATTGAATAAATCTGGTAGGTGGGATATCTTAAATTTCACTAAAAATATTTTCCTTAATTTTTATAGCATTCGTCCTGATATCGTCCATGGATATTTAGGAGAGTCAAATTTAATGGCTACCATTTTGGCTTCCATATCACCACCAACTAAGAAAATTTGGGGAATTCGCGATTCGATTACTGATAAAAAAGCTTATGACTGGTTTGGTAATTTACTATTCAGTTTAGAATGCTTTACATCCAAATTTGCCAATCTAATTATAGTCAATTCATATGTTGGTAAAAAATTTTATTTGAAACAGGGTTATCCTGAATCACAAATGGTTGTTATTCCTAATGGGATTGATATTAAACGCTTTAAACCAGAACCAGAAAAAGGTTGGAAGCTCCGAAAAGAATGGGGTCTGAGTGAAAAAATAACTGTAATTGGTTTAGTAGGAAGATTAGCTCCCATGAAAGACCACCCAACTTTTTTTAAAGCTATATCAATTTTATCTGAAGACTATGAAAATATTCATTTTGTTTGTGTAGGTGTAGGTTCTGAGCAATATACATTAGAAATGAAAGAATTAGCAGAACAGCTGGGAATAGCTGAAAAGATATTTTGGGCTGGAGGACGTTCTGATATGGAGGCAGTATACAATTCTTTAGATATTTTAGTCTCTACATCTTCTTATGGAGAAGGTTTTGCAAATGTTGTAGGTGAAGCAATGGCTTGTGGGATACCTTGTGTTGTTACTGATGTTGGAGATTCTGCCTTAATTGTAGGTGATATAGGTATTGTTGTACCTTCTGAAAATCCATCAGCTTTAGCTGTAGGATGTCGTCAATTAATTAATTTAAGTAAGGAAGAAAAAAATATTATAAAGTCCAAATCTAGAGAGAGAATAGTTAATAATTTTTGTGTGAAAAACTTAGTTGAAAAAACGGAATCATACCTTTTGAAAGCTTAGTTGCTTTTATAAGAGTAAGTTAATAAACTCTTCAATGAAATATATTTGTAGAGGATATTGCAAACAAAGAATAGGGAATTAAAAATAATTTTCAAAATACATAAAATATAAAATACAAAGGTAATAGAAAATGGTTAAAACTATTGTCACTGGGGCTGCGGGGTTTATTGGATCTAATTTAGTAGACACTCTAATAGGTGAAGGGAAAGAAGTTATTGGTATTGATGAGTTCAATGATTACTACAATCCTTTCTTGAAGCGTAAAAATATAGCTCATCTACTTTCTTCACCAAATTTTCAGCTGATTGAGGGAAGTATTAGGTCTTTGGAGTGGGAAAAAATACTTGCAGATGTTGATGTAATTTACCACCAAGCAGCACAAGCTGGTGTGAGAGCAAGCTGGGGAAAAGGATTTGGAGCTTATACAGAGCGCAATATAAATTCCACACAAATTTTATTGGAAGCAGCTAAGGATGCAAAAAAATTAGAGAGATTCGTTTTTGCATCAACATCCTCTGTTTATGGTGATGCTGAAACATTACCAACTGATGAAAAAATCTGCCCTCAGCCAGTTTCACCTTATGGAATCACGAAATTAGCAGCAGAGAGATTATGTAAACTTTATTATCAGAATTTTCAAGTACCTATTGTAGGATTGCGTTACTTCACTGTGTATGGTCCACATCAGCGTCCAGACATGGCATTTCACAAGTTTTTTAAGGCTGTATTGCAAGATGAAGCTATTCCTGTATATGGTGATGGGTTACAAACCAGAGATTTTACCTTTGTAAGTGATGCTGTTGCAGCTAATCTAGCTGCTGCGGTTGAACCCTCAGCAGTAGGTGAAATTTTTAATATTGGTGGAGGGTCTCGTGTAGTACTCAAAGATGTATTGGATTTAATGGAAAAAGTTGTAGGTTGCTCAATAAAAAGAAATCATATTGGTAAAGCTAGAGGAGATGCTCGTCACACGGCAGCTGAGGTTTCAAAAGCTCGTAAAATTCTTGATTATCAACCGAAAGTATCTTTAGAAGAAGGGCTGAGTAAAGAAT
Source organism: Mastigocoleus sp. (assembly GCA_050042865.1). Lineage (GTDB taxonomy): Bacteria > Cyanobacteriota > Cyanobacteriia > Cyanobacteriales > Nostocaceae > JBCCDM01. The sequence goes on from JBHJJE010000039.1 coordinate 46,551, forward strand.
GGCAGTGGATTAAGGCTTTGTATATGTAGTCCTAAATTTAGTACTACATATTGATCGGAAAATACCGGTTTGATTAGGACTTTTGTTTTTCTGCTTCCTTGTGTGTGTTGCTTTTTGAGAACAACAGGATGTCCTAGCTTATATGTCTACAGCAATATAAATATATCTCAAAGATGAAAATTTTACATATTTGCGCTCTTCCTGCTACTGCTAAAACTCTTTTAGTACCTCAAATTAAATATTTGATTTCTCAGAATCTCACAGTTGATATAGCCTGCGCTTATGGAGAAGAGATAAAATATTTACAAGAGCATGGATGTAAAGTTTACTGCATCCATTTTGACAGAAAAATTTCTTTATTATCTAACTTAAAGAGTATACAAGAATTAACTAAGTTAATTAAAAATAACCAGTATGATTTAGTTCATGTACATACGCCAATTGCTGCGGTTTTGGGAAGAATTGCTGCAAAATTAGCTGGAGTAAAGAGGATTGTGTATACTGCTCACGGCTTTCCTTTCCATGATTTATCGACACCTCTTCAATATACATTTTATTCTAAGATAGAAAAGCTGTCTGCTTATTTAACTGATTTAATATTAACTCAAAATTATGAAGATATATCTACAGCAATTAAGCTAGGTTTATGTCCTCCCGAAAAAATAGCATATTTAGGTAATGGTGTAGATATAAAACGCTTTGACTCTTCTTCGATTACAGTCGATTCTCAAAATCATTTAAGAGCATCTTTGAATATTCCTGAAAATACTAGTTTCATAATTGGAACTGTGGGACGTTTAACAAGAAAAAAAGGTAGCGAATATCTAGTTGAAGCTGCTGCTATGTTAATTCATAAATTCCCTAATTTACATGTCTTAATTATTGGTGGTCAATTATCTACAGACTCTGAACCTTTTCATATCCAACTATTAGAAAAAATTCGTCAGTTAAAAATTGAGAAAAATATAACGATTACAGGAATGCGTCAAGATATTCCAGAATTATTAGGTCTTTTAGATATTTTTGTATTACCTACTTTTACTCACGAAGGGTTACCTCGTTCTATCGTTGAAGCTATGTCAATGCAATTACCAGTGGTAACTACAGATATTCGTGGGTGTAGAGAAGCTGTCGTCAATGGAAAAACCGGCTTTGTAGTACCTCATCAAAATAGTCATCAATTGGCACAAGCTTTAGAAAATTTACTTACTCAACCACAATTGAGACAAATGTATGGAAAAGCTGGTCGCGATCGCGTGGAAAATAAATATAATGAGGAACTAGTATTTGAAAGACTAATAAATTACTATCGGGAATTAGGCATTAAGATATAGATTTTGTTCTATCAATATTAGAACTATAGGAAAATCAAATTTATAGCTGTTATATATCTATCAAGATCAAACTAAATATATAAGTCAAGAGAGTTAAAAGATTATAACATTTAGACTCTTGATTTAGAATTATGCTTGCTCATAAAAAAAAACTTAATTTGATTATTAGTGTATTGATATATATCTAAGACAATATAGTGCCAAAATGGCAATACTTTTATGTATCATACATATTAAATTTATTATGTAGGAATAAGTTTAGTTTAAGTAGAAAAAAATCTATTTTTTTCTACTTAAATTACGTCAAATTAGCTAGATGTAGTTAATTAATAGATTGATTGATTGATATTTCTTTAGTCTCTAAAGAAATTTGGTTAATTTAGTATGAAATCTTGATGGAAAAAGCTTGTTTATTGATGAAATACAAGTATTTCTAATAAAAAAATATTTTTTATGGCTCAGTCTAAATATTTAGTATTTCATTAGTATATACAATTTTATTGTATTAAATAATAAATATTTAGTTTTCTGCGTTTTCTGCGATAACAAAGTCAATTAAAGTTGATTTTTGAGAAAGAAATGTTTTTTATAGAGAATTTAGATTAGAAAATTTCTAGCTCTATTTTTATATGTGAATGAGTTTAAGTACATTTTTTACAAAAGTTTTTAGTCGTTACAATTATCTGGGTGTGAAATATGGCTATATTTTTTGGACGTGAAATATTTAGGGAAAATAGCAGACCCCTTAAAGCCCTTTTCGATAGAGTGGGGGCAGCAGTAGCTTTAATAATTTTGTCCCCCATAATTTTTGGTGTATCAATTGCTATTTATGCCTATATGGGTACTCCAATAATTTTCAGTCAGCCCCGTCCGGGAGAAAATAATCGTGTTTTTAAGTTTTATAAGTTCCGGACGATGACAGATGAACGAGATGATGAAGGCAATTTATTACCCGATGAATATCGATTAACTAAGTTTGGACAATGGTTGCGTCAAACAAGTCTAGACGAGTTACCCCAATTATGGAATATCCTCAAAGGAGATATGAGTTTTGTTGGTCCACGTCCTTTATTGGTGAAATATTTACAACGTTATACACCTCAACAGGCACGTCGTCATGAAGTAAAACCAGGAATAACAGGATTAGCTCAGGTTAAAGGTCGTAATGCTATTGTCTGGGAAGAAAAGTTTAAATTAGATGTTTGGTATGTAGATAATTGGAGTTTGTTGCTGGACTTGAAAATTATTTTCTTGACTTTCTTTAAGGTTGTCCAACGAGAGGGAATAAATCAGGAAGGATACGTAACATCAGAAGAGTTCATGGGTCAACTTAAAGACAGCTAAGAATTACCTAATTTAAAGATGAAATAGCCCTGGGGTGAGTAAAGTTAGATTATGAAAACACTTATCAGTATTCTTGAAAGAGAGCAAGAACTATTACCTAGCGAAGAAGATATCAGGTTTTATGAAGAGCATGGCTGGTACATATCAAAAAATATACTTAGTCATGAAATTATTGATCAGGCAATTGAAGGTGTTGAAAAATTCTATCAAGGACACAGAGATTCCTATCTACCGATAGATGCAGGTTTCAGTAACTGGAAACCTGAAGATGGCTTCGATATAGTTCGTAACAACGAATTTGTTTCTTTGCAAAGTCAAGCGCTACAAAAGCTGGTATTACAACCAATCATTGGTGCGATCGCAGCTCGACTCGCAAGAGTCCAGGAAATTCGACTTTTGGACGATCAGTTAGTTTACAAACCACCCCAAGATAGACAGGGTAAAGGTGCGGTTGGATGGCATGCAGATCGCGCATACTGGTCTACCTGTAGCTCTAATAAATTACTGACAGCTTGGATTCCTTTTCATAATTGCGATCAGGATCGTGGTCCTTTAGTGGTACTAGATAAAAGCCATCGATGGTCGGGAATCGAGAATACTCGATATTTTAATAACTCTAATTTATCAGAGATGGAAGAGAATTTTCGAGCCAAAGGTAAGGAAGTAGTAAGAGTTCCAATGGTTTTAGAGAAGGGTCAAGTTAGCTTCCATCATTGTTGGACAATCCATGGTAGTTTGCCTAACTACAGCGAAAGTCATCGTTTAGCTGTGGCAGTTCATATGCAAGATGGTGATAATCATTATCAACCTTTTATTGACTCGAAGGGAAGAGAAGTACATATTGCAGACGAATTTTTATGTCGGAAGTTATCAAATGGAGATCCAGATTTCGCTGATCCTAAAGTATTTCCTGTCTTATGGTCATCTGAAACCACGGAGTAAGAGTGAGTGGGATTCTCCACTCAGATAGAGACAAGAAAAACTGAGAAATAGCTCAAAAGGGATAATGAATAATAAAATTGTCAGCTTACAAGATCCTTTATGGCGAGAAACTTTACTAAAATTACGTCATGATGTCTACCATTTACCAGAATATTTAGCTATAGAAGCCGATAGAAATAATGCCACAGGTGAGGCTTTTATTTTTACGGAAGATGACAAAATTTTTCTAGTTCCATATTTATTACGGAGTTGTAATGAAGTATTAGATAAAAATTTAGATACAGAGGAAATATTTGATGTAATTTCTCCTTATGGATATCCTGGAATGTTATTAAATGAAGCTGCACAGAATTTTCCAGAATTTATTATTACTGCCTTAAGTAAACTTAAGTATTTATTTCGTGAAAAAAATATTTGTTCTGCTTTTTTTCGATTGCATCCTATATTAAGTAATAATTTCTTAGATATTTTTCCAGAAGGTATTTTAACCGAAAATGGTCAAACAGTTTCTATAGATTTGACACTTTCTGAAGAGAAAATATGGGCAAAAACTCGTAAAGGTCATCAAAGTACGATTAATAAGTGTAAGCGAATTGGTTTCCGTGGCAGAATGGTTGCTTTCAAGGAATATATGCCTGAATTTATGGCAATTTATACGGAAACAATGAATCGAGTCAAAGCTAGAGATTCGTATTATTTTGATGAAAATTATTTTGAAAAACTTTTAACTTTAAATGATCACCTTCATTTAGGAATTGTGGAGATGGAAGATGAGATTGCTTGTGCTAGCTTATTTTTTGAATCATGTGGTATTGTCCAAGCTCATTTAGGTGGTACTACAGATAAGTATATAAGTCAGTCTCCTTTTAATTATTTATTACATTATGTTCGACTCTGGGCAAAAGAAAGAGGTAATGAATTTTTACATATTGGAGGAGGAATTGGAGGTTCTACTGAGGATAGTCTTTACAAATTTAAGTCAGGATTTTCTAAACAAAGACATAGCTTTTTAACTTCCCGGATGATTATAGATGAGTCTAAATATAATCTATTAACTGATTTGAAAGCACAACATTTAGAAAAGTCTTCAGAAGAACTAATTAAAAGTAATTTTTTCCCTGCATATCGTGCTTCCATCTAATAGTCTATATTTAGCATACATTAAGTTAATAGCTAATGTAATAGCTAAGGAAAAGTATTTAAAAAATTAGTATCTGAAGTTTGAATCAAAAATAAAATAATAAAATTCTTATTAAAAACCCATGTTAGAACCAATTCTTCTGTCAAGTCCTCATATTGGTGAACTAGAATTAGAGTTTGTGAAGGAAGCATTTGAAACTAATTGGATAGCACCAGTAGGTCCCCAAATTGATGCTTTTGAGCAAGAATTCTGTCAGATTATAGGTTCCTCTCATGCAGCAGCAGTTAGCTCTGGAACTGCCGCTATACATTTAGCTTTAAAACTAGTTGGAGTACAAGCAGGAGATGAAGTTTTCTGTTCGACCTTTACTTTTGTTGCTACAGCTAATCCAATTTTATATTTAGGTGCAAAACCAGTATTCATTGATAGCGATCGCACTTCCTGGAATATGAATCCTGTTCTACTAAAAGAGGCATTGCAAGAACGAGCGCGTATTGGTAAATTACCTAAAGCAGTGATAGTTGTACATCTTTATGGTCAAAGTGCAGATGTTGATCCAATTTTAGATGCTTGTAACCAGTACGATATTCCCTTAATTGAGGATGCAGCAGAAGCTTTAGGAGCAGATTACAAAGGTAGAGTCCCAGGAACTACTGGTAGTATTGGAACTTACTCTTTTAACGGCAATAAAATTATTACTACTTCTGGTGGAGGGATGTTAGTTTCTGAGGATTCTCAAATAATAGAAAAAGCTCGCTTTTTAGCAACTCAAGCACGGGATGTCGCACCCCATTATCAACATTCGGAAATGGGTTATAATTACCGCTTGAGTAACGTACTAGCAGGTATCGGCAGAGGTCAATTAAGAGTTTTATCCGATAGAGTAAAAGCTAGACGTAGTAATTTTGAATTTTATCAGAAAGCCTTGAAAGATATCCCAGGGATAGAGTTTATGCCAGAAGCTAGTTATGGAATATCTAACCGATGGTTAACTTGCCTAACAATCGATCCGGAATTATTTGGTGCAAGTAGCGAGCAGGTTAGACTTGCATTGAAAGAAGAGCAAGTAGAGTCTCGTCGGGTTTGGAAACCATTGCATATGCAACCTCTATTCTCTGACTTTGAAACTATCGGTGGTGAAGTAGCTGAAAAATTATTTTATGCTGGTCTATGTATACCTTCAGGCTCAAACTTGAGACAACAAGATTTGCACAGAGTAGTTGATATTATTCAAAAAGTTTATAAGTCAGAGCATCAATAGTATTTATTTTGTTTTGAGAGAATGATGTACTATCATCAAGTTTATAAATCAATATTTGAGAATTCTTGTAAAAATTATTATTACTTTTGTAAGATTGAGAGAACTTAATACATGGAATCAAAAGAATCTTTCTCAAGTTTAGGCAAATTTTATCTTATCTTGAAAAGACGCTGGCCTCCGGCAACAGCCGTATTTCTGTTATTTTTCTCATTAAGTGTTTTCGGTCTATCTTCACGTAAGTCTACATATGTCGCAGAAGGTAAGTTAAGATTTCAAAGAGTTAACGCCACATCCACCCTGACTGGAGTAGGGGGTGATATAGGAAAACTTGAACCCCTTGTTGCACAAAAAAGTAACCCCCTAAATACAGAAGCACAGGTAATTACTTCAACTCCAGTTATCAAGCAGACTATTAGTAAGCTTAATCTCAAAGGCACAGACAAGTCTCCTTTGAGTGCGGAAGCATTCCGTAGCAAACTGTTGGTTAAAGATATTAAAACTACAGATGTTTTAACTATTTCCTATCAAGATGAGGATCCTGAGACTGCTGCTGAAGTTGTAAATGCCCTTATGGACATATATATTAATGAGAATATTACAGCTCAACGAGAACAGGCAGTCTCAGCAAGAAAGTTTTTAGAAAAACAATTACCTAAAACAGAAATGCAGGTCCGCAAGCTAGAGGCAGAACTGCGTAAATTTAAAGAAGACAATCAAATATTTGACTTACAATTAGAAGCCAGTAAGTCTTTGGAGCTGATTTCAAGTTTACAAGGAAGAATTAATGAAGTAAGGGCAAAAATATCTAATATAAATACTGAATATCAGCATTTGAGAAAACAATTGAATATGGATACCCAACAGGCTGTTGTTATGACAACACTTACACAGTCAGAAGGGGTACAAAATGTTGTAAAGAGAATTCAAGAACTAGAATCAAAACTTGCTTTGGACAAAGTAAGATTTTTAGATACACACCCAGATATTATAAGTTCGGAAAATCAACTCCAAGCCTTGCGCGAAATATTACAACAAAGAATATCAAAAGTTCCTGGTTCTGGGTTTGTTAGACCAGAGGAAACTATCCAAATGGGGGAGCTGCAGCAGAATCTGAGTTCTAGATTAGTTGAATTGGAATCTAATCGTTTAGCTATGGCTAGTGAGCTAGCGACTTTAACAAGTTTGTATAGTGGTCATAAACAAAGATTAGAGATTTTACCTAAACTAGAGCAGAGAAATCGCGAACTGGAAGAAAAGCTAAAAACAGTCCAAGCGACCTATTCTCTTCTGTCACAGAAATTGCAAGAAAGTAGAATTGCTCAGAGTCAAGGTATAGGGAATGTTCGGGTTATATCTCCGGCTGTTGTCCCAGGTAAATCTACCTCTTCTGCAGCTATTTCTTACATGAGTGCCACACTGCTGGGTATAATTGCTTCTTTGATGGCTATATATTTATTGGAAGCTAAAGATAAATCCCTTAAGACTGTTGATGAAGCTAAAGAATTAATTGGATTGACTTTACTAGGTCTGATACCATCTATAAGCAATTCAAGAAAATCCATAATTAATAATAGTAGTGATGAATTTGAAGAACCTAGTTCTAGACTTGTAGTCCGAGATATGCCCCGCTCTCCTATTAGTGAAGCGTATAGGATGTTGCGGGCAAATTTAAAGTTCATGAACGCAGATAGGGAATCAAAGGTTATTGTTGTCACCAGTTCGGTTCCTAAAGAAGGTAAATCGACAGTAGCTGCAAATCTGGCTACATCTATGGGACAGATGGAGAGTAAAGTATTATTAATAGACGCGGACCTTCATCGTCCAATTCAACATAAAATGTGGGAAATTTCTAACAATCAAGGTCTTAGTAATGTGATTGTTGGAGAAGTGGAGGTCATGAGGGCTATACAGAAAGTAGAAAATAATTTGGATATTTTGACTTCGGGAGTTGTACCACCTTCTCCTGCTTCACTCCTTGATTCTAAAAGAATGGCTTCATTGATAGATAGTTTTGCTAATTATTATGATTATGTGATTATTGATGCACCTTCTTTAAATCTTGCGGCTGATGCTGCAACTTTAGGTCAAATGGCTGACGGTGTTTTATTGGTTGTACGTCCAGGAGTCGTTGACTCTGTAAATGCTGTTTTAGCTAAAGAAATTTTGGAAAATTCTGGTCAAAATGTTTTGGGACAAGTTGTAAATGGTGTAATTCCTGAAAATGAGAGTCACAGCTATTACTATTTTGAGCAAGAGTATGATTCTCAGGAAAGTTCTACTATCAAAAACTTAATGAATCATTTGAATAATCTTGTCTAAATTTTCTAGATGTATCTAGAGTCAAATAAGTCAATGTAACCGAGGAAATATTTTATGAAGCTTTCCCAAATTTATATTTATAAGACTACATTTTAGCGTATACAATTAATGCCAACTTGGCACAAAAATTAGATAGTTGTGAGTTTTAATAATTGTATTCAGTAAAAGCTAAACTGTTTATTATTTTTGAAATTTTAGATTAGTTAGTTTTTGTTACTTTTGCTCAGTTTAATTACAGTTTATCAAGATAAGAGGAGTATTTATCAAGTAAGTTAACTTCTAATCTATCCAAGGGATTGTAGATAAAAAATATCATCAGAACCGAATAAAGTCTTTATAAGGGATGGCTAATAATTTTTCAGGTAAGCATCAAAAATTATGTTTGGATAAAGGCTTAGAAACTCTACAACCTTTACTTCTTCAGGTAGGAGGAGGGGATATAAGTATGCGTATTCCTTTACTTTTAGCTTTGAAGGAGAGAGGATTCCGAGTAGGTGCAGTTGGTTCGGAAAGAGGAGACTGTTTTAAGAAGCATGATATTCCTTATTTTCGTTATGAATTGAAAAGAGGTGTGAGTCCTGTCGCTGATATTCGTAGTCGTCAGCAACTGTTTGAGATATTTCAGCAATGTAAGCCAGATATAGTTCATGGTTTTGATACTAAGCCAGCCATAATGGCGCCAGTAGTAGCGAAAAAGGCACTTGTTCCGGGTAGAGTACGTACTATTACCGGGATGGGATATGTTTTTTCCAGTAATTCTATAGCTGCAACAGCACTAAAGCCTGTATATCGTTATTTACAAAAAAAAGCTAGTGATGCAACTCAAGTAACTATTTTTCAGAATTCTGACGATAGGAAGTACTTTCAAGATTATCGGATGGTAGATGATGATAAGTATGAGTTAGTTCTGGGTTCTGGTGTTGACATAAGTAACTTAAAAAATAGACTTTCTGCTCAAGATAGATTAGTAGATTTACGAAGGGAATTAGACTTAGATGGTAAGCTTGTAGTAACTATGGTGGCTCGCTTAGTTGTAACCAAAGGTGTTAAAGAATATTTGCGTGCTGCCAAATTGGTAAAACAGCAAGTAGATAGAGTTAAATTTATTTTAGTGGGTCCTATATCTTCAGAGGGCAGACAAGCCATTTCTTTAAGGGAAATCGAAAAGTATGGTGATAGCGTTGAATATCTCGGTCAACGAAATGATGTACCTGCTTTGTTGTCCTTAAGTGATATCTTTGTTTTACCTTCCTTTTATCGAGAAGGTGTACCCAGAGTTTTATTAGAAGCTGGTGCGATGAAATTGCCTTTAATTACAACCAATATGCCGGGTTGTAAAGAGGTAGTAAAAGATGGATGGAATGGTTTATTAGTTCCTCCTAAAGATGCAGAAAGTTTAGCTTTAGCGATCGCTAAATTACTGGAATCTGAAAAGCTCAGAAAAGAAATGGGAAGTCGAGCTTACGAGTACGTTAATTTAGAGTTTAGTTTAAATTCTGTGGTAGATGCTTATGAGAAAATTTACCGTCAAATTTTAAGACTATCAACAGGAATATCAGAATTATCGCCATCAAGATGATAATTCTTAGTATTGTCTTTAAACACAAAGATATTTATTTATATTTAAACAATGTCGAGAAAAAGCACAAATTTTTCGTGCATTTACTTTAGGAGAATTTTTTATTCATGGTAATTGAAGTTGAAGCTATAGGGGAGCGTAAACCTCGTCCTACAAAATCTGTTAATTTCTCCCTTCATCATATTCTGGATTGAGAAATTATAATTTCTATCAAATATTTTTCTATCGGGTTCCGCCTAATATTTTTGTAAACTGTTTGTTGATGGTCTTGATGATATGGAAAGTTTTTTACCATTTGCTCTTCCTGATATTGGAGAAGAGGAGATAGCAGAAGTTATTGATTCTCTACGTTCTGGTTGGTTAACTACAGGACCAAAAACAAAACAATTTGAATTGGAATTTACAGAATTTATTGGTGCTAAAAATAAAGCGATCGCCCAAATGCAATCCATTGCGGTTAATTCTGCGACATCTGGATTACATTTAGCTCTGGAGGCTTTAGGTATTGGAGAGGGTGATGAGGTTATTACAACTACATATACTTTTACTGCAACTGCTGAGGTAATTCGTTATCTGGGTGCAAATCCTGTTTTTGTAGATATCGACCCGCAGACTCTTAATATAGACCCTAGAAAAATAGAAGCTGCTATCACTCCCAAAACGAAAGCAGTTGTACCCGTGCATTATGCTGGACTAGCTTGCGATATGGATGAGATATTAGCGATCGCTCGCAACCATGGTTTAAAAGTCGTGGAAGATGCAGCCCATGCTATACCTACAACTTATAAAGGTAAATTAGTTGGGAGCTTGAATAGTGATGCAACGGTGTATAGTTTTTATGCTACCAAACCTATAGCAACTGGGGAAGGTGGAATGATTGTTACTTGCAACCCGGAAATTGCCAAACGCTGTCGCGTGATGCGTTTACATGGTATTAGTCGCGATGCATTTGACCGCTATACTTCTACAAAACCATCTTGGTATTACGAAATAGTTGCTCCCGGATACAAGTATAATATGACCGATGTGTCCGCTTCTTTGGGTATTCATCAGTTACAGAAAGCATGGAATTTTCAAAAACAGCGTCAAGAAATAGCTGATTACTATAATCGTGAGTTATCCAGTTTACCTTTGAGATTACCACCGGAGGCTAATAATGGGGATATTCATGCTTGGCATTTATATGTAATTCGTTTGGATGATTCAGCAAAAGTCGATAGAAATAAGTTTATTGAGAAAATGAATCTTGCAGGAATTGGCTGTAGTGTTCATTATATTCCTCTCCACATGCATCCTTACTGGCGTGATACATATAACTTAAGTCCTGAAGATTTTCCTGAAGCTTTAGATACTTATCAGCGTTTAATAAGCTTACCAATTTATACAAAGATGACTGAAGCTGACCAAGAAAGGGTAGTAAGTGCTGTTCGCAATATTTTGAGTTAGCTTAATAGACTTTTATATTTTTGACTTTTTTTACTTTTTATTATCTGCGTATATGTAAGTAAATTTAAAACTTGATTTAAGTGAATTTTAAGTAGCTTTTAAATTTGCATTTACAAATTTTCGCGGATTTTAAAGCAATTTTTGTGGTGCAATCTTTTTCATGAATCATGCTTAAACGAATATTTGACTTGCTTGCTTCTTTGGGAGGAACCCTAATTCTATCTCCCATTTTTATGGCGATCGCAATATGGGTAAAGTTAGACTCTCCAGGACCGATATTTTTTCGTCAGACAAGAATAGGTAAAACTGGCAAAGAATTCAAAATTTACAAGTTTCGGACAATGGTAGTCAATGCAGAGAGATTAGGTGCTCAGATTACCGTAGGTAAGGATAAAAGAATTACCCGCAGTGGTGAGTTTTTAAGGAAATATAAACTAGATGAATTACCCCAGCTATTTAATGTGATTCAAGGGGATATGAGTCTGGTTGGTCCGCGTCCAGAAGTCCCAAAGTATGTTGCTTTATATAATCCACAACAACGTCAAGTATTAAAAGTTTCTCCAGGAATTACTGATTTAGCCTCTTTAGAGTTTCGCAACGAGAATGAATTATTAAGTCGTGCTAGGGACCCAGAGGCAACTTATATTGATGAGATAATGCCGAGAAAGTTAGCTTTGAATATGCAATATATTTCTCAGGCAAATATTAGCTTTGACATAATGATCATTTTTAAGACTTTATGGTCAGTATTAGTGAAGTAAAAAGTATTATCAGACACTTGAAAAGTAGATAAAGGGTATTGCTGAATTGAAATATGAATTTATCTTTCTCATATTTACTAGCCCCTTTAATCCCCCAAAATTTAGGGCTGGGTGGCTATTCATATTTTTAATCAGCAACACCAGATAAAGTTTGTTCTAAATAGGGTTTGCTGAAAAAGTAATAAAATTCAAGGGTGGAGACTTACAGGTTACTCCAAGAAAAGAGAAGAATAAGTTTTTGTTGTCTAGACGTTAGTAAAGAATAAGTTCGGCTAATTACATACTGCAAAAAAGGCATATTTTTGAAAATATAGACACAAAAATCCCTCATTAAACGTGAAATATAGGTAGAAAGATTGATTACTAAAAAAGAAATTGCAATTGCTGTTTCAGAGGTATAAGAAAGTTTAATCATTACTTGATTCAGAGTAAATCTTCTTTTTCCTTGCCCCTTACGGGTTCACCAGTTGCTTCAAGTCGGGAAACCCGCCCAACGCACTGGTTCACCAAACTTTCCCTCAATACAATTACGAATTCTTTCATCGAATATAGCTTGTTTCTTTTTTTCTTTACTAATACTAACAGGTGGTCTGCCTAAAGGGACTCCACTAATTCTGATACCACGTTCTTTGCACCAAGCTCTATTCTAAGGCGGTGCGATAGATTTTATCAACATGAACCGCCAAGGGATAATAACCAGTATAATTTTTAAATGTTTCTACTTGTGATTTGAGGTCTGCCGATTCATTAAATTTATCCCAACTAATATGGTCTAAGAATATATAACCTTCAAAGCAACTGGCAGATAAAAAAGCCCCGAATTCAACGTTCTTGCCGGCTTTACCTCGCACCATAGGTCGAATATGAGGTTGACTTAGACTAACAATACGGTCATCAATACTCTTCTTTTTATTTATATGCAACTTTCTTTTGTTGACGATATACTTCTGTTAAGACTATCAACATCTTGTATTGTCTATTCGTTAGTATAGAAAGATTAGCTCCTGCTGTAATTAGCTGCTCAATATGATGCAAGTTTCTCTTAATATATTGAAGTTGTTTTTTTATCGCTTTTATTCTTTCTTTTTGTGATACACGTCGTTTTTTGGCTACTTTTAGATAATTCTTTCTAGCTATTTCTCGATATGTTCTTGGTTTTTTATCTAATCTAATTTTTACTTCTTTATAAAGAGAATCTATTACTTTCTCTGTATGCTTTCTCGCTTGATTCAATAGTCCTAAATCTGTGGGATAACTAATATCAACTGGCACACAAGTTGCATCTAATATCAGTCTTCCATAATTTCTTGATTCACTTACTTCTTTTTTTTTACTCCTACAGCCGCCGAAGACTCTTTTTCTAAAATATTCTTCACGACTTCTCGATTTATTTTGTTTACTAATTCGATGCCTATTCTTTCGCGAAAGTGGACTAACATCGAGGCATCAAATGGTGTCTCATTACTGTAGGATAAAATTCCTATAAAATATTGTAGATAAGGATTTTCCTTGATTTGTTCTACGGTTTCTCTATCACTGATTCCCAATTTCTCTTTAATAATTAATGCCCCTAGCGCCATTCTAAAAGATGGGAGCTGGTGCCCCCATTCCCTCTGAAAAAATTGCAGCATATTCTGCTTCAAACTCCTCCCAAGGAATTAAGTCTGACATAATTACCCAACGGTTATCTTTCGACAACTTTCCCTGAAACGGAAGTTCAAATTTTTCTGCTGTGATTTGGGATTGTTCTTCTTTTCGATACATATATACTAGCAGTAAGCTTTGGTGCTACTTACCGTAATGCAAGGGTTTTGAAGTATTTTAGAGTCTTTTCTTGCACATGAATATATTCCTTTAGTCTCAAATGTACACTGCATAACGTTTTTGTATTTATTCAGCAAACCCTAATTATCAATTATTAATCAATTATTAACGGTAATTACCCACAGAATAGTTGTTTAGCGTCGGGAACGACCGTAGGTTTTCCTGAAGGGGTTGTCAAAGACTAGTTA
>JBHJJE010000040.1:0-11524 GCA_050042865.1 Mastigocoleus sp.
GAGCAAATCTTATAGAGCGTTTTAACGCACTATATGTATGAGCCTTGAAATAGATTTCAAGGCGGTTTTAAATGCTAATTACCAAGCTTGCAAAAGATTTGAAAATAATTTCTACATAGTAAATTTACTGATTATAATTAATAATAAAATTACTATGTAGAAATGTTTACAGGTATGATTGCTGGCTGGGTAGGAGAAGTTGCTACTCTGAAAATTGCTGAAAATTTACTTGCTAGTGTTAGTAGCAAGTTACATCATAGTGATTTAGAAAAAGCTCTGAAAGATTCAGCTAAAATTGCTTGCGAACAAGAAGAGTGATTATTCTATCGCTGTCAAAAAGATGGTATCAAAGGTTCTGCAAAATTTTTAAGTCATTTCTTTTTAATCGAACTCCTCACCGATGAAGATAGCCATGTACGTTTCATTGCTACGAATGCTTTAAACAACTTAGGTAAGGATTCTGATCGAGTTGTTAATCCTTTAATCAAACTCCTCACCGATGAAGATAGCTATGTACGTTACAAAGCTGCGGATGCTTTAAGGAAGTTGGGTAAAAAATCTGAAAAAATTAAACCTTTGATTGAGAAATGGTTACAGGAAAATCAAAATTCTGAAAATGTTGGTTATGTTATTGATGAATTTTGGGAAATAGTTGCAGCAGAGTAGCAATGTTGGGTCTGAAAGTGGGGAAGGAAGGTGTCAAAAGTGAAATCATGTGGAATTGTGGGTGAAATGAAGCTTTTATATTTATGCGATCGCGCAAATACAAAATCACTCAAATCTAATCCCGTGAATACTCAATCCATAATTTTGTAACTTCCTGGGAATCACCTTCTGTAAATCTCTGACTACCCATTTCTTTGAGTCCGAATTCTTGGAACTGAGCAAGTTCTTTTTCTGACAAAGCCCAGGGTGGTCCTTCTGGTTCTGCGTCGGTGTTGCGAAAACGGGTAATGACTACCAATTTACCTTTTGATGCAACTAAGCTCGCTACCAATTCAATTGCTTCTGTACGTACATTTAAGGGTAATGCTTGTATATTTCTGATTTCTATAACTAAATCAAATGCTTGATTCCACTCCGGAGGTAAATTAAATAAATCAGCCACTTGATAATTTACCTGTGAGTCAGGAAATCGTTGTTTACACCAGTTGATTGCAGTAGGAGATATATCAAATGCTGTCACCTGTAAACCCAGTTTTTGCAGCGCTTCCGCGTCGTCTCCCAAACCACATCCTACCACCAGAGTGGATTTAGTAGATTTAGTGGATTTATTTTGAGTATTTAAAGAAGACTTATCTAACCAGTCTTGTAAGTAAGGATGAATCTTTAAATTAGCCCAAGGAACCTGTCCAGTGTCCTGATTCGCTTGACTGTAAAGAGTTTCAAACCACCCTGTGGGGTCAGATTGAGCTAGAGATTTTTCAGCCAATACCTTAACTGTATCTCTGATGTTTTGGGGTTGTTTCTCAAACATGATTATTTTAGAAAATTGCAATTTTTCACAAGAAGCAAGACTTGGGAGATTCTCCCCCAAAACCCCTCCAAATAAGAAATATAACAGGACTTACGCAAAACCCAGGTAATTCCGTCATTACGAGCGATAGCGACGTAATCGCCGAAATCTTGAGATTGCTTCCCTACACTACGTTCGGGTCGCAATGACAAATCTTCGTTGCGTAAGTCCTATATAAAAATGTAGTCCGTAGGTAAGTTCTATTTAATATAAAAAAATATCAAAAATATTAAACCTTCACAGATAGACTTAAGCGATAAGCTCCGCTTTAACTTCGTTATCGCTTAAGTCTATCTGTTAGTTATCTTTCTCCAAATACGGTTCGGTTAAACATTAGTCAGAAAACACAGAAGTAAAGGATATTTTTTAAAAACCGATTCCTCACGACTCATGAGTATTACATTCTGGAGGGGGTTTGGGGGACGCAGTCGTCCTCCCAATCGGGGGTTTGGGGGAGAATCCCCCAAGTCTTCAATTCTTTAACTACAAGTAAACTGTTACTTATCCGAACCGCAATTATCCCTCTCCGACTCGGAGAGAGAAGAATTGAGCAAAATTTTTAAGGAATTATCAATACCGGACAAGGTGCAAGATTAATCACGCGGTTAGTAACGCTCTCATTTAAACCCTCTTCAGTTAAACCTAGTCCTCGACAACCCATAATAATCAAATTCGCCTCTATTTCATCAGCAACATCACAAATTGTAAAGGCAGGTTTACCTTTTCTTTCCATAACTTCTGACTGAATTCCTTGCTGTGAAAATACAGTTTGGGCATTCTGTAATAATTTTGCCACCATTTCTGGAGAATTCATTTTATCTTCACTCATTTCACCTTCTTCGGTTTCCTCAACGACAGAAAGCAGTATCAGACGGCTATTGTGATGTTTTACAACCTCCGCAACAACCTCTGCTGCTTCCTTTGTTTCACGGCTATTATCTACTGGAAATAAAACTGTCTTGAACATAGCATTCACCTATGACCCCCTAAGTCGGTAAAATCTGGATGGTATTACTTTCAAAACAATAACAAAAAGCTAATCCGGAGGGTTTGACTGTGACCAAAAAAACTTTAGCAAATTTATCTGCAAGTGACCTATCTGGAAAACGTGCTTTGGTACGAGCAGATTTTAATGTACCTTTAGATGATACTGGGAAGATTACAGACGATACTCGTATTCGTGCTGCTTTACCTACTATCAATGATTTGGTAGAAAAGGGTGCTAAGGTAATTCTTTCTAGCCATTTTGGTCGTCCTAAGGGCGTTGTGAATGATAAAATGCGCCTGACTCCTGTTGCAAATCGTCTTTCTGAACTACTTGGCAAGGATGTGGTGAAGTGTGATGATTGTATTGGTGATGATGTAACCTCGAAAGTTAATGCTCTTAGTAACGGACAGGTTTTATTATTAGAAAATGTTCGCTTCTACAAGGAAGAAGAGAAGAACGACCCCGAATTTGCTAAAAAGCTAGCTGCAAATGCCGACTTGTATGTAAATGATGCTTTTGGTACTGCACACCGAGCTCATGCTTCCACCGAGGGTGTAACTAAGTTTCTCAGTCCTTCTGTAGCTGGATACCTAATCGAGAAGGAATTACAGTATCTACAGAATGCGATTGAAAATCCTCAGCGTCCTTTAGCTGCAATTATTGGTGGTTCTAAGGTTTCTAGTAAAATCGGTGTAATTGAAACTTTACTAGATAAGTGTAACAAACTAATTATCGGTGGTGGAATGATTTTCACCTTCTATAAAGCTCGTGGATTAAGCGTTGGTAAGTCTTTGGTAGAAGAAGATAAGTTGGAGTTAGCCAAGTCCTTGGAAGCTAAAGCTAAGGAAAAAGGTGTTGATTTACTCTTACCTACCGATGTAGTTGTTGCTGATAACTTTGCTCCTGATGCTAATTCTCAGACCGTCAGCATTGATAGTATCCCTGATGGTTGGATGGGATTAGATATTGGTCCTGATTCTGTGAAAACCTTCCAAGCTGCTCTTGCTGATTGTAAGTCAGTAATTTGGAATGGACCTATGGGTGTATTTGAATTCGATAAATTTGCAGCAGGTACAGAAGCGATCGCTCATACTCTGGCTGATTTGAGTAAGAATGGTGCTACTACTATCATCGGTGGTGGTGACTCGGTTGCAGCAGTTGAAAAGGTTGGTTTAGCTGACCAAATGAGCCATATTTCTACCGGTGGTGGTGCAAGTTTAGAGTTACTTGAAGGTAAAACTTTACCTGGAATCGCTGCTTTAGATGAAGCTTAAGCTTAATATTACTTAAACTTTTTCAACAGTTTAAAAGGTATTTAGTCAAAAAAATTTAGGTATGTTTAAATGATGATTACCATTTAGACATACCTATTTTTTAAAGGCTAAATATCTTAAGTTACAATATGGAACCTGTTTTAATTGCTAAGACATTGTATGAAAAAGTCTTTACAAGAATTGGTATTACAGTTGGTAGTTGAACAGTTGATAGCCGATGGTGATTAGTTTGTAATGGTTCTAAATTTTACTCCGTTCCTTCACAAGCACCACCAATTTCTTTCCAACCTTCTAAACCACCGAGTAACTCTACAACATTACCAAAACCACCTACCCGTAGCTTAGTTGCAGCTTGTGCAGTCTCTTGGTCAGATTGACCATAAACGTAGATATCTCGCTTTCTATCCAAGCTAGCTTCAGCAAGTTCTGCTACATTGCTCATATCCATAGGCATTGCACCAATAATGTGACTCTTATTGTAAGTCATGCGATCGCGCACGTCTAAGATAGTAAATCCAGGTTCCCCCCAGTCTAAACGAGCTTTTAAATCTTGGGCAGAAGACTGTGGAAGTAATTGAGGAGATTTAGAATTCATACTTGCCAAATATTTTATACGATACAATTCTTTCTTTTACTTGACTGATAACAAACTATTCAATTGATTTCAACAATAATTAAAATTAAAAATTAATATTAATTTAAGTCAAGGATTGTATTGTTAGCAATATATATTACCAAATGAAAATTTTTATTTCGTTTTATTAATTAATTAAGATGTAACTGGAATACTTTAGTCACAAAAACAGAATACTCAAATATTTAAGAATATATTGGAGATGTTTCTCCAAACTCATAAAAATCTACTAACAGAATGATATATCTGTAACCGGATTTCTCAGAAAGTTTGAAGAAACAGGCGAATAATCAATAATATCCTTACCAATAAGTTTTATAGTCGATGTTGTATTTGACTATAAAATTTATATAACCCAGAAATATTTTTAAGCACAACCTGTTTAACTAACTAATGTAGCTTCTGCGATACTTGTCTCAATACGTTCCTGCATTTCTGGTGATATCCTACCCCTGGGAAGCTTTAAGAGTACATGACTCTGAGCTTGAAAAGCATCCTTAAGATAGACGCAAGCTTTTTCTGGTTCTGCTGTTTCACCACAAGTAAACATGTCTATAGCAACATAACCTATTTCGGGCCATGTATGTATCGAAATATGGGACTCAGCTAAAAGTGCTAAAGCTGTAACGCCGTATGGTTCAAACTGATGTGTTACTTCTTTAAGTAGAGTAGACTTAGCTTCGGCGATCGCTGCTTCTAAAGATTTCTTGATGAACTCAAAATCGTTAAGTAAATTATTTGGACAGTCATAGAGTTCGAGCATACAGTGACTTCCAACTGGAACCAAAGGCTTTTCCCCTACAGGTATTGGTGTATTGTTCAATTTCTTACCCTTATAGTACGCAATACCACAAAAGATAGACTCTCTGCATTAAATTCATACCCATAGGCATAACCCCAAGGGAATTAGCTGGAGGCATGGATATTTATTTGCTTTCAAGTTCTTTTTTATTGATAAATCAGTAGTGCATGAGTGCACAGAATAATAATTATTACATTATTTGCTTGATTTTCAGTACGATATTTTATTAACTTTTATGAAAATTTAGTTATTTGAATGCTAAAAATTGAAAGTAAAAAAAGGTAGCAGATTGACGCTACCCAGAAAATATGTCTTAACTTCAAGGGGGAAATTTAAGTCTCAATCAAAATTTCAATCAAAATTTCAATCTAAGTTGGCTTTATTAATATTGAGTAAATCCAGGTAGCATATCTGAATTGACAGATGCATAGAAGAATAAGAGCAGAGTCAAACTGCACAGCACAATCCATAAAAGAAGTTTGCCATTAGAAGTAGCAAGAAAATCATTTAAGTTGAAAGGTGGCTTAACTTGTCGGACTGGTTTTGGTAGCTTATTACGATAGTCCTCACCATAACGAGCCATTCTGGCAAAAGGCAATTCACCACTCATACGCTGAGGTAGGATTCGGCGTCTTTGATAGGGTACTGTATCATTACCAAAGTTATCTATATATTCTTGCGAATTGAGCAGATCATTAATGAATCCCTGTAGACCTTTAGTCGCAATTACAATAGACCAAGCTAATTTTTCCCTTTCGTCATAGATTTTACGACCGAGAAGACGCTGAATGCATATTTCTACAAAGCGATAGTTATTATTACTTTCGTAGTTAAGTCTACGAAATGAGTCGGAGGTAACTAATCCCTGAATAAAGTCTTTAACAGTAATTTGACCAGAGGTTAACTGTGACTCTAGGAAAGGTTGACGATTGCTAACTAACATCTGCTGTTCGTGGAAAACTTGATAGTAAGCAGCACGAATCAATTCGTCCATTTCCCCGGAGGTTGGTAAAGTCTCGGTAGAGTAAACTCTTGGTTGCTCTTCCCCCGGTACTTCGTATCCAGCTACGCGCTGATTTTGGCTTGAGGGTGAATAGTCTAATAGAGGAATAGCCACTTTTAAATCCTATGCTAAGTAACGTCTGAGAACATCTTAAAGACTTTGAGTATATGTACTTGTTTAAGTTTTTAAACAAATAAGCCTTATTGCTCTAGGTTAAACGATATTTTTGCAGTCAGATAAAAATTATCAAAAATCTTTAAGTCTTTGCTGGGTAACACTTTGAAGCATATATTAAGGAATATTAAATAATAAGCTTTTATGCTCCTGATCATCAATAATGTTGAAGTATTTGGCTTTACTTTTAATAATTTATGTTGAGAAATATTAGATTTTTATAAGTTTTGTTTCTATAAGTTTCCTTAATTACTTTTTATTGCTGAGTTAAACCAAAGGAACACTCAATTAATAAAGTCTGAAATTAGACTCTGAAATTTACTTTCTTCTCGAATTTTATCAAAATCAACATCTTTCGTAGCTATTTGAATATATCTATCTGCATCTAAGTTAATAGCTTGTTGGAGATTTTCTACCGCTGAGCTTAGATTATTTTGTAGTGCATAGCAGCAAGCTTGATTGTACCAGGTATCTCCAATTGTAGAATCAAGCTGAATGCTGTTGTTGTAAGATAGGAGTGCCTCTGGGTATCTTTGCAACTTCATCAAAACTAAACCCTGATTTGTCCAACCATAGGGATAATCTGGTTGTAGTTTTAAGACTTGTTCGTAATCTGATAAAGCTTGTTGGTATTCTTGATTGTAAAAGTAGGCATTTGCGCGATAAAACCAAAAAATGTAGACTTCTGGATGAAATTCTATTGCCTTAGTGTAAGATTCGATAGCTTGCTCGTAATTTTGCCAATCTGCAAATGCTTGTCCTCTAACAAACCAAGTATTGCAATCCTCTGGTCGAATTTCTAGAACTTGGGTAAAAGCATGAACAGCTTCTTCGTATTGTTGACGTTTGGCTAAAATAACTCCCTTAGCATACCAGGCTTGATAAAAATCATGTTGTATTTCGGTAATTTTATCGTAGATACTTAATGCTTCTGTGCGACGCTGTAGTTTTTCTATTAGATAAGCTTGCTTATGAAGTATCTGAATATTATCACTTTGATTCTTAAGCAGCTTCTCGTAACCCTCCACTGCTCTGGTATAAGATTTTTCGGCTAGTTCGTAACGCTGGACTTTTTCTAAGAAAGCACCTTTTTCATACCAAATATCAGCATTATCAGGTTGACGTTTTATTAGCTTATCGTAGCAAACAATAGCTTGGTCATAATCCACTTGCGCTTTTTGATATTGCTGCATTCTTTCTAAATTCAACCCGCGACGATAGATAATACTTGTGTCATCTGGTGTGAATTGCAGCTTCTTATCACAAAGTACTACTGCTTCTTGGTAACGCTGTAAATCTTCTAATAGCTTAATATGCTTCACCCATGCTGGAGAATCTATTTTGATTTTCCAAGCTTGATGATAAGCATCTATTGCATCTTCGTATCTTTGTAGATGTTTAAGAATACTTCCTTTGTTTTCCCAAGCTTGATGATCATTTGCTTGATTTTTGATCGTATTTTCAAATGAAATTAAAGCATCTTCATACTGTTCTATTGCCATTAGTGCAACTCCTCGGTTGTACCAAGAATATACATAATCTGGCTCAATTTCTATAGACTTATCGTAGGATGCGATCGCTTCTTGCCATTTTCCGAGTTCTTGGTAAACGGTACCGCGATAATACCAAGCTTGAGTATAATCTGATTGTAAGGCGATCGCTTGATCAAAGGCTAGCAGTGCGTCTTCAAATTGATTTAGGGAAGATAGGGTATAACCTTTGAGCATCCAAGCATAGGGGTTTTCTGGGTCTTGTTTTAAAACTACCTTTAAAGTTTCGAGTCCTTCTTGATATTTACCAGCTTCAATTAGTTTCGGAACTTTTTTTAATTCACTCTTTTTTTTATCTCGGAATATCCATAAAACAGCAATTAATCCTACAACTAAAAACGCTGAATGTTGCCGAAATGCTTCTGCACCTTGGGTCGATAAGTTTCTGGGAACTCCTAAAAATTCACTAATATTATAAGTATTTACCCATAGAAATATGCTTACAGGAGGTACAAACCATAACAAGCCAATTAATATCAAAATACCATATCTACTAAACTTATTTAGCTGACGCTGGAGCTTTTTTGGTAACCAGGGTTCAATAATGCCGTAACCATCCAAAGCCGGAATCGGTAGTAAGTTAATAAAGATAACAAAGATATTAATAACAACAATAAAAGATAAACTCAAAACCACAGATAACATCAACTCATCATCTGGGGATGGTGTAATTGAAAGCCAACCAAACTTAAACGGTAAAGCCATCAAAACTACCACAATTATATTCATAATTGGTCCAGCAGCAGAAACCGCACTCTCCCAGAAGCGATCGCGCAATTTTTTATGATTGATGTAAACAGCACCACCGGGTAAAGCAATACCTCCTAAAAGTAAAAACATCAAAGGTAAAGCCAAACTTATTCCCGGTTCTGTATACTTGAGGGGATTCAAGGTTAAATATCCTTTATCCTTAACAGAAGTATCCCCACCCCAGTAAGCAACAATCGCGTGACCAAATTCATGCAAACACAGGGAAAGCATCCAACCGAAACAAACGAAAACAGCAACTAACCACATTTTTTATTGATAATAGGTGATGGGTAATGGATAATCAGAAAATCCTTACCTAGCAGAGGGAGCGGAAGGGGTAGAGGAAGAAAACACAGAAAACAGTTTATATTTTCAACCTCATCAGCAGGCAAAGTTTCCTTAGTGAAGCACTAATTAACTTCCTAACATTTGTAAGTTATGTAAAGTTGCATACAGTCCCCCTTGTTGTAATAGCTCTTCGTGACTTCCTTGTTCTATCAATTCTCCTCGTTTCAGTACAAAAATTTTATCTACATTACGAATTGTGGAAAGACGATGAGCGATAATAATGGCTGTGCGTTTTTCTAAAAGCTCTCCTAAAGCATCTTGAATTAAGCTTTCTGTACCTACATCTAGGTTAGCAGTTGCCTCATCTAATACTAAAACCTGTGGATCACGAATGGCTGCTCTTGCGAATGCTAATAATTGTTTCTGTCCGCTAGAAATGTTTGTGCCCCTTTCCCGCAGTTGGGTATCATAACCTTGGGGTAATTGTTCGATAAAATGAGCAACATTAGTTTTTCTGGCTGCGGCTTGAATTTCCTCAAACTCGTAAGTGTCCCCAAGACTAATATTACTTTTCACATCTCCTGCAAATAGGAAACCCTCCTGTAAAATTACAGCTAGATATTTTCTTAATTCTGCTTGGGGTACTTCCTTAATATCTACACCATCAATTAAAATTCTTCCTTTACTTGGTTCGTAGAGACGACATAAAAGACGAATAATTGAACTTTTCCCTGCACCAGTCGGACCAACTAAAGCTATCTTCTCTCCTGGATTAATTATAAAATCTAACCCTTTAATTACATAATCATCATCTTTGTAAGCAAACCATACATCCTCAAAGCGAATTTCTCCTAACTTTGGTGAAAATTCTTGTGCATCTGGATTATGTATCAATTCGTCAGCATAACTTAACTTAGAATCTAGAATAGAAAATCGGGGATTTTTCTTATCGCGAATTTCGATCGGTTCATCTAAAATTTCCCCAACTCTTTCAATCGCTGTAAAACCTGATTGAATAACGGTAAACTTTTGCGCAAACTGCTGTAAGGGTTCAAAAAGTTTTTGTGCATAAAGAATGAAAGTAGATACAACTCCCACATCCAACTGTTTTTGTAACAGTAACCAGCTACCACCCCAAAGGACTAATGCAACTGCAATTAAGGCTATCCATTCTAAAGTCGCAGATACAGCAGACTCATAAAATATTGTCGCATCTAATTGGTTAATATAGCTTTGATTGAGATTGCGAAATTGCGTAGAATTAAACTTTGCTCTTCTGAATAGCTGTACAACACTGATACCAACAATATTCTCTTGCAGCATCGAATTCAAACTCGATAATTCTTCCCTAGCTTTATAATCAGCTGCACGATATCGATTCTGAAAAAAAACAATAACTACTGAAACCGGTAACAGTATTAAAAATAATAGCGTAGCCAACTGCCACTGATAATAAAAAGCCAGACCAAGAATTACCACCATCGAAAATATATCGGAGACAATTCCAATAGCTCCCGTGGAAAATACATCTCCTAACACTTCCACATCACTAGTAAGTCGAGTAATTAACTTACCTACAGGAGTCCGGTCAAAAAAGCGTACAGCCAAAGACGTGACATGTTCAAATAAATCTCGACGAATATCAGCGGTGATTTCCTGTCCGACTTTTTGAACAAAATATCCTTGAAAACCTTGTAAGAATAGTCTAATACCAACCGATATTACTAAAGCAATTTCAATTACCAGCAGTGCATTAGAAAAAGAAAGATTCTTTAGAAACTCAAAAGTACTTGGTTCCTTACGAATTAACGATATTGCTTGTCCAATAATCATTGGTTGGACAGCATTTGCGATCGCTAGTGGAACCAACAGCATCATAGATACTGCCAGTAGTCGTTTATGACGACGTGCATAGGGTAGCAAACGCAAAAACAACCGCCAATCATTATCACGACGACGGTTCTTTTGGGGGTTTTGGGAGGGGGATACAGAGATGCTCATAATAAGAGCATTATAGTAATTATTTCTGATTGTTTTTAAATAGTCTTGGTAATATTTGAACTGATTTTTGGTATCAAGTGATTATTATGGTGTGAAAAAACCAAAAAATAACAAAAGTCACAGGAGACATTGCACGTAAAACATACTACATCAATTTTTTATATAGCCCTTTGTGACTAGCTGATGGCGGGTTATTTGTTTAATTACTTTTAGCACTAATCCAATATCATAATTCTAATGAGGTGCCAAATCATCTTTTGTTATTAAGTATTATTTCCACTACATTCAGCTACTTGTTTCGTTCTCAAAGGCGTATTTTCAGTCACAAACAGTTCCATTTCCCCGTTATCATTACGCCTAATACCAGTAGCTTCTACAATGGCTGGTTTATTCAACACTTGTGTATTTTCAACAGTATGATTATTTCCCTGACGATATGCTGATAAATCACGAATATCCGACCAAGTAAGGTTTGTATCAACCTGTTCCTTCGGGTTTTGCGGTATTCCACCTCTTCCGGTAGCCACAAAAGTATTACCGGTGT
>JBHJJE010000041.1:0-49509 GCA_050042865.1 Mastigocoleus sp.
CATCAACAAACAAGGGTTAGAAGAAATCATCTTTTATCCTCAAAACAAAAGTGGATTGGAATGCTTAATCAAATTCGTATTATCTTATAATGTTGATAACAACCCCCATAGCTGTTTAGCTATTGTCGGTAAAATTGATGCCAAAGACAATACTATTGAAATCAAAGGAGAATATCCCGGATTTACCTCAGAAATCAAAATACTTACTTTCCTCGCAGCAATAGCCTACCGCGATATTATAGTCGCCAGAAAAGTTTTAAAAAAAGCCAGAAATACCACAAAACCCGGTACTGGATTCGGCAAATCTTCCACACCAACAACCAAACACATCCAATACGTTTCTCGTATTAAATATCAAAGAAATTTCGACAATCACTTTGCCAATCCTGACAACATATCCAAAGCAATCAAAGAAATTAAACCCCACCTCAGACAATGCCACAAACGTAAACTACCCCCAGGATATCAAGCTTCCCCAAAAGCCAAACAATTAGCCCAAGAATATAACTACTTATTGCCAGAAGGCTACACCTTTGTAGCAGAAAGCAAGAGAGGAGAAGGAAGTGATTTGAGAAAAGAATTTAATAGTATTTCGCTCATGGAAATAATCTTCAAACAAAAATAAAAATGAAAACACTCTACATAATATGCGGCGAGCCAAGAGTTGGCAAATCAACCACCGCTCTCGCACTCACAAGAAATGAAGCCTTAAATTGTACAGCTTTATTAGTTCTCCATATCAGAAGCTACGCTTAAATGAAAAGAAAACAAGCAACAAAAATCAAAACTAATAATTAAAACTATGAACGAAGAAACATTAAGCCTAAACAGTCTTTATCTGAAGGGGCGACGATACCGACTAAAACGTAGACTCTATAAGCTTCATAGCATTAATACCTTGTCGGTAATAGTTGTTAAAAAATCTTTTTCTTGTCTCTTCCTTACCATAATCTTGATATTTAATAGTACATAATTACTTTAAAAATAATTTGTTAGTTTAAATACATTGGTTTTTAGTCAAGATAGTGAAAATAAGTGCAGATATAGTATATTCTTTTTTTACATTCGGCTAATCTATCTATCAAGAGTTATGCGACACTTTTTATTAACTTGGCTTGGTACAGCTGCTGCTTTGCTGATAACTGCTCATATTTTAAATTCCATCAACTTGGGTTTTGAAGTTAAAGATTTTTTTACAGCAATAATTGCTGCAGGTGTTATTGGTGTAGTGAACGCTTTTATTCGTCCTATTTTGCGTTTTCTAGCACTTCCTGTCACCTTACTTACCTTTGGTTTATTTACATTTGTGATCAATGGTTTTACCCTTTGGCTAGCGAGTTACATAACTCCTGACAAATATGGTTTCATGATTCAAGGACCTCTTGCTGCTTTACTTGGTTCAATTGTTCTAGCAATTGTTTCTAGCGGTATAAATTACGTTTTGAGAGCAGTTTAAGTATCGTAACTTCAATGCTGATAGCTGGAAGTGAAGATTACTGAAAACTCCTGTAAAGTCCGGAAAATTCACACCCCTGGAATATCTAGATTCATCTTTAGACTCAGCAATCTCCGAAACCTAAATATCCGCGGGGGGTAATCATCCATTCTCCATGAGTGCGTGTACTCTGATTACCTATTAGAACTAAACTCAACATATCAACTGGAGTATCTAATAATTTACTCAAAGTCGTCAGAGTAACTTGTTCCTCCCGACGATATGCTGAGCGAACTACAGCTACAGGTGTTTCGGGTTTGCGGTGCTGGAGAAAAATGTTGACAGCGCTTGTTAATTGCTCGATACGAGTTTGGGATTTGGGATTATATAGAGCAGTGACAAAATCTGCCATAGCTGCTGCTTCTAAGCGTTTCTGAATGACTTCCCAAGGAGTCAGTAAGTCACTAAGACTAATTGCACAAAAGTCATGCATTAGTGGGGTTCCGACCCGCGATGCAGCAGCTTGTAGAGCGCTAATTCCTGGGAATACCTCCACCTGGGGTGTTTTTCCGTCCCAGCTATTGTTTTGCAGTTCTTCGAGTACTAAACCTGCCATACCGTAAATACCGCTATCTCCAGAGGATACAACTGCTACATTTAAACCCCAAGTTCCCAATTCAATTGCTCTAGATGCTCTTTGTCTTTCTTTAGTAATCGGTAGAGCTTCAATAATCTGTCCCGGTCGGAGAATCGGGTTAATCAATTCAATGTAAAGACCGTAACCAATAATTACATCGGCACCACTGATAGCCATTTGAGCAGCTGGTGTCATTTGCTCTAGCTGTCCCGGACCAGTTCCGACTAGGGATATTTTGCCTGGTTTACCGATGTATTCATTTGCAGATAAAGAAACAGCAACTGTTACAGCACCAGGTTTCTCTGGAAGACGAAAAACTTGTTTGGGTACTAGTAGGTTTCCTTGGTTTTGTAGATTATTAATCTGCTCTATTCCTTTTTCAGTAAAAGAAAGAGTAGAAGCGTATAAAGCAGATGCTTCAGCTACACTGGGAGTTCCTACTTCCTTCCCTACTACCTGTGAAGGATTGGGTACGTTAACTTGATTGAGGACTTCTCTAGGAAAGGTCTTTAATGGTAAATCATGGCGTTTGCAGAACTCTAACAAACCTATCTCATCAGACTTAATATCTATTGTAGTTACAGATGCGATCGCATCCATTTTTAAATGATTTTCTTGGAATACTTTCTCGACAGCAGCGTTGATCACATCAATACTAGTTCCCCGTTCGCAACCGATACCTACCCACAAGACCCGTGGGTACCAGTAAATCTGATCAAGGCAGTTAGGGTCTAAAGAATTATCTAGGGAGGTTTTGTGAGAACTTTGGGAGGGAGATTTATAGGTAATACAAATTTTTGCTTTTACCTTTTCGGTTTTCTGAGAATTTTCCTGGAAAATCAAAGAAGATTTTTCTATACCCCGTGCGGTCTGCCATAATGGAGAACCGGCATCCTGAATTACCTGTACGGGTTCATTTCTAGCTATAGCAGCACTCACAGCAGTCCAATCACCCTCTCCAGGTTTCCAACCAAAGGGAATTCCCAACATATCCACAGCAGGTAACCCTAAACCTGTAGAAGCACCAGTCAAAATCGGACTCCCATTCAACTGTAAAGCAATTAACCGCGCTAAATTATCAGCACCCCCCTGGTGTCCACTACATAGACTAATTACATGTTTACCAGCTTCATCTACCACTACCACTGCCGGGTCAGTGGATTTGTGTTTCAATAAAGGTGCAATCAATCTAACTACAGCACCTGTAGCTAGACAAAAAACAAAAGCTGACTGAGTTTGCCATAAACTGGTAATATAATCTTTCAGAGACCCTGTATAAACTTCCACTCCTTGAACTTCTTCTGTAGCCTCCCTTAAGGATTCAGGAATCAACAAAGTAAATTTTTGATTAGTTCGTTGGAAACTTTCGGAAATAACTTGTAACCTCTTCAAACCAGTAAGAGTCGTCGCAATCAAAGTGAGGGGAGAGAATTCTGATAACAGCAAGTTTGTCTGACCTTAGATGATGGGTTTGCTAATATTTTCCATCATTTCACATATTCCTAATTAATTCTTCGTCGAAACAATCTCCATAATCCTATCCCTGTGATAAAACTCGATAAAACAGTACTTATCATCACCCCAAGGGAAAAACTAACAGTCAAAACACCACCCCCATTCCAAATTCTGTTCAATATAAAATAGGCGATCGCAGCGCTCGCAGGACCTAAAATCAAGCTAACAGCAATACCCATAACCGACAAAGTCAACCATCCCCAAATATTTCTCATTTGCCGATGTATGGTTAACCATTGAGTAAGAGATGTTGCACTCATAATTCCCAGAAAAGCACCCACCAATTGTCCCCCAGAACCCAACAATACCCGTCCTGTGAGAGCTCCTAAAAATAAACCTGCTCCAAAACCGAACAAAGTTTCTATTAATGACCAGGAAGTAACATTGATTTCTCGCTTTAGCGCCAACCATCTGAGAATCTCTACAGGGAACCAGGTGATGATTGCTGCTAAGCAGGCATAGTAAAAACCAATTTCACCCCTGAAAATAGAATATACCACCCCACTAAAAATATTCCGTAAAAATAAACCCAAACCAATACCGACGATATTCGATAGCATCCATTGATAGAAGAAACTAATTTTACTATTACTAATTGACCCTGGATTTGATGAACTATTTATCCCTTTACCTACTTGGGATGGATCTACAGTTTTGGAATTTATATTCCTACTTTCAAGAGACTTGCTCGGTAAAGATGAAATCGGTTTGATTTGAGATAAACGTTGTAAAATATTCTCAGTATTTTCTGGACGCTGCATAGGCGATCGCGCCATCATCTGGTCGAGAAAGTCTGCAAATTCTGACGAAATATTTGGTACTTCATCCCGCCAAAGTAATTCATCCCTCTGAGGATTATAAAATTGATTGGGGTCTTTAGCAGTTAGTAAATAAACAAACGTCCTTCCCAAAGCAAAAAAATCTGACTGCTGCATCGCTTGACCATTCATTTGCTCTGGTGGAGTATATCCAGCCGAAATTATCCCTGTTACCTGTCCTTGCGCTTGGGCTTCCCAGTAAGTATCTGTAACTACTCGCGCTGTGCCAAAATCAATCAGTGCTAAACCCCCATCCGCTCGGAGCATGATATTAGCTGGTTTGATATCCCGATGAAAAAAATTCTGATTATGAACCTGTTGTAGAATAACTGTAATTTCTTTCAACCATTGCAATGCCATTTTTTCATCAATCGGCTGATATCCTCGCTGTTTGATATAAGCGTATAAATCCATCCCCTCAATTTTCTCCATTACCAAACAGTGTAGGGCTTCAGGACTATTACGGGGATAATAAATAAAATACCCGTCCGCTTCCACCAAAGGAATTCCCGGACAATTTAATATAGATAAAACAGACGCTTCCCGATGAAATAATTCAATTGCCTTGGGATGATTATTATGAAGGATTTTTAAAACTTTCAGATTTGTATCCCGTTCCTTAATCTCATAGGTCTTACCAAAACCCCCACCCCCCAAAAACTTTACCACCTTATAACGTCCTTGCAGCAGTAATTCCGAACCACAACCTCCACAAAACAGGATATTGTCAGAATTTAATGGTTGGGAACAAAGGGGATTTATACAAAGACTCATTATTTCGGAAATGGGGAATTTAGCATTAGCCATTGAGTATTATTATCACTCAAATATCAAGGAATCACTTCCACTAAAGTCCAGTACCTTCACAACCTGATATAACTCATCCACATTCTGATTTTTCAGTGATAGACAACCCCAAGTCCAGTTCTTTCGATCATCTATCATGCGATCGCTTTGTGGAGGAACACCATGAATACCTACCTGACCACCAATGGTATTGTAATTTTGCAATCATTAGCAAAAAAAATTCAGCAATTTTTCATTGATTCCAGCTTTAAAAATTAAAAACCCACGCTGTATACAACATGGGGCTTCAAACATACTAGTGATTTAAACAACATAATATACGTTAAGTATACTTACAATGTTTTAACAATTACAGTATCAGACCATACAGGTATGATAAACTACTAATAACATTGCGCACAAAAGGCGTACTTGAAACTCTCATTTAATGACTGTCCTTCTTAACGGGGCAGTTTTTCTATCTATATTAATACAAAGATACATTTTAATGTATTCTTATATACGTTTATCTTTCACTAGTATATCCTACTAACATTTCATAGACAAACGTAAATGGTATACATTTATGTCATCTTATATTTTTATTTAAAATAATTTAATATAATTTAACACTATAATTGGAACAATCTTTGTTTCTAAGTCAAGGATCGTTGTAGATAAAAAATTAATCAGTATTCAATCTTGCCGAAAGTGATGATCGCGATTTATAGCTTTAAATCTTTCCTTAGCTTGGGCAAAAGCTTCATTCATCACAGATTGAATCTTTTCTGGGTCTGGTTTTTTCCCACCCATCAAGTCACCGAAATAGACACAAGCAGCTTCACCTAGAGACCACGTATAAGCTGCTGCCCAAGATGCGGCGATAAAACTACCCAAACCTGGTATAAATTTGATTAACTCCCGTCCTACTGCTTGAGCAAGAAAACCTCCAGCGATCGCGCTGACTAATCCTCCTGCTTGAGAGGAGGTAAGAGTTTGTCCATAGAGTTTTCCTAAAATACCTACCATAGATGCTTGTAGCGCTGTCAAAACCGGCATAGTGGCAAATGGTAAGGGTACAGCAGCAAGTGTTGCTGCCATGATAGAAAATGGTAATATATAGCGTCTTCCAACATCACGGTAAATATTTCCTAATTCAGAAGTAGCTGTTTGGTCTAAGAGTTCATGAATTGCACGAGCTTCTGCTTCGGGGAGAAGTTCTGCTAAGGCATCTCTAAATGCCTCTAGACCGTAGAATACAGGATGATAGCCGTCTTCCTCTAAAGTAAAGTCAACTAATACTGCACTGTTGTATAACCCACGAAAAGCTTCTTTGACTGCATTAAATGCACGATTCACCTCTGGGTTTTCGGGTGGATATGGTGGATGGTCATCTAAATCAGGAGGGTAAATTTCATGGGAGCAAGTGACAACCAGTAAGGAGGGAATATCTACGTATTTTTTCTTTAATTCTTCAACTATCTGTTTTAAACTATCTGTAGCAAAATCATTAATTTTAACAGTTAGAATTAGTACTCTCGCACCTTGTTCTTCTTGCTGTAACTCTTGTGTGAGTTCGTCGATAATATTTTGAGTATTTTGTTGAACGTCCCCTAAACCTACTGTATCTGTGAAAACGATCAACGGTAAATCGTCTGCGGGATATTTATAGCGTTTTGTATGCTGTGTGTGGGGACGAAAACCTTGACCGATAATTTCGGCAGAAACTCCTGTTAGACCACGAACAATGGAACTTTTCCCAGCTTGGGGTTTACCAATTAAAAGTGCTTGGGTAGTGGGTAAATTAGCTTTTACTGTCTCCAGAATTTCTGCCATCTCAGAGTCACTGACACTGAACCATCCGGTTATGGTTTTCGAGATTTGGTCTACGGGGAGAGACTTAATTAAACCTGTAGTTGTCTGCTCCCAAATCTTTGTGATGCGCTTTCCTATAGAAATTTGATTTTTACTGGTATTTTTATTATTCTGATGTTTTTTGGTCTGATGCTTTTTACTGTCTTGGGGCTGGGAGTCAACTGATTTGTGTTCAGCATCATTTTGCTGAGTCATTGTTTAATTTAGTGGGAATAAAGACAAAGTTTGCAATAACCTAATTTTATCAAGAGAGCTTTTTTATTTACTCCTAGCTTGAAGAGTATATTAACTTATCAGCTGTCTGTATCTATCGTTAGTTGAGATTTTATAGTAGACAATTTCCTATGGGTTGTAGATAGTCAATAGTGAATAAGGAATAAGGAATAAGGAACATTTATATACAGCACTTTGCAGTTACATGAGGTACATTCTCCCTGCTCCCTGCCTTACAACGATATGAACTGTAGCTCAATCAGATGAAATTGGCTGTAACTACAGAAGTAAACATACAAATAATGCAGGCTTTACTACTTTAATCAAATTAGATAATTTATTTTTTACCATTCTCTTAAATGTTCTAATTTAATTTAGTAAGTATTTACACGTAAATAATCATTATTTGGGATAAACTAAAATCCTTATTATACCGTTACCTGATTTTAGTATTTATAAATCTGTTTACCCTATTTGAGACATTAATCAGCACCCAAAGTTAAATAGTACTCCTTAACCCGAATAATGGTTAACGATGTACATATTTAATCATTTTTATGTATTTATGTATACAATTAATACATAAATATACATTTATGAAAACCTTCTCAGAGTAAGTATTTCCAGGTGAGAAGAAACCTTAGATGAGTTTTATAGGAGCAGTTATATCAAAAATTATTTTGATTTTTTTTGATATAAATAAGTATATTATCTTACATCTCTAATATCATATAAATAAAAAATAGAAAGAATAGAATGCCCACCTATTGTATATTTTCGGTAGCTAAAATATGGAATGCTCATCCCCAGAGATAAATCAAAAGTTGTTTGTAATAGGTATTGGTGCTTCAGCTGGTGGTTTGCAAGCTATAGAAGAGTTCTTTGAAAATATGCCCGTAGATAGTGGTGCTGCATTTGTTATTATTCAACACCTATCTCCTAATTTCAGAAGTTTGATGAAAGAACTTTTGGAAAAGCGAACCAAGATGAAGGTTCATCAAGTTACAGAAGGCACACAATTAGCCCCTAATTCGGTTTACTTAATTCCACCGAGTAAAAATTTGATTGTCAGTGACGATCACAAATTGCATTTACTTGAACAAGAAAATAGAAAGCATCATAAACCCAATCTTCCTATTGACTTATTTTTTCAATCTTTAGCAGAAGTATACAAAGAACAAGCTATCGGTGTAGTTCTTTCTGGTACAGGGAGTGATGGTTCTGCAGGTTTAGACAGTATTCGCAGGTCTGACGGTATTGCTTTGGTGCAAGAACCAGATACTGCAGAATTTGACGGTATGCCGCGCAATGCGATACATAGATTAGGTATTGGTAGACGAGATAATGGTATTTCTTCTTCATTGTCTGAGGAGGGAATGAAGATGTCTAATGTAGAATTTCATCATACACGGAGGCGATCGCTATCCCTAAATTGTGCGGATGAATCCCATGGAAATTTGACTGGAGAACAGCAGTCATCTGTTTTCCCTGGATTGGATGATGATGTACCTGTGAATGGCAAAATTAATTTAGTTGATTCTCCTGGACGTTTAGCTGGTCTTATTTACCGTTTCCTGGGTTCTCCAGTAGCCTTACAGATACGGGATCAAAACTCTTCTTCATTATTGGATGAGACAACCATATACAGAATTACTAATATAATTGCTCAGGATCAAAAAGTTGATTTTTCACATTACAAGTCTAGTACTTTATCTAGACGTATTTATCGACGTTGTTTTATTGTCTCTTATGGGAATATTGAGGAATATCTAGAATATCTGCAAAATTCTCCACAGGAAAGAAAATTTTTATTTCAGGATTTACTAATTAGTGTTACCTGCTTTTTTCGAGATACTAAAGCTTGGGAATATTTGCAAAACATGGTGATTCCTAATTTGATTGAGGAAACCTCCTTAGGAGAGGAATTAAGGTTTTGGGTAAGTGGATGTGCAACTGGAGAGGAGGCTTACTCTTTAGCTATTTTAGTTGATGAGGTGTTGAATAAATCAGCAAAAAATTTACACGTTAAAATTTTTGCGACTGATATTGATCAAAATGCTTTAGAGAAAGCATCTCTTGGTGTTTATCCTGAAAGTATTTCTAAAAGTGTTAGTCCGAATAGACTTAAAAAGTATTTTATCCGCAAACAAGATTCATTTCAGGTAATGCGGAAAATCAGAGAAATGGTAATTTTTGCTCCTCATGATGTCACAAGGGATGCTGGATTTAGCAGGATTCATCTAATTACTTGTCGTAACGTGCTGATTTATATGCAACCACGGTTGCAATCTCAGGTACTGCAACGTTTACACTTTTCTCTGAGTTCTCAAGGAATAATTTTTTTAGGAGAGTCGGGAGATTTAGGGGTTATCGAAGATGAATTTATTCCCTTAAATAAAAAATATAAGCTGTATCGCAAGCGCCGGGATGTTAAATTAAGTTTACCTTTAATTTCATTAAATAGAAATTCCGAGCTTGCTCAATTGAAAAGAGTTACTCATGCAGTAAAATCCAATAGAAGGGAAGTAATTCTAGAAAAGGCATTGAAAAGTTTTTTCCGGGCTCATAAAATTACTTGCTTACTGGTAAATAATCATCATCAGGTAATTGAAATTTTCGAGGATTTGGCTAATGTATTGCAGTTCCCCACCGGACAATTTACTAATGATGTAACCCAAATTTTATTACCAGCTTTACATTTACCAATTCGCACTGCAATGCGTAAGCTGCAAAAGGGAAATAATCATATTGCCTATACTTGCGTTAAGCTAACGGAAACCCAAAATAGCCGTAATGTAAAGTTACAAGTGGATTTTTATGAGGATAAAAAAGTTGCAGGTGATTTGTTTATAGTTACAATCCAAGCAGAAAATCAAGAAGAAGAGTTAATAAAGTCCGAAGAAGAAGCAGAGAAATATAAAATTGATTCCCAGACTTCCGAACAAATATCAGAATTAGAATATCAGTTATATCAGACCGAAGAAAGTTTGAAAACTGTTATAGAAGAATTAGAAACAACTAACGAAGAACATCAAGCAGCAAATGAGGAATTAATAGCTTCCAATGAAGAATTACAAAGTACTAACGAAGAGTTACATTCCTTAAATGAAGAGCTACATACTGTTAACTCCGAATATCAATCCAAAATTCAAGAGTTAATTGAATTAAATGAAGATATTGATAATTTACTCCGGAGTACAAATATTGGAGTTATCTTCTTAGATAAAAATTTAAAAATTCGGAGATTTACACCTGCTGCAACTGCTGCAATCAACTTTTTAGAAACAGATATTGGTCGTCCTTTACAACATCTGAATCACAATCTTGATATTAATAACTTTATACAGATTATTCAAAAAGTTTTAGACCGGGGGAATCCAACTCAGATAGAAGTTAAGTTGAATAATTGCGATAGATATTTTTTGACCCAGGTGAATCCTTATATCAAAGATAATGGGAGTTTAGATGGGGTTGTTATTAGCTTTATAGATATTCATGAAATTAAAAAAACTCAAAATGAACTCCACAAAACCTTTGTAACCTTACGAGATGTAAATAAAAGACTTAATCAAAAACAAGCCGAATTTGAAGCAATTTTTAATTCTTTACCAGATGCTATAGTCTTCACTGATAAATCCCATAAAATTCAGATGCTCAACCCTGGTTTTACTAACCTATTTGGATATGGACCCCAGATGTTAATAGGAGAAACAAACGAAAAACTCTATGGGAATCCAGAAGATTATAAAACTTATGAAAATAAGATATCCTGCATTGATTCTCTAGGAAAAATTCAACCTGATGAAATATATTTTCGTCGTCAAAATCGGGAAATTTTTGTTAGTGAAACTGTAAGATGTGAAGTCAAAGATCCTCAAGGAAATCTTTTCGGTTTTCTGGAATTAATTCGAGATATCAGCGATCGCAAAAAAGCGGAAATAGCTATACGGGAAAGCGAAGAAAGATTTCGTCGTCTTTATTTAGAGACCCCTGTAATGCTCCATTCAATTGATAAAGACGGTTTTATCCTTGAGGTGAGTGACTACTGGTTGGAAAAATTAGGTTACGAACGTCCCGAAGTAATTGGTAGAAAATCTGTAGAATTTCTAACCACACAATCCCGTTATTACGCTCAAAAGGAGATTTTACCGGAGTTTTTCCACAAAGGTAGTTGCTGGGATATTCCTTATCAATTCATTTGTAAAAACGGGGAAATTATCGATACCTTACTCAGCGCGATCGTTGACAAGGACGAAAATGGAGAGATCATACGTACCTTAGCAGTAATTATTGATGTCACCGAACGTAAAAAAGCTGAAGCTGCTTTGAGGGAAAGCGAAACTCGTTTCAAAATTATGGCTGATAGTGCTCCTGTACTCATCTGGATGTCGGACACTAAGCAAAAGGGGGTCTTTTTTAACAAAGCTTGGTTGGAGTTTACCGGAAGCTCTTTAGAGGAACAATTGGGTAATAGCTGGTTCCAAAGCATTCACCCCAAAGACCGTAAACATTTCTATCAAACCCTGGAAAATCAGATAAATATAGAATCACCCCAATCCATTCAGTTACAGTTCCGCATTCGAGGAGTCGATACAAAATACTATTGGATGTTAGGGAAACAGGTACCACGCTTCAACTCACAGGGAGAAATCGTTGGTTACATCGGTTCATGCATTGATATCACTGAAATCAACAATGCTAGAGAACAACTCTATCAAGCCAATTATCAGTTAGAAAAGAGAGTTACAGAACGTACGGCACAGTTGAATCGAGCTAAAGAAGCAGCAGAAAGCGCAAATCAAGCTAAGAGTTCTTTTATTGCTCATATGAGTCATGAATTAAGAACACCTTTAAATGGTATATTAGGCTTCGCTCAAATTTTACAGCAAGATAGTAGTCTTAATCAAAAACAGCATCAAGAAGTAGATACTATTTATCAATCTGGCGAGCATTTACTCACTTTACTCAACGATATCCTGAATTTATCCAAAATTGAAGCTCATAAATTAGAATTAGAACTCAAAGATATTTCTTTTGCTCCTTTTCTAGAAAAAATTATTTCTATTATCAATGTTCGCGCTCAACAAAAGAATATTACCTTTGATTATTGCCCCTTATCCCCTCTTCCTTCTACTATCAGATGTGATGAAACCCGCCTGAGACAGGTGTTGCTAAATCTACTTGGTAATGCGGTAAAATTTACTGAAGAAGGTAGCGTTAAATTTAGTGTTGGTTATTTAGAAGATTTTGAAAACACCCCAGTAGAAAAAACACAAAATGAATTAAATCAAACTCACAAACTACGTTTTCAAATCGAGGATACTGGTGTGGGAATTGAGTCAGATAAAATAGCCGATATATTTTTACCTTTCCATCAGCTAGTTAACGATAAATTCCCTAATGAAGGTAGCGGACTGGGCTTAACAATTAGTCAAAATATTGTCAAGTTGGGGGGAGAAGAAATTCATGTGTGTAGTACCCCCAATCAAGGTAGTACATTTTATTTTGACCTAGCTTTATGGGAAACAGAAAGTATTGAAGTATCCGTAGCAAATCATTTATCAGAGCAACCGATAGGTTTAAAAGGTAAATATCCAATAGTGTTAGTAGTGGATGACAACGATATAAATCGTGCTGTAATTGTTAACTATCTAGAAAAACTGGGCTTTAAGATTACCGAAGCTCGCAATGGTCAAGAAGGTTTAAAAAAAGCTGAAGATATTCAGCCAGATTTAATCTTACTAGATATAATTATGCCAATAATGAATGGGTTAGAAATGACAAAAGCGATAAGAAGTAATCCTCGACTTCAAAATATACCAATTATCGCTATCTCTGCTAATGCAATGTTTGATACTCAACTTTCTAGTTATCGGAATGGGTGTAATGTTTTCTTGTCAAAACCTATAGATTTCCACCAACTCTTGGACTCAATCACCCAATTCTTAGAACTTGAGTGGATTTATTCATCTTCTGAAGACAGTATTGAGGTTCCATCCATTACTCAGGATCATAACTCCTGTGATGCTATCATTGCACCATCAAAGCAAGATATTGCTCAATTACTACACTTAACCAAAATCGGAGATATTGAAGCTATTCTTCATAATACTCTACATTTTGAAGAATATGGCAGCAAATATGCTTCATTTATCCAAAGAGTCCGTGAATATGCTCAAAACTTCCAACAATATAAGTTAATCAAGTTTCTGGAATACTATATTTCCACGGAAAAAAATTAGGATAATTCAGTATTTATACTATTGAATACCAGTATAAGTACGATAGGATACTGTTAGTATAATGTGCGACATTATTAGACGCTGGTCTAGATTTATGAATACTTATTAAATGCATTTATAGGTTTTTCTAAGAAGTCCTGTTTGCGTATATAGCTAGATTAGGTAAAACATGTATAATTCATTAAATATGTATTTATAATTATATTCTTAATTAATTAAATAAAAAACTATTATGTTAACCACTGATGATATTTTGAAGTAATACTTATAATATAAATAATACAAATTAAACAATTTTAATTATAATAAGAGTTTTCAATATGAGCTATTACCAACTAAGCAAATTGGATAAGCAGAGAATTAATGTTGGAAAAATCGGAAAAGTTTGATGAATATAGAGGAGTAATTTTAGTAGTTGACGACACTCCTTGTAATTTAAACGTATTATTTAGCCATTTACGGGAAGCTGGATTTAAAGTTTTAGTTGCTCAAACAGGAGAAAATGCTCTAAAGAGTGCAGAATATATCAAACCAAACTTAATTTTGCTAGATATCTTAATGTCTGGTGTAGATGGTTTTGAAGTTTGCAGTCGCTTAAAACAAAATCAGACAACTAAAGATATTCCAATTATCTTTATGACTGCCTTATCAGACAGTACTAATAAAGTCCAAGGATTTGAATTAGGAGCTGTGGACTATATAACCAAACCTATTCAGAAAGAAGAATTATTAGCACGCATTCATACACACATCAGTATTGAGAAGATGCGTCAGAATTTAGTAGAACAAAACTTACAATTGCAACGACAAGCAAGAGAAGAGAAATTTCTATCCGAGCTTTGCGAACGGATTCGTTACTCTCTGAATGTAAATTCTATTATGCAGACTGCTGCCTACGAGATACTAGAGTTTTTGAAATGCGATCGCGTATTAATTTCTAGTTTATCAGGTTATCGCAATTATATTGAAGAACAGGCTCTCAAGTCTGGCATTATAGAGATACCAAGGGATAATTTTTCTCAAAAGTTTTTAATCAATAAAACCGAAGAACTGATACGATATACACAAGGAAAGTTCCAGGAAATAAAGGATATTGAAACTGCTGATATTAGTGACTCATATCGTAGTTTCTTAAAAGAATTTGATGTAAAGGCAACTTTTAACATACCTATACTTTTTAAAAACGCCATAAGTGACCATCAATCTGGAGTAGGAAGTGTATTATGGGGATTTTTGACAGTTCATCAATGTCAAACAAGTCGCAAATGGTTTTCTGAAGAAATTGGGTTTGTTCAACGTGTGGTAAATCAATTAGCAATAGCCATACAGCAAGCAAGATTGTATAAAAGTCTCAATACTGCAAATCAGGAATTAAAGCAACTAGCTCTTTGCGATTCTTTAACAAAAGTCTTTAATCGTCGTTATTTCGATAAGCAACTATTTCAAGAATGGAATCGTCTACGACGCATTCCTTCACCCTTGTCCTTGATCATGTGTGATGTTGACTGCTTTAAAGCTTATAATGACAGTTATGGGCACCAAGCAGGAGACGAATGCTTGCGTACAGTAGCTGATGCAATTAGCAGTATTGTTAAACGTCCAGCAGATTGCATTGCCAGATACGGAGGTGAAGAATTTGTAATTATCTTACCTTACACTCCACCCCAGGGAGCTTTAAAGGTTGCAGAAGCTATTAGCAAAAAAATAAAACAGTTAAATATACCCCACACTAGCTCTTCAGTATCTTCATCTGTCACAGTTAGTATGGGAGTTGCAAGCTGTATTCCTACCCAAGAAGATAACCCCATTTTACTTGTAGAAGCAGCAGACCAAGCTTTGTATTTAGCTAAAGGACAAGGACGCGATCGCATCCAAATTTATCAGCATGATTTGTCTAGAGAAAAGTCTAGAAAGAATTATCAGCTTTTATGGGCAAAAAAGTTGCGTCAAGCTTTAGAAAGAAATCACTTTTGTCTATACACTCAACCAATTATCCCTTTGAAGAAAGGTAATGATAAAATTCATCATGAAGTGTTACTTAGATTATTAGATGAAGATAATCAAATAGTATCACCGGAAACTTTTCTAGATATAGCAAATCTTTATTCAATGATGCCGAGAATTGATACTTGGGTAGTGGATCATCTGTTTCGCTATTTGGCTGATGCTGAATTTAAAAGTTGGGGAGATATCTGTTTTGCTATCAATATTTCTGGTGCATCTTTAAATGATAACCAATTTTTAAACTTTTTATGTCAACAGTTTCAGCGTTATAATCTTCCACCAGACATGTTCTGTTTTGAAATTACCGAGACAGTAGCAATTACAAATTTATCCCAAACATCAGCTTTTATAAATTCTCTCAAGTCTATTGGTTGTAGTTTTGCTCTAGATGATTTTGGTAAAGGAATGTCCTCACTTACATATCTTAAAAATCTTCCGGTAGATTACTTGAAGATAGATGGTTCTTTTATTAAAGAGATTAATAGTGAAACCGTAACTAAAGCAATGGTACAGGCAATTAACTATTTAGCAAAAGCTATTGGGGTGAAAACTGTTGCAGAGTTTGCGGTCAACAAAGATATTGTTGATATACTTAAAGACTTGGAAGTTGATTACGCTCAAGGATATTATTTTGGGGAACCTAGTTTAATTAATGATTCTTCCTTTGCCATTTTGGAAACAGTAGCTTGAGTTTCTCTCGTCTTTTCTTTTCTTTTCTTTTCTTTTCTTCTTACTTACTTAGAAGTCAGTCTCAATAGAAAAATTTTACCTTTTCACCCCAAGTAAGTCGCAATTTTCCGTTCCCTATTTATAAGTCAGAGAATATAAAGTACAAAAGCTAGTTATAAAGCTTTTTAGAGATTTTTTAATCCGTACTTTATTCCCGCTCTATTGTAATAGGGGCATCGAGTAAAATTTAATACTGTTGACTGATTGTTAAGGTTGTTAACCTTTTTCAAATCTTTAATAAAAGGGGATTGAATTACTCTGAAAATGCTGGTATTTATCTATTTGTAGGACTGTAGGAAACATTATCATAATTATTCATGAAGTGATGCTGATTTTGCAATATTTAAGATAATTCAAGAATATCCTTACTCATGAATCAAGTTAATCTAAAACTTACGGAAAGCCATCGTCAATAAGTGTAGTCATTCAGATAATAGTCGATTTCTAGAAAAATTACCCAGAAATGCTAAGACTCATCAAATCTGAAAATTTCTAAAACTTAAATTGATGCAAGCTCTGTTTACATAAATTATTTAAGTAAAAAGTAAAAATAAAAAATGAATTTTTATTCCACAGTTATACCAGCTTTATTCGGAGTATCTATTGTCTTAGCTCAATCTCAAGTAGGAAGAGCAGCATTACCTTCTACTGAAATTAGTAAAATAGCCAAATCGATTACTGTACAAGTATCTCACCAATCCCCAGGAAGTGGGGTATTAATCAAAAAAGAAGGTGAAACATACACTGTTTTGACTGCTGCTCACGTAGTTTCTCAAGCCAATAAATATGAAATCGTCACAGCGGATGGTCAACGTTACAATGGCAGTACCATTAAGACTTTACCAGATGTAGATTTGGCTCTAGTTCAGTTTAAAAGTAATAAAAACTATACTACCGCCAAAGTTGGAAACTCAGACCAAACCACAGAAGGTAATAGGGTTTATGTCGCTGGTTTCCCCGTAGCAAAAGCTGCAATCTCGCGCTCGATTTACTTATTCACCGAAGGAATTGTCAACGCTAATGCAACCGAACCCCTCAGAGATGGATATGCTTTAGCCTATAGCAATAATACCTTACCGGGAATGAGTGGTGGAGCAGTCATCAATGAAAATGGAGAACTAGTGGGTATCCACGGTAGAGGAGATACCGCAGAGAATTTTCAAACTAACAGTATTAATCCTGGTATAGTCGTGAAGACAGGATTTAACTTAGGAATACCTATCAATACATTTCTTCGTATTGCAGCAAAAAGCAATACAGGGGTAGATGTGAAGGTAGCACCCCCTCCTAAGGTTGCTAGAAGTACAAAACCAAAAGCTGATAACTACTTCCTTCGTGGTGCTGATAAATATAAAAATGGGGATTTAAAAGGAGCGATCGCAGCCTACACTGAAGCTATTAATATGAAATCTGATTACTTTGGGGCTTATAATAATAGAGGTTTAGCATATTCGGAATTGGGTAATCAAGAAGCTGCAATCAAAGATTACACCCAAGCTCTAAAAATTAATCCTAAATACGCTTTAGCTTACAATAATCGTGGTTTATCTAAATCTCGTTTAGGTAATCAGGAAGCTGCAATTGAAGATTATAATAAAGCACTCAATTACAATTCCAAATTTGACTTAGCTTACCTCAACCGGGGTTTAGCTTACTACTATTTGAAAAATTATCCAGAAGCCTTAGCAGATTATAATCAGGCACTCCAGATTAATCCCAATTTTCTCAAGGCTTTTAATAATCGCGGCTTAGTTTTATCA
The DNA here is from genome assembly GCA_050042865.1 of Mastigocoleus sp. GTDB lineage: Bacteria > Cyanobacteriota > Cyanobacteriia > Cyanobacteriales > Nostocaceae > JBCCDM01. Next base: position 18,015 of record JBHJJE010000041.1, read on the forward strand.
GAACAAGGAGACCAACAAGGAGCAATCCAAGATTACAATCGTGCCTTAAAAATTAATCCTAATTATCCTCTAGCATACAACAATCGGGGTTTAGCACGCTATCGTAATAAGGAACTTAACGCTGCAATCGAAGATTATAATCGCGCTTTAAGTATCAATCCCAAATTTGATTTAGCTTATCTGAATCGGGGTTTAGCCAAATCAGATTTGGGAAATCACAAAGCTGGAATTGAAGATTTAAATCGTGCTTTAGAGATTAACCCTAAATTAGATAAAGCTTACAATAATCGTGGTTTAGCTCAATATCGTCTAGGAAATAATCGAGCTGCAATCATTGACTATGACGAAGCTCTAGCCATTAATCCTCAATCATTCACCACATATAATAACAGAGGTTTAGCCCACTCCCGTCTGGGTAACCAACAAAAAGCGATCGCTGATTATGATAAAGCATTGAGTATCAATCCCCAATATGACCTAGCTTATCTTAATCGGGGACTTTCCAAGTACTACTTAAAAGATCATAAAGCTGCGATCGCTGATTATAATCAGGCAATAAAACTTAATCCAAAATTTGCTTTAGCTTATAATAATCGGGGTTTATCTTATTCTTCTTTAGGTGACCAAAAGAAGGCAATTAATGACTTTAACCGTGCTTTAGAAATCGATTCCAAACTAGACCTTGCTTATCTAAATCGAGGACTTGCTCATTATCGTTTGAAAGATGATAAAACTGCAATAGTTGATTACAATCGTGCTCTAGCAATCAATCCTAAATTTGGTAAGGCATATTTAAATAGGGGACTTGCACAATATAATTTAGGAAACAGACAAGCAGCTATTGCAGACTTACGTAAAGCAGCTGACTTGTTCCAACAACAAAATCAAACAGCCGAATATCAACGAACTATGAATCTAATCAAAAAATACCAAGGAAGAAATCAAAAAAATTCCGGAGTTGGTGTTCAGAAAAATAATCATCACCAGAGAAGACCCAATTATATAGTTCACTAGAAAAAGAGTAAGATTAAAAGAGTTAAATTTAAAATTACTTTACATTCATCACTACCTACTCACTTACTTACTCACCCAACTACCTGGGAAAAACAATATCAAACCTTGTTCCCTCACCAAGAACACTACTAACAGTTATTTCACCATCGTGTGATTTAACACAGCGCTGAACTATTGCAAGTCCTAATCCCGTACCGGAATAATTATCTACATTACTTCCACGATAAAATGAGTTAAAAATATCGGGTATATCTTCAGTGGGTATACCAATACCTCGATCTTGAATATGTAATACTATCTGGTCTGATAAAAATTCCAATTCCACCTGGACTTTACTCTGGGGTGATGAATATTTGATGGCATTTTCAATTAGGTTATTTAAGATATGATTGATGAGCTTGGGGTCAAGCATAGCTACTGGACTTGCATTTCCTAAGACCTTAAACTCAATTTGCACAGAGTCTCCAGTATCATCATAAAAAGAAGCAATAATTTCTTGAGACAGTTCTGCTAAATTAACTGCAATAGGTTGAAACTGTAGAGAACTAGCTTCATTCTCAGCTATCAATAATGTATCTTGAATAATTGATGTAATTTTTCCAATAGCTGATTCAATTTTTTGGAAATGTTTATCTTCTTTCTCTTCTGTGAGAGTTTTTTTACAATGTTTTAATATATCAATTGAAGACTGAATAACTGATAATGGTGTACGAATTTCATGGGATGTCGTAGCGATAAAATCAGATTTAGCATCGCTAAGTTCTTGTTCTCGCTGTAATGCTTTCAAAGTTTCTACTTCAGCGAGCTTAATTTGGGTGATATCTTCAGCAATACCAGCCATCCGGTAAATTTTACCTTCTTGATCATATATCGGATAAGTTCTATCTCTTACCCATCTTATAGTATTATCAGGTCGAATAATCCGATATTGTTCATCCATAAAACAAGCTTTTTCCCCAACAGCAGCTTCCATAACTCGCTGTAAATCTTCGGGATGAACAGATTCTAAAAATGAGCGGGAATTTTCATAAATTTGAGTGCATTCCCTACCCCAAATTTTCTCATAACCAGGACTAATATAGTGGAATTTACTTACATCAGGTTCGCAAATCCAAAATACAATTTCAGCATTATTTGCAAACTGTTGAAATTTTTGCTCACTTTCAACTAGTTCTTTTTGTGCAAGCTTACGCTCAGTAATATCTTCAGCCATACCTGCTATGCGACAAACCTTACCCAATCCATCATAAATTGGATAAGTCCTATGCCTTACCCAACGAATTGTTCCATCAGGACGAATAATTTTATATTCTTCATCCATATTCCAAGTTTCTACACCAACACCTGTGTTGGTTATGCGTTGAATATCGTCAGGGTGAACTGCATCTATAAAGGAATGGGGATTTTGTTTCAGCGAAGCGATGGTTTTACCCCAAATCTTTTCATATCCAGAACTTACATAGCAGTACTTGGTAACATCAGGAGAAGATACCCAAAAAGCAATATCTATGTTATCGAACCACTGCTCAAAAACATCTAAATCCTCTATGTTCATGCAAAACCTACTTGTAGTCTTAATTACTATACGTTAATTGATTAGTAACAGTGATTTTACTAATTCTAACCTAGAATCGAGTTATTTATAAAGATATAATGTACTGTATATAAACTCTATCCTTAGTCAATATCTTTACGGAGTAATTTTTATCAAAATTATATTTTATCTGCTCTGTTAAACAAAAAAAATGGGTTTAAGTTGTATATAAAATAAAATATATAAAACATATAAAATATATTGAAAAAAATAGTTGTTTACTCTACTTTTTGCTCTGATTGATCCGACCATTTGTCATCACAGTATTACTCAAACGTGCCTCATGTAAATCAGTTCCGAATAAATTTGCTCCTTGGAGATTCGCATTGCTTAAATCTGCTCTCCTAAAATCTGCACCTAGTAAATTGGCATTTTGTAGGTTTGCGTGCCATAATATCGCCATCCTCAAATCTGCTCCTACTAATCTGGCGTTCTCTAAGCTGGTATTTTGTAAAATTGCCAAACTTAGTTTAGCTTCACTGAGATTACTATATTTTAGGTTGCTTTGATTGAGATTAGTGCTTTGAAGATTGGCTTTACTCAAATTAGAACCGCTTAAATTTAATCTACTTAAGTTTGTGCGCTTGATGATAACACTTGTTAAATCTGCGCAATTGAGTTTAGTATCTAGTAAATAAGCACCAATTAAACTGGCTTTTTTCAGTATAGTGCCTTGAAGTTGGGCTTGATGTAAATCAGCTTGGTTAAGAATAGCTTCTGTCAAATTTGCGTCAGTAAAATCTGTATAAGATAAATCTGCCTCATGAAAATTTATACCCTGCAAATCCAGCTTGTGGAAATTAGCCTTTGCTAAATGCGATCGCTTGAAGGTAACTTGGGATATTTGTGCTTGACTAAAATTGGCTGCTTCTAAATTGGCTTGAATAAACTTACAATTATTTATCCTGGTTTTGATAAATTTAGCTTTTTTTAAATTAGCTTTATTAAAGTTTATTTTCTCTAAGTTGAATTTGCTAAAATCAAATTCAGATAGATTAGTGTTTATGAAGTTTGCACCGGTTAATATCGCACCTTGTAAATTAACTCTTGTAAGGATAGCACCCATAAGGTTAGCACCACTCAAATCGGTACCGCTCAAATTTGCATTCCTTAAATTAGTTTTATAAAACCTTGCTTCTCTTAAATCTGCACCGCTAAGATTTGCACCGCTTAAATTTACTTCCCTAAAATTTACTTTTCTCAAACATAAACCGCTTAAATCTACCCCGCTTAAGTCTAAATCCAATTTATGGGGATATATAGTAGCCTTTCTGAACTCATTCCAGGCTCCTATGCTAAAAGTAAGTATAGCAAGAAGTTCCGATTTATTTTTCAAATCGGTTTTTTTAAACATTATATTTGTATAGATATTATTTGTACTAACTCTTAAACAGTTCTTCAGCAGCGATAAAAAGTATGGATAACTACTGAAAAATTACTATCAACTCTTTAAATAGAAGTATTATTGTGATTCTTTTTCCCCTGTCTTTTCCTCAACTTTTGTTGAGTATACTGCTTTCATAGGTCTTTCCCTTGTATCAGCCTTTTCAATTTTTTGATTTTGTGCTCTTTCAAATTTAATACTATATCCCAACCAAATAAAACCCGTACTAAAAACCGCGATCGCACCAACTAAAACTCCGGTCAATACTCTAATCTGAAAGTGAAGAGACTGAAATTCTCGTTGCTGAACTTCTAAATGGCTGAAAGAATTCATCTTAACCTTATCCATAGCTAAGGGAGTAAAAGTAGCAGAACCTTTAGAAGCTATAACAAGCTGATTGTGGATATCATCTGTGAGGAAATTTTCTGGGAGTGGAGTCTCAGACTCTATCATATTATCTAAAGAAGGTTTAGCTTCTTCCTTAAAAGTCACCTTCTTGTGTAACCAGTTAGTAATTAATCGCGGACAATTTTTTTTAAACCAACGCCAAGCAACTATCTTAAAAGCAGGTTTTGATAACCTTATAATTAGTTTGGATATTCCTTTAAGACTGCGGGAGCGAATCTTTGCATCAATTAGATTACTTGAGCCTACATCATACAAGCAATCTATAATATGTCGAATATTATATTCTTCCCTCACAACCAAGTTTTCTACCAACAGTAAGACATCATGCATTTTCGCTTCTGACAGTTTTTCCCCTGTCATTTCTTCTATAGTTTTTTCTGATTTTTGTGGTATTCCTGGCATAATTTTAAAGCTATAGATAGCTGGCGTTTTTATAGATTCATATATATAATCTTTCAGTAGAATTGCTTTCTGAGCAAGAGAATCCACCAAAAATTAAATTTTAGTTCACTAATTATAAATAATTAATTCAATCACTATAGAGAAATTCCGTACAAGTATTATTCAAATAGCCGAAAACTCATATAATCCTTATATAGTGTTCCATTTTGATTGCTGAGGATAGGATACAGAAAAAAGAAATATATCTATGCCTTGGTATAACAGAGCAGTAAGTATCTTAAATTTTATGGCAAATATGCTCCCGAAATATTAATTAGCATTTCTGGATATCTAATTTACTAGAAATCTAAAAAATATAAAAAAGATCAGTTAAATTACTCATTTACAGTAACTTTACGGCAATAACATTTAGTCAAATTTACTGAATATTATTACGTAAAATTAAATATATAATTATTACTCATAGTAAATAATTTATCTTTGATCAGACCTTATTGACTACCAATATTTTACAGTTCTAGTTACTTATATCTAAGTACCATGAGAAACAGTTTCATTTCTTCTGTAGGTAATGATTCAAAAAAATATTTCTCTCCTAGATATATATTCTTCCATATCTAATCTTATACTTGATATGGAAGAATATATTTTTATTTATGTCTGTGGATTCTCACCATTTCATAGATGGGTGTAATATAAATAAGAATATATATTTATAATGCAGCATTATATCCAAGTTTCTGATGAAAGATATATTGGCAAATTTTTTCAAGATAGCTGGTACCGTCACATTCGCAAGCTTGATGGTGGCTCCTGTATATGCACAGCAATCTAAAATTGCTGCTTCTGAATTACTGCTCCCGGTAGACTCCCTCTTATCACAAACAACCAGAGTCAGAATTAAGAATAGCAGCCTGTTAGAAACAAAACCTAAAAATATTGAACAGTATTCGATTACAGATGACTCTGCCTTTATAGAAAGCTTACAGAAATACAGACAGCCTGCATTGTTCAAGGGTATTACTCAAGAATTTTCTATACCCACTGCATATGGTACTCGTGGATACTCTATAATGCCAGCAAACGCCGACGGACAACAGACGCAGTTAGAAAAAGATGTGGTAATTATCAAGTTGGGAGAAGAACCTTTAAATCAACCATCTTTTCAACAAGGAGATGGCATAATATTATTTAATATCAACGATCAACCCCGATAAAGAAGATCAGAATCTGAAGCAGTTAATTATCGCCCAGAAAAGAAAAACTATTTGATAATTAATTGATGAAAGATTTATTATTTATTAATTGTGAGAGTAAATTCAGTCAAAACAAAAGCACTAACCTTAATTTCACCCAATATGTAAAAAGTTCTTTACTTTCACTTACCAAAGGAAGAAATAAAGCGATCGCCTATGATGGTTAGGCACTACTGTGCCATCGCTTCAGTTCTGTCTAATATATGTTAAGGGATTGACCCGTAACATAAAGACTTGACGGGAGCAATTTTCTTTCCTATTAACTATCTTGACAGTCATTAAGTAAAGCTAAGAGTGTGTTTATAAATAAAAAATAAAATTCTTGTAGGGTGCGCCCTTACCCACAGTAATGTTGGATTTTGACGATAATATTTAATATGGATCGCACCAAGTAAAGATGGTGTGCTTGCTCCATCCTTATATAACCATAACACATCCTATTTTAGAAATATTTCATAAAGACCCTCTAAGGCAAGTACAAGCAAATACTTGCCTTACTAAAAGTGTGAAAATATATTCTCAAAAGCTCCCGATACAAAGATTACAAAAGATTGAGTTAAAAAGCAGAAAACTAGAATTTCAACCTTAAGCAAATCAAAAAGTATACTTTTAGGTTTTATCTATTGAGAATACAATCAATAAAACCTAAAAGTAATGATTATATGTTTATGAAATAGTTGCTTAAAATTCTTACTTTATCTATGGATTATAGATTTTTTCACCCCCTCAGCTTATCTTAGCGATTCAACTCTCTAGTTACTCAGATATTCAAATTCCCCCTAAATATCAATTAATCTCGTTGTAGTAAAATTAAACTGAACCAATCTTTGCTGTCAGTCCATGCTTGCGCAGTTGTAAAACCTCTGACTTTTAGCTGTTCTTTGAGGGAGTCAAGGTTAAACTTGCGAGAAATTTCAGTCCGAATAGTTTCACCCTCCTCGAAATCGACTTTTAGATTATCAAGAACTCGTAATTCAAAACTTTGAGATTTCAAAGAGCGGATATGCATTTCTATCTGATTTTCTGCTTCATTGTAGAATGACCAAAATTCAAACTTATCCTTATCAAAATTACCGTCAAATCTCCAGTTTAAATGGTCTAATAAATTAAGACTAAATGCCGCAGTCACTCCCTGACTATCGTTATATGCTGGTTCTACAATATGCTTAGGTTTTTGCAAGTCTGCACCAAGTAAAAAATACTCCCCACTTTGCAAAGAGTTTTTTACTAAATGCAAGAAAGCATCAAATTCTGCATCAGGTAAGTTCCCTATTGTGCTACCCAAAAAAGAAATCATTCTGGTTGGTAGTTCTAGGGGTGGTAGATTAGATAATGCCGATTCATATGTTCCTACCAAAGCATGAACCTGCAAATACGGAAAGTCATCTAGCAATCCCCTAGCGCTGGTTTCTAAAATTCCTCCACTCACATCAACTGGTAAATAGCGTAATTTACCACCTAAATTACTATATGCATCTATAAGGATACGAGTTTTAGTAGAGCTTCCACTACCTAGCTCAACGAGTTCCGCTGCACCAGTAATTCTAGCTATCTCATGGGCATTCTTTTTGAGAATTTCTGCCTCAGTACGAGTAGAATAATATTCCGGTAATTCACAAATTTGCTCAAATAGTTCCGAACCTCGATCGTCGTATAGATACTTAGCTGGAAGAAGCTTTGGTCTCTTCTTGAATGCTTCTACAACATCACTACCAGCAGAATTACTAATTGTAGTTTGTGGTTCTATTAGATACTCTACTTTTAAGCGTTCTTCAACCTTGCTGCTGGTAGTTGAAAAAAGTGACATTGAGCCTCCGATTGTTGGTTAGGTGCAGTTAGTTGATGGTTATTTATTTAAAGACAAGACAAAGACAACAGTAAACTTATACAATTGAATACAAGTGACTGCTGCTATTATTATTCAATTCTTGGAATAACTTAGATTCAACTATCCTTTTGGAATCTTCTCATTAAATTGTCAAGTTTTAATAAAAAAATAATTTAATATCATTATTTATAGCGGTGACAATGTATAATTATCAGCCCAAATTTCATACAAGCTGATAACTTACAATTCCTATTAGGCTTGGCATAGAGAGAAATTGAAATAAAAATCGGAATTAAAATTAAAATCGGAATTAAAATAAAAATTAAAATTAAAAAATATCATCCTCCCTCCTCTAGTCTTACCCTTTTACCTCCATCCATAGCACATCTAAATCCTGCTAAAATTTGCCTAATATTTGGATGATACCAATTACGAGTACTACATCGTAATACGTAATTGCTAGTTGCCCAACTGCCTCCTTTTAGTACCAGATGTTGATGGTCAAAATACACTTGTGAATATCCTCTATATGGATATGGCTGGAAGTTTTCATAGCCATTGAAGTATGTTGATGTCCACTCCCAGACATTACCGAGAGTATCGTATAAGCCGTAGTAACTTGTGCCTTTATGATAATGATTAACAGGTGTTGTTTCACCTATGTTGCCATTATGATTACAATGCTCGCTTGTTGGTAATTCTGTTCCCCAAGGATAAATGTACTGAACTTTTGCCTCCTGATTCCAACTAGCAGCTTTTTCCCATTCAGCCTCTGTGGGTAAACGTTTACCTACAAATCTACAATATGCATTAGCTTCGTACCAATTGACACCATAAACCGGGTGATCGCTCCAGATAGGGTCATCTTGCCAAAATAGGGGTTGTTTCACCCCTGAAATCTTTAACCATTTCCAGCCGGAGTTGCACCAGTACTGGGGTTGCTCATATCCCCCTGCTTCTATAAAATATCTATATTCTCCGCAAGTAACCGGATAAGGGTCTATATAAAAAGTGTCTAAGTATACTATATGTACTGGTGCTTCATTATCCACTGCATGAAGAGAACTATTGCCCATAAGAAACTCTCCAGCCGGAATTTTAATCGGTTTCGACACTAATGGAGTAGGAGAAGATGAGTGTAATAGCTGAGAGCCAATAGAGTATAAATGTTTACTTGCTATGATATGTAATAAAAAATTTATAGTTTCATAATGTTGACATTCATGCTGGATAACAAAGTACCATAAACGTTCTTGTCTTTCGATGTCAGCAACTTCTAGATAATCTATTACTCTGTCTCGAACAGTATCTAAATAGCCACGAACTTCTATAGGACTCGGTAAATTTTTTCTCTGGAATTTGGGTAAACCATCAGCAGCAAATAACTGTCGGTATTCAGGGTAAGAGGGAGCAAGACCAGCACTGCGTTCTAATAACCACAGAGATTCGGTATATGCAATATGTCCCAAATGCCAACCCAGAGGGCTAAAATCATCATGGACTTGGGTACAAAAAGTCTTTTGATCTAGGTTATCGAGTATCTCCAAAGTTTTTATCCGACATTGATTTAATGCTGTTGCGATCGCGCTTTTAGTTTTGCTGACTCTGATTGTACTGTGTGCGATCGCGTTATTGACAACTATATTATTCCTAGCTGTTTTTCTTTTAACTGTTTTTTTTCTAACTGTTCTTCTTTTAAAATTGCTGAATTTTGATTTCAAGGTTTTTCCCCACACTCAGAATGCTATTTTCAGGGAGACTAGTCCAATTCCCGACAAATAAAGGTTCAGATGCTATGACTAAAGCGTCACTAATTGTTTTGTCTTGTGCTAAGACGTAAAGGGAAGGGGCTGGTTTCATGGAGCTAAAACGAGACACAATCAGTTTATTACCATCACTGATGACTATATTTGCTAAGATGTAAGTATTATATTTTTCTGCCCAATCTATCAACTTTAAGAGTGTAACTTCTAAAGCTTGCTCTAAAGTTTTGTGTTCATTAGTTTGCCATTCGTGCAATATAAGGGCAAAAATATGTTCTGAATCTGTACTTCCATTAATCCATTTGTATAATTCATCATTTAGCGTAGAACGTATTGGTCTATAAAGAGATTCTCGGAAATTATCAATCTTACCATTATGGATGAATGACAAATTCTGGTACCCGAAAGGTTGACAGTTACTAAAATCTAGTGCTTGTCCAGCAGTTGCGCTCCTAACATAGGCAAGTATGCATTCGGAGTTAGCATAGCGACTTATAGAAGGTAAATTGATATCATTCCAAATTGGCAATGTACTCTTGTAAGTAAATGCTTCTTTTTGCTTCTGCATATCGTACCAAGCTACGCCAAAACCATCAACATTTACTGTCCCTGACATCATTTCCTGGGGTTGATAACTCTGATTTATTAGTGAATGCTCATGTTTATAAAGTAGTTTTTCTAAGCTGATGGATGAGCCAAGATAGGCAAGTAATCTACACATAGACAGTAAATTAACAAATGTTTATATACTAGCAAAAATTATTAACAATAATATAAAAAAATATACAATTTCTCTAAGTATAAGATGAAAGGAATTGATTGCAGAAAATTAAAGTGATGGGTCTACATTGATTGATAGCTATGTGGTATTGAAAGCTTTTCATAAGAATGAAAAATGTATACTTATTTCAGATTTGCGACTAATTTTACTAAAGTTCTCTCAAAAGTAGCCTGTTCAGTAATATTCAATTTAAATAATATTGACTTTACAGGTGTTATTGATTGGAATCATATAAAATAATATAAAGAAAAAAGCTAGATGAATTGATGATGTGGTAAAGTCCGCGGTAGCCAACTCCCTAGAAGTTTGATTGCAAGTGTAGGTCTGGTATAGCTATAAACAACCTTGGGAATAGGGCACTTTTCACACCCTATTTCCAACATTAGGTGATTTACATGAAAAAATTTACCATTGTTAACCAAGGTCTCGAGAGTTGAGGGAAGTCGAAACTCGTCAACCTGGGTATATTCTTTATCAGAAATCACCTTAAGTCTAGTCATTATTACTCCGCTGTGTCAGATGGGAGCCTGGAATAACCGGGGAACGCCGGTCAGTATAAAGCACTGTTCAACTGATTCGTTTGCTGAGCTTCCAACTTACGAGGATGAGGAGCACTGTTTTCAACAAAGTATTTCAATTCCTCTATCGCCTTCTTGGCAACCCCACTCATCTGCATCCGCATCATCGGTCCCATCACCAGGTTGAATACAGGCATAATCGAGATCTCCATGCACATATCTACCTTAGCCTGATTATTAGTGATGGGGGTAACTGTCCAAGTATTAGCTAGTTGTTTGACAAAGAATGGCATCTTCTCACCCTGGGCATTATAGGAAATGATCTTCTTACTTTCGTCATACCGAGTGATATTTTCCTTAAAGCTACCGAGGTCGGTTTCGCATACGCGACCTGAGCAAGGAGCATTCTGGGGGATGACATCGTTATTTCGTTTTTCAGAAGTATGTACACTGCTAGCCCACTCAGCCACGCGATCATAACGGGGACCTAGAATTTCCCAAATTAGATCGGCAGATGTGTTAATGGTAACTTGTTGTTTAATTTGCATGGTTTTATCTCAATACAGTTGATAAAGTTAAATTATTTAGGACGGTTTGTGACAGATGGTTATCCATTTGCCAATGCCTAATTGGATTATCAGAAGGGTTAGAAACCTCAGAGAATTTCTGAATTTTTAAGTGGAAATAGCCTCCACTGGAAACTGAATTTCTGTAACCATTTCTGATTCATGACCAGGTTTTGGTGGCACGATAAATATTTCTCTACCTGGAGCAATCAATTTGTATTGGTGAGTTTCTGCCCAGGTACCAATGGCACTGTAGCATAAGTGACCATTTTCCGGTCCACCAAACCGGACAGCAGTCACGGCAGTTTCCACCGAGGGTAGCTCTCGAACAGTCATTGATGTGTTGTTAGATAATGACAGTGTGATATCCAGATGGTGATTGAGCAAAAATCCCACCTCCAAGTCCAAATTCTTTTCTTCATAGAACTCGCTATGAATCACTACAACAAAACGACCCAGGGACTTCGCTTTGATCTGTTGATGAACAATTTGATTCATTTCTGAAATACTTGCGAAGATTTCTGCTACGTCCTTAAAGGTAAATCGCAATGAAAAGAAAGGTTGAGCAGGTAGACTTTTCAATACTACATCGTCGTCTTGAAATGTACCTTTGCGCTCAATCTGCTGAAGGCGGGATTCTACAGCTCGGAGACGAATTGCTTCTGTCTGAATGGTTTGCTCAATCTGTGCCTTTTTCAGAGTCAGCATCCCCCGAATTTCATCGGGAGAAACCTCATCTTCTAAAAGACGCTTGACTTGTTCTAAGGAAAGTCCCAAATCTTTAAGAGCAAGAATACGGTTGAGTTGAGTTAGCTGCTGAATACTGTAGTAACGGTACCCCGTATCCGGGTTGCTATTGATTGGGGTAAACAAGCCAATATCATCGTAATAACGTAGTAGACTAGCTGGTACTTGGGCAATTTTAGAGAATTCACCAATACGGAACATCCTTCCTTTATCCAAACGGCTTTTTTGCACTATAAAGCTTCAAGTAACTTGAAGGTCAAGTGGAGAGGATTTTGGTAATACCTAGCCCGGATTTTTAGATTGATTCAGTAAGCTCGAAGTGGTCTGGAATTAAACTTTTATTAAAAATAAAGTTTTTAAAAATATATAAAAAATATATATTTTTAAAAAGCACGGGGTCGCACCGCTTTTGAGTTTTCTTCATTAAAAACTTTCCCGTAGGGTATGCAGGAATTGGAGCGTAGCAACTGACTCTTTTGAGCAATATATAATTTTCATCGTTTTCTAATCTATATTTTCGGCGTTGCTGAATTTGGTAATGAATTATGCTTGTTTACAGTTGTGTATTATATTCAAAACCTCGATTAAAACGTTAAATTTAACTTCTCAAAATAAACTCAAATTTATAATTCATATTTTGATTCAGCAACGCCATCTTTTCTAATCAATTAAGAAAATCGAAATTAGTTATTGAAATTCAATAGTTTCTACAAAATTAATTATATCTAACTTAATATTTTCGACTTCTTGATTGAGGGTATTATCTTTAAGCTTGGTAACTACATTTTGTTGTTTACTAACTATATATAAGAAATCGTGATTAATAAAAGCTAATATTCCTCGATAAGCGTTGCGTCTGGCTCCATTACCATTATGAGTATGTACAGATTTAGATACGACTTGGGGCATATTGACTAAAACATAATAAGATCCTAATACAAACTCTTTTAAATACTCACTATATTCAATTTGGGAATTAGGTAAATTTGCAATAATTCCTAAAGGTACATATTTTTCAATTAAAATCGAGTATAAATATTTTTCTTTACCTTCTAATTTAATATCTTGCTTTTGCTTTTGAGAAAGACGATAATAGTCTATTCTGAGTAAAGTACCACTATCGTCAGAAAATTCAGTTACACCTTCTCGTGTTTGTACTTGTCCACCTTGATTTGCAGACACTGGAATATAAACTTTAAATTGTCCTTCGGGAGACTCATAATACTGCTGAGATAGATTTTTCAGAGACAATGTTTCGTATTCATCAGCAAAGGAAAATTCTTCTGCTTCTTCTAAGATAGAAATTACTTCATCAATAATTTCTTCTGCTTCCGTATCGTCTAGGTCAAAAACTGCTTGTAACTCATAAATAAGTGGTAATTTCTCTGGAGGAATAATCAAAGTTTCCTCATTTACTAACATTGAAACGCTGACAGCAAAAGCATCGAGAATAATTTCATCAGACAAATATTGAAAAGCAGTATTAAATAAAATCTCTACTCCTTCCTTGTTCGCGATCGCTAATGCTTTTTCCACTATTTTTGATAATTCTTCATCTGAGTATTCTTCAAAAACCTCAAACTCCCACAGAGTATCAATTATAGAATAGGAATCTACCCGATCTAAAGAAGCATCAGCAGCTATGGTAACTACAGCGATCGCAACTACGGCTTCTTCTTGGGTGAGTATAGTGGAAGATATTCCTTGTTTACGAAAGATATGGTCATATTGCGCCATAACTGCTCCCTATATTAATGCTTTTTCTGTTAAGCAACCAATGAATCAATTATTCTTCATCGTCGCTTCGCCATAAATGCTAAATGACAATCAAGAGATAATTTCATATAGTGTCAAAGGGTAGTTTACCGTACAGTAGGGCAATTACTTGATGAACAAAACAGCAGATGAATATTACTCATGAAATATTACCCATCTGCAAGACATTTTATTCTTAATTGTATTTTAATAAAAATCATCTTAAATTAAAGAATTGAACAATTATTGGTAATAATCGTTTACATTCCTTGACTAATTGATTACTTGGTGATCTTTGAGCAACTGTACCAATAATAATCTTTATTGCAGTTCTAGCAAAAGATAAGGTATTTTTATCTGTAGGCTTTCTGGCTGCAACTGCTAATACTAGTATTTGTTGTAGTGCTTCTGTTTTATCTTCTGATTTTAGGCGTTCGTCGGCTTCTATAATTAATTTTAGTTGCTTCAAGAGGTCTTTGATGTCTATTTCTTCGGATGAGGAGATACTTGGTAAGTGATTAATAACATTATCAATATTGTCAGAAGTTGCAAAAATAGGTGAGGATAATTGATTTCTGCTGTCTATTATTTCAGTAATTATTTTTTGTGCATCTTGCAACATGATATTTAGTTGGTCAATTCTATTGTCTATATTTGTTAATTCCTTTAAGGGGGTAATTTTACTTATTTGCTGGGGTTCAGTATTAGAGTTAGCTGGTTTTTTGATAATTTGATTTTCTATTTGTTTGATTAATCGCTCTTTAATTTGTACGGAATTAATACCTAAATGATCTAAAATCCGTAAACATATCCCTTCTCCTTCGTTAATTAAAGCTAGTAATAAATGCTCGGTTTTGACGCGATCGCTTTGTAGTTGATTTGCTTCTCGGTAGGAGTTTTCAATAACTTGAGTAGCACGATGGGTAAAGGGTATATCTTCAGAAATGGAACCCGAACCTCTACCAATAAGTTTTTCAACTTCAATACGAGTATTGTTCAGGGTAATACCCAGAGAATTTAATAGTAATGGTGCAAGCCCTTTTTTCTGTGCAATAATTCCTAGCAGAATACTTTCAGTCCCAACAAAATTATGACTCAAACGACAAGCTTCTTCTTTTGCTAATTTAATGGTCATTTTTGCTTCATCTGCAAATTGTTCCAAAATTAAACTTCTCCTCACCACTCATATTAGAGATTAATATAAGTTTAGTGATAGCAAAGAATTTTGAAAAAAAATCATTTGTTGGATTTACTACACGGTTATTTTTTGATTTTTTTATGTCCTAAATTACACTGAATATTTTTTTGTTTGTAGTTTACTGAGAATAAAAAGTCATTATAATCGGAATTAATTTACAGTATATTACAAAACGATTTTTAGAAAAGTGATTCTTTAGAATCCCATGAAGCTGTTGAATTACTAGGGGATTATATGAATAAGCAGGGGTATTGTTAATTTAGCTCTTAATGACAAATTATGCAGTTAATCAGATAAACTAATGCAATCATACTTACCCTTGTTGAAATAGTAAGTACTTAATCATCAAGTAACAATATTTATATTTAAATTATTATAGATAATAGAATTTAGTTATTTTAATTACAATCGTTATGTATCATTTATTATTAGCTAAAAGCAACAGATAAAATGTTAATAATTAAATATTAGTATGACTTACTCAAAAGCAACGGAATTCTATCCGAGGCATTTGCTTAGTATATCTGTGAGAACAATAGTTATTTATAATAAAGCAATATAGTGATGACAAATAGGTACAAAATAGACATGATTCTGAAGTTCGACAACTAAATTGCTGATGACTAAAAAATGGTTTTGGATTGGAATTACCAGCATATTTTTACTTTCACTTTCCCTACGTTTTTGGGGACTAGAACGATTTAATACTCTAGTATTTGATGAGATTTACTATGCCAAATTTGCTCATAATTATATTCATGGGATATCATTTTTTGATGGTCATCCACCCTTAGGGAAATATATCATCGCTATTGGTATGTGGTTAGGTAATTATCTACCCTTTGGTGGAAACGAGGTGAATGAGTTAACAGGAGCAGTGCGATCGCCTTGGAGTTATCGATGGATAAATGCTTTGTTTGGTTCTTTTATACCATTAATTATTGCTGGTATTGCTTATCAAGTTAGTCATCGTCGTACTTTTGCTTTAGTTGCAGGTCTGTTTGCTGCGGTTGACGGTATCTTTTTAGTAGAGTCTCGTTACGCTCTAATTAATCAATATATCGTCATATTTGGATTATTAGGGCAGTGGTGTTTTTTATTAGCCCTTGATAATAGACGGTATACTCGTGGGGGATGGTTGGCTATTTCAGGTATTACTTTCGGTTGTTCAATTGCAACGAAATGGAATGGTTTGTTCTTCCTTTTGGGAGTTTACCTGATGTGGATAATTGGTTGGTTAATCTATTGGTTGCCTATTATCAGTTTTTCTGAGGTGAAAACTTATATTGCGAACCTTAATAAAACGGCTTTTTCTATCTTATATAGTCTAATTTGTGGGCGTAACCATACCTATATTCATTATCTCAAAAAACAGACTACTCCTCTTGAAAATTTGACCCAAATAAATCTCTTACAAATGTTGAGTTATTTGGGGGTTATTCCAGTAATAGTTTATAGTTTTTTATGGATTCCCCACTTGCAGCTTAATACTGAAAGGGGTTTGTTGGAAGTCCATAGACAAATTTGGTTATTCCATAATGGCGTTCAATTGATTGGTAATAGCAATACAGTTCATCCTTACTGTGCAGCATGGTATAAATGGCCATTATTGACTAGACCAATGGCTTATTTATACCAAACTGCTAGAACTGTTAGTGAACCTTTATTAGTAAAA
Organism: Mastigocoleus sp.; assembly: GCA_050042865.1. Classification (GTDB taxonomy): domain Bacteria; phylum Cyanobacteriota; class Cyanobacteriia; order Cyanobacteriales; family Nostocaceae; genus JBCCDM01. The sequence goes on from JBHJJE010000041.1 coordinate 34,904, forward strand.
GGACCACCTCTGCCCGGCAATGCTGTCAAAGTGATATATGATGTTCATGCTATGGGCAATCCATTTTTATGGTGGTTTGGTGTTTTTGCCTTATTAATAATTGCTATTAGTTTGATATTCCGAATAATTTTTCCTTGGATTGAGAACCAGCGCTTTCCTCATGGTTCAACTTTTTCAGTAGATGCATGGATTGGGATTTATTTAGTTACTAATTACGTGGCTAACTTGTTACCCTGGGTAAAGGTAGACCGTTGTGTATTTATCTATCACTATATGTCTGCTGTGGTGTTTGCATTTTTAGCGATCGCTTTAATTGTTGAGATATGTTGGCGCAGCTACAGTAAAGTGATGGCTAGTGTTGGTTTTACTATCTCGTTTATGATTGTTACAGCTTTCATTTTCTGGCTGCCAATTTATTTAGCCTTACCCCTTTCTCCTGAAGCTTACAAGTTAAGAATGTGGTTTAATAGTTGGATTTAAGAGTTGGATTTATTATTCTTACTCTTTTATTTAGTTATTCGGCTTTATTACCATTCTCATAATTTTTTTATCTACAATATTAAAAGAATATTTTATTACTACTTAAAAGTTTACATAACTAAATATAGTTACACTTAGAAAATATTTATGACTCAGGAATATAGTTATATTTCGTAAGTGTATAATTGACTTTTAATTGTTAAACTAGTGACAATCAAAAACCTAGATTTCTCCTTGTAGGAAAAATCATCTTTTTTGTTGTACTTTGAAGGCTTTGAAAATAACATATAGAAATCGTATTTGAATTTTGAATAGATAGGTCGTGGAATAAGATAACTAAGGTAAGGATTTATGTTATACCAAAATCTTTATAATTCTTTTCTGATGATGATTTCCAGAGATTAGCCACAATTCTTTATTCTCAATAATCATTTTGGAACACCTGTATTTTCCTTCCTTATTGCGATTAAAGGTATGTTGACAAACTGCATTATATTTTGAAACTATTCTCTGTGAATGGTTTTTAAATACCTGAATACTTACTTTGACTTTAATTTATCTAAACTCATTATTTAGATAACAATTAAAGAAATAAAGCGAAGTCAAAAAATTGAAAAACATCAAGATAAAGATAAATCATTGGCATTAAATAAATTCAGCCTTAATTTTCTTTCCAGTTGATGGAACATCAAAAATACGTCAAAAACATATCAAAGAGAAGTTACAGCAATATCATAATCATAATATAGCCAGGCTCAGTCGTATTTTTTTAATAGTAGATAGTAGATAGTAGGAAATAATCTGATGGAAACTAATTTGGAACTGCTCGACTCTAAACTAATAAATTTAACCGAAATACCGATTCATATATCTAGTCAAATTCAACCCCACGGAGTTATTCTGGTTTTACAAGAACCAGATTTAAAAATATTACAAGTCAGTAGTAATATTTCTTTCGTATTTGATATCAATCCAACGGATTTATTAGAAAAGACATTAGAAGACTTGCTAGATCCTTTTCAAATTAAGACAATTAAATCGGGGATAATTGAAGACAGTCTAGATATGATTAACCCGACGAAAATTTGGGTTAGAAAAAGACAAGATGACTATATAGTACTTGACGGAATTTTTCATCGCAATCCCCAAGGATTATTAGTTTTAGAACTAGAACCAGCAGTTTCTAGGGAAAATATTCCTTTTTTAAGCTTCTATAATCTTGCCAGAGCTTCTATAAACCGTCTAGAAGAAACTGCAAATATCCGTGACTTTTGCCAAATTATTGTTCAAGAAGTCAGAAAAGTCACAGACTTTGATAGAGTCATGCTCTATAAATTTGATTCAGACGGACACGGTAGCGTCATAGCAGAAGAGAAAATAGAAGAATTAGAATCATATCTAGGTTTACATTACCCCGAATCAGATATCCCCAAACCAGCACGTAAATTATTTAAATCCAACTGGATCAGATTAATTCCAGATACCAAAGCTGAAAGTGTCGAAATTTTACCTGCAATTAACCCCCAAATCAAGCGATCGCTCGATTTAACTCATTCAATTTTACGTAGTCCTTCTCCTTGTCATGTAGAATATCTACATAATATGGGTGTAGGTGCTTCCTTAACTATTTCCTTAGTGAAGGAGGGTAAACTCTGGGGTCTAATTGCTTGTCATCATCAAACTCCCAAATATGTATCTTACGAACTACGTAAAGCCTGTGAATTTTTAGGTAGAGTAGTATTCTCAGAACTTTCAGCCAGGGAAGAAGCGGAAGACTATGACTATCAGATGCAGTTAAACCATATTCAATCTACATTGGTTGAATATATGTCCCAAGAGGACAGCTTTATTGACGGTTTGCTTAACCATCAACCCAATATTTTAAACTTAGCGAATGCTCAAGGTGCAGCTATTTGTTTTGCAGGGAAATGGAGAATAATCGGCGAAACACCATCCATAGAAGAACTCAATTTTTTGGTAAACTGGTTGAATGGGAATGTAGATGAGGAAGTATTTTATACAGATTCCTTACCGCAAATATATTCTGATGCCGAGAAATTTAAAAACGTTGCCAGTGGTTTATTAGCTATTCCCATATCTCAACGTAATTATGTACTGTGGTTTAGACCAGAAGTAATTCAGACCGTCAACTGGGGAGGAGACCCAAATAATGCATTTGGGGTTAAGCAAGATAGTAAAGATAGCAGTGACTTCCAATTGTGTCCTCGTAAATCATTTGAGTTGTGGAAACAGCAAGTTCAATTAACATCTTTACCCTGGCTAAAAGTAGAAATAAAGGCTGCCCTAGAATTACGTAAAAGCATTGTCAAAATTATTCTGCGTCAAGCCGACGAATTAGCCCAACTAGCTCAAGACTTAGAACGTTCCAACGCAGAATTGAAAAAATTTGCATATATTGCATCCCATGACTTACAAGAACCACTCAATCAGGTAGCCAATTATGTGCAATTATTGGAAATGCGTTACAAAGCTGCCTTAGATGAGGATGCAGACGAGTTTATCAACTATGCAGTCGAGGGTGTGAGTTTAATGCAGACCCTAATTGACGATGTTTTAACCTATTCTAAAGTCGATACTCAAAGTGGTGACTTTCAACTTAGCAAAGTTAGTAATTCTTTAGAAAAAGCTACAAATAACCTGCGCAGACGTATCACTCAAAGTGGTACAAATATTAATATTGTTAGCGAACTTCCCACAGTAATTGCTGACGGAACCCAGCTAATGCAATTATTTCAGAATTTAATCGCTAACGCTATTAAATTCCGTAGTAAAAAACCTCTAGAAATTGAAATTGGTGCTTCTCGACAAGAAGATAAATGGCTTTTCTATGTTAAAGATAACGGAATTGGTCTCGATCCCAAATTTAGCGATCGCATTTTTATTATATTTCAACGTTTACACACACGGGATGAATACCCAGGTACGGGTATCGGTTTAGCAATCTGTAAAAAAATTATTGAATGTCACCGTGGAAGAATATGGGTCAACTCACAACCAGGAGAAGGTGCAACCTTCTACTTCACCCTTCCAGTAGGAGGACGGAATTTTGAACGTAGAAACGGACACAAAGCACAAGATTATCTTATTGGTAGAGGACAATAAAGCTCACGTCCGACTGATTCAAGAAGCGTTAAAAGATAGCTCTATTCCTCATCAGATGCTAAATGTCAAGGATGGAATAGAAGCTATGTCTTTCTTGCATCATGAGGGAGAATATCAAAAAGCACCCCGTCCCGACTTAATTTTACTAGACTTGAACTTACCTAAAAAAGATGGTCGGGAAGTGCTATCGGAAATAAAAGCAGATCCTATCCTGAAACGTATACCAGTCGTAGTTCTTACCACATCTCACAACGAAGATGATATATCCCAGAGCTACGACTTACATGTAAATTGCTACATCACCAAATCTCGTAACCTCAACGAGCTCTTTCAAATTGTCAAAGGTATAGAAGAATTTTGGTTATCCCTAGTGACTTTACCTCCAGAAATGTGATCATAATTACACCAGACATAAAGTAGAAATTTCCAGAAAAGCTTATGTCAAGAATTAAGTTAAGAATTAAGTAAAAAATTCAAATTCCAAGAAACAACATATCTTAAGTACTTAGACAAAATTAATTGTATATTTATCATTGGAGTAAAACCTTAGCTATCACTTATAAATCAGCAATACCAGAGTATTGCGATTGCGTTCTTCTGGTCATAATTACACAAACATTTTTGTCCATTGACTTACATAAATAGAAAAATTCAGCAAAAAATTAATCGCAAATATATTACCTTTTCCTCTTTCTTTTTTATTCTTTCCTCATTACCTATCAAAAACTCTAAAACATGGTAGAAAGCTCAGTTAAAATCTTACTGGTCGAAGACGATCTAGCAGAAGCTAGGTTGTTACAGGAAGTACTGACGCAATATGAGTTTCAAGACTTTCATATATTTCACGTCCAAAGATTAAGTGAAGCTCTCCAAGAATTAGAAAACCAACAACCACCACACTTAGATTCCAACTTATACGATATCGTCTTATTAGATTTAACACTTCCAGACAGCGACAAGTTATCTTCTCTCACCCAGATAATTCGTTCCCAACCAACTTTACCAATTGTTGTTCTGACAAATACCAACGATGATGAGCTTGCAGTTGAAGCAGTGAGAAAAGGTGCTCAAGACTATTTAGTAAAAAGACAAGTAAATGATAAAGTACTTTCACGTTCTATAAGATATGCAATAGAACGCAAGCAGGTTTTAGAAAGTTTACGAGAAGTAAATAACACTTTAGAAAGTGAAGTTCAAGAACGCACAACGGAATTAATCAGAGCCAAAGAAATCAATCAACTGAAATCAGAATTTGTATCTATACTCTCCCATGATATCCGAAATCCTCTGAATGCGATTTTACTTGCAGCTGGAATGTTGAAAAATAGTGATGAAAAGCTTTCTCCCGAAAAGAAACTTTCACATTATAAAGTTATTCGTTCAGCAATCAAAAATATGGCTTTACTCCTAGATGAAGCTTCCTTTATAGGTAAAGCTGATTCTGGTAGATTAGAATGCAAAATGGAGCTTTTGGATATCAGAAATATATGTTTAGAAATGATTGAAGATGCGCAATTAAGTTTACTAGATAAAAAAATCGATCTGATTTTCAATACATTTGGAGAAGTCAAAGATATATGGTGTAATGAAAATCTATTGCATCATATCTTAGACAATCTAATTTCTAATGCAATTAAGTATTCTCCGTCTGAAAGTACTATACAATTTAAACTATCTTTCACGGAAAAAAATATTATTTTTGATATTAAAGATGAAGGTATTGGTATTCCTTTTGTAGAGAAACAAAGTATGTTCCAAGCTTTCAATCGAGCTAGTAATGTCGGTAGTATTCCTGGTACCGGTTTAGGTTTAGCTATAGTCAAAAAATGCGTAGATATACTTCATGGTGAAGTCTTAATTGATAGTGATATTGGCTTTGGCAGCACTTTTACTGTTAAGCTACCGATAATATCTTAATTCTTGAAATTTTATGTGAAATTTTATCTAAAATTTTACCTATAGGTTGCGAGTTCGGAGTAAATCTTTCCCCGTCAGATATTTGAATCAACTGAAAATCGTTATATTTATTGAGCAATGGTACGCACCTACCCATCTTCGGTGTTCCTACGACAGGAGGTTTGTCTGATTCTCTTATTAAGTTTATTCCTATTCATTCCCAAGTACTTCCTAAATTGACTATTTGAGAAACTTGATACTTGTTATCTATCCCCAGGTAGTTTGCAAGGTTTAGATTATTAGTTAAATTTAAGATATATCTTATAAGTAAAATAAAATAAAAAAACCAGTCTATTTCTAGACCGGTGATTTGCCTTGCCATGTAATAACGACTGCTCATTTTTATCCTAGCTTTAATTAGCTAAGTATTAGGGTTTTGAATAATACATATAAGGAATGTTGCAGTTATCTTTGCTATAGATAGAATCTAATTAGTAACAAATTTGTAGAACTAACAACATCAATTTATTTTTTAAGATTCTTTATAGTATATTTTAAACTAGATATTATACTAGATTTAAAACATAGAAATTACGGTAGATCTCAAACTACACTGAAACAGTAAAGAAGTGGCGAAAGCCAATTTTATTTACTTACTTATTGATTTCATTTGCTGAGCATTGCCACTAACTCGCTTTTCTTTTTCTTTGAATATCCCGATAAACCTTTTTTTCTAGCTAAAGCTTTTAACTCTTTACTAGTCATATTTTTCAGGTTTTCAGTAATTTGTATTTCCAAAGTAGATTCCTGAGTCATTTTCTCAATAGTTTCTTGAGTAGGTTCTTCAGAAATTTTTTGAGTAGATATTTGAATAGTTTCTTTTGAGGTAGCTTTTTTTGTGTTACTTTCTTTTAGGTTAGTATTAGGAGTCAAGTAAAATACTTCTTTGAGAGCATCAAGTTTTTTACCTTTAGAGATACCGCATTTTAATTTTGTTATCTCTCCTAATGTTTTCCAGGATTCTCTAGGAGCTTCAAAAATGCGAATTGTTGCAACAGATAAATTGACACCTTTAAGACTGCTGAGTGGTTTTTCAATTAAATATTCTAAAGCAGATTTGATTTCATCTCTAGTTGCAGTAGATAGATTAATCTTTGGGATAACTTCACCCGACAAAATCTTAGTTAGTTCAATAGTATTTTGACTTGCATCTGCAATGATACACCAAACTTTCTCCAATCCTGCTGCTTCTGCTACAGCATAAATTAATGAATTTCCAATTACCTCATATTCATCTTCACCAACCTCTTTAACAATCAAAGGAACCCAGTTACGTCCTCCTAAATTGCTAAGAGTTTTGGCTGTTGCTGTAATTATATAATTAGATGCATCTGTTCCCTCACCAGGATGAATTTCATCCATAGGAAGATGCATTAAATTTCCGATATCGTCTAAATTACTCATTGTAGAAAATACTCCATAGCTAAATTTAAGTAGTAAGTACGTGCAATTTTATCTTTGAAAACAGCTGGGATATAAGCAAAAGCTGCATTAGATATAGATGCGTATCCTGGTAAATGAAATATTTCCTTGTTTTTACTTCCTTTCGTAGAAAGAGGGTAAAAATAGGGAGTTAAATCAAATTTTTCATTTTTAGTAAATTTTTTGATTAGGTCATCGATTGCACTAGTCATAGTAATTTTATGTGCATCGCTGATTTTATTCTCACCATTAAAGAAAATTGGTAAAGCAATTGGTGTGCAACCTTTTTTATTTTCCTGAATTTGAGGAAGAAACTTTTGGATAGCGATCGCGGCATTTTCTAGGGAATAAATATTATTATGTTTAGCGGGAATCAAAACTACATCAGATGCATACATTGCACTTTGACTAAAGAAGCGCCAATTTGGTGGTGAATCAATCAAAATATAGTCATAATTATATTCGAGAGTTTTTAAAAGCTTGTTTAATCTGTATAGCTTAATCTCTTGACGAAGCTCATCGTCACCACAATCTGCGAGTTTTTTATCTGCTGGAATAACATCAAATGTAAATCTCTTATTTAATTTCTTGTAATTTATTGCGTAAGGGTGAATAATATCTTTTAACTCACTATTCTTATTAACTAAACAAGAATAGAAATCCTTCTCACTAGGTTTTATATCAAGAGATTTAGTTAAATCTTGCTGACTGGGGTCAAAATCAACAACTAATACTTTTTTACCTTTGAGGGCTAAAATTGCGGCTAAATTTACGGTAGTAGTAGTTTTTCCCACCCCGCCCTTATTATTATAAATAGCAACTTTTAATGCTGTAGGTGTATTTTCTATCCTGGATTTAAAATCTCTAATTATATCTTCTAGATTATCTTCAGTTATTTGTAAACAATCTGTAGCAGGAAAAATCACCTTTCCATGCTTTCTAAATAACTGAATGTGGTCTGAGTTGGTAATAATTCCCCACTGTACAGTTTGACAGTTTGGAGCAAGTAAATAACGCTTTAATTGCTTAACAGTCGATTTATATTGTGCAGAACCTTTAGTTAAATTAATATCTCTACCTTTTAACTCAAGTAGAACATGAGGATTAGACCCATTTAAGACAAACTCATTACCACCTTGATTCCGACGTAGAGCATAATCTACAGCATTACCACCTGTATCAGTCTTATAGTGAGGGATGCGCTCTTTTAAAGAAAATCCTAATTCATCCAAGACTGAAGAAACAATGAACATATCATTTACCTGTGCTTCTGATGCACCATCCGGAAGGTCTAACCAGTGCTGCTTAACCCGTGTAAGTGTTTGTGTATTCACTGCTAATTTAAAAAATCTTTATATCTTTGTCTTTAATAGCAATAAAATACACCGAGAAAAACAGAAACTATACTGAAATACTTATATGAGAGTAATATTCTGAGTGGGGAAGATTGAAGGGTGAGAAGGGAAATTATAAGATTTTAATACATGTAGTTGGTTATGAAGTTGTTTGTAGGGAGAGATTGCAATCCTTTCTAATCTAGTTTTCTTTTATACACTGCTCTAAAAACAGGTTCTTCCTTATTGAAAGTTGCAATTTCTCTTTCCGTTTGAACTGGTAAAGGATTTTCCTTTAACCATTCCCCGTCCCCCTCTCTAAAAAAAGCCGAATTTTCCGTAAAGCGATCGCACATTTCTTGCGCTAAAAATTCTATATCAGATTGTAAAAATACGGTTCCTCCAGGTATTAAAAACTCGGCGATTTCTGTGACTAATTGTGGTTGTACCATACGTCGTTTCGCGTGACGTTTCTTGAACCAAGGGTCGGGAAACTGAATGGTTATGTACTGCAAAACATGATTGGGTAAAGAAGCAAGTAATTCTTGCAGTGGATTATTAGTGTTAGAAAATAAATAGTGCAGGTTAGTTAAATTCAGCTTGTCTCTCCATTGATATGCATCCGTCACTAGAGGTTCACGAATTTCTAAACCCAAAAAATTCCATTCTGGCTGCAATTGTGCCATGCTTAATAAAAATTTACCCCTCGCACAACCAATGTCGAGAAGTAAGGGTTGGTGGGGATTAGTGTAAATTTTTTCCCATTCTAAACCTTGAAGAGAAATCTGATACTTGTTTGACAATGGATTGACATGCTGACGGACTCTAACTGCTGCCAAATTTGTTCTCCTTATAACGTTAATTATTAATTTAAATGAATTGAGTAAATGAATTGAGATGAGTTGAAATTTATGGGAATTCTTTATTTAGATTCCTTTTTTTTATCTCTCTAACGATAAAAATTATATATATTAAGTTATTAAGATTTGTATCAAAAGACAGATAGATTTATTTTTCATATAAATAGTTATCATAGTAAATTATTCAGCACTGACCAAGTGTAAAAGTTGGTGAAAATCCACTTTCAGAAAATTTGATTCTTTTATGTGGGGTCAATGCGGTGTCAATACAAGGTCAATTTTGTATGAATCTCGTATGAGTATAGTAGCCGCTTATGCAGTATAGAGCGGTAGTTTTCATTCATAATGCTTATCTATATTCAGCGATTTTGATTTAATAAGTCTTATTTAATAATCTTTAATATATTTGCCTCTTCTGTGTTTTTACCACATAAGGAACATAATATTGTCGATCCCCAATTTTCGCTAAATTAGTAATTGCCATCTATCTAGCAGCATAATATCTCAAACATTAAATGATATGACACTTACGTATGGAGATGAAACAAAGGTTATACTCAAAATCAAAAAGAGGATAAAAATTCTTTAACTAGACAGTTGTTGTGAAAATTTGAATGCAAATTTGGATGCAATTTGGAGGAAAATTTGATTTTTTCTGAATTCAAATCTTGATAAAAGCTACTTTCTGAGTGAATTAAATTCCCAACCGATTAAATTTCCTACTTAATCTCATACTTAAAAATTTAACTTTAATGACTTACCAATTTCGTTTTGCTGTAGTTAGCGATTTACACATAGGACTTCCCCATACCATCTGGGACCATCCTAGTAGATTTCATTTAGTGGAAGTTAGTATTCCAGCATTTGAGAGCGTTTTAGAACATCTTTTACAACTTAATTTAGATTTTTTACTCCTACCAGGAGACTTAACTCAACACGGAGAGTCAGAAAATCATACTTGGTTGCAACAAAAATTATCAAAACTACCATTTCCTAGTTATGTAGTTCCAGGAAATCATGATGTCCCAGTATTGAACCCAAACGAGCAATCTATCGGTTTTTCTGAATTTCCTAGTTACTACCGTAAGTTCGGCTATATAGGTACAGAGCAGCATTACTATACTACTCAGTTGATGCCAGGGGTAAGATTAATCGGTTTAAACTCTAATTACTTTGATGGAGAAGGAAAGCAATTAGGATTGATAGACCAGCAGCAATTGCAGTGGTTAGAAAAAGTATTATCTCAAAGCAATAATGAACTAGTTTTAGTGATGGTACATCATAATGCGGTTGAGCACTTACCAAATCAATTAAAACATGGAATGGGAAGCCGCTACATGATTAATAATGCTCCAGAACTCGTCAAAATATTAAAACGTTACGGTGTCAAACTAGTATTCACAGGTCATTTACATGTCCAAGATATTTCTTGCGAGGATGGAGTTTATGATATCACCACAGGTTCATTAGTCAGCTATCCTCATCCTTACAGAGTATTTGAATACCACCGCGATCGCAATGGTCACAATTGGCTACAGGTGATGTCCCATCGGGTAAAGTCAGTTCCAGATTTTCCTAATTTACAGCAAACCTCCCGTAAATGGATGGGCGATCGCAGTTTTCCTTTTCTAGTGAAATTCCTAACTTCACCACCCCTGAATCTTCCCCTAGAAAAAGCTGAAGAACTTGCACCATCACTAAGAGACTTTTGGTCAACAATAGCAGATGGAGACGCTTTATTTGAATCTGAAAAGTTTCCATCCTCAGCACATAATTATCTCAAAAAATATGGTGCGATCACTTCATCTGGAACACCCAAACTAATTGATAATTATGCAACTTTACTACTTTAAATATTAGCTGACCCCTAATTACCAATCACTAAATTCCCCAAATTATTCAAGAACCTTGTCTGCAAATTCCAAAAACAGAAGTAAAACCATGTAAAAAAGTTCTTTCTCCTACCGGACCAATTTCACCACCGCAAAAAAAGCCGCTTATAGGGACATCTTTAACGTAACGTCTGAACAAATCCGAATCAAAGTTAGGTTTTCCATAGAGTCCCACACCCCTCCCCAAACAAGAAAACATCAAAGCTGCAATCGCTGAATCATCTGATGAACTTTGTTCTTGATATTGCTTCAGAAGATACTCTAAATCCTCCGCTGAGGTTTGAGCATCCCGGAGATGGAACTGTAAGCGCTGTCCATTACGAACCTGATCCCCAATAGCGATCGCTCCTGCATTGGGGTCTACTCCCAAAAGCTGACGGATCAGAAAATCTCCTTGATTTAATTTCGTTTTGAATTCATCCATTGCTAAACCTACAAACAGAGAGTTCTGTGCTAAAACTCTCTCTTCTTCGCTTAAATCGGCAATGACGTCCCGCAATACAACCAATGGAACCTGTTGGTCTAACTCCAAAATAATATTGCGATCGCATGAAGTGACTTGATAAGGTTTGCCAATCGGTCGGCAACCTTGAGCAACAATGGTTTCTAAAATGATGTTACCACTTAAGGCAATTCCGACATTACCCTCACGGTACATCTGATTGTTGTGGAATAAAACAACCGGACCCCCCATCCCACCGCTTGCTTGTCCCCCTACTGTTACTGAACCAGGATAGGCAAAATCGAGTCCTTGTAACAAATCATTAACTCCATTGGGAAAAGAGCCAGAAAGTAAAATAAACTGCGGCGTAGGTTCAGGAGAAACTCCAATTAAATTTTTCCAATTATCGGGTGAACTATCCAAATCTGGCAAATCTTAAGCCCTCAAATGAAAAGATTTGACCCCAACTCCTGGTAAACTAGCTAAAGTCAAGCTAATAGCAGGTTCATCTTCAAGTTCTTTAGTTTCCCCACTAGAATTGGTACCAACTATTCCACCTCCACTACAACCGATTAGGGTCTTTACAGATAGCTTTTCCGACAGTAAAGGCATTATACGGGAGTACTCGCTGGCAAAAGCAGAGGAAATAAATAGTAGACCCAAATCAGCAGAAGTTTTCAATGAAGAAGTTGCTTGTTCTACTACATCTGCGATCGCAGCTTCCAATGAAGGACGAGTTGATAGGGCATTTACCCACCGCATCTTATCTACCATGAAATTTTACCCTCTTGTTTCGAGGCTAGGCTAGTACTACTCGTGTTTTCACCATAGGAAGGAATATATTGTCATTTTAGACATTTGCCTTTTAAGAAGGCAAAACCGCCATATCATGAGTTTATATCCTGTCAATCCCAGGCAAACTATTTCAAGTTTATTTTACTTATATATTTTATAAGAATTACATTATCCATCTGTAGCATAATGTGTCTGCGAAGTCTTACAAGATAAAAATAAATACAATAGGTATAGCATAATTGTTTGGATACCTCTGGGGCTTGAAACTGTAACTTAATTTCTACCCATATCTAGACATATATTACGAATTGTCCATATAATTAGGTGTAGTCTATATAGTAACTAATTATGGACAATCAAGAAGAAATGACGATTAGCATCGGTGATGCTGCAAAGGAGTTGGGAGTTTCTGTAAAAACTGTAAGACGTTGGGCGGACGCTGGAAAGATACGCTACGAAAGAAGTCCAAGCGGTCACAGAAGGTTTTATATAACTGACGTAAAACGATTATCACCACGCAACCCAGAAGATTTAGATTCTCGAATAACTGTTAATTATGCTCGCGTTAGTAGCCACGACCAAAAAGAAGATTTAGCTAGGCAAGTCAAGGTTTTAGAGTCCTTTAGTGCTTCCAATGGTTGGGAGTTTGAAACTATATCAGATTTAGGCTCAGGTCTTAAATACAATAAAAAGGGATTAAAGAAACTTCTCAAAAGAATTATGAAAGGTGATATCGGTAGACTTGTTTTAACTCACAAAGACAGGTTGCTACGGTTTGGTTCAGAGCTTGTATTTGCTATGTGCGAAGAGTTTGAAACAGAAGTGGTAATAATCAATAAAAGCCATGAAGAACTTAGTTTTGAGCAAGAATTAGTGACAGACATGGTTGAGCTGATAACTGTTTTCTCTGCAAGGCTATATGGCTCCAGAAGTCGTAAAAACAAAAAACTCATAGATAATATGACCAAGGCTGTACAAGATTCATCATAAAATCTGCCCAAACAGTTGATATCTGGGTAGATATGGGCATATGTTAAAGAAGTAATCAATCATTGGAGGTCGTTCGCGCAGCGTCGCCGGAGGTGATACAATGTTACTTTCTATCAAAGTTGAACTGATTCCCAATAATAAACAGGTTACGCAGTTTAGAAAAGCTTGTGGTGTAGCGCGTCATGCTTACAACTGGGCGAACGCATTAATTAAGGATGTTTTGGTAGAACGTGAGGCAGATAAAACAGTTAAATTACCATCAGCTATCGACTTACATAAAAAGTTGGTAGCTGAAGTAAAGACAGTTAATCCTTGGTATTACGAAACTAACAAAAACGTTCCACAACAAGCATTGAAAGAACTTCGTACAGCTTGGGATAGATGCTTTAAGAAAGTAGCTAAACAACCTAGATTTAAAAAGAAAGGTTGTAGAGATAGCTTTTATTTAGAGTCTGGAAGCAAAGCAAAACCGAAGATTAAAAATGATGGTAAAAGAGTTAAATTGCCATCAATTGGTTGGGTGCGGTTAGCCGAACCAATGCCCGTAACAGCAACACATAACTGTGTGATTTCAAGAACTGCTGATAAATGGTTTATCGCTATTAAATACGAGGTTAAAAAGCCTACGGTAAAAGCTGATAGACCTACTGTTGGTGTTGACGTTGGAATTAAAGAGTTAGCAGTTTGCAGCAACGGTAAAGTATTCAAAAACCCTAAAGCTTATAGACGAATGAGTAAGAGCATGAAGCGCTTGCAGCGTTCTGTAAGTAAAAAACAGAAAGGTTCCAAAAACCGTAAAAAAGCTGTTTCAAAACTAGCTAAATTACACGCACGGGTAGCTAATATTCGTAAAGACGCTATCCATAAATTAACTACCTATCTTGCTAAAAACCACAGCATTATAAAGATAGAAGATTTGCACGTTAAGGCATTTTTAAAAAATCATAAATTAGCAGGTGCAATTGCTGATTGTGGGCTGTATGAGTTTAAGCGTCAATTAGAATATAAAACTGAGAAATTCTCAAGTAAATTAGTAATTGTAGATAGGATGTTTCCTAGTTCTCAGATATGCTCTAATTGCGGTAAACATCGTCATAAAATGCCTTTGAAAGAGCGCGTTTATGTTTGTCCTTGTGGTCATACAGAGGACAGAGATTTAAACGCAAGTAAAAATATAGAACGATGGTTTGAAGGAATTTATATTCCGGCTCGTTCTAGTCAAGCGGTAAGCTCTACCGAGATTGCCTGTGGAGTAGACAAACCCGATAGTAGTCATACTGTCGCTACGCTAAAGCAGGAAGTTAACGCTAAA